>CAXPPN010000034.1:0-15166 GCA_964219345.1 Aeromicrobium sp. | reverse complement strand
GCATTAGTAGATTTAACGGCACTTTTTGAATTTATAAAAAATGAGGGGGTTGATGAAATCTATTGCGCCCTTTCAGAATTAAATACCGAGGACGTCAAAGTCATTACAAAATTTGCAGATAATAATTTAAAAGTGGTCAAATTTGTTCCAGAGCAAAACACTGTTTTAAATAAAGATCTAAAACGTGATTTTTATGGTCTTGTTCCTGTATTAGAATTTAGATCTATTCCTTTGGATGATTCTTTTAACATGGCGATAAAACGAATTTTTGATCTTATTTTTTCACTATTAGTCATTATCTTTATTATGTCTTGGCTGACTCCTTTGCTTGCTATTCTAATCAAGATGGAATCCAAAGGCCCTGTATTTTTCACACAACAACGAAATGGGTACAATTACAAAACATTCAATTGTTTTAAATTCCGATCAATGGTACCCAACCAAATAGCAAACATCATACAAGTTTCAAAAGAAGATCAACGCATTACTAAAATTGGAAAAATTATTCGGCAAACAAGTATAGACGAACTCCCACAATTTTTTAATGTTTTTATAGGCGATATGTCTGTTGTTGGCCCTCGCCCTCATATGCTGAGTCATACAGAAATGTATGCCAACAAGGTTGATAAATTTATGGTGCGGCACTTTGTAAAACCAGGGATTACAGGACTGGCGCAAGTGAGTGGCTATAGAGGTGAAGTGGAGACAGACAAGGATATTATTGGCCGCGTAAAATATGACATTTTTTATATTGAAAATTGGTCCTTACTTTTGGACCTCAAAATTATTATTCAAACCATTATTAAAGCCATTAAAGGCGACGCAAAAGCATATTAAACTATGAACGTTTTAGTATTAGGATCAGGAGGAAGAGAACATACCTTTGCATGGAAAATTGCACAAAGCCCATTGTGTACCAATTTGTATGCAGCACCAGGCAACTCAGGTACTTTGTCTGTTGCCACAAATTTAGATATTTCAGTTATTGATTTTGAAAGTATAAAATCTGTAGTTTTAAACCACAACATAGAAATGGTTGTTGTGGGCCCAGAAGACCCTTTGGTGAATGGCGTGCATGATTTCTTTTTAAATGATGATGCTTTGAAACATGTTGCCGTAATTGGCCCTCAAAAAGCTGCTGCTACATTAGAAGGAAGTAAAGAATTTGCTAAAGAATTTTTATTTCGCCACCACATTCCTACTGCGGCCTATCAAAGCTTTACAGCCAATGATCTTGAAAAAGGGTTTTCTTTTTTGGAAACACTTTCACCACCTTATGTTCTAAAGGCCGATGGACTTGCCGCAGGCAAAGGTGTTCTAATTATTGATGATCTCGAAGAAGCAAAATTTGAACTAAAAAATATGTTGGTCGATTCCAAGTTTGGCGCTGCAAGTACCAAAGTCGTTATCGAAGAATTTTTGGACGGGATAGAATTGAGCTGCTTTGTACTTACCGATGGATTACACTATAAAATTTTGCCTACAGCAAAAGATTATAAACGTATAGGAGAGGGCGATACAGGGCTTAACACAGGCGGGATGGGTGCTATTTCTCCAGTCCCTTTTGCCGATGAAACATTATTATCCAAAATTGAAGAACGTATCGTAAAACCAACAGTTGAAGGCCTAAAAAAAGACAAAACACCATATAAAGGGTTTATATTTATTGGGCTCATTGTGGTCAATAACGAACCATTAGTCATAGAATATAATGTACGTATGGGAGATCCCGAAACAGAAGCTGTTTTGCCAAGAATTAATACAGATTTGATGGAGATTTTTACAGCCATAAAAAATCAAACTTTGCATACAATTAACTTAGACATCAATCCACAAACAGCGACTACTGTTATGCTTGTTTCAGGGGGGTATCCAGAGGCTTATGAAAAGGGTAAAACAATATCAGGATTTGAGAATGTCAAAGATGCGCTAGTTTTTCATGCTGGTGCAAAATACAGTAATGACGAAGTTGTGACTTCTGGAGGTCGAGTCATGGCTGTTACAGCGTTTGGAACTGATTATAAAAATGCTTTAGAAAAAGCCTACACTGAGGTTTCAAAAATAAATTTTGAAGGCATGAATTTCAGAAAAGATTTAGGATTTGATCTATAAAAACGAATGCGAGGAAATACTTTTATCCTCTTCATTTTTGTCATTAAATGACTTAAGTTGTAACATCCAATAGGTAAAACTTACTATAAGAATAACCAAGAAAATCCACGTCACAAGATTGGCAATCCACCAATTTTCGAGCTCTGTTTCTCTTAAAACATTAAAAGGAACGAACAGTACGGTTTCAAAAAATTCCTGGATACCTGCAAAAAAATCTTTCATGATGTGTTTTTAAAAAATTTATCAATTTGTGCTTCCGCACAGAATAATCTTATATTTACGTTGCAAATATAAGCAACACGTCAAATGATTACAAGCTTTTTTAAAACATCTAAGCCTTCGCACTATATCATTTTTTTATTTCTGCTTGTATGTGTTTTTGTTTTTCAACGCTTTGATACGTATCAAATAGACGCATTACCAGTTAGTTATCTTAAAGAATTCTTTGCTTTTATCGTATTCTTTATAGCATTATTTGTCTTTGTCTTTGTCATCACAAAAAATGATTTGACCCAAAACAATAGCTTTGCAGCGTTTTATTTGTGTTTGTTTATTTTGTTGCTGCCCAAATCGCTTTCAAATCATTCTATTTTACTTTCAAATCTTTTTATTTTATTGAGTTTTAGACGCATATTTAGCTTGAAAACCAATACTAATATCAAACGTAAATTATTTGATTCTGGATTTTGGATTGCATTAGCCACAATTTTTTACCCTTTAGCAGCACTGTATTTTATCCCCTTATTTTTTTCAATTTTCCTTTTATCCTCAGATGTCCTAAAAAATATATTTACTGTTTTTTTTGGGATCATTTCAATTGGGCTTTTAGCATCGTTTCACAATATTATTTTTTATAATGAATTAAAGTTTTTACATAGATTATTACCCCAAATAAGTTTAGATTTTTCAGCTTTTAATAATGTGTTTCTAGTGCTTTCTGCAGCCTTACTAGTTACCGTGGCATTTTGGGCAATGTTTAGTCTTTTTAATATCATGATGCTTAAAGTCAGCAAAACCCGCTTTACTTTTATAATGTTGTTTTTTGCCATACTTGTTGGAATTTTAATTCCTATTTTGTCCATAACTAAAACAGAGGCTCCCTTTATATTTTTACTTTTCCCACTAGCAATCATAATGGCCAATTTTACAGAACACGAAAATTCTCAATGGATGTCAAATCTTATGATTATTGTGATTTTGGGACTTGCACTAACTAAAATAGGATTCAATATTCAGGGCCTCCTCCATCTTTAACAAAAGAATTGCATTATATTTGCAGCGTAAATAATAAAACTATGTTTTCGAATAAAGCCAATTCAATTTTTCAAGATGTTATTGCTACATACAAAATCAAAAATACTGTAGACCAACCTTTTGAAAATAAGTATGATAAAAATGAAGATTTAATAGCACATTTGCTCTATAGGAAATGTTGGATTGACACCGTACAATGGGCATACGAAGACATTATTCGTGACCCCAATATTGATCCTGTAGCCGCTTTAAAATTGAAGCGTATGATTGATGCCTCAAATCAAGATCGTACCGATACGGTTGAATACATTGATAGTTATTTCTTGGAACTTCACAAAAATGTACAACCAAAAAGCAATGCCAAAATCAATTCTGAAAGCCCCGCATGGGCCATAGATCGCCTTTCTATTTTAGCTTTAAAAATTTATCATATGCATTTGGAAACCGTTCGTGATGATGCAACTGATACACATAAAGCAGCATGCCAAAAGAAGTTAGACACATTGCTAGAGCAAAAAGAAGACCTTTCTACAGCCATAGACGATCTTTTAAAAGATATTGCAAATGGCGATAAATACATGAAAGTGTACAAACAAATGAAAATGTACAACGACGACGAATTGAACCCTGTTCTAAGAGGCGTAAAATAAAACAGTTATTTGCAAGGCACTGCAAAACACATACTCATCATTCGATTTTCGTCTCTAGGAGATGTTGCAATGATAGTGCCTGTTGTCGCCGCATTTATAAAAGCTCATCCAAAACATAAAGTTTCTGTACTCACCAAAAAACAATTTGCTCCTCTTTTTTATCACCTGAGTAGTGTTGAGGTGATTCCTGTTGATTTCAACATTGACTATAAAGGAGTTTTTGGACTCATACGCCTTTCAAAAAAAATTAAAACATTAAAAATAGATGCCATTGCAGATTTGCATCATGTGTTGAGAACCAAAGTATTGCGCCTTTTACTCTCAACGAATAAGTGGAGTGTTTTAGACAAAGGACGTACAGAAAAAAAACAATTAATTTCTGGTACAATTTTTAGACCATTACGTCCAATGGTCGAACGCTATGCCGATGTGATTCGTAAATTAGGATTTGACTTTTCTTTAGAACATCCTAGTTTTCCAAAAACCAATCCACTTTCAAAAAATATAGAACCTATATTAAAAAATAGAGCTCAACCCTATATTGGAATTGCACCGTTTGCAGCATATGCCTCAAAAACATATCCATTTAAAAAAACAAAAAATTTAGTAAAAATTCTTTCTGAAAAAAGTGGATCTGTAATCTTATTTGGAGGCGGTCAAGAAGAGATCAAAAAGCTCAATGTTTTGGCTGAGACATATGATAATGTGATTTCTGTTGCTGGACAACTCTCAATCGATGAAGAATTGCAATTGATGTCTCACCTAAAAGTTATGTTGGCTATGGATTCAGGGAATGCACATATGGCTGCCATGATGGGCATAAAAGTGCTATCATTGTGGGGAGTTACTCACCCATATTCAGGGTTTAAACCTTTTAATCAACCCCTAGAAAATTGTTTGTTAGCTAATAAAGAGCAATTTCCAAAAATCCCAACTTCAGTATATGGAAATCATTTTCCGAATGGCTATGAAAAAGCAATTGCATCAATTTCAGAAGAAGCTATTGTAGAAGCGGTTCAAAAAGCGCTTTAAATATCATCAAAATCGACAAAAATTTTAGAGGATGTTGGCACCGCCTGACAGCTTAGCACCAATCCTTCTGCCACTTCACTATCGGTAAGTACACTATTTTGACGCATTTCTGCAGACCCTTCAGTTATTCTACAAATACAGCTACTACAGACACCACCTTGACAGGAGTATGGGACATCTAAATTTTGCTTCAAGGCTGCTTCCAAAATAGTATGATCAGGGTTCATGGTAAAAACCTCAGTTTCATCATCAACAAGAATAGTGGTTTCAACTTGACCATTATTAGAAATAATTTTTTCATCATTTGATGCTGTGGATGCCGCTGTAAAGAGTTCAAACAAAATTTTACTTTCGTCAACACCTTTCTCAATAAGAACTTCTTTAACAGTTTGAATCATAGCCTCTGGGCCACATAAATAGTATGCAGAAGATGTTTCTATATCAATTAGATTTTTTAGAACATAGTTTGTGTTTCCTCTATCAACTCTACCGAAAAGGGCATCGTCACTTTGCGTTTGACTGTTTACATGTTGAAGCAGTAATCTGTTGGGGTATTGCGCTTTAAGTTCTAAAAGTGTTTGAAAGAAAATAGTGTCTTCAGGCGTTTTATTCCCATAAACAAGAACAAATTTTTGGCTATTACTAGACTCTAAAACAGTTTTAAGAATACTCATTATGGGGGTTATTCCACTACCAGCAGCAAAAGCAACTACAGTGTTTTGATGGTCTGAATTTGGAATAAAGGTAAAGCGACCATTTGGAGGAGCAACCTCTAAAACATCTCCAGCTTTTAGGTTTTGGTTAGCAAAAGGAGAAAACAAACCTTTTTCAATTTCTTTAATTGTGACTGTCAAATCACCACTAGAAGGACTTGAGCTTATAGAATAATCACGGCGCACCTCTTGGCCGTCAATTTTTGTTTTGAGCGTAAGGTATTGTCCTGCTACAAAACCAAAAGTGGTTCTTAAATCTTTAGGAACATCAAAACTAATGCTTACAGCTTTTGAAGTTTCGCGATGTATTGCCTTTATGGTTAGAGAATAAAATGCCGCCATTTGCTAATTATAAAAGACAAAAATACTAAAGTTTAGAATGGGAATTTTGTTAATATACCGCCAAAATTTATATTTTTCTTTGGATTATTTACAATCAAAAATTACTAAAACCAGATAAAAAATTAGTTTTATTCAAAAAGATGAGTATTTTTACAAACTTTGTATACAATTTATAGAGTATTTTAAGTTATAAATAAACACAAAAACGTCCCACAATTGAGATGCACATTTAAACATATCCTTAGTTTTATAATCCTTATTTCGATTTTTTCTAGTTGTTCCCGCAAAAAAGATAAATTCCTCAACCGTAATTGGCATTCTTTAAATACAAAATATAATGTTTTGTATAATGGGAATTTAGCTATTGAAGCTGGTCTAAAAGAAATAGAAGAATCCTACAAGGATAATTATTGGAAGATTTTACCAGTTGAACGCCTTAGTATTTCTAATGAATTTTCAACAGAAAGAGAAAAGCAAAATCCAAATTTTGATCGAGCAGAAGAAAAAGCGGTCAAGGCTGTTCAAACTCACGGGATGAACATTAAAGGAAAAGAAAAAAACCCACAAATTGATGAGGCTTATATATTACTAGGTAAGACACGTTATTTTAGTGGTCGTTTTATTCCAGCCCTAGAAGCTTTTAATTATATTTTATTTAAATACCCTGCAAGCGATAATGTAAATTTAGCCAAAATTTGGCGTGCCAAAACAAACTTACGTTTGCAAAATGAGGCGATTGCTATCGAAAATTTGAAAGATATAATTGAAAAAAATAACTTATCTAAAAATGATCAAGCTGAAGCGCAAGCTACTTTGGCACAAGCATACATAAATACAGACCAATTGGACTCTGCAATTGTTCATTTAAAAAATGCGTATACAGTTACAAAAAACAAATTTTTTAAAGGCCGATTATATTTTATTGAAGGACAGCTTTATAATCAAATGAGCAAGAAAGATAGTGCCAATATAGCTTTTCAGCAGGTGATTAAACTCAACCGAAATGTACCTATGGCATATAGAGTTAATGCTTTTTTAGAACAAATACATAATTTTGATTATAGCAATGGAGACCTTGAGACTATAAGTGAATTATTGTCAGACATTGAAGAAAACAGAGAACACAGACCGTATTTGGACCGTATACACCATACGATTGCAAAACACCACTTGAAACTAAATTCTGATTCACTTGCCATTACTTATTTCAATAATTCTTTAAGAACAAATTCTGAAGATAATTATCTTAATGCTTTGAATTATCACAATATTGCGGATCTTTATTTTGACAAATCTCAATATTCTGCGGCTGGCATTTATTATGACAGCACCCTTCTGAATTATAAACCAAATTCTAAGCCTCATAGAGCAGTAAAAAAGCGGTTAGACAATCTTCAAGATGTTATTTACTACGAATCCATTGCACAAACTAATGACAGTGTGTTGAATCTTGTTGCAATGACAAAGGATGAACAAGAACAATATTTCAATCAACTTATAGAAAAAATAAAAGCAGAACAAGAGAAAAAATTGGCACAACAGCAAAAATTTGTCAACTCAACGCCTGGGTTTTCAACTGATAAAGCCAAAAAAGCGGGGACGTTTTATTTTTATGAAACAGCAACGGTTGCTTATGGAAAAAGTGAATTTGTAAATATTTGGGGAAATCGTCCATTGAAAGATAATTGGCGCTGGTCTAAAAAAACACTAACTAATGTAGCTCAGAATGATGCAACAGCAGAAGCAACCACAGAAAAGGCCACCAGTACTCTTACAGCTGAGTACTATATTAATCAAATTCCAAAAGAGCCCAGTAAAATTGATAGTATAGCCAAGGAACGAAATTTTGCTTACTATCAATTAGGACTGATTTATAAAAATAAATTCAAAGATTACGAAAGGTCAAAGGAAAAATTAGAGGCCCTTTTACGTCAAAATCCAGAAGAGCGACTGGTGTTGCCTGCTAAATATAACTTATATAAAGTTTATACTTTGCTTTCAAACGAATCATTGGCAGCTTCAGTGAAAACGAGTATCATTCAAGACTATCCAACGTCTAGATATGCTCAAATACTGAAAAATCCAGCGGCGGTGCTAGAAAATGACACTCAAGGACCCAAAGCAAAATACAAAGCCCTTTTTGAAAAATTTGAAGCAAACAAATACCAAGAGGTCATTGATTTATGTGAAGAAGAAATCATCCGATTTGAAGGCGATGAAATTGTACCAAAACTCGAATTATTGAAAGCAAGTGCAAGGGGACGCCTATATGGATTTAAAGATTATAAGGAGGGTCTGAATTATGTTGCATTAAATTATCCAAATAGTCCTGAAGGAAAACAAACACAAAATATTATAGATCATGTTTTATCAAGTTTAGAGAATGATTCTTTTGAAGAATTTTCTGCAGGAAATCATTTCAAAACAATTTTTAGATTTAACAAAGAAGAAAAAGAGCTTATAAATGACTTTAAAGAAGAATTAACGAGCTTGGTTGAGGACGAAGACGTTCTTCAATTAAGCGTCTCTGAGGATATATATAATATAAATACTACATTTGTAGTTGTTCATGGATTAAAAAGTATAAATGGAGCTAAAGGTTTTACAGCTTTAATTGATGAACAAGAAAATGAAATTTTCAAAAGACCGTTTTTTGCAATTTCATCAGAAAATTACAAGACCCTTCAAATCCACAAAAACTTAGAACGTTACTTAGAAGAGTATAAAAATTAAAATAAAGGATTATGTTTACAGATGCTAAAAAACCCAGATCTCAGCAAGGCTTATTATCGCAGCAAAATACAATTGCACAAGGGACTAGTTTTGAAGGAGACCTTATGAGTGAAGGCGACTTTAGAATTGAAGGTGCTATAATTGGGACACTAACCACAAAAGGCAAAGTAGTTATTGGAAGCACAGGAAAAATAAACGGAAGTTTGTCATGTAATAATGCCGATATTGAAGGTAGTTTTAAGGGCGAGTTGGTTGTTTCTGAAACACTAAGCCTGCGAGCCACTGCTCGTGTTCAAGGCGAGGTTCAAACAGGAAAACTTGCCGTAGAGCCTGGTGCGTCTTTCAATGCAAATTGTCAAATGAAAGACTCTGTAAAAGAGCTAAAAACACAACCAAAACCAACAATTGAAACAGAGGCCAAATCAGGACAATCCGCTTAAAAATCTTGCCGCACTTTCTGGACTTGGAATTCAAATGGGAATATTTGTTTTTGTTTTTGTCCGTTTTGGTAAATGGCTTGATGTTTATTTTGGTCATTCAAAAAAAATATTTGTAGCTCTTGGCGCAATTCTTGGAGTTGCAGTTGGGCTATATGTTGTCTTGAAGCAGCTCAAAAAAATCCAAAGAAAGTGAACACAATTACAAAAAATTTTTCTCAACGCATCTTCATTTTTTTAAGCATTGTATTTGTAATTCATATTCTTCTAAATACGTTTTTGAATTTACCTAAGTTTCAACATCTAATTATAGAGGCCTATGTTATTAATGCTGTGTTAGCAATAGGAATTTTTTGGGGATTAACAGCCTTAAAAGAAAAATATAATAACCAGATTGGCTTTTTGTTTTTGACAAGTAGTTTTATTAAATTTTTTATGTTTTTTGTGGTGTTTTATGGACCCTATAAAGCCGATGATGAAATAATTTTTTCTGAATTTGTTTCATTTTTTATTCCTTACACCATTTGTCTTGTTTTAGAAACATACTACCTCAGTAAACAACTCAATCAAATGTAGATTTTGTATCGTTTTTTCGAACAGTTTTTTGAACTTAAAATAAAGTCCTTAAAATTGTTTTTGTTTTTGATAGAAAACCATAACTTTGCACCGATTTTATACAACGATAAAAATCTGCTAATGCGAAGCAAATCAACTTTGAAAGCGATTACACTGATTTTCTTTTTTGTGCCATTTTTTGTGATGGCTGGAGGAGATGCCCCAAAAACAGACAAAAAAGCTGAAATAAAAGCATATATCCAACACCACCTTCAAGATTCATACGACTTTAGTTTATTTTCGTACACAACAGATGATGGCGAGCACAAATACATAGGGGCACCTCTTCCTGTTATTTTATGGGATGAAGGATTAAAAGTTTTTGCTTCATCCAAGTTTCATCACGGAGAAACTCTAGCAGAGGTTGATGGAAATTATTACAAAATTTACCACAACAAAATTTATAAAACAGACGCTGAGGGAACTATAAATTATGATGAACATAATCACCCCACAAATGTAAAACCATTAGATTTTTCTATTACAAAAAGCGTTGTAATGATATTGATTACAGCTCTTCTTATGTTTTTCCTTTTTAGAGGATTGGGAAGGTCCTATGGAGAAAATAATGGAGTAGCCAAAGGGGTTGGCCGATTTTTTGAGCCTATTGTGCTTTACATCAGAGATGATATTGCCATTCCAAATATTGGAGAAAAGAAGTACATGCGCTATATGCCATTTTTACTTACCGTATTTTTCTTTATATGGTTTTTAAATATTTTTGGATTAACCCCACTTGGTGTCAATGTCACAGGGAATATTGCAGTCACTTTTGCATTGGCATTATTAACGTTTTTAATCACAAATTTTACAGGAACAAAAGACTATTGGAAACATATTTTTGATCCACTAGGAGACTCTATGCCTTGGTATGGAAAGATTCTTTTGTACATCATATTAATCCCTATTGAAGTATTAGGGATATTCATTAAGCCATTCTCATTATTAATTCGTTTGTATGCCAACATGCAAGCTGGACACATTGTATTGATGAGTTTGATTGGTCTAATGTTTTTATTCAAAAGTTGGTTGGGAAGCCCATTATCCTTTGGATTGGCCTTCGCCATCTCACTAATTGAAGTACTGGTAGCATTGTTACAAGCATATATTTTTACGATGTTATCGGCTTTATATTTTGGTTTTGCTTCAGAGGAGCACGAGCATCATGATGAAGCACACGCTCATTAGTAATTTTGAGCAATAAAAATTGAATGTTTAATTTTTAAATACATATATATGGAAATTCCAGTAATGGTAGGTGCAGGTTTAGTTGTCATCGGAGTAGGATTAGGTATTGGTAAAATCGGTGGTTCCGCAATGGAAGCTATCGCTCGTCAGCCAGAAGCTTACGGAAAGATTCAAACAGCTATGCTTATTGCAGCAGCCTTGATTGAAGGTATTGGATTTGCGGCATTATTTGCAGTATAATCTTTATCCAAAACAAACAATCTTGCAACGGTTGGTTGCAAGGTTGTTTTTAATTAAATTTAAAACATCATCATAATAAAATTATTATGGAAAAATTATTAGAAGAATTCTCACTTGGACTGTTTGTTTGGCAAACATTACTTTTTGTTGGGCTTTTATTGCTATTAAAAAAATATGCTTGGGGGCCAATTCTTAACGCTGTAAATGAGCGCGAAGAAGGGATCAAAAATGCACTTAGTGCCGCGGATGATGCAAAAAAGGAAATGGAAAACCTTCAAGCCGATAATCAAAAGCTCTTGAAAGAAGCACGTGCAGAGCGTGAAGCTATGCTTAAAGAAGCACGAGAACTTAAAAATAAAATGATTGATGACGCTAAGGAAGAAGCCAAAGAAGAAGCTGCAAAATTAGTTGCACAAGCTCAAGCCGCCATCGAAACCGAGAAAAAAGCAGCTATTGCAGATTTAAAAGCACAAGTTGCCGACCTCTCTATTTCTATTGCAGAAAAAGTATTGGGTGAAGAATTATCAAATAAAGGAAAGCAAGAAAAATTAGTAGAGTCGATGTTAGACGATGCTAGTTTAAATTAAAATATATGTCAGGGACAAGAGCAGCCATTCGATATGCCAAGGCCATCTTAAGTGTGGCAGAGGACAACAATACATCAGCGAAAATTCATGAAGAAATGAACCATATCGCTAATGCTATTGCTTCAAATCCTGAATTGAACGAAGCGCTTAGATCACCAGTTGTAAAACTTTCAGAAAAAACAGCTGTTTTAGAAAATATTTTTTCAAAGTTTGGCAAAGAAGTAAAGTCTTTGTTCAACACTTTGGCACAGAATAAGCGTGTTGATTTATTAGAACAAATTGCATTACAATATAAGCGTTTGTATGATGAGCTTAACAATAAAGAACAAGCCACGGTAACTACTGCAGTGCCAATGACTGAAGCTTTAGAAAAAAAGGTAATGGCAAAGTTAAAAGCTTTATCTAGTAAAGAAGTCACCTTGACCAAAATTGTAGATGAAACTATCCTTGGAGGATTCATCTTACGTGTTGGAGACCAGCAGTACAATGCAAGTGTTTCTAACCAATTGAATGAAATTAAAAGTAAATTTATAACAGATTAAAAAGAACTCATTTTGAGTTCAATGAGTTAAAAATAGATTAAAATGGCAGACGTAAAAGCAGCTGAAATTTCAGCAATTTTAAAGCAACAACTTTCAGGATTTGAAGCCACCGCTTCTTTGGACGAAGTAGGAACTGTATTGACTGTTGGTGATGGTATTGTTCGTGCCTACGGACTTTCAAACGCACAGTACGGAGAATTAGTTCAATTTGATGGAGGTCTTGAAGGAATTGTCTTGAACCTTGAAGAAGACAATGTTGGTATTGTACTTTTAGGAGCATCCAAAGTTGTAAAAGAAGGGTCTACAGTAAAACGTACTGGACGTATTGCTTCCATTAATGTTGGAGAAGGTATCGTAGGACGTGTTGTAGACACTCTTGGAGCACCAATTGATGGCAAAGGACCAATTGAAGGGGATGTTTATGAAATGCCATTGGAAAGAAAAGCACCTGGTGTTGTATTCCGTGAGCCTGTAACTGAGCCACTTCAAACAGGGATTAAGTCTATTGATGCGATGATCCCAGTTGGGCGTGGACAAAGAGAACTTGTTATTGGTGACCGTCAAACAGGAAAAACAACGGTTTGTATTGATACTATTCTAAATCAAAAAGAATTTTACGATGCAGGTGAGCCTGTATATTGTATTTATGTTGCTGTTGGGCAAAAAGCTTCTACAGTAGCCAACATTGCAAAAACATTAGAAGACAGAGGGGCTTTGGCCTACACTACAATTGTAGCAGCTAATGCTTCAGACCCTGCACCAATGCAAGTATATGCACCATTTGCAGGAGCTGCGATTGGAGAATATTTTAGAGATACTGGTCGTCCAGCACTTATCATTTATGATGATTTATCAAAGCAAGCAGTTGCCTATCGTGAGGTATCACTTTTGCTTCGTCGTCCACCAGGACGTGAGGCCTACCCAGGAGATGTATTTTACTTACACTCACGTTTGTTAGAGCGTTCTGCAAAAGTTATCAATGATGACACCATTGCAAAAGATATGAACGATTTGCCTGACTCTCTTAAGCCTATGGTAAAAGGAGGAGGTTCTTTAACAGCACTTCCTATCATTGAAACTCAAGCAGGAGACGTATCGGCTTATATTCCAACAAATGTAATTTCAATTACAGATGGTCAGATTTTCTTGGATGGAGATTTATTTAATTCTGGTGTACGTCCAGCAATTAACGTAGGTATTTCGGTATCTCGTGTAGGGGGTAGTGCACAAATTAAGTCCATGAAAAAAGTTTCTGGAACACTAAAATTAGATCAAGCACAATTCCGTGAATTGGAAGCGTTTGCAAAGTTTGGATCTGACCTTGATGCGGTTACACTTAATGTTATTGAAAAAGGTAAGCGCAACGTTGAAATATTAAAACAAGCACAAAACGACCCATATACAGTAGAAGATCAAATTGCGATTATTTATGCAGGATCGAAAAACTTATTGCGTGATGTTCCTGTAAATAAAGTTAAAGAATTTGAAACTGAATTTATAGAATTCTTGAAAGCAAAACACAGTGATGCTTTGGCAACACTTAAATCGGGTAAACTTACGGATGAGGTAACAGATACTTTAACAAAAGTTGCACAAGATTTATCAGCCAAATACAATTAATTTTAAATTAAAGATCTAATTTAAAGCATGGCAAACTTAAAAGAAATAAGAAACAGAATTTCGTCCGTATCGTCTACGATGCAGATTACCAGCGCCATGAAAATGGTGTCTGCAGCCAAGCTCAAAAAGGCTCAAGATGCCATCACAGCGATGCGCCCTTATGCGGACAAGCTGACGGAACTTCTACAAAACCTAAGCGCAACTTTGGATGCCGATAGCGGGAGTAAATTTGCAGATCAGCGTGAAGTCAAAAACGTTCTTATTGTTACCATTACTTCCAACAGAGGATTATGTGGCGCTTTTAATTCTAACATCATAAAACAAGCCAATTATTTGGCTAACAGCTATGCAGGGAAAAAGGTTTCTGTAGTAGCCATTGGTAAAAAAGCAAACGACGCCCTTTCAAAGGAGTATGAAATTTTAGCCAATGAAAGTACTGTTTTTGATGACCTTACTTTTGATAATGTAGCACAAATCGCTGAGTTTTTGATGCAAAAGTTTGAAGAAGGAAGCGTTGATAAAATTGAATTGGTTTATAATAAATTTAAAAATGCTGCAACTCAAATCGTAACCACAGAGCAATTTTTGCCAATTGTTCCTAGTGCAGATGGGGCCGATGCGAATCAGGATTATATTTTTGAACCATCAAAAGCAGAGATTGTGGAAACATTAATTCCAAAATCTTTAAAAACACAATTGTTCAAAGCAATTCGTGATAGTTTTGCAAGTGAACACGGCGCACGAATGACCGCTATGCACAAAGCGACCGACAATGCTACTGAGCTTAGAGATCAATTAAAACTGACTTATAATAAAGCACGACAAGCTGCTATTACCAACGAAATTTTAGAAATTGTTGGCGGAGCGGAAGCATTGAATAACTAAGAGTTTCAAAAAAACTATAAAGCCTCGCATTTGCGAGGCTTTTTTGTGGAATGAAATTTGATGTAATTCGATTATTTAATCCCCAACTTATGAAGCCTAAATATTTCTTTTTATTAACTTTTATGTTTTTTTGTATGTCAGCAAACACACAAAATCAAAATAAATCAGTTTCACTTTCAATAACAGCATCCCCATTTCCGGTTGAAATTAATAATT
>CAXPPN010000033.1:0-2124 GCA_964219345.1 Aeromicrobium sp. | reverse complement strand
ACATGGATGGTTGATACTTCAATAGGAGCAATAACTTTATCAAATGACTGGCAAAGAGCAGCTTGGGAACAAGGTTTCTCTGTTTCTGGGGCTGGCGAATCTATAACCTTTAGAGTAGATCTCAAATTTATAGGAACTTTCGGAACTAATAACAATCCACTTATCAAAATTGGATTTAGTTCTTCTAGTGATGTGGCTAGCTCTACGCCTCCAGCCAATGTTGTTTTTCTGAGGACTGCAAGTTATAATACTCAATTGCAATTGGGTAATAATGTTAATTCTGGTCCGTTAAGTCCAAATGCTTCTTTGGTAATCGCAGATTGCCAAGCTACGGGGGAATCGGATGATTTAGCGGTGCTCGTGACTTTGACCCTTGGTTCTGATGCTGCGAGTTCAACAATTTCTTCAAAATTAATGAATTTAACAGATGGTACTGAGACCGTCATTGGTTCATATACAGGCATAAATTCTAGTGTTTATTCAGCAGCAACAACCAATATTTATGGTTTTTTACACGCTCAGTCATTAACTACAACTGGGAATAATGCAATCACTCAAGTGCAAGTTAGCTCTGTGACAATGGCTCCAGGAAACACACTAAATACGAATTCATTTAGTTTGTCTGAATTTGGTCTTTCTCAAAATCCTGTTCATGATCTACTTGAATTATCTGGTTTGAATTTGGGAGCAACTTTAAGTATTTATAACCTAACTGGAGCCAAAGTAGATAGTTATACCTATGATGGTAGTCCGCTGAGCTTGGGACATCTCAGCTCTGGAGTTTACTTTATGGAGATCCCTGGGTACACTATTAAAAAGCTGATAAAAAAATAATTTCTTTTAACCAACTTGAATAATTCACAAAGCCACTTTAAGTAAAGTGGCTTTATTTATTAAAATTAATAATTTTATCATCGGTGAGAGTAATATTCTATTTTATATATTTTTGGTCTTTATTTGGATTTTCACAAGACACTATTCTTCCACTTTATGAGAAACATATTCCATGTAGTAGTTTTGATAAAATTGAAAATAATTTAATAATAGGTGAAAAGGATCAAAAAATACATACTCCACAATTGTGGTATTACCCATCACCTCATCCAAAAAAAAAAGGAGCCGCTGTTTTAATAATTCCTGGCGGGGGCTACAAAAATTTAGCTTTTGAACATGAAGGAATAAAGGTTGCCGAATGGTTAAATAAAATTGGGATTAGTGCCTTTGTTTTAAGGTACAGAACTCCACATTGGGAACCCAATCCATGTAAGACAAAAGTTGCTTTGTTAGATGCACAACGTGCATTACAAATAATAGCTGAAAACGCGAAAAAATGGAATATAGACAACGCTAAAATTGGAATAATAGGATTTTCGGCAGGGGGTCACCTTGCGGCTACTCTTTCAAATCAATATGATTTTAATAGTTCGGAAAAAAGTACTGACAAAAAAAGTTATAGACCAAGTTTCTGTATCCTTGTTTATCCCGTCATTAGCATGACAGACAAACTCACACATATGGGTTCTAAATATAGTTTGTTGGGAAAGTCCCCCACAGATGAGGAAGTTCACTTCTTTTCAAATGAATTACAAATAAGTGATGAAAAAACACCCCCAACATTATTGATTCATGCCATAGACGATGCTGTAGTCATCCCTGAAAATAGTATAATGTACCACGAGGCGTTGCAAGAAAATAAAATTCCAACAAGACTTCATCTTATGGATCAAGGTGGTCATGGATTTGGAATTAAAAACGCAGCAGCACCCACTAACTCATGGCTTAATATCACTAAAGAATGGCTTAAAAATCGAAAAATCATAACCCATTAATCAAATTTTAGTCTGCTTGTTTGCTTGTAAGCATCACCAACAATAGAAATAAAAGATGCCATCATTTCATCTCTTTTTTCGGGCATCTTTTCAGCTAAATTGTTTTGTTGTGATATATCATCTGCTAGATTATAGAGCTGAAATTCATTACCATTCCCCGTTTCTATACCTTTAGTTAAAAACATTTTTGGTCCAGGATAAGGTGGAATCAATACCCAATCGCCTTGACGATAGGCTGTTCTAGAAGTCGCTTCTAAAATGATATCACTACGTCCTTTTACGCTTTTTCCTAACA
>CAXPPN010000032.1:0-66964 GCA_964219345.1 Aeromicrobium sp. | reverse complement strand
ACGATTCATAATATTAATTTGTTAATTTTATAGTTATTGCAGATGCAGGTTTTATGGGAACATTTACCCCTTTAACTCTGACCTTAATATTGTCAATAATTACCATAGAACGTCTAGGTGAATTATTTATCAAATCTTTTGCGATTTGGTTCATTCTATTTCCAGAAACAGTAACTGTTTCACCTAATACAGTCAAATCAAATGCAGAAACTGTTGGTTCTAAATCGTAAACGAAATCTCCAAAGTCTGCTAGTACACGCGAAGTGGTAACATCTCGCTTATTTAGCTTAATTGATCCACTCTTACCGGCAATTTTTCCTTCTGGACTAGGAATATTCTTGATTCTAAAAGATTTTTTTGACACCTCCTTTTTTCCATCATCAAGTGTTGCGGTCACGCTGACGATTAAGTTATTACTTCCAGCGGGTGGGTTGATAAAGTATTTACCCTGTCCTCCAGCTTTTCGCAATCCAGGTGCAGAAACAGAAACTTTACTATCTGGAACTCCTGCAAATGAAATCGTCATGGGGTTTTCTAAACCTCGGTAAAGGACATTCATTTTATCCGCTGCCACAGAGGCTTCTTTTGGGCGTGGAACTACGACATAGTTCCCTACAATTGGAATTTCTAATGGCTTACCGTCTTCAAGAAAAGTGAATTGTCCATCAATAGATTTTTCTCCGATATTACCAACATTGAAGTCGAGCGTTGCTGCACCAGTAGAATCAATTGCACTAGCAATATTAATTTCTTGACCTTGAACAACCAATTTAGTTGGCGTTACATTGGCATATTTCCCTAGAACTACTTTTCCCTGAAACTTTTCTCCTGCAAAAAATGCAGATTTATCAGCTAGAACGATGGCTTGATAGTTTTTCAATGAAACTGCCTCTGTTAATGTATTTCCTAAAAAGAGGTTGAACATGCTTGCTTCTGTTACTTTCACATCGTTTTGCATGGCTGTTAGCTTTGTGTACGATGCAATCGCTGGGAAACCTTTATAGTTGTAATCTAACCAATCTATTTTTTTTCCATCTTTATTAGTTACTTTTTCTGTACTGAAACGTTTTTCAAATCTTTCGACAGCTTTTTTATACTTGACGTCAGTTCCTAATACATCTTTTACATCAGATTTATATTGCTCAATTCTTGCCAATACTGCTGCACCTGCTTTTGTAACTCGATCGCCTGTAAACCACATTTCGTCTAAGATATCCGTTTTGTCCATTGCCTCAAACGGTAGTTTTCCTGTTTCAGGAACAATTGAATATCCTCCTGCTTTTAAAAGATCGCGCTTGAGTGTTTCAATATACTTGTAAAATTCATCTGATATGATATTGATTTGCTGTGCTTTGTTGGCTGCTACAGCAAATTCTTCTGGCTTTTCGTCGCCTTTAGTAATTAAATCAGTTAGAAGTGCTTCATTTGTTTCTGTAGTGGTTACATTGGACTCTGCAAATTTTGCCTCCATTAATCCAAATGCAGAAAGTACTTCTTTCGACATATTCATGGCCATCATTGCGATGAATACCAAATACATCAAGTTTATCATTTTTTGCCTTGCGGATATTTTTCCTCCTGCCATAATAGTTAGTTTTTAGTTATATACATAGTTACAATAAGAACTAATTATTTATTATTCATTGCAGAAAGCATTCCTCCATAAACTCCGTTCAGAGAAGATAGGTTAGATGATAAAGATTCCATTTGTTCTTTTAACTTAGTGGCATTTTCAATAGATTCAGCATTAATTTGAGCTTGTTTATTTGCACTTTCCAATTGAGATTTGTACAAATTGTTTATGGCCTCCATTTGAGCTGCTGCTTTAGTCATTTCTTCATTATACCTGTTTGTAGCTCCTGCAGAACCGTCCATAGATGAAGCCGTAGCATTAAGGTTTTTAATATTTTCTCCAAGACTTTTTACAAGTGCACCATCAATTTTAGCCTCTTTTAGCAAAGAATCTAATTTTTTTGTTAATATCCCTTCGGGCGATTCTTTTTTCCCACCCTTAGTAGAAAATCCACCCGAAAGCTCAGGATAAACAAGTGACCAGTCTAAATCTCCTTTTTGACGTTCAAAAGCTGAATATGTAAATACTAAGGCTTCAACAATCATCCCTATAGTTAAGATTTCAGAGCCATATGGCCAGTGTTGAATTTTAAAAAGAGCTCCAACAATTACTATTGCCGCCCCAAGTCCGTAGACCATATTTGTGATCGTGATTTTACCTTCTTTTGCCATGATATTAAGTTTTAAATATAGTGTTAATTTATAGTTTAATTTTTTAATTTGTTGCTGCGTTTGCAGTAGCATCTGTTCCAAGATAATCTTGAACTGTGCGGAAACCAATAAAACTTCGTGCAGAATCAGCATGTTCATAATCTCTTGAGCTGACCTGAAGAAAATAAGCAACATCTTTCCAAGAACCTCCACGGACAACTTTCCGAGGATTATCTTTGTCATTTACGTTAGGGTTAAATGATGCAGAATATTCATAAGATGATGCATCATAAGATGAATTTACCCACTCTGATACATTTCCTGCCATATTATATAGATTGTAGTCGTTGGGTTCGTAAGCATCTGCTTCTACTGTGTATAATGCCTGATCTGCTGCATAGTTTCCTCTTAATGGTTTGAAATTTGCTAGGAAACAGCCTCTGTCATTTTTTGCATATGGACCACCCCAAGGGAATGCTGCACCATCTAAACCTCCTCTAGCAGCATATTCCCATTCGGCCTCAGAGGGCAATCGAAACATATTAACGTTTTGCTTTCCTTTAGATTTTTGATAGCCATTTTTATTGAGTGTTCGCCACTGACAAAAAGCTTGTGCTTGCTCAAATGTAATCCCAACTACTGGATAATCGCCATAAGCTTCGTGCCAAAAGTAATCGTTGTGCATCGGAACGTTGTAGGCATATTCAAAATCACGAATCCAAACCGTTGTGTCTGGATAAACCTTTACTGGATATTTTTCAATGAAGTCGCTACGTTTTAATTCTCTATATTTTGCAGCTTCTTCAATGTCCATATAAGTATATTCAAATACAAATTGTTCTACATCCCATGTACGCTGACCATTATACCACTCATCTGGTGGAAGGTACATTCCATCCATTACTTCTGCATACAGCTCATCTGGATAATCCTCTGTATCAAAAATAAGATCTACATCTCTATTGATTTGTCGTTGTTCATCACCATAGGTATCAAGCATATAGCGTTGATATGGGGTCAACTCTTCTTCATCCCCAGAGTCAAGATATGCAAATTGACCAATACCTTCATCTTCCGAAGTTTTTCCTTCTAAATCGGCCATTTCTGCAAGTTTTTCTCTCAAAATAGAATCTCTGACCCAATGCACAAATTGACGATATTCACTATTTGTGATTTCTGTTTCGTCCATGTAAAAAGAACGTACAGTAACTGTTTTGGTTGGAGCGTCTTGTAAATCAACAACGTCATCATCTGCTTTACCCATCACAAATGCACCACCTGGAATTAGACTCATTCCATAAGGCTTCTCTGGATGCCATCTTTTGCCTTTAACACCAACAAGTTCTCCTTTATCTCTAGAACCACAACTGCTGAAAATGGCAAATGCTAAGGTTAAAAATATGATCTTCTTCATAAGTATTTAATTTGGGGGTAGCCCCTAATATTTTAAAGTTCGTAAACTTATTTATATATTTTCAGAAATACAACTTTTTTTTACTTTATAATCCTAATGAAAACATAAAGTATTAATTTTTTTTGCATGCTTTGTACCAGCGCTCGGGAATTATACCCTTTGTTGCTTGCTCGTAATCTTCTTGCATACATGCTAATAACGAATATTTTTTTTGTTTAGTATCTGTAAATGCTAAAAATGGTGTTTCAATCCACCATCGCCCAGTTTTTAGGCTCTTATAAAACACCAACTCTTGACTCTCAACTAAAACTGTGTATTTATTAAAATCATCCGTATTTTGAAATTGATCATCTTTCTGTCGACAACAATATCCTTCTATAAAATACCAAATCATTTGTGCAATAAGCATTGATGTGGCTTCATCATCTGGCGACGGGTTATATTCGTAGATACCAAATGATGATACTCTGTTACTTATACCAGCATAACGTGAAATGGCGCATATTTCTTTCCCATCAAAACCATTTGGAGAGTATTTTTGTTTGATACTTACCTCAGAGGATTTAACAGATTTTAAATCAACCGTTACCAAATCGGCATCTCGAAGTGCAGGTTCTACAGTTTTTATGTTCTTATTTATATTACCTAAACGATAGTACTCAAAATATAATTTTTCCATTAAGTCTATTTCCTCTTGAGCATTGAAATAGGTTTGGTATCCTAATGTGGTATAATTGAACAAGTTATAGGGCTTTTCAAGAATAACTTTTCCTATATAGCTAGAGTTTGTAATGGGCTTTGATGAATCTCCTAAATCAAAACTTTTATCAATATTTACAATATTAATCATTGGTCTAATGGTGTCATAAGCACGATAATTTGCATAGGTGAGGTCTTGACTTCCACCAATAATTATTGGAATAATTTTTTGCTCAAGCAAGGATTTTATAAGTTGACTTACAGCAAAATAAGTGTCATTTACTGATGCGCCATTTTTTAAATCCCCTAAATCTACTATGTTTACATTCCAATTTCCGGGAAACAAAGAATACAATGATTTTCGAACTTCATCGAGTTGAAAAGTTTCTCCAATATCGTCAGTTGCATTTCTAGTTTCAAGAACGCCAAAAATTGCAATATTTACATCCTCTAAATCTGGTAAGGTTTTAGAGGTGTGAAGTTTTAACTTTCGGCCAAGTGACTGAAAATGATACAATTTGATGGATTCGAAAAGGCGATCAGAGACTGGAGTAAGTAAACTAAAATCCATTGTCTATTTCTTTTTTTTTCGACTTCGTGATACTTTTTTTGGGGTGTGCTTTTCTAACAGTACTTTGACTTCTTCCAAAGTAAGTTTAGATGCATCAACCGTTTTGGGAAGTTCAATTTTAGTTTTTCCTTTTATGATGTTATGTCGGCCCCAACGTGCTTTTTCAACGCGAATCCCTTCATCTTCCCAGTCATGGACAATTTTGTCAATTTCTTTTTGGATTTTATCTTTTATTAGAGTTTCTATGTCGTCTGAAGAAAGATTATCCCAATCGTATTTTTTATTGACATTGATGAACATATTATTCCACTTAATAAAAGGACCAAAACGCCCTTTTCCCTTTTGGACTGGAAGTCCTTCGTATTCATAAATTGGTGCATCAGCCTTTTCCTTTTCCTTAATTAGTTCTATGGCTTCATCCATTTCAACACTCAGTGGATCTACACCCTTTGGAAGGGAAATAAATTTCTTACCGAACTTGACATAAGGTCCAAACCTACCATTATTGACCAAAACATCTTCTCCTTCATATACCCCCAAATCTTTTGGCAGTTTAAATAAATTTAATGCCTGCTCAAAAGTTATTGAACTCAATTGCAATGTAGGGGGGACACTGGCAAAAACTTGCTTTTCTTCCTCATCTGCAGTTCCAATTTGTGCCATGGGTCCAAACTTCCCTAAACGCACACTAAGTTGTCTCCCTGTAGCAGGGTCTGTTCCTAGTATTCGTTCTCCAGATTCTCTGTCGGCATTTTCTCGAACATCCTCTACTTGAGAGTGAAAAGTACCATAAAAAGATTTCATTATTTTGGTCCAATCGGCATTTCCAGTGGCTATTGCATCAAAATCTGCTTCAACTTTGGCCGTAAAATTATAATCTAAAATTGCTTCAAAATGATTTACTAAAAAGTCTGTAACAATCATTCCTATATCAGTTGGAACAAGCTTTCCTTTGTCCGAACCAAAATTTTCAGAAAGCGTTTTTTCTTCTAAAAGATTGTCTTTGAGTGTCAACAAACGATACTGTCGTTCTTTGCCATCAACTGTTCCTTTTTCTACATAATTTCTATTTTGAATTGTTGAAATTGTAGGGGCATATGTTGATGGACGACCAATACCTAATTCTTCTAATTTTTTAACCAGTGAGGCTTCCGTAAATCTATATGGTGGACGTGAAAAACGCTCAGTTGCAACTAAATAATTATTGGTCACAACTTCATTTATTGCCATTGCAGGTAGCATTCCTTCTTGTTCGGCATTTTCATCGTCTGTCCCTTCGAGGTAGACTTTTAAAAACCCATCAAATTTAATGACTTCACCGTTTGCTGTAAATGGTTTATCGTGGTTTGAAGTTACAATTTTAACGTTAGTACGCTCCAATTGGGCTTCACTCATTTGTGAAGCAATAGCACGTTTCCAAATAAGCTCATACAAGCGCGCTTGATCGCGCTCTAGATTGACTGAGTGTGTCGAAAAATTTGTTGGTCTAATGGCCTCATGTGCTTCTTGAGCACCTTTAGATTTGCCTTTAAAATTTCGTGTTTTACTATAATTTTCACCAAATGCAGATACAATTTCTTTGGCGGCTGCATTTCGGGCTTCTTGAGATAAATTTACACTATCTGTTCTCATGTAAGTAATCAAACCTGCTTCGTATAAACGTTGCGCCATGTTCATGGTTTTACTTACAGAAAAATATAATTTTCTAGCCGCTTCTTGCTGAAGTGTTGATGTTGTAAACGGAGGCGCAGGTGATTTTTTTGCTGGTTTTTTATCTAATGCATCAACAGAAAATGATGCATTTTTATTGCTTTCCAAAAATGCATTTGCTTCTTCTTGAGTGTCGAATGGTTTTGGGAGTTTGGCCTTAAAAATTTGCCCTTTAGAAGTTGTAAATGCCGCATCAACTTTGAATGACGCTGTAGGTTGAAATGATTGAATTTCGCGCTCACGCTCAACAATTAATCGAACAGAAACAGACTGTACTCTTCCAGCAGAAAGTCCTCCTTTGACCTTGCGCCAAAGCACTGGTGAAAGTTCATAACCTACAATTCGGTCCAAAACTCTTCGTGCTTGTTGGGCATCAACCAAATCATAGTCTATACTTCTTGGATTTTGCACTGCTTTTTCTATTGCAGATTTTGTAATTTCATGAAAAACAATACGTTTTGTTTTGGTTATATCTAGCTTTAGGGTTTCTGCTAAGTGCCATGCAATGGCCTCTCCTTCTCGATCTTCATCACTTGCAAGCCATACAACTTCTGCTTTTTTTGCTAAATCTTTTAGTTTTTTAACAACTGGTTTTTTGTCTTTAGAAACCTCATATTTTGGCTTAAAATCTCCATCAACGTCTATCCCAAGTTCTTTGGATGGAAGATCTGCAATGTGTCCAAAGCTAGATTCTACTTTGAAGTCTTTTCCAAGAAATTTTTCTATTGTTTTTGCCTTTGCAGGCGACTCGACAATTACAAGATTTTTGGCCATAAATTATTTTATTGAGGGAACAAATGTAGTCGAATTTTTCAATTTTGTTTTTTAATTTTTTCCCAAAATTCGTTTTTTATCAAAAAAAATGCTTTGATAAAGTTTAAAAATAAACAATCTAACTATCTGTAAATCAATAATTTATAATTGATTTTCTGAGCTCTCAAAAGAAATGATTTTTTTGTACAAAACATAAATTGGTATTTGTAAAAAGCAACCAAAAAACAGTGCTCCTAGCCCGCAAGTGAATATAATTAGGATGTATAAAGTGATAATATTAAGTAATGTAATTGCAAAGGTAATCCCCCATTTTTTGTGCCCAAGTGCAAATGAGCTTTTTAGAACTTCTGAAATGGATAGTTCTGAGTTGTATACATAAAATGGTGTGACAAACATTAGTGGAATCATAACATAAAAAATTGGAAACACACACATGAGAACCGCCAAAATTGCAACTCCAAAGTTGGCCAAAACCAATAGAAGTGATTTTGTAAATCTTCCATTCTTGAAAAAATAGAAAAAATCTGAAAATACAAAGTCTTGTCCTTTATCCATTTGTCCAATAACCTTAAAAAAACCAAAGGATAGTAGCGATGAAATAATTCCAACAACAATAGTTACCAAATAATATATAATGAGAGCCGAGCCATGTTGTTGAGTCATGGCATCATCGGTCAATATTTTTTGAATACTGTACTGAGAGTTAGAATCAACCCCAACGTCTTGTAAAATACTAAAATTTAAAAACATAAGAGGTATACTTATCCCAATTGATAACAGCTGAAGAATAAATCCTTGTAGCCAAACTTTTTTAAATACTTGAACAGATTCATTAAACAAGCTACCAAAATCAATTTTTGGTGCTTCAGCAATTTTTTTTGAAATAATATTAAAAGATGACATTGGTTTAGTTTTTTTGAATAATCAAATTAAAACTAAATTTATATTAAAACAGTAATAGAAAACATGACACTTTGTCATAAAAAAGAAAAATATTGTATCTTTGCATACTTATTGTTCCAGATGAGATAAATGTAGATATGGAAAAAGTTATTGACGAAAACAAACAAGGTACCTCGCTAGAATTGGCTTTAAAGCCAGAGAACAGCAAAAAATTATTCATTGAAAGCTACGGCTGTCAAATGAATTTTAGTGATAGCGAAATTGTAGCTTCAATCCTTCAAAAAGAGGGATTTAATACCACATCTCAACTTGAAGATGCTGATTTGGTATTGGTCAATACATGCTCTATAAGAGATAAAGCGGAACAAACTGTTAGAAAACGTCTTGAAAAATACAATGCTGTAAAGCGACAAAATCCAAAAATGAAAGTTGGAGTTCTTGGGTGTATGGCAGAACGTTTGAAGAGTAAATTTTTAGAAGAAGAAAAAATAGTTGACCTTGTCGTTGGGCCAGATGCCTACAAAGACTTACCAAACCTAATTGCAGAAGTAGAAGAAGGCCGAAATGCGGTAAATGTTATTTTATCCAAAGACGAAACATACGGCGATATTGCTCCAGTTCGATTGAATTCTAATGGTGTTTCTGCGTTTGTATCTATCACTCGGGGTTGCGACAATATGTGTACATTTTGCGTGGTTCCATTTACAAGAGGTCGCGAGCGCAGTAGAGATCCACAGAGTATTTTGGAAGAAATTAATGATTTAGCCCAAAGAGGATTTAAGGAAGTGACGCTATTAGGACAAAACGTCGACAGCTTTTTGTGGTATGGTGGTGGACTAAAAAAGGATTTTTCAAAAGCATCTGATTTACAAAAAGCGACTGCTGTAGATTTTGCAGCCTTGCTTGAACTCTGTGCCAAAACACAACCAAAAATGCGTTTTCGTTTTTCGACATCAAATCCACAAGATATGTCTTTGGATGTCATTAAAACAATGGCTAAATACGATAATATTTGCAACTATATTCACTTGCCGGTTCAGAGTGGTAGCAACAATATTCTTAAAGCTATGAATCGCCAGCACACTCGCGAAGAATATTTTGAGTTGATTGATAACATTAAAACACTATTACCAGATTGCACAATCTCTCATGATATCATCTGTGGCTTTCCAACAGAATCCGAAGAGGACCATAAAGACACCTTAAGTCTTATGGAATATGTAAAGTATAGTTTTGGCTATATGTTTGCCTATTCGGAACGCCCAGGAACATTAGCTGAACGCAAAATGAAAGATGATATCCCTGAAGAAGTCAAAAAGCGACGCCTTAGTGAAGTTGTAGAATTGCAACAAAAACACAGCTTGTATAGAAGTCAAGAATTTTTAAACCAAGTAACAGAAGTTCTTATTGAAAAAACATCCAAAAAATCTGACGCTGAGTGGTCAGGAAGAAATCCACAAAATACAACTGTTGTTTTTCCAAAAGAAAACTACAAAGTAGGTGATTTTGTTATGGTAAAAATTGAAGATTGTACCAGTGCTACTCTAAAGGGAAAAGCTATTGGATATTCAAAAAACATGTAACGTATGGAAACTGTTCAATCTATAAAACAACGCTTTGGGATTATCGGAAACGATAAAGGTCTAAATCGTGCTATTGAAAAAGCAATTCAAGTAGCACCAACAGATATTTCTGTTTTAGTTACGGGTGAAAGCGGTGTTGGAAAAGAAGTTGTTCCAAAAATAATACATCAACTTTCACATAGAAAACATGGAAAATATATAGCTGTTAACTGTGGTGCAATTCCAGAGGGTACCATTGATAGTGAACTTTTTGGACACGAGAAAGGAGCATTTACAGGAGCTACACAAACACGGTCGGGATATTTTGAAGTGGCCGATGGGGGTACTATTTTTTTGGATGAAGTTGGCGAACTTCCTCTTACCACACAAGTCCGCTTATTGCGAGTGCTAGAAAATGGAGAATTTATCAAAGTAGGATCGAGTAAGGTTCAAAAAACAGATGTTCGTATTGTGGCAGCAACAAATGTCAATATGTTTGAAGCCATCGAAAAAGAAAAATTTCGTGAGGATTTATATTACCGACTAAGTACTATAGAAATTCCTATTCCTGCGCTACGTAAAAGAAAAGATGACATTCATTTGCTATTTAGAAAATTTTCGAGCGATTTTGCATTGAAGTATAAAATGCCAACTATTCGTTTGGACGATAATGCTGTTCAATTGCTTCAAAACTATCGTTGGTCGGGAAATATCAGGCAATTACGAAATGTTGCCGAACAAATTTCTGTTCTTGAATCCTCTAGATTGATTGATGCTAGTACTATTAAAGCTTACCTTCCAAATTTTGGGAATCAACTTCCAGCAGTCATCAAAAAAGAAAAAACTGAAGGCGACTTTAGCACAGAACGTGAAATTTTGTACAAAGTTCTATTTGATATGAAAAGTGATTTGAATGATCTCAAAAAACTTACAATGGAATTGATGCAAAACGATAATTACAAAGATGTTCAAGAAAAAAACGAACATTTAATTCAAAAAATATACAACGATCAATCGTCCAACAATACTCCTCAAAAAGAGGAAGTTTTGGCCCTATCAGGACATAGCAATAATGAGCCCTCAATTGAAATTGTTGATTCAAAAGATAAATTTGATTTTATTGAAGATGTTGAGGAAGAGGAAGAAACACTATCTTTACATGACAAAGAAATAGAATTGATAAAAAAATCTCTGGAACGGCACAACGGCAAACGAAAACTTGCCGCAGACGAACTTGGAATTTCGGAACGTACACTCTATAGAAAAATAAAGCAATATGATTTATAAAACGCTACGCACAGTTTTTTTGTTTGGAGTTTTCGCTTCATACCTTGGTTGTGGTCCGTATTCATTTACAGGAATTTCAATAGATAGCAACACCAAAACATTTCAGGTGAATTATTTTCAAAATAATGCCGCCCTCATTGAACCTGGAATTGAACGCGATTTTACGCTTGCCCTTCAAGATTTGATTTTAAATCAAACCAATTTGGACTTAGTGAAATCTAATGGTGATATTATTTATGAAGGGGAAATTGTTGAATATAGAATTGCTCCAACAACAGCAACTGCAAACAATACTGCTGCTCAAAACAGATTGACAATTACGGTAAATGTTCGTTTTATAAATACAAACGATGAAGAAGCTGATTTTGAAAAGCGGTTCTCATTCTTTTATGACTATTCAGGAAGTGAACAACTTGTTGGTGCCCAAAAAACAACAGCCATTACAGAAATTTACGAACGTTTGACACAAGATATCATAAATGCTTCACTAGCTAATTGGTAATAATGAACACATTGAACTTTACAAAATTACTTCATTCGCCTTCAAAATTGAAGAAAAAACAGCTGGCTTCAATTGAATCGCTGATTGAAGAATTTCCGTATTTTCAATCTGCACACGCATTACATCTAAAAAGTTTAAAATCTATTGATAGTTATAAATACAACAAAGCATTAAAAACCACTGCGGCCTATACTACAGATCGTAGTATTTTGTTCGACTTTATTACATCAGAAGCATTTCTTCAAAATATTATTTCTGATCAAATAAAAAATAATCACGAAGGTCTAAAAACACTTGAAGTAACCGACTATCAGGATATTTCTAATCATTCAAAAAGAGAAGAATCACTGCTTAAAATGGGGATTGATTCTACAAACGAAGTTGATGATTCAACCCCTAACGCTGCTGAAATATTAAATCTTGGGGCGCCATTAGAATTTGACAAAAATGACACACTTTCTTTTGTACAATGGTTACAACTGACAAAAGCAAAACCAATTGATCGATCGGAAAACAACAAAGAAAGTTCTTCAAAACAATCAAAAAACTTTGATTTGATTGATGCTTTTATCTCAAAAAAACCTAAAATAAAACCTGTACAAAAAGAAGGGATTATTGAGAATATTGCCGAGCAAAGAACAGAAGAACCAGAACAATTGATGACCGAGACTCTTGCAAGAATTTATGTAGAACAAAAAAACTACGAAAGAGCGATTCAATCCTACACTATTTTAAGTTTGAAATATCCAGAAAAAAGTGGTTTATTTGCAGACCAAATTAAAGCAATACAGCAATTACAAGAAAAAAATAAAAACTCATGAGTACGTTTTCAATATTTTTGGTATTAATAGTCATTGTCGCATTTTTATTAGTCGTAGTGATTATGGTACAAAACCCAAAGGGTGGAGGTCTATCTTCATCATTTGGTGGTGGCGGTGGCCAGCAACTCGGTGGTGTCAAAAAAACAACAGATTTTCTGGACAAAAGTACTTGGGCTCTTGCAACTCTACTTTTGGCATTGATTTTACTTTCAAATGTTGCCATAGGTGGTGGTTCTAGTGACAATCAAGAATCCAAGGCATTAGATTCAGAAAGCACAACAGTGCCAGCTGCTGAAACTCCAGCAAAAGATATCCCTTTGACCGAAGAATCTAGTGAAGACTCAGAGTAAAATCTGAAAAAAATACTAAAAAATGTCAACACTTAGTTGGCATTTTTTGTTACTGAAAATTTGTCAGTCTTAATTTTAATGGCATAATTTTGGTAAATTTAAATTCAAAATTTAAAAAATAAAATAATCATATGGCTTTAAAAATTAAACCTTTAGCAGATCGAGTTCTAGTGGAACAAATGGCTGCTGAAACCAAAACCGCTTCTGGAATTATCATCCCTGATAATGCCAAAGAGAAGCCACAAAAAGGAAAAGTTGTTGCCGTAGGTAGTGGCACAAAAGACGAAAAAATGACCGTAAGTGTTGGCGATACTGTACTGTATGGTAAATATGCAGGTACGGAGCTAAAATTTGAAGGTCAAGATTATTTAATCATGCGAGAGAGCGATATTCTCGCCATTGTTTAATTCATATAAAACAAAAAAAATGGCAAAAGATATACAATTTGACATAGATGCTCGAGATGGCCTCAAAAGAGGTGTTGACGCACTAGCAAACGCAGTAAAAGTAACACTTGGACCAAAAGGTCGAAATGTCATTATCAGTAAAAGTTTTGGAGCACCTCAGGTAACTAAAGACGGTGTTTCTGTTGCAAAAGAAGTAGAATTAGAAGATGCTCTTGAAAATATGGGAGCTCAAATGGTAAAGGAAGTTGCTTCAAAAACCAATGACTTGGCTGGAGATGGTACAACAACTGCAACTGTTTTAGCGCAAGCTATTGTAAAAGAAGGTTTAAAAAATGTGGCTGCAGGCGCAAATCCAATGGATTTAAAGCGAGGTATTGACAAAGCTGTTGAAACCATTGTTGCAGACTTGGAAAAACAAGCTAAAAAAGTTGGAAATTCTTCAGAAAAAATCATGCAGATTGCATCAATTTCTGCAAATAATGATAATACCATTGGTGAACTAATTTCAAAAGCTTTTGATAAAGTTGGAAAAGAAGGTGTCATTACTGTTGAAGAAGCCAAAGGAACAGATACATATGTAGATGTTGTTGAAGGAATGCAATTTGATCGTGGCTACCTTAGCCCTTATTTTGTTACAGATTCAGACAAAATGATTGCCGATTTGGAAAATCCATACATTTTATTATTTGATAAGAAAATTTCCAATCTTCAAGAAATACTTCCAATACTCGAACCTGTTGCTCAATCTGGTCGTCCATTGCTAATTATTGCTGAAGACGTTGAGGGACAAGCCCTTGCCACTCTTGTAGTAAATAAATTAAGAGGAGGACTAAAAATTGCTGCTGTAAAAGCACCAGGTTTTGGTGACAGACGCAAAGCAATGCTAGAAGATATCGCCATTCTTACCGGCGGAACTGTCATTTCTGAAGAACGTGGTTTTTCACTTGAAAATGCAGATTTAGAAATGCTTGGAACTGCTGAAACAGTAACCATTGACAAAGACAATACAACCATCGTCAATGGCACAGGAAAAGCAGCTGACATCAAAGCCCGAGTGAATCAAATTAAAAGCCAGTTAGAAAGCACTACAAGTGACTACGACAGAGAAAAGCTTCAAGAACGTTTAGCTAAATTGGCTGGAGGTGTTGCTGTACTTTACGTTGGTGCAGCTAGTGAAGTTGAAATGAAAGAAAAGAAAGACCGTGTTGACGATGCACTCCATGCAACTCGCGCTGCAGTTGAAGAAGGTATTGTTGCTGGTGGTGGTGTAGCACTTGTTCGTGCTCAAAAAACATTAGAAAAAATCAGCGATGTCAATCTTGATGAAGTCACTGGAATTCAAATTGTTTCGAGAGCTATAGAAGCACCATTGCGTACAATTGTAGATAACGCTGGCGGCGAAGGTAGTGTAGTGATCAACAAAGTCCTCGAAGGAAAGGGCGATTTTGGTTATGATGCCAAAAGTGATGCCTATGTTGATATGCTAAAGGCAGGGATTATTGATCCTAAAAAAGTAACACGTGTTGCTTTAGAAAATGCAGCATCTGTTGCGGGTATGATTCTTACTACTGAATGTGCTCTTGTTGATATTAAAGAAGATGCACCTGCAATGCCACCAATGGGCGGTGGCGGAATGCCAGGAATGATGTAAAAACATCACAAACAACAATAAAAAAAGCGCTTCTTTTGAAAGCGCTTTTTTTTATAATTACATCAATCAATTTGACTTATGATCTTCTTGAATTTCTTTTTCTCTATACTTACAGCAAAAATGTAAAGTATCATAAACCTCATCTTTTGCTTTAGTGGATTCTGTGTCATGTCCTACCTCTGCTATATTTGAATTAATAGTTTCTAAATTCACTTTTCGTTCGTCATATAATAGACTCAATTTGTGAGTTTCAACATTCCAAACAGCCGATTTTACGCCTTTCGTTTTTAAACAGGCTTTTTCTATTCTGTTTTTACACATCATACAAACACCATCAACTTCAATAGTGACTTTTGCATTTTTGTTTTGGGCATAGCCTATTGATGATATCATCAGCAATAGGACAGTAAATTTTATTAGTTTCATAGTATATTGTTTTTAATTTAATTTAAATCTTAATCCTGCATAATACATGCCACCAAAAATTGGGCCATATACAAAAGTACTATCAAAGTTTGCACCAAACGGATTATTAGCACTCAAAATCGGATTTTCCTGTCTTACATTTGTAATGTTTTCTCCTCCAAGATACACCTCAAACTGATCGGAAAACACTTTTGTAACCTGAGCGTTTAAAGTAGAAAATGTAGGGGAATGGGGATTCAAACGAAACGCCTCTGGACTTTGCATTGTGGACGAAAAACGCTGCTCTCCTATCCAATTATAGGTTGCATCAAATTTCCAAAGACCTCCTTTTGTTGAGGTTTGTGTTTCGTAGGATGCATTGGCAAATACACGATGCTTGGGGGTTAAAGGTTTTTGTAATTTACCACTTTGATATTGTGTTTTAACATCATAATATTTATAGGCCGATTTAAGATCCAATCGTTCTAATGGTGTATAGTTGAACTCCACTTGAAAGCTATTTGCAAAACTCTCACCATCTAAATTATAAAAATTAATTTCTGTAGGGGTTTCATAATCTACAACCACCTGATTTTGGAAATCTGTTCTATAAAAATCAATATTTATATCTGCTTTACGGTCAAATAACTGAAAGCCTTGCAAAAATGAAATCCCATAATTCCATGCAATTTCAGGATTTAGCCCATAGATATTACCCTCAGTATTTTGAATATTTATGGTTCGTGATGAGGCAAACAAACGTTGGTTTTCTGCAAAGATATTGGCTGCTCGCTTACCACGTCCAAATGAAAATCTAAGCGCTGATTTTTCCCAAGGGGTGTAACGTGCATGAAAACGAGGTGTCACAAATGTTCCCATCAAATTATGGTGGTCTATACGAACTCCAGCTGTTAAATTAACAGTGTCTAGATTATCAAAAGAATATTCAAAAAACCCTCCAATAGAGTTTTCGTTTCGTGAATAATCTGCTGTATTCACTTGCTCTTCGTAGGTGTCGTGAGAAAAACCAATACCTGTTTTTATTTTATGCCTTGAATCACTAATAATTGAATTATAAATCAAATTAGAATATAAACTCTTGTGATTTATATCATAGATTCTGTTTCCAAAATAAGAATCTTGTTTATGGTTGCTAAAAGCAAGTTGAAGTCCTAGACTTTGATAAGGAATTTCGGGATTTACATATCCAAATTTTCCGGAAAAATCAAATCGCCTGGTGTCCACTTCACTCCCCCAAACAGCGTTGCCAAACTTATGAACATTAGGGTCGTAGTTTATTTGACCCGATTGTTTTTTATCATCTAAAAATCGAAAATTCAAAAAACTAATCAATCCCTTTTCAAGATTGGTGTATTGCCAACGGTTCATGACATTAATTTGATTCCCAACGGGTAAATCCAAAAATGAATCTCGGTTATTGTCAAATTTTTCGCCACGTCTGTCACCATGAATATACACTCCAGTGCTCCATTTTTCGTTCAGTTTGGTATTAAAATGGGTGTTGAGTTCCAAACGACCATTAATTGAGCCATATGCATTTACAAAAAACTTTTTATCCGATAAAGGTTTAACAAGTTCTGCATTGATTTGACCAGCGATACTTTCAAAACCATTGGTAACGCTTCCAGCACCTTTTGTTACCTGAATGCTTTCCACCCAAGTTCCTGGAATAAAGCTGAGGCCATAGGCTTGTGATGCCCCCCTGACTGAGGGTACATTTTCAGTTGCTATCAAAATATATGGACTGGTAAGGCCAAGCATTTTAATTTGCTTTGTCCCGGATATAGCGTCCGTAAAATTCACATCAATAGATGGATTGGTTTCAAAACTTTCCGAAAGATTACAACAAGCAGCTTTCAGCAACTCTTTGCTACTGACAGTTGTAATATTTTGCGAGGCGAGATAAGACGTTGCCGATGCTTTTTTTCGAGTCGTAACCGTCACCTCCTCCAAATCATCGGTGGATTGCAACAGAATATGAATAACTGTATTCGGATTTTTTACATCAATTGTTTTTGATTTATAGCCTACATAGCTAATGATTAATCTTTTATATGAAGATTCATAAGGCAATGTAAAATTGCCATCAATATCGGTGATAGTGCCCACCGAAGTGCCTTCCCAAATGACATTAGCACCAGGTAGTGGAAGGTGTTTCCCTTGTGGCGAGGGTTCCATGACCATACCTTTGATTTTGTCTTGTGCAAAAAATAAGGCAGGCATGAAAAATAAGATGATGAATAGGTTTTTCATTATTATAAATTTAAAATTATTTTTAAAGAATTGGGGTATACATAATGATGTATACAACATACTCCAATAGGAGTTGGATTTAAAAAAAAATCTAAATCAAATCAGAAAAACCTGATCGCGCAACTGTATGTCGAATATGAGTGGCGGAGGATTGTAGTTGGAATACAAAAATTCTGTTTCTGTTTCAAAAATGTAATCAACAGGGATTTGAATAGATGGTGTTGCAACAAAAAATGGCAGGGTTGTAAATTCAGAAACGAAAGCGTTTTGGTAATTGTCAAATCCATCTACCAAGATACTTATTGTTGTACAACACGATTTTTCTGTAAATTGTAACGTATTATCCTTTGGAAAGCCAACTTTACAACAAGTTTCAACTTTAGATACAACCGAAACATCCACCAAATTTGACCCACAAAAATGTTGCTCTATTTTAAAAGAAAAAGAGGACAATACCACAGCAAGTGCCATGGTGGTAGATATAATTTTTGAGAACACAGAATGTTTCATAGTGCAAATTTATAAATTTTTATTAAACCAAAGATTTAACACCCATATTATTAATAAAACTTTAACTCGTGTTTAATCAATTGATTTAATACATTTGACAAAATTTATTACATGGATTTACATTCTTTAAAGCCAAGGATAATACAATTAATCGAGAACTCTCCAGATGTTGATTATACATTATTAGATATTTGCAAACTTCTAAAATCAGAAGTTTCCTACTACGATTGGGTAGGGTTTTATTTTAAAAATGGTGATAAAAACGAACTCAAACTAGGGCCCTATGCTGGTGCACCTACAGATCATACCATAATTCCTTTTGGAAAAGGGATTTGTGGACAAGTGGCGGTGAGTAACAAAAATTTTGTAGTGCCAGACGTTAAAGCACAAGACAATTATATTGCCTGTAGCATTACGGTTAAATCTGAAATTGTAATTCCCATTTTTGTTGATGGACAGAATATTGGACAGATTGATATTGATTCTAACACTTTAGATCCCTTTTCTAAAAAAGATGAAGAATTTCTGGAATTTGTGTGTGCACAAGTCGCCACATTGGTTTAGATGTTAATAACTCCTGTTTTTGTTTAAAAATTATGTTGTATTTCATGAAAATCACGATTTTAATTGCGCCTAATTTTCCTATTTTTGAAACTTAAAATTTCCACTAAAAATGAGCCAAAACAAAACAATATCTTCCGCATTAATTTCAGTATTTAGCAAAGATGGCCTAGAACCCATCGTAAAAAAATTAAACGAACAAGGCGTTACTATTTATTCTACTGGTGGGACCCAAAAATTCATTAACGATCTTGGTATTGATGTTGTCCCTGTTGAAGATATAACAGACTATCCCTCCATTTTGGGTGGACGTGTAAAAACTCTACACCCAAAAATTTTTGGTGGAATTCTGAACCGTCAAGACAACCCCTCTGATGTAGAAGAAATGAACAGCTTCAATATTCCACAAATTGACCTAGTTATTGTGGATTTATACCCTTTTGAAAAAACTGTAGCCTCTGGAGCAAGTCATCAAGATATTATTGAAAAAATTGACATTGGTGGGATTTCATTGATTCGTGCTGCAGCCAAAAACTTTAAAGATGTCTTGTGTGTATCTTCAGTAGACGGTTATGCAGAACTTCTAGATTTGATTTCAAAAGATAATGGTTCTATTTCTTATGAAGATCGCCAACGATTTGCTACAAAATCATTCAATATTTCATCTCATTATGATAGTGCCATTTTTAATTATTTAAAGCAAAATAATGAAGAAGTTGTTTTAAAATTAAGCGAGCAAAATGGAAAAACATTGCGCTATGGTGAAAACCCTCACCAACAAGGATTTTTCTTTGGAAATTTTGACGAAATGTTCGACAAATTACATGGTAAAGAATTAAGTTACAACAACTTACTTGATGTCGATGCTGCTGTAAATTTAATGAACGAATTCTTGAATGAAGCTCCAACTTTTGCCATTCTAAAGCACAACAATGCTTGTGGTTTGGCGCAAAGAGACACACTACACCAAGCTTATGTAGATGCATTGGCCGGCGATCCTGTATCTGCTTTTGGTGGAGTTCTAATATGCAATACTGAAATTGATTTAGCAACCGCCGAAGAAATCCACAAATTATTTTGTGAAGTTGTGATTGCACCAAGTTTTAGTGTGGAAGCTTTAGAACTTTTGAAAGGCAAAAAAAATAGAATTTTATTGATTCAAAAATTAACAGAATTGCCCAAAAACTCCGTTAGAACTTGTCTTAATGGGTATTTGGTGCAAGACAAAGATAACATTACAGATTCTGAAGAAATATTAGAAACGACTACCAAGATTAGTCCAAAACAAGAAGAAATTGAAGACTTACTTTTTGCTTCAAAACTCTGTAAACACACAAAATCCAACACAATTGTTTTAGCCAAAAATAAACAATTATGTGCGAGTGGAACAGGACAAACAAGCCGTGTTGACGCTCTAAATCAAGCGATTCATAAAGCAAACTCTTTTAATTTTGACTTAAACGGTGCCGTTATGGCAAGCGATGCCTTTTTTCCGTTCCCAGATTGTGTAGAAATTGCACATCATGCAGGAATTACAGCAGTAATACAGCCAGGAGGTTCTATAAAAGATCAGCTCAGTATCGATTATTGTAATGAAAATAAGGTGGCAATGGTATTTACAAAAACACGTCACTTTAAGCATTAAAAAAATACTTTTTTGAGGATTGACTAAAATTTATTTTTAGTACATTTACGCCTAAGCATATATTTTTTTTAGAACACCAACATAATTTTTACTACCTATGGGATTTTTTGATTTCTTAACTGAGGAAATTGCCATTGATTTGGGTACAGCCAATACACTCATTATTCATAATGACAAAGTAGTTATTGATAGTCCATCAATTGTTGCTAGAGATCGTGTTTCTGGAAAAATCATTGCAGTTGGGAAAGAAGCTAGTTTGATGCAAGGGAAAACTCACGAAAACATCAAAACAATTCGCCCACTAAAAGATGGTGTAATTGCTGATTTTGATGCGTCCGAGCAGATGATAAGTATGTTTATCAAGAATATTCCTGCACTAAAGAAAAAATTATTTGCTCCATCTTTGAGGATGGTCATTTGTATTCCCTCTGGAATTACAGAAGTTGAAATGCGTGCGGTTAAAGAATCTGCAGAACGTGTAAACGGCAAAGAAGTATACCTCATTCATGAACCCATGGCAGCAGCCATTGGTATTGGAGTAGATATCATGCAACCCAAAGGGAATATGATTGTAGATATTGGTGGTGGAACGACCGAGATTGCGGTTATAGCACTCGGAGGAATTGTATGTGATAAATCTGTAAAAGTTGCTGGTGATGTATTTACTAATGACATCATTTATTATATGCGCACACAACATAATTTATATGTTGGTGATCGAACTGCAGAGAAAATCAAAATTCAAATTGGTGCTGCTACAGAAGATTTAGAACTTCCCCCAGATGAAATGAATGTTCAAGGACGAGATTTGCTTACAGGAAAACCAAAACAAGTACAGATTTCACACCGTGAAATAGCAAAAGCATTGGATAAATCCATTCTTAGAATTGAAGATTCTGTAATGGAAACACTCTCGCAAACACCTCCTGAATTGGCTGCAGATATTTATAACACAGGAATATATCTTGCCGGTGGTGGTTCTATGCTCAGAGGGTTGGACAAACGACTGTCGCAAAAAACAGACCTCCCCGTCTACATTGCCGAAGACCCGCTTAGAGCAGTTGTTCGAGGAACTGGTATTGTTCTAAAAAATATCGTAAAATATAAGAGTGTCTTGATCAAATAGTTATTGAGTCATGCAACAACTCCTAAATTTCTTCTTTAAAAATAGGACAACAGTCTTGTTTTTGATTTTGTTTTTAGTTGCATTTACGATTACCACTCAATCGCATGATTATCATAAAAGTAAATTATTCAATTCATCAAATCAAATTTCTGGAAGTATACACGGCGTGTTTTCAAGCATTGGAAATTACTTCAATCTGAAACAAGAAAACGCTCTACTTCTAGAAGAAAATAACCGGTTGAAATCTCAAGTTTTCAATTCAAAAATTAAAATTATTGATACTTTAGAGATTGAAAAAAAATTCAAACTTACTCCAACTCTAGTGAATAAAAATAGTTATCAGTATTTAGAAAATTACATCACACTAGACATAGGTGAAAATGATGGTATTAAGGAAGATTTTGGAGTTATTACTTCCAAAGGAATTGTTGGAATAATAGACCAAACCTCATCTAAATACGCGCGTGTACTCTCTATTTTAAATACAAAAAGTAAAATCAATGCTAAAATAAAACAAAGCAATCATTTTGGAACGTTGGGTTGGGATGGTATTAATCACAATATTGTTCAACTCAACGATATACAAGATTTGGCTGTAATAGCAGTTGGTGACACAATTGTTACTAGTGGGTTTTCTTACACTTTTCCAGAAAATATTCCTATTGGCGCAGTGGAATCCTACAAATTGAATGACACCAAAGACTTATATATCATCAATGTTAAATTATTTAATGACATGACTAATTTACGTCATGTTCATGTAATTGAAAATTTAGATATTGATGAATTACAAACTTTAAATCCAGCCAATGAATAGCATATTGTTTTCAAATACGGTTCGATTCATTGTACTCATTTTACTTCAAGTATTCATCTGTAATCAAATGAATTTTCTTGGGAACATTAACCCCTATATTTACATTTTATTCATTCTATTGTATCCTGTTAAAAACAACAGAATCAGCTTTATTTTTCTTAGTTTTTGTTTGGGATTAATCATTGATATTTTTTTAGACTCTGGCGGTGCACACGCAGCAGCAGCTGTATCAATTGCCTATATTCGACCAATTTTTTTAAAATTTTCTTTTGGTTCTGCATATGAATATCAAGCCATTAAGTTTAATGATTCTGAAATTTTGCAACGCATAGTCTATTTTGCATTCCTAATTTTTATTCATCATCTCATTTTGTTTGCACTTGTTGTTTTTGATGGTACAAAAACAAATATGATTATTTCACAGGCTTTAAGCTCTGGAGTTTTTACTCTTTTTCTTACTCTTATATTGCATACACTTTTTAGTCAAAAAGAAAAATGAGAAAATTTCTACTTTTAGGACTTGTAATTTTTACTGGCATCATTTTCGTTGGGAGATTGTTTTATTTGCAAGTTTTTCAAGACGAATCTAATAGTCTAGAAAATGACAATGCTATTCGAAAAATCTATCAACACCCAAAACGAGGTTATATTTATGACCGTAATGGAAAATTACTTGTCGCCAATCAACCAACTTACGATGTTGTTGTTATTCCAAGAGAAGTTGAGGCGCTTGATACATTGATGTTTTGTTCATTGCTAGACATCGATAAAGCTCAGTTTTTAAAATCTTTCAACCGTGCTAGACGCTACTCTCCACGATTACCATCAATATTCTTAGCTCATCTTTCGAAAGAAGATTATGCTTTTTTGTCTGAAAAACTTCGAAAATTCAAAGGCTTTTATGTACAAAAAAGAGCTGTAAGAGACTATCAAACTGAAATTGGTGCCAATGTTTTGGGCTACATTGCCGAAGTCAACCCCGATAATATTTCAAAAGATGGATATTATAAATTAGGCGATTTAATTGGAAAACAAGGTGTTGAAAAATCTTACGAAAAAGAATTGCGTGGCGAAAAAGGTGTAAAGTATATTCAAAAAGATATCTATAATAGAGATATTGGTTCGTACAAGAATGGCCAATTTGATACACTTCCTACACCTGGAAAAAACATTACAATTACCATAGATGCTACGCTTCAAGAATATGGAGAACAATTGATGCAAAATAAAATGGGAGGTATTGTCGCAATTGAACCATCTTCTGGAGAATTATTAACTCTTGTATCTGCACCATCATACAACCCTGCACTTTTGGTGGGTAGAGAACGCTCAAAAAATTATACGAAGCTTTACACAGATTCTATTTACAGACCACTTTTTGATAAAGCACTAATCCGAATGCACGTTCCTGGCTCGCCTTTTAAAACCTTGGTGGCACTAGCAGCACTTCAAGAAAACGTAATTACAACTCGTGAAACTGTTTATTGTACTGAGAAATACATTTATGGCAAAAACAGACGTATAATGAAATGTCATTGCGGAGGCGGATATAGGAATTTGTTTTCAGCAATAAGTAATTCGTGTAACTCATATTTTGCTATGGCATTCAGAAAAACCATTGATAAATATAACGAAGCTTCAAATGGCATGGACATATGGAGTAGTCATATTAAAAGTTTTGGTCTTGGGAACTTTTTGGGGAATGATTTATCAGTGGGTAAAAAAGGAAATATTCCAGACGGTGCTTATTACGATGCTTGGTACCCCGATTTTAAATGGGGGCCCACTACAATTTTATCGAATTCAATTGGTCAGGGTGAAATTTTGGTAACACCTATTCAATTGGCAAACATGACTGCCGCAATTGCCAACAAAGGCTTTTACTACACCCCTCATATCATCAAATCTATTGATGGTGAAACTATTGATAAAAATTTTACGACTAAAAAAGAGACCTCAATTGATTCTACACATTTTGAACCTATAATTGAAGGTATGCACCAAGTGTACACCAAAGGAACAGCTAGTTTTTTGAAAGTTCCAGGAATTGAAATTTGTGGAAAAACTGGAACAGCTGAAAATTTTACAAAAATTGATGGCATTAAAACACAGCTTACAGACCACTCCATTTTTGTTGCTTTTGCACCAAAAGAAGATCCAAAAATTGCCATTGCTGTATTGGTAGAAAATGGATATTATGGCGCTCGATGGGCTGGACGAATTGCAAGTTTGATGATAGAAAAATATCTAAAAGGTGAGGTTAGTTTAAAATACATGGAACGCCTTGTTTTAAACAAAAGTTTAGAAGATGAATACTTAAAGCCTTATAGTGGCAAACCCTTTAAAATCAATCAACAATGAACCTAAATAGAGCACATAGTTTTCAGTTGGATTGGGTGGTCGTTATGATTTATTTGGCCCTGGTTCTATTTGGCTATTTCAATATTTTATCGGCCTCTACAGACGGTGCTTTTAATTCATATTTTGACCTGTCTGAACCCTATGGAAAACAATCTGTATTTATTGGTTTATCATTGATTTCAATTATACTTATTTTATCAATTGATGCAAAATTTTATGAACGATTTGCAAGTATTATTTACTTGTTATCATTAGTTGCGCTAGCAGGGCTTTTTGTCTTTGGTAAAAAAGTTAATGGGGCTTTGTCGTGGTATGAAATTGGAGGAGCTACGTTACAACCTAGCGAGTTTGTAAAATTTGCAACAGCATTGGCCGTAGCTAAATACATGAGTGACCTTCAAACCAATATTAAAGACAGTATGGATCAGTTTCGTGCTGCACTTATTGTGGCAGTCCCTGCTGTTTTGATTTTACTACAAAATGATGCAGGAAGCACACTTGTTTTTGCAGGGCTAATATTTGTATTTTACAGAGAAGGTATTCCACAAAAATACATTTTATTTGGCGCTTCACTATTGATTATAACTATTGCTACCTTAAAATTTTCTGCGCTAACTGTCATAAGCATTGTAGCAAGTTTTATTGTGATTTATCAATTATTTTTTAAGCGAAAAAAGAAAAAAATTACACTATCTGTATTAATTCTCATTTTGTGTTCTGGGCTTAGTTTTGGAACAGAATGGAGTTTTGACAACGTATTACAAAAACATCAAAAAGACCGTATTGAAGTTTGGCTCAGACTTGAAAAAGACCCAGAAAAACTGAAAATCATGAAACGTAATATTTCTTACAATCTCAATCAATCAGAAAAAGCTATTCGCTCTGGTGGTCTTACAGGAAAAGGATTTAAAGAAGGCACACGAACTAAAGGAAAATTTGTTCCAGAACAACACACCGACTATATTTTTAGTACAGTAGCAGAAGAATGGGGGTTTTTGGGAAGTAGTATTGTTGTTGTACTTTTTGTGTTAATGATTGGTAGAATTTTGTTTTTGGCCGAACGGCATAAATCACAATTTAGCAGAGCTTATGGTTATGGTGTAGCTTCTATTATTTTTGTACATTTTTTAATTAATATTGGAATGGTAATGGGGCTTATTCCAACAATAGGTATCCCTTTACCCTTTTTTAGTTATGGGGGATCTGGACTTCTAGCTTTTACAATTTTGGTGTTTATTTTCTTAAAGCTAGACTCAAACCGTCTCAATGTCTGGTAAATATTAGTTTTTAAGGCTTCTTTAATTCTAATTTTTCTGCAAAATAATCACAAAAATCCCTCATTGTTGCCGTCATTTTTTCATCTTGTGTGGCACGCATAAAAGTATCGCTCATGGCTGTAAGTGTTTGATGAAAAAACAGTTTCATCTCATCAACAGGCATGTCTTTTGTCCACAAATCGATGCGTAAAGATTCTTTTACTTTGGAGTCCCATACAGAAAGAAAAATAGCCTTTGCATCAGCATTTGAAATTCCACCATCCTGCGCTGTCCAAGATAATTTTTCCGGTATGCGATTTTCATCCAATTCTACGTTCAATTCAATTTTTGAAGTGTGTGCTTTAGCCATTATTTTTTTGGTTTATATTTTGCTTTGTTAAATAGTGTTTGTGCATTCATTTGAAGCATTTGCAGTAATGAAGAAGGATTATTTTCCATGTATGAACGTACAATTTTCCAACCAATATATTGTCCCAATGCACCTGGAGATTCACTATCGAGCTCCAAATTGAAACGTGAAAATGGTGCTGGTGCAATAAAACGTCCAACAAGTTTGGTATCTGTACTATACAACAATTCATTTTCAATAAAATATTGCCAGATATAAAACTCATTGTCTTTGGCCCACAAGAGCTCATCATTGGTATAGCCAATTTTTGTACTGTCCTCTGCCAACGGCACCCAAAGATCTTTTAGATATAATTTTTTTCCGTGATATATCAATTCTTCCAAAAACGTCTTTCGCCTTGGTTGATTAATTAAACGAAATGCATAAGCATCAGCAAGATCCATTACAATTTGATCTCTCTTTAAATTTTTTCGAATATAATTGTAAAAGCTTTCATAAAACTCATGATCAGCACCCAAATAATTATCAATACTAATTAAAACTATAGAGTCTGTAACGATAACTTTGTTGCGATAATCTACATCGGAAAAAACTGTGATAACACGTGGTTTTTTTAATGATGGATTATAATATTTTAGGTGTTTGTAAAAAGCTATTAATTCCGCTTCAGTATCTTGAAAATTACTAAAAACACTATCAACTGACTTTTGAATCAACTTTTGAATAGGGTCTTGTGTACGTTCCAAAAAAATAGAATCTGGAGTTTGTTTAGGGAACAAAAAAGGATATTGCGTTTTCAAAGTAGGTAAGCTTTCTTTAGTTGACTTCATAAAAACTTGATCGAAACGTTCAACTTTCAATTCCATTGTAACAGCTTCAATTTCTTTTTGTAATTGAGCATTTTTATTGCATGAAAAACAGATCAATAGGATAAGAAAGATGCCTATTTTTTTAAAATGATTTGTCAAATAATTAGTTTGAATCATGGTGAAACTCATCTGAAACTATATAACAAAAATAGTCATTAGTATTCAAATGAAAACAGGAATTTGAAGCAATTCCCAAACAATTAGCGGCGCAAAGTAAAATGCCCTTGACGAACAAAACTACTTCCGTCATTTTTGGTCAGTTCGATACTATACCAATAATCATTTGTTGGCATCAATACACCATTGTAAGTTCCATCCCAAAAGTTTGAGTTAATGGTCATGTTTTTCAACAACTTACCATAACGATCAAAAATTGAAATTTTCGAAAATATATAATTATTTGAAAGTATCCCTTTGATTTTCCAAGTATCATTGAACCCATCTCCATTGGGCGTAAAGAAATTCATGATATACAATACAGGTACAATTATTACAACCTCCTCGCAGCGCAATTCGTCACGAACATATAGCGAATAGAACCCACCTGTTAGCTGTCCAAAATAGCCAATATCTTGATAACCAGATACCAAATTTCCATTTTCATCAATAAGTTTAAACTCATAATTTGCTGACCCAAGTGCAGCCTCATCTATGGTAATCGAATTATTGGAAGTCCCTTCCACAATTGTAATATTGTACATAGAAATTGTCGGTCCTTCAGATTCAAATACCTCAAATGGTTGTGAAAAAGAACAACTTCCATTCAGGTTTGTAACTGTAATATCATAAACGCCAATTTGTGTTACATCAAGCTCTGGTTGTAGAGTATTGGTAATGGAAGAATCTGGTAAAGTCCAAGTATAATTAAATGATGTTGAAGAATTCTCCATATTGAGTTGTATTAGTTCAGAAGATCCATCACAAATGACAATATCATCTACAGAAAAATTTGTATTGGGATTCACTAAAAATGAAATATCAATTGAAGCATCTGGACAAATTCCATTTGAAACTACTGCTGTTACAGTTTGAGATGACGATAAAAACTCATTAGGAAAAGGACTTGTAATATTTTGTCCGTTTTCGTCTTCCAATGGATTTCCAAAGGCATCATAGTATGCAATATTCATTGTAGTTTGTCCTCCTAAAATTTGAGCTTCCAAAGTTGAAGTGTCAAAAAGATAAATTCCATCATTATTAGTGTCACATTCTGAAAAAATTGCTGGTTGATTTGCTACAGGAATATCAATAAAATCAATTTCAAAAGTATCAATATCATAACATCCTGTAGCGTTGTTTGTTATTTTATAAAAAATCTGTGCAATAGAACTAGAATTGGAAACTGAAAAAATTTCTGAGGTAGAACTTTCTGCATCTGTTAAACTTAAAAAATAACTCACTGTAAAATCCGTTGAAGATTGACTGTCTAACACAAAAGTATCGTATTCATTAGCTAAATCTAAAACGAAAGTATTTGGAGGGCCAACACAAAAATATTGGTCTATTGGGGTGTTTAATTGTGGTAATGGATGAACAATTAAATCGATATACTGTCCTAAACCTACACACGAATTATCAATGTCGGAATCTACACGAACCCAAATAAATTGATTGACTCCTGAAGTATTTTCATAATTTTGAATATCAAGTATAGGGCTGATTTCGGATAATGCATACGATTCAGACTCATAATAGGTCACAGTAAGCGGTTGAGTGGGTGGAAAAATCCCCAAAATAATAGCTTCAGAATTGCTAAAATCGAAAGTTGTGGAACCATCAGAATCATCAAAACATTCTTGGTACGGAGGAATTGAAAAACCAGAGGGAATTTGGGTTGTCGAAACAAAAAGGTCTAGCTGAGCCACAAGTGAACAACCATTAATTGTTTCTACTCGAACAAAAATTTGGTTTGGATTGATTGTTGGATCTGAATTTGTGTTTTGATAATTTACGGGGTCTGTTATATTATTTGAAGTTCCAAGAAGTGCTTCTGATTCATCAAAATAAAAGGTAAAGGTTTCATTTAAATAATCTGCAGAAATAAGTTCATTGGCTTCATTTAAATTAAATATTGTAATTCCATCAGTGTCTTGATCACACTGAAAAAGGCTTACATTCTCAACAATTATAGGCAATGGATTTACAACGAGCTCTACTTCATCAGAATAATATGATTTACACACCACATCCGTTCTTTGCATTTGCACTCGAAAAAGGGTGTTTGTATATGTATCTGAAGCATTATAAATCTCCAAAGTATTTGTAGCTACATTTTCAAAACTAGATGGTGTTTCAGGTACAAAAGTCCATGTTAATCCTCCATCAAAACTCCATTCCCAAGAAATTGTATCATAATCATCAGAGTTGTTTTCTAAATTAATTTCAATACTAGTATTCCCTTCTTCGCAGACAAATAAAGGGGAGTTCAAAGATTGTGTTGTTATATTTATTAAGTCTTGATAGTCAAACAACCCATCTGCATTGGTGTCAATTGCAAGGCCATATCCGTCTCCACCCAAAACCAGTCCATTTGTATCTATACTTGTGCCGTTTAGTATTCCCAAAGTTCCTGTAAATCCTGCCTCATCAACATCATAACAATCATCGGCATCTGAATCCAATTCGATAAAATCTGGCAAACCATCGGCATCTGAATCTAAAGGAATAATTGTCTCTGCAATATCTGATGATCCGTTAAAATTATTATCTGTAAAACCTAAATCAATTTGACCATCATTATTTAAATCCAATGTGTTAAATCCAATTCCTGCTTCAAAAAGATCAAAAAGTCCATCATTATCACTATCCAAGTCTAAATAATCAAATATTAAGTCAAAATCTGTGTCAATAGGACTTTGCGCCAAATCGTGATGCCCGTCTGATTCAGAATCATTTGTGTCCATGCCATCAACCCTGCCATTACCACTAGTGTCCAGAGCTGAGTTTCCACTTTCAACAACATCAAAAACACCATCGTTATCGGAATCTAAATCTATTGCATCTTCGATACTATCTCCATCAGAATCTATAGATCGACAGGTTTGTGTCAATTGAAAAGCAACGCTATTAGAATTTATTTCTGAAATATTATTGTATTCAATCTCAAATTGACTTGCGCTATACGATTGAAATGAAAAAGTACCGTTTCCATTTGGTAGAGCTGCTGAATTTAGTTTAAATCGAATCTCAAAAGCTGTAAATTCTTGAACATTATTATCATAAATTCCATCATAGTTAACATCTATAAGCAATTGATTATCAAGATTTAAAACAGTAATTGTTTGATCTTGAGGAACACTTAGTGTATATTGTTCTTCATCATTCATTTCACCTGATGTAAATGTTGAAGGAGCTTGCTCTATTTTAAAATGTGTTGGTGCATCAAACACTAATTGATAAGTTGTGGTGCTTTGAGAATTTCCAACATTTGGCGATGCACTAAGGTGCATAATTTGATTTGTAAAACCTTCAAAGGGTATTGGTGCAACATTTTCTACACTATTTGTTGTAGATGACGTAAAATATGGTCCAATATCAATCGAAAGATCAAAATCAAAATTACAGTTGGACTCCTGTGAATTTAAAATTCCATCATTATCAATATCAATATCAATATTATTATTCTGGCCATCATCATCTGAATCTCCTGCACAACCACTTACAGGGATATCATCTGAAAGCACTGTGGAACAATCCGTAATAATTCCCTCCAACTGATAATATCCTGGTACTGTAGGAATATGGGTTTCGGATGTAGCTCCAGCTATTGGAACACCATTGAAAAACCATTGGTAAGCATCAAAAGTTTCTTCGCTACCAAGGTTTAATTCAATAAATGGAATACAGATATTATCTACCGTAACATCTAATGCTGTTGATGTAATTTCAGGTTTAAAAATAAACCCAGAATAAAAACCCCCAAGAGCTGCAGCACCGTTTGCGCCATAATACGATACATAAATTTGACCATCTGATGTTACACTTATATTACCTGACAATCCGCTAATTAAATATGTTACAAAATTTGAGTTTCCAACAACCGACTGTGCAGTTGCCGTCGTTGGCACTCCATTAATGTTTACGGCTGCACCTGCTTCGGCAACAATCGTAATCCCTCCAGTAAAACTTGTTCCTGTTGAGCCTGAAGATTCAATAAGTGGAATATTATCAATTGCTCGAGGTGCTTTACAATTTAAGGGTGGAACAAAAAATAATTCCTGATTGGCCTCGTTATTAACACCTCCAATTCCTTGGTAGGCAAACGTTGTTTTAGAAGTCCAAACATATAAATTTCCACCTGGATTAGAGCCACTTGTTGATTGAGTACTGAATAAATTCCCTCCTAAACTGACATAATCACCTGCATTAAGTGTTGTATGATATGCCCCTGTTGCAGATCCTGGTTCGCCGCTAACCCAAACTTCTGTATTGTCAGAATGTGCAACAATGAGAGGGCGCTCAATATCGTCATAACCATTGGCACGAATGAATATATACTCACTAAATTCTTGATTCTCAATTGCAATAGTTTCAAGAGGAGCAATCTGATCAATTCCAGCATCTCTGCCTCCACCAGTGGAGTTACTCCCATTGAAAGAACCACAGTTCATTATAATAGGTTTGTTTGAAGAAACAAGAGCTCCAATCAATCCATCCCTATTTGATGGTGTATCAGCTGGATTTAAAGCAATTACATACGATTCACCAGCATCAAGATTTACCGATAGTGGAGTGTTGTTTAAAATAATTATATCTGTTGGTAAGTCTGAAAAATTAACATCAGTATTATTTTCTGTAGCCATAACAGTAATAAAATTGATATAATCCTGATTTGCTGACGTAAAATTTTTCAAATTAGTAAATGTTCCTGCTCTGAACGTTTGCCCCAATCCAGATAATCCTTTGGAAACTAAAGATCCCGCTTGATTTTGATTCCCAGCAGTAAGTCGAGCTGACACATAAACTGGCTTTTCAGATTGAATGATATATCCTTTATTTGTGATTTTTGTTCCAGTATCTGATGATGATACTACAAAAGAAGTATTATCACCATTTCCAATAAATAGTTCTAAAGGATTAGCATTCGATAATGTATAGGTTGTTGTTCCATTTCCCAATTCATTGACTTCTACACTTATAACTTCTGTACTTGGTGTAGAAATATGTAAAAATTGATTTTGTGGGAGTGCGTTTCCGTTTGGAGCAACAGTAATTGGTGGCACATAGTGTGTTCTGCTCAATTGTGCAAAAGAAAAATTACTGAAAGTAAATATAATTAATAAACTTAACCTGAAACAAAAGTATTTTATAAGTTGATTCATTACAGATTTTTAAGATTTGTTAATTTATTAGTTTATAAATTTAAACAATATATATGAATATGCTAATACTGCCAAAATGTTAATTGAATTCTAAATTTTTACTAATCTGAAATAAAATGTTTCAAAGATGAATAGAATAGTTTATTTTTGTTACATACCAATACATTACGAAAAATATGGATACAAACGCAGTCGTGCAGCACATCATCAATTGGTTGAAAAATTATGCCAATAAAGCTAACATTGGCGGATTTGTAGTAGGTGTGTCTGGGGGTATTGACTCTGCTGTAACATCGACACTTTGTGCAAAAACAGGACTAAAAGTATTATGTTTGGAAATGCCAATTCATCAGGCAGATAGTCATGTAAGTCGTGCTCAAGAACATATTCGTTTTTTGGAAAAAAACTACTCTAATGTAAGCTCAAAACGTGTTAATCTCACCCCTGTATTCGAGTCTTTAAAATCTGAAATAGACACTACAAAAGATCAAAAAATTGTAGATATGGCTTTGGCCAACACACGCGCTCGTTTGCGCATGACTACGCTTTATTATTATGCAGGTTTAAATGGTTTTCTTGTTGCAGGAACAGGAAATAAGGTAGAAGATTTTGGAGTTGGTTTTTACACAAAATATGGTGATGGCGGTGTAGATCTGAGTCCTATTGCAGACCTTCTAAAATCAGAGGTGTATGACCTAGGAAAAGCCCTTGAAGTGCCAAACAGCATTATGACTGCAGCACCAAGCGATGGTTTGTTTGGAGATGCTCGAACTGATGAAGACCAAATTGGCGCATCCTATGATGAATTGGAATGGGCCATGAAAATGAAAGATGAAGGAAAAAATGCAAATGATTTTGAGGGAAGACAAAAAGAGGTTTTTGTGATTTTTAATCGATTCAATACATCCAATGCGCACAAAATGAACCCAATTCCTGTTTGTATTATTCCAGAAACACTTAAACAATAAATTATGATAAGGGTTCTCGTTGCTGATCATCAGCCGATTGTCAATTATGGAATCCGAATGCTTTTTGATAGTTCAAATGACATCAAAATTGTCAGTACAGTCGACACTGCAAAACAACTTATAAACTACTTAAAAAAGGGAAGTGTTGATGTTGTACTTATGTCCATGGATTTACCCGACATGAATGGAATTACTATTTTGAGAAAAATCAAAAAGAACTACAACAATGTACGGGTAATTATTTTTAGTGCACAGCCAGAAAACATTTATGCCTCTAGTGGAATTAGAGCTGGAGCTTCTGGATTTTTATCCAAAACAGCAACTACAAGTACCATAAAAAAAGCCATTTTAAAAGTCTATAAAGGGGGAATGTATGTAACCAATGCCATGGCTCAAAAATTGACTTTTGATAAAAACAAAGGGGAAACGGATTTGTATCACAAACTTTCCACTCGAGAAATTGAAGTTTTAAAGCTCATTTGTAACGGAAAGAAAAATAATCAAATTGCGGAAGAACTCAATATAAACCCAAAAACTGTTAGCACCTATAAATCTCGATTAATGAAAAAACTCAATGTCACAAATTTGATTTCTTTAATTGATTTAGGACGACTAAAAAACTAGCTTAAAGTACTCTATTTAATTTTCGAGAAAGCAACATTTTTAGGTTGGAATAATTTAATACATCTTCTAAGACATTTGTATTGTCTGTCATGCTTTCGTTTGTCGCTTCTTTAAACTCATTTACCTTTTGATCAATCAAAAAACAACGTAAACTTAATATTGTTTCACTAACTAATTGAGCAATATTAACATCTTTTCGTTTAGGAAAAATATTATTTTTTTCCCAGTTGTGAAGTCTATAACGCTCATCATTCATTAAAATATTTGAAACAAATGGCGCTAATTTTGGATCAATCTCGTGGATAAAATTCTCTACAATAAAAGTGTCATTTTGATTTAAATAATCTATGATTAAATAATAAATTGTTTTAAAATTTTCATTACTAAATTGCATTTCATCTTCTTGAAGATCTAAATAAATTTTTTCAAAAACTTTGGCTTTATGAATAATAGGCTCAAGAATCAAAACGCCTTCATCATTTTCCTTCAAAATTAAATCTTCAAAATCTTCAGTTTGACTTCCATAAAGCAGTAAGATTTCAATTATTTTTTGCTCCAATTCAAATTGTAGGTCTATTTTTTTTGTGGGTGCGGTGTTTTTTACAATGTCAAAAGCTTTCTTTTGTTTCTGTGCTGTTTTATTGGCCTCAAATTGTGCTTTTTTATTCATTTGAGCCAGTGTACTAAAAAGCACTTCTTCGCTAATATCCATGATTCTAGCGCACTCGCGAATATATAGCTCTTGTTTTATTTGATCTGATATTTTAGAAATACTAGTAATCATATCACGAATCAAATCGGCTTTTGCAATTGGATCATTATTCGCCTCCTGCATCAATAATGAAGCTTTATAGGCGATAAAGTCTTTTGCATTATCTTTCAGATATTTTTGTAGTTCTTCAAGTGTATTTTGTTTGGCAAAACTATCTGGATCTTCTCCTTCTGGGAAGGTGCAAACTTTTACATTCATCCCTTGCTCCAAAATCAAATCAATTCCACGCAAAGAAGCTCGTATTCCAGCGGCATCACCATCAAAAAGTACGGTAATATTTTTGGTTAATCGATTGACCAATCGAATTTGTTCTGAGGTTAACGCTGTGCCTGAAGATGACACCACGTTTTTGATGCCTGTTTGGTAAAATTGAATGACATCTGTATAGCCTTCAACCAAATAACAATTATCTTCTTTTGCTATAGTTTGTTTGGCATAATAAACCCCATAAAGCACTTTACTTTTGTGATATATATCGCTTTCTGGGGAGTTTAAATATTTGGCTGCTTTTTCATTTTTTGCCAAAATTCGTCCGCCAAAACCAAGAACACGACCAGACATGCTATGAATAGGAAACATTACACGACCCTTGAAACGATCAAATTGTTTTTCTTCTTTAACAATCGTTAAACCTGTATTTTCCAAATATTTAAGCAGATATCCTTTTTTTAGAGCAGCATCTGTTAGGCCGCTCCAATTTTCTGTGGAATATCCAAGTTGAAATTTTTTGATCGTTTCTTCTGTAAATCCTCTTTCCTTAAAATAGCTCAGCCCAATGGCTTTTCCAGCATCGGTTTTGTGTAGAGTGTTTTGAAAATAAGTGTTTGCATATTCACTTACCAGATACATACTTTCTCGCTCGCCTGCAGCTTCTTTTTCTTCGTTAGATTGAACCGTTTCTTCTACCTCAATATTGTATTTTTTAGCCAAATACTTAATGGCTTCAGGATAGGTAAAGTGCTCATGTTCCATAAGAAATGAAACCACAGTTCCTCCTTTTCCTGTAGAAAAATCTTTCCAAATTTGTTTTACTGGCGAAACCATAAAACTTGGTGTACGTTCTTCACTAAATGGACTAAGCCCTTTGAAGTTACTCCCTGCTTTTTTTAACTGTACAAAGTCGCCTATGACTTCTTCAACGCGAGCCATATCAAAAACTTGATCTATTGTAGACTTTGATATCAATTGTGAATATTTTGGATGAAATTAAAATTTGTACCAATGCTAAGATATAAAATATCAAACACATGATAAACAAAATATTTGCGGTTATATGTTGAACTATTTGTTGCGGTCAATCACATAATTCACCATCAAAAGAAGTGCTTTTTTATATTCTGATTCGGGGTAATGTCCAATAAGTTTGACGGCTTCTTCTTGAAAACTTTTCATTTTTGAAACGGCATATTCCAAACCTCCTTGAGATTTTACAAACGCTATGACCTCTTTTACTCGTTTTGGATTTTTGTTATGGTTTTTTATAGAATTGATTAACCAAGATTGCTCTTTTTTTGAACAATTATTCAGAACATAAATTAGTGGAAGTGTCATTTTTTGCTCTTTTATATCTATCCCCGTCGGTTTTCCTATTTCTTCTGTTCCATAATCAAAAAGGTCGTCCTTAATTTGAAAAGCCATACCAATGAGTTCTCCAAATTTACGCATAGTTTCGACCTCTTTTGAATGGGGTTTTACAGAGGCTGCACCCAAACTACAACATGCTGCTATAAGTGTTGCTGTTTTTTGACGAATTATTTCATAATAAACTTCTTCTGTAATGTCTAGTTTTCGTGCTTTTTCTATCTGAAGGAGTTCTCCTTCGCTCATTTCACGAACTGCAACAGAAATAATTTTTAGAAGATCAAAATCATTATTATCAATACAAAACAAGAGCCCTTTTGACAGTAGAAAATCTCCAACTAAAACTGCAATTTTGTTCTTCCATAGTGCATTAATTGAAAAGAATCCTCTACGATGGTTACTATCATCAACCACATCATCATGCACCAAAGTTGCGGTATGTATAAGCTCAATGACTGAAGCTCCACGAAAAGTACGTTCACTAATCTCACCATTGGAAATCATTTTTGCAGAAAGAAAAACGAACATTGGACGCATTTGTTTTCCTTTTCGATTGACGATATAATGGGTAATTCGGTTGAGAAGCGCAACTTTGCTAGACATCGATAAGCGAAACTTTTTTTCAAAAAGTTCCATCTCGTAACTAATGGGTTTTTTTATGCGCTCAATAACTTTCAAATGCCGTAATTTTTGGCAAAATTAAGCATATAAAATCAATTGTGTCTTAGTTAAAATGTTAAAAGTAATATTCTAAATTAAGATACTATACGTACTAATTCGGGTTGGAAAATTTCTTTGATGATGGCATTCAATTGCTCATATTCAATCAAAAAAGCGTCATGGCCATGTATGGAAGTGATTTCATGATATGAAACATTTGTAAGATTTGGGTGTAAAAGCTTTAAGGTTGATGTGTTTTCTTCAGAAACAAAAAACAAATCTGAATCAATTCCAATAATATGAATTTCGGCTTCAATAGTTTTTAATACTTCGGATGCAGAGCCTCTATTTGTTGTAATATCAATGGTTTTTAATAAATGATTCATGAGTTTATATGCCGACAACTGAAACCGTTTTTGAAGCTTATCGCCGTGATGTATCAACCATGTTTCAATATTAAACAAATTAAACTCCTCATTTTGTGAACGCTGAAATCTATTTTTTAATGATTCTGGAGTTCTATAGCAAAGCATTGCATGCATTCTTGCATCTTGAATTGGGCGTTTAGAATTCACTAAAAATTGCTCCTGAATAAGACAATTTGCTATAATCCAATCCGTTGATTTCCAGTCGCTTGCAACAGGAATTAAATGTTTTGTAATTTTTGGATTAAGGGCTGCCATTTCCCAAGCGATGCCACCACCCAATGAACCACCAATGGCTGCAAAAAGTTGATGTATTCCAAGAGCTTCTATTCCCGATAAAAATAATTTTGCAATATCTCTCGCAACAAAATCTTTATAATTTTCAATAAGGTGATTTGTATGACCATCATATCCATTTCCAGGAATATTAAATGCCAAAATGGTAAAGTGATTGGTATCAATGGGTTTATTTGGACCAATAAGTGCATTCCACCACCCCTTAGAACCTGCAACATTAGAGTTGCCTGTTAGGGCATGATTAACTAAAACCACAGGCGCACTGTGTAGGGCACAACCAAATAACTGGTAAGACAAATTAATAGGCATTGTCTTACCAGAAATTGTGGTGTATTTTGGAATCTCTATGTATTGAATTTCACTCAATAAATACGGGCTTAATTATATATTGGCTGTTCCAATTTTAATTTTAAAGGGGTTTGATTTAGTAAATTATCTTTAACAGGGCATCGCTCCTGAACAATATCTAACCACTTTTCTAAAGTTACATCATCGGTTGTTGCTTCAGGTTTCAATGAAACATTAATGGATTTGAATCCTGCGCGTTCATCTTTTGATATCCCCAAGAACCTATTTGGATTGATTTCTCCAGAAATCTCAATATCCAATTGTTTTAATTCAAATTGTAGCTCTTTTGCCACAATGTGCCCAACAACGTTGAGACAACCTGCAAGTCCTGCTAAAATAAACTCAACAGGATTGGCACTTTCATCTTTACCACCAAGTGCTTCAGGTTCGTCTATTACCAAACTAAATTGTCTTGCTTTGGCTGTAAATTTTGTCGCAGAGTTACTCTGTCCTTGTACTGAAAATGTTAAATCACTCATTTTTTTTGTTTTTATTAATTAAACTTCAACAAGTGCATCAACAGCCTTAAAAGCTTCAATCAGGTCTGCTTTTAAATCTTCAATATCTTCAAGACCAACTGAAAGACGAATAAGATCTTTTGTAACTCCTGTAGACTCTTGTGCTTCGTCGCTCAATTGCTGATGCGTTGTACTCGCTGGGTGAATGATAAGTGACTTTGTATCACCAATGTTTGCAAGTAGTGAAAATAACTTTGTTGTATCTGCAATTTTCTTTGCTGCATCAAATCCTCCTTTTACTCCAAAAGTAACCAAGCCACTTTGACCATTTGGCAAGTAACGATCTGCTAAAGATTTGTAAGCGCTAGTTTCAAGTCCTGGATAATTGACCCAAGTTACTTGTTCTTGTTGGTGTAACCATTTGGCAAGAGCCAATGCGTTTTCACTGTGCTTTTTGATTCTAATTTCAAGCGTTTCAAGACCTTGAATAATTTGGAATGCATTAAAAGGACTTAGTGCTGCACCATAATCTCTTAAACCTTCAATTCTAATTTTTGCAATAAAAGCTGCTGCTTCTAGAGCTTCGCTATAAACAAGACCATGATACCCTGGAGATGGTTCTGTAAATTCTGGGAATTTACCATTCGCCCAATCAAATGTACCTGCATCTATAATTACACCTCCTAGTGCTGTTCCATTTCCGTTGATGTATTTTGTAAGCGAATGAATAACAATGTTTGCACCATGCTCAATTGGATTTAACAAATATGGTGTAGCTACTGTGTTGTCTACAATTAAAGGTACTTTGTAGGCTTTTGCTTCTTTTGATATGGCTTCAATATCCAATACATCTAATTTTGGATTCCCTAAAGACTCAATAAAAAACGCACGTGTATTTTCTTGTGCTGCATTTTTAAAATTTTCTGCATCAGAAGGGTCAACAAATGTTGTTGTAATACCATGTCTTGGTAAAGTAACGCTAAGCAAATTGTATGTTCCACCATACAAACTACTAGAAGCAACAATATGATCTCCTGCTTTTAGAAGTGTCAATAAGGATGTTGCAATTGCAGAAGTTCCAGAAGCTGTAACAACAGCAGCAATTCCTCCTTCGAGTGCTGCCAAACGTTGCTCAAGAATATCGTTTGTTGGGTTATTAATACGGGTATAAATATTTCCTGTTTCAGCTAGTGCAAAAAGGTTTGCTGCATGATCTGAATCATTAAAAACATAAGCCGTTGATTGATAAATTGGCACTGCTCTAGTACCAGCGTTTTGGGATACATCGTGTCCCGCGTGTAATGCATTAGTTGCAAATTTTTGTGTACTCATTTTTCTATTTTTTTGAGTTAATAAATAATTAAAACAAAAAGTCAAATGCACCATTTGTTGGTGAACTTAAAAGAAAAATGTTATTAAGAAATGATCAACATCCGAAAAAATGTTGGTTGTTATCTATCTAATTATTAAAAAATAAAAAGTAGAATTTAGCACCTACTCCAATTATGTGGAGGGTTGCTAAGGCTTCACTGGGTCTAATCCCTTCACCTTTCTTGATAACACTTCAATAAGTTTTTGAACTTTATGAATGCAAATATTCAAATATAAAATTCAAATAACCAAATTTTTTTCTGTAAAAATTAAATTAAGTATTTAGATTTAGTGAATTTTTCTTTAATTATGTCTGCTGTAGATTTATTTTCTATTTTACTTTCTAGCCAGGAAATAATATCAAGGTATAAAAAAGCACGACGCTCGTAAGGATGGTTTTCGTAAGCAACTAATTTTACATGCAATTCTATAAACGCTGCCTTCAATTGCTGTGGATAAATATCACCAAGACCTCTAAGAAAATTGACCATTTCTTGTTGTACAGCATATAAATCTTGCATTTTTATTAGAAACTTATAGGTATTTTTTATCAGGCGGTCTAAATCATGATCCTCACCCGCTTCATAATGTGCAACAAGGTTCAAAATTCTAGAAAAGCAGAGCAAATCTTCCCGCATTTGAAGTGATTTATTATTGATAATCTTTGAAAGATATTTTATAGCATTTTTATAATCTTCCATTCCAAAATAAAGACTGGCAATTTTATAATAGAATACCATAACATGATGTTCATCTATTTGATTAGAATGTTCTTTTAAACCACCTACAACATCATCAATCAAAGGCAAGCCTTTCTCGAAACTTCCTTCAATGAAATGCAAATTCAATTTGTTTAAATATAAGTACAAGAATATTAAACTGTCAATATTTTCGTCACGAGGAAACCATGGTTTTTGAATAATTTCTTCTAATTCCTTTAACGCCTCTTGAAATTTTTGATGATGTTTTATAAAAAATAAAGCTTCCAGTAAATATTGATAGCCTCTTAGAAAAAATACAGGATTGAGCCGAATCATTGATTCGTTATCATAAAACAAATCAACCCACTTTCTTGAATATTTGTAGCAAGATTTGAAATCTTGAATTAAAAAACTGTACCATAAATAAGATTTGTAAAGCCACAATTTTTCTCGGAAACCAAGTTCACTTACTTCAAATTTAGGCATTCGTTTATTAAAATAATTTTTTACTTTTTGATATTCTGCATCGTTTTTTACATATCCTGTTTTTAGAAATAACCCATAAAGTTGAAGCGATAAATTGGAAAGTTTACTCGCAATTAAATTTTGACTACTCAAAGATTTGGCCTGTAAGGTAAGTTCATCTGCTCGACTACTCAAACTTCTTGTAATGTATTGAGATTCAACAACTTTTTCAAGCTCTACAATCTCATAAGCAATATTTTTTTCTTGATTTGAAATCGCCAACGATTTTGCTTTATCAAGAATTTTCAAACTTTGTTTATATAAGCCTTTATGGTATAGAATTGTGGCAAAATCTAGTTGCTCACGTAGTTGAATTCTTAAATTTTGATGCGATGGATTGAGACGAAGACTAATTAATATTTGTTTGTACAAATGCGCTTTAAGATTGGATAACTGCTGTTTTTTTACAAAACCTTCTTCTAAAATAGCACGTTCGTCATAAACTTTTAGTTTTTCTAAAACTTTAAACAATAACAGGAATTTTGAGTCTTCATTGACCCCAAGACGACCAATGTAGAGCTTAAACTGTCTCTTTTCGGACTTCGTAAGCGATCTTATTAAAACAAATAAGTTGTCTTTTTGTGGTTTAGTCATAATTTAAAATCCGACACAATTAACTGAAAATCAATTGATTAATTTTTAATATGCAAAGATAAACGTCGTAAAATAATTAATATTACTTTAGGTAAAATATTTTAAAAAAAATTAAATTCGCAAGACAATATATAATATATTTACAGATATGTCTAACACAAACGTTCAAATATTTGACACAACCTTAAGAGATGGAGAACAAGTACCTGGGTGCAAGTTAAATACTGATCAAAAAATCATTATTGCGGAGCAGTTAGATTTGTTAGGTGTTGACATCATTGAGGCTGGATTTCCTGTCTCTAGTCCAGGTGATTTTTCATCTGTTGAAGCAGTTTCAAAAATTGTTAAAAATGCAACCGTTTGTGGACTAACGAGGTCTGTTGAGAACGACATCAAAGTTGCTGCTGAAGCACTTCAACATGCCAAAAAACCAAGAATTCACACCGGTATTGGCACTTCAGACTCACATATTAAATTTAAATTTCGTTCCAATAAAGAAGCTATCATTGAACGAGCAATTGCAGCAGTAGCTTATGCAAAATCTTTTGTCGAAGACGTTGAATTTTATGCAGAAGATGCTGGGCGAACAGACAACGAATATCTTGCAAGAGTTTGTGAAGCAGTCATAAAAGCAGGAGCAACTGTTCTTAATATTCCAGATACAACAGGCTATTGTCTTCCACACGAATATGGGGCAAAAATCAAGTACCTTAAAGAAAATGTAAAAGGTATTGACAAGGTAATATTATCCTGTCATTGTCACAACGATTTAGGATTGGCCACTGCCAATTCTATTGAAGGTGCTATAAATGGTGCCAGACAAATTGAGTGTACAATCAATGGTATTGGAGAGCGTGCTGGAAATACTGCCCTAGAAGAAGTAGTGATGATTATGAAACAACACCCATACTTAAATCTAGACACCAACATTAATACTTCAATGCTTTTTGGATTGAGTCAACTTGTATCAGAACACATGGGTATTTTTGCTCAACCTAATAAGGCTATAGTAGGCGCAAACGCATTTGCACATAGTTCTGGCATCCATCAAGATGGTGTGATAAAAAATAGAGAAACTTACGAAATTATTGACCCAAAAGATGTTGGAGTCACTGAATCCGCTATTGTACTTACTGCAAGAAGTGGGCGAGCAGCATTGGCCTACAGAGCCAAAAATGTAGGTTACGAATTGACAAAATTACAACTTGATGTTGTTTATAAAGACTTTTTAAAATATGCTGATGCAAAAAAAGAAGTTAATGATAGCGACATACATACAATTATAGAATCTAGTTCAATTTATAACGAACTTCGCTAATTATATCATGAAAAAAACTTTATTTGATAAGGTTTGGGATGCACATGTAGTGGACACTATTGAAAATGGTCCACAAATCTTGTATATAGATAAACACTTGATTCATGAGGTCACCAGTCCTCAAGCATTTAGTGAATTGGAAAATAGAAATATTCCAATCTTTAGACCCAATCAAATTGTGGCTACTGCCGACCACAACACACCAACACAAAATCAGCATCTGCCTGTAAGAGATAAATTATCGAGACATCAATTGCAGCAATTGGCCAAAAATTGCAAAAAAAATAATATTACCTTGTACGAACTTGGGCATAAGTACAATGGTATTGTTCATGTCATGGCACCAGAACTTGGTGTTACTCAACCTGGTATGACCATGGTTTGTGGCGATAGTCACACTTCCACACACGGCGCTTTCGGAACAATTGCATTTGGAATTGGCACCAGTCAAGTTGCACAAGTTTTTGCAAGTCAATGTCTGCTTTTAACAAAGCCCAAAAGCCTTAGAGTAACCGTTAATGGAACACTCAAAAAAGGTGTTTTACCCAAAGATGTCATTTTGTATATAATTTCAAAGCTAGGAACAAATTCTGGTACAGGCTATTTTTGTGAATATGCAGGCGATGTTTTTGAAAATATGAGTATGGAAGGTCGTATGACCGTCTGTAATATGAGTATTGAAATGGGTGCTAGAGGCGGTATGATTGCGCCTGATGAAACGACATTTGAATATATAAAAGGTCGAGAATTTGCTCCTAAAGGAAAAGATTTTGAAAACAAAATCGCCTACTGGAAAACGCTCCCAACAGATGAAGGCGCTACATTTGACAAAGAGTATGTTTTTGATGCCGAAGACATCGAGCCAATGATTACTTACGGTACAAATCCTGGAATGGGGATTAAAATTTCTGAAAATATTCCAAATTCAGAAAATGAATCCGATAAAAAATCTTTGGCATATATGAACTTTTCAGAAGGAGAATCTTTAATTGGAAAACCTATAAATTATGTTTTTATTGGAAGTTGCACGAACTCTAGAATTGAAGATTTTCGTGTAGCAGCTGACTACATCAAAGGTAAACATAAAGCTAATAATGTTACGGCATGGCTAGTTCCTGGAAGCCGACAAGTAGAAGCACAAATTATTGCAGAAGGACTAAAAGATATTTTTGAATCAGCAGGATTTGAACTCAGACAACCCGGTTGTTCAGCTTGCTTGGCAATGAATGATGATAAAATTCCACAAGGAGAATATTGTGTATCTACTTCAAACAGAAACTTTGAAGGACGACAAGGGCAAGGATCTCGAACAATACTCGCAAGTCCTTTGGTAGCAGCAGCTACTGCCGTAGAAGGAACAATAATAGACATCTCAAAACAACTTGCATAATGGAAAAATTTTCAACCCTAATATCCACAACAATTCCATTAAATATATCAAATGTTGATACCGATCAAATTATTCCTGCACGCTTTTTAAAGGCTACTGATAAAAAGGGATTTGGAGATAATTTATTTAGAGATTGGCGCTATGATAAACAAGACCATTTAATTCCAGATTTTGCTCTTAACAATAACAAATATAGTGGTAGTATTCTTGTTGCTGGTGATAATTTTGGTTGTGGATCTAGTCGTGAACATGCAGCCTGGGCGCTTGTAGGATACGGCTTCAAGGTGATTATTTCTAGTTTTTTTGCAGATATTTTTAAAGGAAACGCTCTCAATAATGGTTTGTTGCCCATTCAAGTTTCTGAAGATATTCTTCAACAATTGTTTCAGGCCATAGAAAAAAATGCTATGACTCAATTTGAAGTCAATCTTGAAACCCAAACATTATCGGTCTTGGGAACTGATATTAAAGCTACATTTGACATTGATTCCTACAAAAAAACATGTCTCATCAACGGATACGATGATATTGATTATTTGTTAAGCAAAAAAGATAAAATTGAAGCCTTTGAACTTCAAAAAACACATTCACTATGAACTTAAAAATTGCTGTACTACCAGGAGATGGTATTGGTCCAGAAGTTACAGAACAAGCGGTTAAGGTTTTGGATGCAATTGCTCAAAACTTCAACCATAAATTTGAATACACATACGCCGATGTTGGTGCCATTGCAATAGACAATCACAACGACCCATTGCCAGAAAGCACGCTTAATTTGTGCAAATCCACTGATGCTATCCTTTTTGGCGCTATTGGTGATCCAAAATATGATAATAATCCATCGGCAAAAGTACGCCCAGAACAAGGGTTACTAAAGCTAAGAAAAGAACTAGAGCTGTTTGCAAATATTAGGCCCGTCAAGGCTTATGACAGGTTACTTAAAAAGTCTCCTCTAAAGAAAAGCATCATTAAGGGTACAGATATTAGCATTTATAGAGAACTTACAGGAGGTTTGTATTTTGGAGAAAAGAAAATAAGTGAAGATGGCAACATGGCCTCTGATCTTTGTACCTACACTCGTGAAGAAATTGAACGTATAACGCACCTTGCTTTTAAAGCAGCTCGAAAAAGAAGCAAAAAAGTAACACTCGTCGATAAAGCCAATGTTTTGGAAAGCTCTCGACTTTGGCGAAAGGTCGTAACTGAAGTAGGAAAAGAATATTCTGATGTAGAACTTGCATTCCTATTTGTAGACAACGCTGCTATGCAAATGATTTTAAATCCTACCCAATTTGATGTCATTCTTACAGAGAACTTATTTGGCGACATCATTAGCGACGAAGCTAGCGTTATTGGAGGTTCCATTGGACTATTGGCCTCTGCATCTGTAGGAAAAAAATATGCAATGTTTGAACCTATACACGGCTCTTATCCTCAAGCTACAGGAAAAGGGATTGCAAATCCTGTTGCTTCAATACTTTCTGCTGCAATGCTGCTAGATCATTTTGACTTGAAAGAAGAAGCCGATATGATAAGAAAAGCAGTAGACAAATCTTTACATTTACAGATTACTACACCAGATTTAAATCAAAAATACGATAACGTAACTACAGGAAAAGTTGGTGATTTTATTGAAGATTTTATCAATAATCCTGAAGATTCTAATTTGAATTTTTCTAATATATATTTAGGACAGTCTACGATTATTTAATCGTATTGAGTAAGTTCATAAAAAAAGCCTTATGCATTTTTGCATAAGGCTTTTTTAGTTACAATTTAATGGTTTTGCCGTTATCGTTTTTAAAACGATATTCTAAGTATGTGTAAGCATCTCTAGGCATAATTTTAACCCATTTTTTGTGTTGAAAATACCATTTCAAACGAATTGATGGGAACCCTTTTGTAATAAAGGCGGCTATAAAAGGGTGTGTGTTTAAAGTCACCTTTTTATGTCCTTTTTTGATAATTTGATCGAGTTGATGACTAATTTTGTCTATCAAAACAATTGGAGCTTCTACCTCAGAACCATTTATTCCGTTTGGATTTGCTTCTTTTGTTTTGATATTCATTTCTGGACGAACACGCTGTCGTGTGATTTGGATAAGTCCAAATTTACTTGGTGGCAAAATCTTATGTTTTGCCCGATCGTCTTTCATTTCATCTCTTAAATGATTGAATAGTTTTTTTCGATTCTCTGCACTATTCATGTCAATGAAATCCACCACAATAATTCCACCCATATCGCGAAGTCTAAATTGTCTTGCAAGCTCTGTTGCTGCAATTAAATTCACCTCGATAGCGGTGTCTTCTTGGTTTTTTTCTTTACTTGTTCTATTGCCACTATTGACATCTACAACATGAAGAGCTTCGGTATGCTCTATAATAAGATATGCTCCTTTTGGTAATGAAACTGTTTTGCCAAAGGATGTTTTTATTTGACGTTCAATTCCATGTTTTTCAAAAATTGGGGTTTTGGAATTGTAGTGTTTAACTATAGATTCTTTGTGGGGTGCGATTTCAAATACATAATCTTTTATTTTTTCGCAAAGATCCTTATCATCTACAGTTATTTTTGTAAAACTGTCATTAAAAATATCTCTCAAAATAGATGAAGCTTTGTTCATTTCACCCAAAACTTTGCTTGGCATGTGTGCCTTTGGAATGCTTTTACATACAGCTTCCCATTTTGAATACAAATTTTGTAAATCTTTATCGAGCTCTGCTACCTTTTTGCCTTTGGCAACAGTTCTAATAATGACCCCAAATCCTTTGGGTGTAATACTTTTTACCAATCGTTTTAATCGTTCTTTTTCTGCACGACTTTCAATTTTTTGAGAAATTGAAATACGATCCGAAAATGGTACTAATACCAAATAGCGCCCCGCAAATGATATTTCTGAACTAATTCTTGGCCCCTTAGATGATATTGGTTCTTTTACAATTTGAACCAATAAAGTTTGATTTGGATGAATAACTTTATCTATTTTACCATCTTTATGGATGTCTTTTTCATAAGAAAAATCTTTAAGAGAAAAGTCTTTTTGTTTACCTGTACTTACACGTTTTATGAATTTCAATAATGAAGGCAGTTTTGGCCCCAAATCATGATAATGCAAAAATGCATCTTTGTGATAACCTACATTAACAAATGCAGCGTTGAGTCCTGGAATAGATTTTCTTACTTTGGCTAAAAACACATCGCCAACAGAAAATTTATTATTTTCCTTGTCTTTTTGAAATTCAATTAGTTTTCCATCTTTTAATAAGGCAAAATCAACATTGTCTGAACTGGATCGAATTATTAATTCTTTATTCATAGTGTTAATTTTAATCTATACAACAGTTGTGTTGCACAGATGGATGATACAATAATTTATATTTACTCGAATATATTTTCTTGTAAATTAAATTTTCACAGGATTTAATCCCGTTAAATTCAGTTTGTCAATTAGGTAAAATCAACAAAACATGAATTTGATTTCAATGAACGTTTGTTTTAAAACTGAAAAAGTAGCAAATGCTACTTAATCAGTTTACTTTTTTTTGTGTCGGTTTGCACGACGACGTTTCTTACGCTTGTGCGTTGCTACCTTGTGTCTTTTACGTTTTTTACCACTGGGCATATATACCTTTTTTTTATAATTAATTAATTTACTTTAACCTTCTTTTTTACACCTTCAAGAAATACTTTTGAAGGCTTAAATGATGGTATATTGTGTGCAGGAATTTTGATAGACGTATTTTTTAAGATATTTCTACCTATTTTTTCTGCACGTGTTTTTATCACGAAACTTCCAAAACCTCTGAGGTATACGTTGTTGCCAGATTCTAGAGATCCTTTCACTTCATCCATAAAAGACTCCACAGTTGCCAAAACGTCTGCTTTTTCAATTCCTAATTCATTAGAAATTTTTGTTACAATTTCTGCTTTTGTCATTATATAGCACTTTTAAGTTAATGTCATTCAAGGCCTGCAAATATATGTATTTTATATTCAATATTTCAATCCTTGAGAATTAAAATTTATCCGTTGAATAGTTTATTTTTGTTGCTGATGCTTGAAAAAAATGAACTTTAATTCAAAATTAACCTATTGGTATTTAGTAAACAAAAGAGATTTGCCGTGGCGTGCCACCAAAGATCCATACAAAATTTGGATGTCGGAAATCATACTCCAACAGACCCAAATTCAGCAAGGAATGCCCTATTATTTAAAATTTATTGAGCATTATCCATCTGTTTTTGACCTTGCAAAAGCATCAGAAGACATGGTATTAAAAGATTGGCAAGGACTAGGATATTATTCCAGAGCACGAAATTTGCACAAAACCGCAATATTTGTTGCTAAAGAATTAAACGGAATATTTCCAGAAAATTATAAAGATTTATTAGCGCTCAAAGGTGTTGGAGACTATACTGCAAGTGCTATTGCCTCTATTTGCTTTGAAGAAAAAACTGCCGTTGTCGATGGAAATGTGTATAGAGTATTATCTCGTTTTTTTGGAATTAATACTCCTATAAATACAACACAAGGAATAAAAGAATTCAAAACAGTTGCTACATCGCTTTTGCCAAACAAAAATATTGGTGATTACAATCAAGCCATTATGGAATTTGGCGCACAACAATGTAAACCCAAATCTCCAGATTGTTCAAAATGCCCTTTTTCCATGGATTGCGTTGCGTTTAACACTGGTAGGATTCCAGAACTCCCTGTAAAATTGAAAAAAAATAAAGTCAAGAAAAAGTATTTCAATTTTTTGGTGGTTCAATCCAAAGACCAAAAAACAATTTTGGAACAACGCATCTCAAATGGAATTTGGCAAAACCTGTATCAGTTTCCATTAGTTGAAACATCAAAATCTGAAACTATTTTTGACTTAAATCTAAAAATCAAACAAATAAATATTAAAAATTTGACCATTGATTCTATATCATTATACAACAAAAAAGATATTGTTCATAAATTATCTCATCAAGAACTTCATATCAAATTTTGGATTATTAAAACTTCAAGCTCTTTGAAAGATGGTGTAAAATGGTCTAAAATTTCAAAATTTGCTGTCCCTGTTGTCATAGATCGATTTATTCGGGAGTTTCAATCGTAGTTGTTGTTTTTTTGAATATCTTTATATTTTATAAATCTGCTTAAAATTCTAATCATGTCTGGAACACTAAACAAAGTGATGCTTATAGGTCATTTGGGCGACAATGTCAAAATTCATTATTTTGATGATAGTAATTGTATAGGTCGTTTTCCGTTGGCAACCAATGAAACATATACCAATAAGCAAACCAATGAAAAAGTAACTAATACAGAATGGCACAATGTTGTGGTGCGTAACAAAGCTGCTGAAATCTGTGAAAAATACCTTAAAAAAGGAGATCGTGTTTATATAGAAGGACGACTGAAAACGAGAAAGTGGCAAGATGACAACGGTAATGATCGCTATTCTACAGAAATTATTTGTACAGATTTTACATTTTTGACCGCAAAAAATGAACAAACTCAACAAACTGGTAATTCCACCCCTGTAAATAACACAACAGCACCAACTCAAACTGCTACTAGCAATAATGAGGGTGCAGATGATTTGCCATTTTAATTGTATTACCAACTAAATAACTTTGGAAGCTGACCTTATTTTTTTTCTAAATTCCATTGATACAACTCTAGCATTTGGCGGGTTATTCCTTATAATTCTATTGTGCTGTTCTGCTCTAATTTCTGGTGCAGAAGTTGCTCTTTTTTCACTTACAAAAGCCGATTTGGAAGCCGAAGAGAGCAGTCCTTCAAAAGCCCTAAATATTATAAACTCACTTTTACGTCGTCCAAAGAAGTTACTAGCAACTATTTTAGTAGCTAATAATTTTATAAATATCGGAATTGTTATTCTCTTTGCAGCATTAAGTGAACGTCTATTTAGTGGTATTGATTCCAAAATTAACCTGATTCTATTTAAGATTGATCTGGTATTTTTTGTGGAGGTTTTCATTATTACTTTTCTCATTTTATTGTTTGGAGAAATCTTACCAAAAGTTTATGCCAACAGAAATAATTTTAAATTTTCAAAATTTATGGCAAGACCGCTACAAATTTTAGACGTTTTATTTTCACCTATTAGCATGCCTATGCGAAAGGTTACTTTGTCAATTCACAAACGATTAGGTAAACAAAAATCAAACCTAAATGTTGATTATCTTTCTCAAGCTTTGGAGCTAACAAGTGAAGAAGACACAACAAAAGAAGAACAAAAAATTCTTCAAGGAATTGTGTCATTTGGAAATACCGATACAAAACAAGTGATGCGTCCACGCATTGATATTTTTGGACTTGAAAGCACATTAAGTTTTAAGGAAATTATTCCAAAAATAATTGCTAATGGATATTCTAGAATACCAGTTTATGACAACTCTATAGACGCTGTTTCAGGAATTTTGTATGCTAAAGATTTACTACCACATTTAAACAAAAAAGAATTTGATTGGAACCATTTACTTCGAACGCCGCTATTTGTTCCAGAAAACAAAAAATTGGACGACTTAATGGTGGAGTTTCAGGAAAAGAAAATACACTTAGCTATTGTTGTAGATGAGTATGGTGGTACATCAGGAGTCGTTTCTTTGGAAGATGTTATTGAGGAAATCGTTGGGGATATTAGTGATGAATTTGATGATGATGATTTGATTTATTCAAAAATTGACGATTTTAATTATGTTTTTGAAGGCAAAACAACGCTAAAAGATTTTTATAGAATTGTAAAACTCGAAGACGAGTCTGTTTTTGAAAATGAAAAAGGAGAGGCTGAAACCCTTGCAGGGTTTGTTCTTGAAATTTCAAAAAGCTTTCCGAAAATTAAATCAAAAATAAAATTTAATACATTCACTTTTGTTATTGAAAGTATTGATGATAAAAGAATAAAACAATTAAAAGTTACACTAAAAAAATAATGACTCGGTTTTTTATTTTAATGATTTGTTTGTGCTGGTCATGCCAAGATGTAAATGTCCCTAAACCAAAAGCATATTTAAGTTTGGAGTATCCCAAAGCAAATTATCAAAATATTGAACCTCAACTGCCTTTCACATTTGATAAAAACAAACTATCCACAGTTGAAACCATATCCAAAAACAAAAAAAAATTAGGATTAAACCTCAACTATCCCTCATTGAATGCTACAGTTTATTTAACCTACAATTCCCTAAATAACAATTTGAAAAATTATATTTCTGAAGCGGAATCCATAACACAAAAACATTCAAAAATGGCACGAGAGGTTTCAGAGCGTGCTTTTAAAAATGAACAAACCAATGTTTATGGAAAGTTGTTTGATTTGAAAGGCCCAGTAGCCTCTCAAATTCAATTTTTTGTTTCAGACAAAAAGAAACATTTCCTTTCTGGTGCATTGTATTTTAGTGCACGTCCAAACTATGATTCCATATTCCCTGCTGTTGATTATATCAAAAATGATGTCGTAAGGTTTATGGAAAGTTTGCAGTGGAAAAATTAACCTTGATTTAAGCTATTCCAACCTTGAGCTGTAAGTGGTATTTTTTCGTCACCACGAGTCACCAAATGTATTCCAGAACTAACATCTGTCATATATCCAATAACTGTCAAATTTGGATTTGCTTTAATTTTTGGATAATCGTCTTGACTAATTGTCATTAACAATTCATAATCCTCACCCCCGCTAAGTGCGATAGTAGTGCTGTCTAAATTAAATTCCTCGCAAGTAGAAATTACTTGAGGGTCCAGTGGTATTTTATCTTCATACAAATCGCAGCCCACATGACTTTGTTTACACAAATGAATTATTTCTGAAGATAATCCATCACTTATGTCAATCATTGATGTGGGTTTTACGTCTAAATCTTTAAGTAATTGTACAATATCTTTTCGAGCTTCAGGTTTAAGTTGGCGTTCAATTATGTATGTATATGCATCCAAATCAGGTTGGTTATTAGGATTCACTTTAAATACTTCTTTTTCTCGCTCCAAAACCTGAAGTCCTAAATAAGCTGCACCAATATCACCTGAAACCACCAATAAATCATTGGGGTTTGCTTCGCTTCTTTTTACAACATCTGAAGCATTTATTTCTCCAATAGCAGTAATAGAAATTGTAAGACCACTCGTAGAAGATGTTGTATCTCCACCAATTACATCTACCCCATATACTTTTGCAGCAGTATGAATTCCATTGTATAAAGCTTCTAGAGCTTCCAATCCAAAACGATTCGATACTGCAATAGAAACAGTCACCTGAGTTGCACGAGCATTCATCGCATATATATCTGATAAATTCACAATAACAGCTTTATAACCAAGGTGTTTCAATGGCATATAGCTCAAATCAAAATGAACACCCTCTACCAACAAATCTGTAGAAACTACCACCGATTTTTCTTTAAACTCCAATACCGCTGCATCATCTCCAATTCCTAAAATCGTACTGGAGTTTTTTATTGAAAAATTGGTTGTTAAATGTTCAATTAATCCAAACTCTCCTAATTCAGATAATGTTGTTTTCTTTTGATTTTTGTCTTCTATCATAATGCAAAAATAAAGCAATTATGAATTTTTTAATATTTTATTATAGATTTTAATGTAAATTGTGCCATCCAAATACTAAATCTTAAAACATGAATTATAACAAAACTATTATTCTTTCAGTTTTTGTTTCACTTTCTGGGCTACTATTGAATTGTGGTGATGATGAACCCACAGGAAACACTTATCCCGACGGAGACGGTGATGGAATTCATAATACTATCGACAATTGCCCAAATGCTGCAAATCCAAATCAAGAGGATGGTGATGACGATGGTGTAGGTGATATTTGTGACAACTGTGTATCCGTTGAAAATTCTCAACAAGAAGATAACGACAGCGATGATATTGGCAATGCTTGTGACAATTGCCCCAATAATGCTAACCCAAATCAAGAAGATGACGACGATGACGGAGTTGGAAACGCTTGTGACAATTGCCCTGACGATGCAAATCCAAATCAAGAGGATAATGATGGAGATGGCATAGGAAATGTATGTGACAATATAACATTTTCTACATTACCGTGTGAAAATGGTCTAGCAGGTAATTATCCATGCAATGGCTACGATTTAGTTGGCTATTTGTCATTACAAGATTTAAGTATTAACCCTGGAGGTAATATTTCTGGGAATGACTCTTGGGGATGGACAGACCCTATAGATGGAAAAGAATATGCTCTAGTTGGTTTGTCTTCTCACACCGCTTTTGTCGATATAAGTAGTCCAAATAATTTAAAGCTTATTGGCATATTACCCACTGCCACTGTAAACAGTAGTTGGCGCGATATAAAAGTATATCAGAATCATGCTTTTATTGTAAGTGAAGCCAATGGGCATGGTATGCAAGTTTTCGATTTGACACGTCTAAGAAATGTGCAAAACACACCTGTAGAATTTAATGCAGACACTCACTTTACAGAGTTTGGCAGTGCTCATAATATTGTCATCAATGAAGATTCTGGCTATGCTTATGTTGTTGGCACTAACAGAAATGGACCATATAACGGAGGCCCATTGTTTATCAATATTCAATATCCAACAGCACCAGTTTCTGAAGGCGGATTTGGTAATGGAGGTTACTCTCATGATGCACAAGTTGTAACTTATAATGGTCCAGATACAGATTATACAGGAAAAGAAATTCTTATCGGAAGTAATGAAGATGAAGTTGTTATTGCAGACGTTACAGACAAAACAAATCCTGTGACAATTTCAACTATTGGATATAGTAACATTGAATACACTCACCAAGGCTGGTTTACTGAAGACTTACGTTATTTTATTGTTGGTGATGAACTTGATGAGCAGAGTATCGGCACCAATACACGCACCATTATTTTTGATTTTAGCGATTTAGACAATCCTACCCTTAGTTTTGAATATATTGCTCAAAACACCTCTATAGACCATAATGGTTATACTGTTGGCGACAGTTATTTCTTGGCAAGCTATAGAGCGGGAATGCGAGAAATTGATATCAGTAATATAGGGAATCAAAACATGAATGAAGTTGGTTTTTTTGATACCTATCCTAGTAATGATAATGCAGCTTTTAATGGTGTGTGGAATGTTTACCCCTATTTTGCAAGCAAAAATATAGTCATCAGTGACATTGAAAAAGGACTATTTATTGTTAAAAAAAGTGAATAAGATTCAAAACTATGATAACCATACAAAACATAAAATACTGTTGTTTTGTTTTCGTCCTAAGTATTAATCTTGGTTGTGACTCCTCTGAAAATATTCAACCAACTGAAAATCAATCAGTTGAAGTTGAAGAAGTTTTAACTATTGGTGGCACCAAAAACGAAAGTGCACAATCTGTTGTTAATACACCAGATGGCGGCTATGCTGTTTTGGGTTACACTCAAAGTATGGATGGTGATATTTCGAACAAAACTGACACATCTTTTGATTATTGGTTATTAAAATTTGATGCCTCTGGACAGCAGCAATGGCAAAAAGTTTATGGAGGTTCGGACGATGATCGTGGAGAAGATTTAATAACAACAAATGATGGTGGTTATGCCATTTTAGGAAGTAGTAAAAGTAATGATGGTGATGTCTCAAACAACTCTGGAAGCAATGATTTTTGGGTGGCGAAACTAGACGCATCAGGAACAATTATTTGGGAGAAATCATTTGGTTATGTAGGTGCAGATAGTGCTTTTTCTATAATTCAAACCCAAGATAATGGATTTTTATTATCGGGTGTACTTGATGTTTCAGCATCAGATGGTGCTGGTAATAATAGAATGAATATGGAACGTCATGCTGGTGGAGATTATTGGGTGATCAAAATAGATGCAATGGGCGACCTACAATGGAGCCGATATTTTGGAGGAGCATTTACAGATACAGCCTATGATTCTGTACAAACACAAGACGGAAATTTCCTAATTATGGGCTCTTCTGATAGTGATGATGTCGATATTAATAACAACAAAGGCACCTATGATTTTTGGGTGGTAAAACTAAATAATACTGGTACATTACTTTGGGAAAAGTCATTTGGTGGTACCGAAATTGATGAAGCAAGAGCTATTACTACTACAGCAGATGGCAACTTCTTTATTGCTGGCGATTCAAGAAGCAATGACATTGACCTTTCTACAAATAATGGCGCAGCAGATGTTTGGATTATAAAAATAAATTCTGATGGCGATTTACTATGGGAAAAAACCTTTGGAGGTAGTAGTTTTGATGGTGTAAAAGCCATTTATAAAACTCAAAATAATGAATTTCTAGTTGCTGGAAATTCCAGAAGTTCTGATGGAAATTTGACTAAAAATAATGGGCAAAATGATGCATGGATTTTTAAAATCAATGCACAAGGAAATGTAATGTGGCAAAAAACTATTGGTGGGAACGATGTAGATTTGTTGATGGGTATAACAGAACTCAATAATGGAAGCATTGTTGGGGTTGGTAATACCAATAGTTCGGATATTGACATTTCTGAAAATAAAGGGTTTTCAGACGTATTAATTATAAAAGCAAAATAATGAAATTTAACCTAATAATTTTAGCATTTACGCTTGTATTTGTGGCTTGTGAAAAAGACAATGATGATAACATTAGTCCAGTTACGGCTGTGAATTTTAAATTCACACACAAATGGGAAGAAACGGAGGTTTCAAATTCTGATTTTAACAGTATTCAGTTTACAAATGCATATGGAAATGAACTTAGTATAGAGCGCTTACGCTATTTAATTTCAAAAATAAAATTAACTAAAAACACGGGTGAAGTCATCACAATTGATGAATATAATTTAGTCGATTTAGAGGATGCTAACTCATTGAATTTTTCTACAAATCAAACTGTGGCTGTGGGTAGTTATTCTGATATTTCCTTTGTTTTTGGATTTACAAATGAAGACAATACAGATGGTGCTTATGCAGATTTAAATTCTGCAACATGGAATGTTCCTGCTATGCTAGGTGGTGGTTACCACTACATGCAGATGGATGGTAAATACATTAACAGTTCAAATGTAGAATCGGGCTATAATTATCACGCAATTCGAGCTGTAGACAATCCGGGGTCAAATCCTACTTTCCCACAAGATACTTTTTTTGAAGTTAGCTTAGGAGAAATAACGCTGACAGGTGCTACTGAAATTACCATTGCAATGAATATCGCTCAATGGTTCAAACAGCCAAACACTTGGAATTTAAATGAATACAATCAAATGTTGATGCCCAATAGTACAGCTCAAATTCTAATGTATCAAAATGGTCAAAATGTTTTTAATTTAGTCTCTATTGAATAAAATTATAAAATATAGTCTAATTGTTTTAATCACTTGTTTTGCTTGTTCAAAAGATGAGTCGATCACCAATGGTTATGTTCCAAAACCTGTTAGTATAGATATTCCAGAGGTTTTTCAAGGTCGTATTTTGCCCCCTGTAATTCCGATAAACAATCCTCTTACCGAAGAAGGAATTGCACTTGGGAAAAAACTATTTTTTGATAAAAAATTATCGGCTGATAATACACAATCATGTGCTACCTGTCATGCTCCACAGAAGGCATTTACAAATAATTTACAATTTAGTATTGGTATAGATAACATTGAGGGTACACGAAACAGCATGCCGCTTTTTAATTTGGCATGGAATTATGATGATAAATTTTTCTGGGATGGAAGAGAATTAAGTTTGGAACGTCAAGTCTTTGATCCTATTACAAACCCCATTGAAATGCATAATACATTGGATAATGTGGTGCAACGCTTGCAACAAGACCCAAATTACCCACCCCTATTTGAACAAGCATTTGGAACTTCTGCTATAGACTCTGTAATGGTCAGCAAAGCAATTTCACAATTTGAACGCACCATTATTTCTGCAAATTCAAAATTTGATAGATATCTATTGGGAGAAGCCACGCTAACCCCTCAAGAACTTGAAGGGTTCAATGTGTTTATGGATGAAAATCGTGGAGATTGTTTTCATTGTCATGGAAGCGAAAACAATCCACTGTGGACCGATAATAAATTTCATAATAATGGCTTAGACGCCAATCCATCTGATTTAGGTTTAGGTGTTGCATCTGGCGACCCAAATGATAATGGAAAATTCAGAACTCCATCTCTAAGAAACCTAGCATTTACCGCACCCTATATGCACGATGGCCGATTTGCAACAATAGAAGAAGTAATTAATCACTACAGCGAAGGACTTCAAGACTCTCCAACTATTGATCCATTGATGAAAAAAGTAGAACAAGGCGGAGTACAGCTTAGTACATCAGATAAAGAAAATTTAAAACAATTTTTACTTTCGCTCTCTGACTTCGAATTTATTACCAATCCACAATACGCTCACCCATAACAAAAACCTATTTATACATATGCTAATATAATGTTAGGAAGTAGCATTGTATAGGTGTTATGTTGTATATTTGCTATCTATTTAGAAAGTATCTATATAAGAAGTAATGATAAAGGTAAGCGAAATAGCAAAAAATAAAGTACAATCATTAATGCTTGAAGACGGTTTTGACCCTAAAAAAGATTTTGTTCGTGTTGGTGTAAAAAGTGGAGGATGCTCTGGTCTATCTTATGACCTTAAATTTGATCGTAAGCAAATTGAAAGTGATAAAGTTTTCGAAGACAATGGCGTCAAAATTATCGTTGATACCAAAAGTTTTCTCTATCTAATAGGAACAACTTTGGACTATTCTGGTGGGCTCAATGGAAGCGGTTTTGTATTTAATAACCCAAATGCCAACCGAACATGTGGTTGTGGAGAATCATTTTCTCTATAGTAAAAATGAACCTAAACTCGTATGAATAAATATACTGAAGACGATTTAAGAGAAGAACTAAAAACCAAGCAATACGAGTATGGTTTCTATACAGATATAGAATCTGACACATTCCCCGTTGGTCTTGATGAATCTATTGTGCGTGCCATTTCAAAGAAAAAAAATGAACCAGAATGGATGACCGAGTGGCGTTTGGATGCCTTTAAAATATGGAAAGATATGAAAGAGCCCGACTGGGCCAATGTATCATATGAAAAACCTGATTTTCAAGCAATTTCATACTACTCTGCGCCCAACAGCAAGCCAAAATATGATAGTATTGATGATGTTGACCCAGAACTTTTGGCGACATTTGAAAAGCTAGGGATCTCTTTAGATGAACAAAAAAAACTAGCTGGCGTTGCCATGGATGTTGTTGTTGACTCTGTATCTGTTGCTACAACTTTCAAAAAAACATTGTCTGAAAAAGGCATCATCTTTATGAGTATTTCAGAAGCCATTAAAGAACACCCTGAATTAGTTAGAAAACACATTGGAACAGTTGTTCCAAAAACAGATAACTATTATGCAGCACTTAATAGTGCCGTTTTTAGTGATGGAAGTTTTTGCTATATTCCAAAAGGCGTACGTTGTCCCATGGAATTATCGACATACTTTAGAATAAATCAAGCAGGAACAGGCCAATTTGAACGCACATTGGTTGTGGCTGACGAAGGCAGTTATGTAAGTTATTTGGAGGGTTGTACTGCACCAAGTAGAGATGAAAATCAGCTCCATGCCGCAGTAGTAGAACTTATTGCATTAGATGATGCAGAAATTAAATATTCTACGGTTCAAAATTGGTACCCCGGTAATGCTGAAGGCAAAGGTGGTGTTTACAATTTTGTAACCAAACGAGGGCTTTGCGAAAAAAATGCAAAAATTTCTTGGACACAAGTAGAAACAGGTAGTGCCGTAACATGGAAATATCCTTCTTGTGTATTGAAAGGTGACAACTCTGTTGGAGAATTTTATTCAATTGCCGTAACCAATAACTATCAACAAGCCGATACAGGAACCAAAATGATTCATTTGGGAAAAAACACAAAATCAACCATAATTAGTAAAGGTATTTCTGCTGGAAAATCTCAAAACAGTTACAGAGGATTGGTTCAAGTCAGTTCTCGAGCAGAAAATGCTCGAAACTTTTCTCAATGTGATAGTTTGTTGATGGGAAATGAATGTGGCGCACACACATTTCCATACATTGAAGCCAAAAATAAAACCGCCCAAATTGAACACGAAGCCACAACAAGTAAAATCGGTGAAGATCAGATTTTCTACTGTAACCAAAGAGGTATTGAAACCGAAAAAGCTATTGCACTAATTGTCAATGGATTTAGTAAAGATGTTTTAAATAAACTTCCAATGGAATTTGCAGTTGAAGCACAAAAATTATTAGAAATAAGCCTTGAAGGCTCTGTTGGGTAAATTTTATAAAATGAGAAAACTAGTTTTTTTAATATTGTTCATGTTTTGTTTTGGATGTAAAAACAATTCCGAGCAGCTATCAACGATTAAAGGTAGTTATGTATTTTTTGAGGATGCTGCAGTATTGCAAACCAAAGAAGAAATTTATGGTGTTTACATGAATGAAAAAACTCTAGAATTGAATGAAAAAGCAAAAGCACTTAAAGCAAAGGCTTCAGAAATAATTTATGTAGAACTCAAAGGAAAAATTTCTACTGAGGAAGATGAAAAAATAAAGTGGGAGAAGAAATTTGATATCAAAGAAATTATATCCGTTTTACCCAAAAAACAAGCAAAAAATACCTTAATTCTAGGAACAGAATAATTATGTTAAAAATAAATAACATCCACGCTCACATAGATGAAAAGTCTATTTTAAAAGGAATCAACTTGGACATAAAACCAGGTGAAGTGCATGCCATAATGGGGCCAAATGGCTCCGGCAAAAGTACACTTGCATCAGTCATTGCAGGAAAAGAAGACTACGAAATTGGAAAAGGTTCTATTCTTTTTGAAGGGGAAGACATTAGTGAATTGAGTGTAGAAGAACGAGCACATAAAGGTATATTTTTATCATTTCAATATCCTGTAGAAATTCCAGGTGTAACGGTAACAAATTTCATCAAAACTGCGTTGAACGAAACACGAAAGGCAAAAGGATTGGATGACATGCCTGCCAGCGAAATGTTAAAGCGTATTCGTGAAAAATCTGAACTTTTAGAAATTGACAGAAAATTCCTTTCTAGGTCTCTAAACGAGGGATTTTCAGGAGGTGAAAAAAAACGAAATGAAATCTTTCAAATGGCCATGCTTGAACCAAAACTTGCCATTTTGGACGAAACCGATTCGGGATTGGATATTGATGCACTAAGAATTGTTGCAAATGGTGTTAACAAATTAAAAACTAAAGACAATGCCACTCTAGTCATTACACACTACCAAAGACTGTTAGACTATATTGTTCCAGATTATGTACACGTTCTTTATAATGGTAAAATTGTAAAATCTGGAGGAAAAGAATTGGCCTTTGAATTAGAAGAAAAAGGATACGATTGGATCAAACAAGAGGCGAATCAAAACGCCTAAAATGTAATTTATGGAATTAAAAGAAAAACTTTTATCGTCATTTATTGCTTTTGAAAATCAAAATTCAATAGACAATTCCTTTATCAATGAATTACGTGGTGAGGCGATTAAAATTTTTGAAAATGAAGGTTTTCCTACCAAAAAAAACGAAGCTTGGAAATATACCTCATTAAATAAAATCTTAAAAGAAGATTATAGCATTTTTCCAAAGGCTGAAAACACCATAGAATACAAAGACATTCAGCAATATTTTATCCACGATATCGATAGTTATAAAATTATTTTTATTGATGGAAAGTATGCCTCACATTTATCAAAAACAACTCACGAAGGAATTGATGTTTGTTTGATGTCTGCAGTAATGAGCAAATCTAAATATCAGCCAATAATTGAAAATTATTTTAATAAAATTGCTTCAAAAAATGGGCTGAATGCACTCAATACTGCATTTTGTTCTGAGGGGGCGTATATTCATATTAAAAAGAATAAACTTGCTGAAAGACCAATACAAATCATTCATTTTTCAACAGGAGTGGAGCCCTCATTATTACTCCAACCCAGAAATTTAATAGTTGTTGATGAAAATGCTCAAGTTCAGATTATAGAACGTCATCAAAGTTTAACAGAACATCCTACACTAACCAATAGTGTTACCGAAATTTTTGCGGCAAAACGTGCTATGGTTGACTATTACAAAGTGCAAAATGACAAAGCAAAAGCATCTTTGATTGATAACACCTTTATTGATCAACATCAAGAAAGTGATGTTTCTGTTCACACCTTTAGTTTTGGAGGAAAACTGACAAGGAACAATCTTAGCTTTTTCCAAAACGGAGAACACATTAACTCAACTCTAAAAGGAGTTACTATAGTTGGTAATAAACAGCATGTAGATCACAACACCCTTGTCCATCATATTGAGCCAAATTGCGAAAGTCATCAAGACTACAAAGGTATTTTTGGGGATAGTGCAGTAGGTGTTTTTAATGGCAAAGTTGTTGTAGAAAAAGAAGCGCAAAAAACAAATGCTTTTCAAGCCAACAATAATTTATTGGTTAATGATAAAGCAACCATCAATACAAAACCTCAGCTCGAAATCTTTGCTGATGATGTAAAATGTTCTCATGGATGTACTATTGGACAATTGGACGAAGGTGCTATGTTTTATTTACGCGCAAGAGGTATTCCAGAAAAAGAAGCTCGAGCATTGTTGATGTATGCATTTGCTAATAATGTACTCGAAAGTGTAAAAATTCCACAACTTAAAAAACGAATTAATAAGTTGATTGCTAATAAATTAGGAGTAAATATTGGATTTGATTTATAATGAAAAATACTACTCAAAATACAACATTTGATGTTTATAAAATTCGGAAAGATTTTCCTATTCTCAACCGAAAAGTAAATGGTAAACCTTTGGTGTATTTTGATAATGCAGCAACGTCTCAAACACCACAACAGGTTATCGATGTTATTGCAGATTACTACAGTAATTATAATGCTAATATTCATAGAGGTGTTCATCAATTGAGTCAAGAGGCAACAGATCGTTATGAAGAAGCACGTCAAACGATTCAAAAGCATTTTAATGCAAAATTTGCTCACGAAATTATTTTCACTTCTGGAACCACCCATAGCATCAATTTAGTAGCACATGGTTTTGGCGCTATTCTAAAAAAAGATGATGTTATTTTAGTTTCTGCTTTAGAGCATCATAGTAATATTGTTCCTTGGCAAATGCTTTGCGAAAAAACAGAGGCAATGCTAAAGGTTATTCCTATGACCAATGAAGGAGAATTGGATATGAATCAATTTGAAGCATTACTAAAATTGAATCCAAAATTGGTGTTTGTGAATCATATTTCAAATGCATTAGGTACGATTAATCCCATTAAAACAATCATTGAAAAATCTCACAATGTAGGTGCAGCTGTTCTAATAGATGGCGCACAAGCCTGTCCACACATTAAGCCTGATGTACAAGAATTGGATGTAGATTTTTATGTAACCTCTGCACACAAAATGTGTGGTCCAACAGGTGTTGGTATGATTTATGCAAAAGAACAATGGTTAAAAAAATTACCCCCATATCAAGGTGGTGGAGAAATGATTTCAGAAGTCACATTTGAAAAAACCATCTATGCCGATCTTCCACATAAATTTGAAGCTGGGACTCCAAATATTTGTGGTGGCATTGCATTTGGCGCAGCCATAAATTACATGAATGCCATCGGATTTGACACTATTGCTGATTATGAAAATGAACTATTAGAGTATGCCACTGAACAATTATTGGTAATAGAAGGTTTAAAAATTTATGGAAACTCAAAACAGAAAACCTCTGTTATTTCATTTAATATTGAAAATATTCATGCCTATGATATAGGTACAATTATTGATAAATTGGGAATCGCCATAAGAACAGGACAGCACTGTGCACAGCCTATAATGGATTTTTATGGAATTTCGGGAACTGCACGTGTATCTTTCTCTTTTTATAACACCAAAGAAGAAATAGATCGCTTGGTTGAAGCCCTGAGAAAAGCCAAAATGATGCTCGGATAATTTTAAAATTTGCTTATGAAATTTTTGTTTTCTCTTATTTGTTTTGCTCTTGTAAATACACAGTGTGCGTCAAAAAGAATAAAGAGCTCTGAAAAAATCACAGAAAATAAAAAAGCTGTTTTTATTTATATACATTATACACGAGGCTTTTATAAAGAATATCATATAAAAGAAGATAAAATTCTTAGATACCTGGATTATCAAAAAAAGGAATTTACTGAAAAAGAGATGACGCCGATAGATTGGGCCAAATGTCTTGAACTGCTCACAAAAATTGACTTAGTTGGGTTTGAAAAATTTGAAGCTCCATCAGATTTACGCTTTGGAGATGCAGCACAATATGCAGAATTAACATTAATCATCAACAATACCACTTTCAAATCGAGAGGGTTTGACCATGGAAATCCCCCGAAAGAAATCAAACCACTTGTTAATCATTTACTATATTTAAGTTTAGAAAATGATTGATAGTCATATTTTTGAAGTATGAAAATAGAAACCATACAAAATGAACTGATAGATGAGTTTTCCATGTTTGATGATTGGATGGAACGCTATGAGTATATGATTGAATTAGGAAAATCACTCCCATTGATTGACGCTAAATACAAAACTGATGAAAATATTATTAAAGGATGTCAAAGTAAAGTATGGCTTCATTCGGAATTTAAAAATGATAAAGTTATTTTTTCAGCCGATAGTGATGCCATCATTACAAAAGGTATTGTTGCTATTTTAGTCCGTGTGTTTTCCAACCAAAGTCCACAAGAGATTTTATCTGCCAATACCGATTTTATTGATGCTATTGGCCTCAAGGAACACCTATCCCCTACAAGAGCAAATGGATTGGTAAGTATGATTAAACAAATAAAAATGTATGCTCTGGCATATCAAACACAGCAATAATTATGAGTGAATCTAATATAGATGTAAATGCATTGGGCGAAAAGATTGTTAGAGTTCTAAAAACAATTTTTGATCCCGAAATTCCAGTTGATATTTATGAGCTAGGACTGATTTATGACGTGTTTGTCAATGAAGATTATGAAGTAAAAATTTTGATGACACTCACCACACCCAATTGCCCAGTGGCAGAAACACTTCCACTTGAAGTTGAAGAAAAAGTAAAATCTTTGGACGAGGTAAAAGACGCCGAAGTTGAGATTACTTTTGACCCGCCATGGTCTCAGGATTTAATGAGTGAAGAAGCAAAACTCGAACTCGGAATGCTATAAAAAATGGGGGAAATTGTTAATCGTATAGCAAAAAGTAGTCTAATCACAATAGACTTGGAAGATTTCTACCCTACAGGCACACGAACTCTTTTAGACATTAAGGATTGGCTTTATGAAGGGCTTATTATAAAGGAAAAAGAATTTCGAAATACCCTTTTAAATTTTGACTGGCAACAATTTAAAGATCATCATGTGGCATTGCATTGCAGCTCCGAAGCCATTATTCCTGCATGGGCATTTATGCTCATTCAAACGCACATGCATGGTATTGCGAAAACAGTAATTGTAGGAACTTTAGAAACTCTAGAAACGGTATTGTATACTCCCATTATAGACGGTTTAGACTTGTCTTATTGCAAAGACAAACCCGTTATTGTTAAAGGATGCTCTAACAAACCAGTACCTCAAAATGCATATTTACTGATTATCGAAAAACTTCAAGAGGTGGCAAAATCTATAATGTATGGCGAAGCATGCTCCTCTGTTCCACTTTATAAAAACAAATAAACCTCGATTCTTAAAAATTGTTTTTTTAAGATTCTTCTTCATAATCTGGATAAAGAAAATGATTGTATGGAAAGCGCTGAATGTGAATCTTTCTAACTTCATTGTACACTCGTGCTCTAAAACCTTCTAAATTTTCTTTGTTGATTGCCGAAATAAATAATGAATTACCTCCAAGTTTTGACATCCAAGTTGATTTCCATTCTTCTAATGAATAGTGGGCTTTAGATCGTGAAACTATCAAATCTGTTTCATCATAAGGTTCTGGACTGTAGGCGTCAATTTTGTTGAACACCATAAGTGTAGGTTTGTCTAGAGCCTGTATTTCCTCTAAAATTTTATTTACAGATTCTATATGCTCTTCAAAGCTAGGATGAGAAATATCAACCACATGAAGCAATAAGTCCGATTCTCTAACTTCATCGAGAGTGCTTTTAAATGAGTCGACCAATTCCGTTGGTAGTTTTCGGATAAACCCTACAGTATCACTCATCAAAAATGGCAAGTTTTTTACTACAACTTTTCTGACCGTTGTATCTAGTGTTGCAAATAATTTATTTTCGGCAAATACATCAGATTTACTAATAACATTCATAAGTGTAGACTTTCCAACGTTGGTGTACCCTACCAGTGCCACACGAACAAGCGCACCACGATTGCTTCGCTGGACAGACATTTGTTTATCAATTTTTTTAATCTTTTCTTTGAGTAAGGCTATCTTTTCTCGAACAATACGTCTGTCCGTTTCAATTTCAGTTTCACCAGGTCCACGCATACCAATTCCTCCTTTTTGACGTTCAAGATGCGTCCACATTCCCTTAAGACGAGGTAACAAATACTGACATTGTGCTAGTTCTACTTGTGTTCTTGCATAACTTGTCTGTGCGCGTTGAGCAAAAATATCGAGAATCAGATTTGTGCGATCTAAGACTTTGCAATTTAAGATTTTACTAATATTTCTTTCTTGAGCAGCAGATAATTCATCATCAAAAATAGCAGTTCCTATTTCATTTTCTTTTATGAATTCTTGTAAATTTTTCATTTTCCCAGATCCAATAAATGTTTTGGGATTAGGCATTTCCATTTTTTGAGTAAACCGTTTTACAACCTCCCCTCCAGCGGTGTATGTCAAAAATTCCAGTTCGTCTAAGTACTCTTTGGATTGCTCTTCATTCTGTGTTTTTGTGATTACACCAATGAGCACTGCTTTCTCAAAATTTACATTTACTTTTTCAATCATAATGGCTGCAAAATTAAAAATTATTAAAGAGACTATAAGAATATTTTAAGTGAAAAGAAAAAACAATTGTGTTTTATCGATATTTTACGCGTTTTATCTATTTCTTATCCTTAAAGATTAATTTTTATTTTGATTTAACTAAATTCATATCTTTAAATTAACCAATTTACAAAATGAAAAATATTACTACTGCACTTTTGTGCCTACTATTTTCTGTTTATTCTTTTGGACAATGTACTCATACTCTTAATATGTTTGATTCATGGGGTGACGGATGGAATGGAGCTTCTGCTGAAATTTTAGTTAATGGAACCTCTGTAGCTACTGCTACTCTTGGAAGTGGTTTAGATGAAGGTTCTGTTGATTTTGATGCTTCAACAGGAGACACTATAGTACTCTCTTGGACAGATGATGGATCTTATCCAAGTGAAATTTCTTGGACAGTTACTGATGGCGAAGGTATAGAAATCGGTTCTGGATCTAACCCTACAACTGGCGATCAAGATGACGCTGGAACAGGTAATTGCCCTGATTGTTTACCACCCTCTGATCTTACTTTAGTCAGTGTGTCGAC
>CAXPPN010000031.1:0-33174 GCA_964219345.1 Aeromicrobium sp. | reverse complement strand
GTCTGGCCAAAAGACTTCTGTAAAATACAATTCGGCATAAGCAATTTGCCATAAAAGGAAATTACTCAGGCGTTGTTCTCCGCTAGTTCTAATCAATAAATCAACGTCTGGTAAATTTCGGGTGTAATGATGCTGATTTATTACCGATTCATCAATTTTTTTGGGAGAAATAATATTATTTTTGATTTTTTCTCCAATTTCTTTTATAACATGTGTCAATTCGTCCCTAGAACCATAATTAAGAGCAAGGTTCAAAGTCATTCTAGAATTCATTTTTGTGGCTTCAATCACATGTGATAATTCATCAAACACTTTTTTTGGAAGTGTTTCAATATTGCCAATTGCATTCAATCGAATATTATTCTTTTGAAGTGTATTCATTTCTTTTTTGAGTGAAGAAATCAACAACTGCATTAGTGTTTTTACTTCTAGTTTTGGACGTTTCCAATTTTCTGTAGAAAAGGCATAAAGTGTTAGGTGTTCGATACCCAATTTAGCACAACATTCAACGGTTGTTCTAACGGCTTTTGTTCCATTTTCATGTCCAAAAGCACGTATTCTCCCTCTGGATTTTGCCCAACGTCCATTGCCATCCATAATTATAGCAATATGTTTTGGAAGAGGGTGGTTGTGTATGTCAATTTCTAGATTCATTTAATAATTACAAAAACAAGGGTTTCGACCAAATGTGTAAGTTAAGGTAATTCCACTAAAAACATACCAGTCTGTATTATTAATATTTCCAAAGCGTAATTTTTTCAATTCTTTTGTATCTGGAACACTACCATCCAATTCATCAGAAAAAGTATATCTAGCTGCAACTTCCATACCAAAAATAATATGATCAGTTAGGGTAACTTTTACCCCCAAAGCAATAGGAATTCCATAAGCATTACTTCTTGTTTTTTCTGAAACTAGTACATTATTGGCATAATAAAAATTGGGATGATTTAGCATACTAACGCCTGTGTATAAATAGGGGCTAAAGTTAAAACTTCTTCTGTGTAAATCGAAATCTAGAAATGTAAATTCCATTCCTGCGGAGACTTCCAAAGACCGCGCATTGAAATAGTATCCTCTTATTTCTCTCTTTGGATCGCTAGAAAGATTGTCGTTTCCAAAAAGCGTTGTATAAATAACACTTGCCCTGTAGGAATGTCTAGGACTTCTATTCCATCGTATAATCCCTCCAATTGCTAATTTTTTTGGCGCTACAAATGTTGTAGAACCTACATCACCAATAACATTTGTTCCTCCACCAATTATTCCAATTTCATAAATCTGGGAAATCCCAAGATTTGTGGAGAGTATAAATATTAGGGAGAAATATAAGGTCTTCATCAACTTTTCAAATGTGTGCAAATATAACAAAATTGAAGTCGCTTCAAAACGGCGATATCATGGACTAAGTAAACTAAAAAAATAACAAATTATTGTTTAGTTTCTTTGATCGGCACCCCAAAGAAGTTTTTTTCGCAAGGTTTCAATAAAAGTTACATCTTCAAGCTCAATCATATGAATGCTGTATGGTGCTTTTTTGATTGTAATTCCAATTGTATTTTCAAGAGAATTAATTCGAGAATCCAAGGACACCAAATATTCATCTTCTCGGCCACTGACTTTAAGTCTAATTTCTCTTTCAGCGGAAATAACAAGAGGGCGAGCATTTAAGTTGTGAGGTGCAATAGGGGTAAGAACCAAGCTATCAGATTCTGGCATAATTACCGGACCACCACAACTCAAGGAATAGCCCGTTGATCCAGTTGGTGTTGAAATGATAAGTCCATCAGCCCAATAGGAAGTTAAATATTCATCGTCCAACCATGTTTCAATACTAATCATGGAAGTTGTATTTTTTCTGCTAATTGCAACTTCGTTTAGAGCAAAATCCAAATCAAAATTGGCCTCTTTTTTATCTGTTGTAACGGATAAAACACTGCGTTTTGAAATTCGATATTTTCCTTCAAAAATCTGCTCCAAAGCACCAATAATTGTATCTTTTTTAATTGTTGCCAAAAATCCAAGTCGACCTGTATTGATGCCAACAATTGGGATATTTAAGTTTTTTACATATGTAATGGCTCGTAATGTGGTGCCATCGCCTCCGATACAAATGAGTAAATCAAAGGATGTGTCTAATTTTTTAAATGTTTGAAAACCAAAACGGTCAATTTTTATTGAAGATTGCTTTGCTATAGAATCATAAAAATTGTTTTCTACAGCAACTTCAATCGCCTTTTCACTCAAATATTCAGTGAGGGTAACAATAGCCGAATGCGATCGTTCATTAAAATCTGGTCCGTAGATTGCAATTTTCATAATAGCAAAATTACAAATTTAAATAACGATCTAAGTATGCAGACCGATCTTTCAAGGTTTTTAGGAAACTATCATCTTCATGACCAGAAATAATGGCGTATCCATATCTCCTGAACGTTTCAAAAATAGCACTCAAACCAGAGTTTTCAATTTTTATGGTGATTTGTGCCATGTCATTTTTAATTCTTGATACAAAAACACCTAATACCTTGACATTATTCGACTCTACAATTTGACAAACTTCACTAAATGAATAATCGTTGTAGGCTTTTTCTATAACAAATATACCTCCAGCTTCTGAAAAAAAAGGCGTATTTCTAAACAATGAAATCACATCAATTAATTGAAAATAACCAAGATAATTGTTGTTCTTATCAAGTACAGGCATAATGTTTGAATCATTGAGTGCAAACATATCCAAAACATCGAGCCAAATTGTGGATTGGTGGACATTAAAATGTTCTATAGCGTATAATACATCTTCAACTTTTTGATTGGCGTCAAAACAATACACATCTGTTTCGGACAAGCACCCAATATAAATTCCATCATTTTGAATTGGAACATGAGAATACGTCAATTGATTAAACACTTCCTGAAGCTCTCTTATAGGAGTATTTAAATCAAAAGGTTTTAGGTCATTTATGATGTACTGATCTAGTGGCATTACTTGTTTTATGAGTTGATGCAAAATAATCAAAAATAATATACTTTAAGCTATGGACTTTGTATTTTTGCAGTCTAAATATTCTGAAACATGACTAAGCTAAGTGTAAACATCAATAAAATAGCAACACTAAGAAATGCAAGAGGCGGAGATGTACCAAATATTGTACAATTTGCAAAAGATGTACAGGAGTTTGGCGCTCAAGGTATTACCATTCACCCTCGTCCAGACGAACGCCATATTCGCTATCAAGATGCTTATGATTTAAAATCTGAGGTATATACAGAATACAATATTGAAGGCAATCCTATTCCAAAATTTATTGATTTGGTGACAGCTATAAAACCCACACAAGTGACCCTTGTTCCAGATGCAGAAGATGCCATAACAAGCAATGCAGGTTGGGATTGTATTAAACATCAATCATTTCTTTCAGAAATCATTAAAGAGTTTAAAAATAATGACATTCGCACTTCAATTTTTTTAGACCCAGATCTGCGTCAAGTTGAGGCAGCAAAAGCAACAGGGACCGATAGGATTGAACTCTACACCGAAAATTTTGCCCAACACTATGCGCTTGAAAATTTTGATGCAGTAAAACCTTACTCCGATTGTGCCATACTTGCACATGATTTTGAGCTAGGCGTAAATGCGGGCCATGATTTATCACTAGATAACATCAAATTTTTTAAGCAAAATGTTCCAAATTTGTTAGAAGTTTCAATTGGTCATGCTCTAATTTCAGAAAGTTTGTATTTGGGGATAGAAAATGTCATTAATATGTATCTGAATCGATTAAAATAATGATATTACATTCAAAAATATTTGGGGAGGGGACTCCTTTTATAATATTACACGGATTTTTGGGCATGGGCGACAATTGGAAAACATTGGGTAAGCGTTTTTCTCAATTAGGCTATCAAATCCATCTTGTTGATCAAAGAAATCATGGAAGAAGTTTTCATTCAGATGCATTTGATTATGAACTTTTAGCAGAGGATTTATTGACATACTGCACGCATTATAACATTAAAAAATGTAATGTATTGGGTCATTCAATGGGAGGGAAAACTGCAATGCTATTTACGGCGCTTTATCCAGATTTGGTAAATAAACTTATTGTTGCAGATATTGCTCCACGTTTCTACCCCATTCATCACGATGCGATTTTGGAAGGCCTTTTGGCTCTAGACTTTACAACTCTAAAAAACAGAGCACAAGCCGATGAACAACTTTCAAATTATATTTCTGAATTTGGAATAAGACAATTTTTACTAAAAAATCTGTATTGGGTTTCTCAAGGGCAATTGGGGTTAAGGCTCAATTTAAATGCGTTGAAAAATAATGTGAGTGAAATTGGAGAAGCACTGCCTTCGCACCTTAAAGTTGAAACATCAACACTATTTTTAAAAGGAGACAAATCTGAATATATTGGTCCAGAAGATGAAAAACAGATTTCCGTTCAATTTCCAAATTCTGATGTCGTTACTATTTCAAATACGGGTCATTGGCTTCATGCCGAAAACCCTAATGAATTTTTTACTACCGTTACTCATTTTATAGATTGATTTTCAAAACATTAAAATATTTGTACTCCATTAAAAATGTTGTACTTTTGCCACCCAATTTTTAATTCATTACAATGAATATTACAAGAGAAAATAAAGATGCCCTAAATGCAGTTGTAAAAATCGATATCGAAAAGAATGATTATTCTGAAAAAGTAGAGAAAATACTTACCGATTACCGAAAGTCTGCAAATATCCCTGGCTTTAGAAAAGGCCAAGTTCCATTAGGATTAATAAAAAAACAATATGGAAAAGCGGTTTTAGTTGATGAGGTTAATAAACTAATTCAAGAATCTTTAGGAAAATATCTTAATGATGAAAAACTTGATGTTTTAGGCAATCCTTTACCAAAACAACAAGACAATATTGATTGGGATGCTGAGGCATTTTCTTTTGAATTTGAAATTGGATTGAGCCCAGAATTTGATATTAAATTAAATGGACGTAAATCTATAAAACACTACACAATTATTGCAGATGATAAAATGATTGATGATCAAATCTCAAACATTCAAAAGCAATATGGCCAATTGATTTCAAAATCTGAAGTTACTGATGGTGATGAGGTTACAGGAGTGTTTTTTAATGATGAGGAAGGTATAGAATCGACAACAACAATTTCTCTAAACAAAATCAAAGGTAAAGCTAATTTGAAAAAATTTGTTGGTGCTAAAGTCGGCGACATCATCACTGTAAAAACAAAAGGACTTTTTACAGATGCTCACGACTTGATGACCTATCTAAAAGTTGATCATGATAAGGCCCACGATTTAAATGTTCAACTCACTTTTACTGTAAATGAAATTAATGAAAGAGGTTTGGCCGATTTAGATCAAGAGTTATTCGATAAATTGTTTGGCAAAGACGCCATAAAGAACGTTACTGAGCTTAAAGCAAGAATAAAAGCAGATGCTGAAAAACAATTTGTTCAGCAGTCTGACCAAAAATTATTAAATGATGTTACAGAATATTTGGTAGAAAATACCAAGTTTGATTTACCATCCGAATTTTTACAAAAATGGTTGCAAACTGTTGGTGAGGAACCATTGACCGAAGTACAAGCCAAAGAAGAGTACGAAAAGTCTGAAAAAAGCATGCGCTACCAATTGATTGAAAGTAAACTCATAGTAGACAATAATTTACAAGTTAATTTTGAAGAACTTAAAGCTTTTGCGGGTGAGATGATAAAAGGTCAAATGGCACAATTTGGACAATTGAACCCAAGCGATAAAGAAGTAGAAGACATTGTGGCCAGAGTACTTTCAAATCAAGATGAAGTAAAACGTATGTCTGAACAGCTTACAAGTCAAAAACTACTTAACTTTTATAAAGAAAATGCGAATCTAAAAGTCAAAAAATTGACTTATGATGCTTTTGTTAAAGAAGTATATGGAAAGTAAATAATGACAAAAATTTTTTAAAAACACTTCCGAAGAAGTGTTTTTTGTTTTAAAAATATTCAAAAGATTTAAATAATATTATATTTACAGTCTCAAAACAAATAAGTATATGGACTACGGAAAGGAATTCAAAAAATTTGCAATAAAAGATCAAGGCATTAGCAGCACTTACTACGATAAAATTGTGAGTAGTATGACTCCAATGGGGCTCACACCAAATATTATTGAAGAACGTCAAATGAATATTGCTATTTTTGATGTTTTTTCTAGATTAATGATGGATCGAATCATCTTTATGGGGACAGCCATAAATGATCAAGTCGCCAATATCATTCAAGCCCAATTATTGTTTTTGGAGAGTACAGATGCTTCTAAGGATATTCAAATTTATATCAATTCACCAGGCGGAAGTGTTTATGCAGGTCTAGGAATTTATGACACCATGCAACTTATAAAACCAGACGTTGCTACAATTTGTACAGGAATGGCGGCGTCTATGGGAGCAGTATTGTTATGTGCTGGAGAGAAAGGAAAACGAAGTGGATTGACACATTCTAGAGTGATGATACATCAACCATTGGGTGGCGCACAAGGACAAGCCAGTGATATTGAAATTACTGCTCGTGAGATATTGACCTTGAAAGAAGAACTTTACAATATAATATCTAGTCACACTGGGCAAGACTACGATAAAGTATATGCCGATAGTGATCGTGACTATTGGATGAAAGCAGATAAGGCACTTGAATATGGTATGATTGATGAAATTCTTTCCAGAAAATAATTTTAATATCAACTCAACTACAAACTACAATAATCGATGGCAAAAGAAGAATTAGAATGTTCATTTTGTGGCAAGCAAAAGGCGGATACAAACCTCCTAATTGCGGGTCTTGATGCACACATTTGTGATCGATGTATTGTACAAGCACATGGGATTGTTGCTGAAGAATCAAAACATATAGGTCAGGAGCTAACACCTGAGGTCATGCTCAAAAAACCTCAGGAAATTAAAGCGTTTTTAGACAGCTATATTATAGGTCAAGAACAAACAAAAAAAGTAATGTCTGTAGCAGTATACAACCACTACAAAAGATTACTTCAACCCGTTTCTGAAGATGATATAGAAATTCAAAAGAGTAATATCATTATGGTAGGGCAAACAGGGACAGGAAAAACCCTAATAGCCAAAACCATTGCCAAAATGCTTAATGTACCATTAGCCATTGTAGATGCAACAGTTTTAACCGAAGCTGGTTATGTTGGAGAAGATGTAGAAAGTATGCTAACCCGTTTATTGCAAGCTGCTGATTACAATCAAGAAAAAGCAGAACGAGGCATTGTATTTATTGATGAAATTGATAAAATTGCACGAAAAAGTGATAATCCTTCCATTACTAGAGATGTCTCTGGCGAGGGGGTGCAACAAGCTCTTTTAAAACTCTTAGAAGGCACCGTTGTAAATGTCCCGCCAAAAGGCGGCAGAAAACACCCCGATCAAAAATTTATTGAAGTCAATACAGAGAATATATTATTTATCGCTGGAGGTGCTTTTGATGGTATAGAGCGACATATTTCAAAACGCTTAAATATGGCTGCCATAGGCTATAAATCTTCTCAGGAGGGTGAAAAAATTGACAGCCAAAACCTTTTACAATATATTACACCAAAGGATCTCAAGGATTTTGGATTGATACCAGAAATTATTGGCCGCTTACCAGTACTCACCTATATGAATCCTTTAGACACTTCAACTCTCAAAGCAATTTTAACAGAACCTAAAAATGCTATTGTCAAGCAGTATAAAAAATTGTTTGAAATGGACAATATAGCGCTAAGTTTTGAAGAAGATGCTTTGGATTTTATCGTTCAAAAGGCCGTGGAATATAAGCTTGGCGCAAGAGGCCTGCGTTCGTTATGTGAAGAAATCCTAACAGATGCGATGTTTACATTACCAGGAAGCAAAGAATCTTCACTTGTTGTGGATAAGGATTATGCTAAAAAGCACTTGAGTCGCACTCGCCTAAAACAACTAAAAGCGGTCTCTTAAAACACCTCCTTTTTGCTTATTTTTTAATAAAAATTTATTAAAATCACTCCTTTTGTTTAAGGATGATTTTGACAAGTTTAAACATTACGATTAAAAAATATTAAAAAAATGTTAAATATAAATTTAAACTTAACCTTTGATAAAAATCTAGAATTGAAAAAATAAAAATTTTGGACATCATAGTAATTTATATTTAGGGTTAAAATTATATTAAACATAATAAGATACTACCAATGTAAGCAACTTGTATGCCACAAATTAGACTCGAGTCTATCACCCCAGTTTCATTAATTCTTCCAAAAGCTCTCTAGAGTTGGAGAGTCTAGGAACTTTGTGCTGACCACCAAGTTTATTTTTACTTTTTAACCAATCATGAAACTGCTGAGGTCGTGCAACATTGATTTTTGGACGATTTAATGTCATATTGTTGTAGCGTTTAGCTTCATAATCGGAATTTAAGGCTTTAAGGGCGTTGTCCAATAATTCTGTAAAATAATCGATGTCTTTTGGTGAAGTTTTAAATTCAATCAGCCATTCATGTGCGCCTTTTTGTTTGCCTTTCATAAAAATAGGTGCTACGGTGTAGTCTATTATTTCACAGCCTGTTTTTTTGGAAACATTTTTTAGGGCTTTATCCGTATTTTCAATAATTAGTTCTTCTCCAAAAACATTGATAAAATGTTTGGTCCGCCCTGTTACTTTAATGCGGTAAGGGTCAATACATGTAAAACGTACTGTATCTCCAATTTTGTAGCGCCACAACCCCGCATTGGTGGTAATGATGATGGCATAGTTTTTTCCTTTTTCTACTTCATGTAATGGAATTACTTTTTCATTTGGAGTTCCATAAGTATCCATTGGAATAAATTCATAAAATATGCCATAGTCCAACATCAAAAGCAATTCATCAGAGTTATTTTGATCTTGTATAGCAAAAAAACCTTCTGAAGCATTATAGGTTTCGTAGTATTTAAACGAGGATGATGGTATGATATTTTTATATTGCTCAGCATAAGGTAAAAAACTGACACCACCATGAAAATAAACTTCTAAATTAGGCCAAATTTCCAGAAGATTTGACTTCCCAGTACTTTCTAGTACATTATTAAGTAATACTAACATCCAAGAAGGGACACCCGCTAAACTTGTAACATTTTCATTTATAGTTTCGTCTACAATAGCTTGCATTTTTGATTCCCAGTCACTCATCAAAGACACTTTGTTGCTAGGGGTGCTGCTAAACTCTGCCCAAAAAGGCATATTATCGATTAGAATTGCTGAAAGATCGCCAAAAACAGTCCCATTTTCCTCATATAATTCTTTACTTCCACCAAGCCGTAAATTTTTACCATTAAATAATTCAGAATTAGGGTTGTTGTTGAAATACATACACAGTAAGTCTTTTCCAGCTCCATAGTGACAGTCTTCCAAAGAGGCGTTACTAACAGGAATAAATTTACTTTTAGCATTTGTTGTTCCGCTAGATTTTGCAAACCATTTGATGGGTTTTGGCCAAAAAATATTTTGTTCACCCCTACGAGAGCGCTCAATGAATTTATGATAATTTTCGTAGGTTGAAACGGGAACTCTTTTTACAAATTCTCGATATGTTTTTATAGTCTTAAAATCGTATTGTTGCCCAAACTCTGTATTTTTTGCCGACTCTAAAAGATTTGTAAGTAGCTCATTTTGAACTTCATAGGGATATTTAAGAAACAAATCTATTTGATGAAATCGTTTCTTTAAAATCCAACTTGCAACGGAATTAACTAATGGAATTGGCATAAAATTATATATATTTACAAGGTTAAAAGTAATAAAAAATCTTAATGCTCTATCAAGGTGTTCTTACTAAAATGCAAACGGAGTTTTCAGACCCCATTAATTATTATTTGAATTTGGACAATGACTTGATTCAAGTGCATCAATTGCTGCAAAAAACAGTAACAATAGAGTTTGTGGGCTATGAATGTTTAAATTGTGGAAACGATGAAACAACTTTTCGACAAGGATTTTGTAAATCATGTTTTTTTGAACAGCCACAAACAGCTGATTGGATCATGCATCCAGAGTTGAGTAAAGCCCATTTAGGTATTGAAGATCGTGATTTAGAATTTGAAAAAAAGGTACAATTACAACCACATATAGTTTATTTAGCAAATTCAAGTAATGTAAAAGTAGGAGTTACTCGAAAAACACAAGTTCCAACACGTTGGATAGATCAAGGGGCGCAGGAAGCTTTAGAAATTTTGGAAGTTCCAAATCGGTATTTGGCAGGGGTTGCTGAAGTAGCACTCAAAAAATTTGTTAGTGACAAAACCAATTGGCGCGAAATGCTAAAAGGTGATCCCAATTTTGAGGATTTAAAAACATGGCGCCACCAACTCTTAAGCCACTTACCAAATGAAGTACAATCGTATTTTCTTGGAAATAAAGAACCGTTAATTTTAAAATTTCCAGTTCAAAAATATCCAGAAAAACCACAAAGTTTGAATCTCAGCAAAACACCACATTATAGAGGCACTCTTGTCGGGGTAAAAGGGCAGTATCTTATATTTGATGATGATACAGTTTTCAACATTAGAAGTAATGAAGGTTTAGTTATAAAACTTAATGTTGGTGCTTAATCCAATTTAATTTCTTCGTTGAGATTAAGCTTAAATCGTTTCCTGAAATAATAAACACCCAAATACAAAAAAGGAGTGTCTAGCGCTGCAATAATAACTTTAAATAAAAAACCTGCGAGTAAAAGCCCACCAAATAAATCCCAATCAATTTCACCAAATGAGCATAGTAACAATAAAACAGTTGCAGTATCTATAAATTGTGACAAAAAAGTAGAACAATTATTACGTAGCCAAAGGTGTTTGCCTTGTGTCAATTTTTTCCAAAAATGATAAATTTGGATGTCTACAAATTGTGCAAATAGATAGGCCAACATACTCGCCAAAACAGCAATTGCAGTGCTTCCAAAAACCGTTGAAAATAAATTATCTGAGACAGGTGACCAATCAGTAGCTGGAGCGGCATTGGCCACATAAATGATTCCCATTGCAAAAAAGGAGGCAAAAATTCCTCCAACTACCACTTCGTTAGCTTTTTTCTTTCCATAAATTTCACTAATTAAATCTGTAATAAGAAAGGTAATAGGGTAAGGCAGAATACCCACAGAAATTTCAAATAATTTGACGCCAAAAATTGAAAAATCAAAGGGGTAGTAGTAAAAAAATTTTTTGAAAATCAAATTTGAAACCACCAAAGAGGTAATAAATAATAGACCTAGAATTAAATAAAGGCGTTGTGCTAAAACTTTGTCTTTTAGTGTCATTGGTTGTCAATAAATACTTTAGTAAAGATATAATTTTAATTTTTCTTTTACCTAAATTGCTGTTTTGTATGAGCGATCAAAAACAACTATATATAGGACTTGGAAGTAATGTAGGCAATCGGCTTTCCTATTTGCAATTGGCCATTGATTCTATCCATTGTGAAGTAGGAAGTGTATTAAAAATATCCTACTGTTATGAAACACCAGCAATGGGGTTTGAAGGCGATGCTTTTATCAATGCCTGTATTCAAGTCAGAACTTGTTATTCAGCAGAGCTGGTGCTTTCAAAACTGCTTCAAATTGAAGAACAGCATGGTCGCAGGCGTTTTGATGATGGTCAATATCATTCTCGAACCATTGATCTCGACATCTTATTTTTTAATGAAGATATCATTGAAAACAACATACTAAGTGTTCCTCATCCACGACTTGATCAACGGCGCTTTGTGTTACAACCCCTCAACGATATTGCGCCAGAATTGATTCATCCAGTTCAGAAAAAAACAATATCAACGCTTCTAGATTGTTGTAAAGATAATAGCACAATAAAAAAACAAAAAGAAACATTACAAAACCCACTTGAAAGCTTTGATTTTTCTGCCTATAATTTTATTGCTATTGAAGGGAATATTGGTGCTGGAAAATCGAGTTTAACGCAAATGATGGCCAAAGATTTTAATGCGAAGTCTATTTTTGAACGTTTTGCAGACAATCCATTTTTACCCAAATTTTATGAAGATGCAGAACGGTATGCATTTACTTTGGAAATGTCTTTTTTAGCCGACAGATACCAACAAATTTCTGAAGATTTATCACAACTAGATTTATTCAAAGATTTTATTATTGCCGACTATGATGTTTTTAAGTCGCTTATATTTTCAAAAATAACTTTGCAAGAAGATGAGTTTTTGTTGTACAGAAAATTGTTTTATCAAGTTTATAAAGACATAAAACGTCCAGATTTGTATATTTATTTGCATCAAAATACTGAGAAATTACAACTGAATATCAAAAAGCGAGGAAGAGAATATGAAAGAAATTTGGAATCTGAGTATCTGGATAAAATCCATTTAGGGTATTTGGATTTTATCAAAAATACGCCACAGTTTAAAGTGAAAATTATTGATATTTCAGATCGTGATTTTATTGAAAACCGCCACGATTATTTGTGGCTACTGGAACAAATTCAGGGTTGATTATTTTTGAAAACAAATCCCAGAGCACCACGCCACAACTCACAGCAATATTTAACGAATGTTTGGTGCCAAATTGAGGAATTTCAATCACCTCATCACATTGACTTACAACCTCTTGTGAAACCCCTTTAACCTCATGCCCAAAAACAACGGCGTAAATACGGTCATTTTTAGGATAAAAGTTTTGAAGCATAGTAGCATTTTTGGCTTGCTCAATGGCTAGAACGTGTATGTTTTTTTCTTGCAATTCTTTTACAATATCCAGTGTATTTTCAACATAAGACCAGCTTACAGATGCTGTACTTCCCAAAGCTGTTTTTTGAATATCTTTGTGAGGTGGTGTTGCAGTAATACCACAGAGATAAATATGTTCAATCCGAAAAGCATCAGAGGTTCTAAAAACGCTCCCCACATTGTTTAAACTTCGGATATTATCTAAAATAACAATTAGCGGTGTTTTTTCAACGGATTTGAATGCTTCTACACTCAATCGATCCAATTCGCTATTTTTCAATTTTCGCATGGGCGGAATTCTCTATTGTTAGGTTTTAAAACACACTAAAATTAGTTACATTAGCATCTTTATACACACCAACAAAAGTACGCTTTTAAAACAAAGATCATTGGCCAAAAAAGTAAAAAAGGAAACTCCACTTATGAAACAGTACAATGCCATCAAGGCAAAGTACCCCGATGCACTCTTATTGTTTCGTGTTGGAGATTTTTATGAAACTTTTGGAAGTGATGCAGTAAAAGCGGCCAAAATTTTAGATATTATCTTGACCAAACGTGGGGCTGGAAGTCAAAGCGAAACAGAACTTGCAGGGTTTCCTCACCATTCTTTGAATACCTATTTGCCAAAATTAGTCAAAGCTGGAGAACGTGTGGCCATTTGCGACCAGTTGGAAGATCCAAAACAAACCAAAAAAATTGTAAAACGTGGCGTTACAGAACTCATCACTCCAGGGGTATCGCTAAATGATGAGGTATTAAGTTCAAAATCAAATAATTTTTTAGCGGCTGTTTATTTTGGGAAAACTGTGGGAGTTTCGTTCTTGGATGTTTCTACAGGTGAGTTTTTAGTGGCTCAGGGAAGCGAAGCTTATGTGGCTAAGTTGCTTCAAAATTTTAGTCCTAGCGAAGTTCTTATTGAAAAACAAAAACGAGCTCTTTTAAATAAGACTTTTGGAGATGATTTTCATGTATTTTTTTTGGAAGATTGGGTTTTTCAAGACGATTATGCCAACGAATCCTTATGTAAACATTTTCAAACCAAAACTCTTAAGGGCTTTGGCGTAGATGCCCTAAATTATGGTCTTGTAGCTTCTGGAGCTATTCTTCATTACTTAGTAGAAACACAACATCACAAATTACAACACATTACCTCTATAGAGCGTATTTTAGAAGATGATTTTGTGTGGATGGATAAATTTACCATTAGAAATTTGGAATTGTACCATTACACAAATCACAATGCAGTAACACTGATCCAAATTATCGATAAAACTCTTTCGCCTATGGGTGGTCGATTGTTGAAACGTTGGTTGGCATTGCCATTAAAATCCGTTGAAAAAATTCAGGCTCGCCACGAGGTGGTTCAGTTTTTTTATGATAATGAATTAGAACTTCAGCAATTGCAATCGAGTATCAAAGGTATTTGTGATTTGGAACGATTAATTTCAAAAGTTGCTACAGGCAAAGTAAATCCACGTGAAGTTGTACAATTGAAAAATTCTTTAGAGCAAATTTTGCCAATAAAAACACTAGCCCTTAATTGTGGGCATTCCACATTGGCTGCATTAGGGGATCGCATTAAGGATTGCGAGGAGTTAAGAGAAAAAATTTCAAGGACTCTAAACGAAGAAGCACCAGTAAATATTCTAAAAGGAAACACTATTGCATCAACAGCATCAGAAGAATTGGAAGCATTGCGAGCTATTGCATTTTCTGGAAAAGATTATTTGGATCAAATGTTGACACGTGAGAGTGAAGCGACTGGAATTCCATCCTTAAAAATTGCTTCAAATAATGTTTTTGGCTATTACATTGAGGTTCGAAACACACACAAAGACAAGGTTCCAGAGCACTGGGTTCGCAAACAAACATTGGTCAATGCAGAGCGTTATATTACTGAAGAATTAAAAGAATATGAACAAAAAATATTAGGTGCAGAAGATCAAATTTTAGCCATTGAGCAACGTATATTTTCAGAGTTAATCAGTTGGATGCATGGACATATCAAAGCGGTACAACAAAATGCATATTTGATTGCTCAATTGGATTGTTTGAGTGCTTTTGCACATTTGGCTAAGCAACACCATTATACTTCTCCACTATTAGATAATAGTTTTGATTTAGACATTAAAAAAGGTCGCCACCCTGTAATTGAACAGCAATTGCCACTGGGCGAAACCTATGTTGCCAATGATGTTTTTTTAGATCGTGAAACGCAACAAATTATTATGATTACTGGACCAAATATGTCAGGAAAGTCAGCGATTTTACGCCAAACGGCCTTAATTGTTTTATTGGCACAAATAGGAAGTTTTGTTCCTGCCGAATATGCAAGAATTGGTGTAGTTGACAAACTTTTTACTAGAGTTGGCGCAAGTGATAATATATCTATGGGCGAATCTACTTTTATGGTAGAAATGAATGAAACTGCTTCAATTTTAAATAATATTTCAGAACGAAGTTTAGTGTTGTTAGATGAAATTGGGCGAGGGACAAGCACTTACGATGGGATATCTATTGCTTGGGCGATTAGTGAGTACTTACATGAACATCCATCGCGTGCCAAGACGCTTTTTGCAACCCACTACCACGAGTTGAATGAAATGACCGAAACGTTTTCACGTATCAAAAATTATAATGTTGCTGTTAAAGAGTTGAAAGACAATGTGTTGTTTTTAAGGACTTTAGTTGCTGGTGGAAGTCAGCATAGCTTTGGAATTCATGTTGCAAAGATGGCAGGAATGCCACAGGCGGTGTTACAGCGTTCGAAGAAAATATTAAAACAACTCGAAAAATCACATTCTGGAGACGAATTAACCGCTAAAGTCAAAGATTTGAATTCTGACATGCAATTGAGTTTTTTCAATTTAGATGACCCATTATTGGAAGAATTAAAAACCGATATTTTAGATACAGATATTGATCGATTGACGCCTGTTGAGGCCTTGATGAAGCTGAATGAAATTAAGCGTATGCTTACAAAAAAGAAATGATGAAAAGCCAAAAAAAACTTTGGTATTATCAGAAATGTGTTAAATTTGCATCCCCTTTGTTTGTCAAAGGAACGTTCTTATAAATTGCGAAAGTAGCTCAGGGGTAGAGCATCACCTTGCCAAGGTGAGGGTCGCGGGTTCAAATCCCGTCTTTCGCTCATAATTTTTAAGTCTTAATGCTGAAGTGGTGGAATTGGTAGACACGTTGGACTTAAAATCCAATGGCCATTAGGCCGTACGGGTTCAAGTCCCGTCTTCAGTACAGATAAAAAGCCGAAACAAAAGTTTCGGCTTTTTAGTTTTCTACTCTTTTCTATGTACTAGTTCAGCACCAAAGACTTTTGCAAAAAAAAATTATATTTGAAATAAATAACAATTCAACAAGATTATGAAAAGATTATTAAAACTAAGCCTAATATTCATTATTTCTGCGTGTAGCGGAGGAGATAATGATGACAACGACACCAATCAAGACAACCCATTTAGTGGACAATGGTCTGGAGTTTATAATGAAACAATAAGTTATGATGGTGTAAGTTCAGGAATATGGCAAGGAACTGTTAATCAAAATAACTTTACTGGTGAGTATGTGAGTTCGGAAAACAACGAAACCAATGCATATTCAGGATTAGTTTCTCCTAATGGAGATGCGTCACTAACAGCTGGAACTACAACAGATGGTGCCATTTTTACTGGAGTTATGTATGGAAATGAAGCTTCTGGTGTTTTTGTTAATAATTCATCAACTCCACCTGATTATGGCACTTGGAAAGGGACTAAAACAATTCCTGATAATAATTATACTTTTAATGAATTTGTTGGTACCTGGCGCTTAATATCAGAATCAGAAGATGGAAATGATTTATTTTTAAATGATTGCCAACTTAAATCCACTATTGTTGTTTCTCCTACAATTTTACTTGTTAATGATTTTAGTGATAATTCATTTTGTGGATTTAATTCATGCAGTATATACAGCTTGGAGACATGGGATATTACATACGAATCTGGATCAACATTTGTACTAATTAATCAAACTTTAGATATAAATTTTTGTAATGGAGAAGTCGATGACACTGATACTAGCCTACAAATAACTGTTAATTTTCAAATTATTGGCAATAGGCTTGAGGTTAGTTATGACTTACCAAGTAGCAACGGCTCTACATCCTTTATCCAAAAAGAATATGTAAGAATCTAGAATTTAGGTTCAAAAAGATTAAGTTATCTTAACTTCTTTTGACAAAATTTTTCATGAAACTTATACATTGTTTCGAAAATAGCTCAATGAGGTGAACACAAAGGGATAAATCTTCTTTTTTAGATTTATCCCTTTTTTTATTTTAAAAAGCAGAATTTGAATTGAAAAATATCAATCAATTTTTTTAAAGCTAAGATGACTTTAAGGCTCTCTGATCTTTTGGATAAGTTGTTGTATTTTTTGATTTGGTTTTGGCGTAAAATTACTAACAATAAGCGTGACTAAAAAATTAACAATCATAGCGATAGAACCAAATCCTTCGGGAGAGATTCCAAACCACCAGTTGGCTTTTGTACCACCGCCAAACCATCCAAATTTGAATTTAAGCATATAAAATATCATTAAACATACGCCAACCAACATCCCGCAAATAACACCCTCTTTATTGACCCGTTTAGAAAAAATTCCCAATAGAATAGCAGGGAAAAATGAAGAGGCAGCAAGACCAAAAGCCAAGGCAACTGTAGCCGCTACAAATCCAGGGGGGTTGATTCCAAAATAGCCTGCCATGCAAACAGCAGCAGTTGCTGCCAATCTAGCGGCAATCAGTTCTCCTTTTTCAGAGATATCGGGAACCACTATTTTTTTAAGTAAATCATGAGATACCGCCGATGAAATGACCAATAAAAGCCCTGCTGCAGTTGATAGTGCTGCGGCTAACGCACCGGCTGCCAGTAAAGCGATAACCCAGTTGGGGAGTTTTGCAATTTCGGGATTGGCCAGTACCATGATATCAGCATCAACAGTGAGTTCGTTTGTGGATTCATCAGCATTGTACTTAATATGTCCATCATTATTTTTATCATTAAATTCAAGCAAACCTGTGGTTTCCCATTTTTCAAACCAGTTGGGCATTTCATCATAGGGTTGATCACTCACAGTTTCGATGAGATTAGTCCTTGAAAATACCGCAATTGCAGGTGCCGTGGTGTAGAGTATTGCGATGAATAAAAGGGCCCAACCAGCAGACTTTCGCGCATCACTCACTTTTTTCACCGTAAAAAACCGTACAATCACATGAGGAAGTCCTGCAGTTCCAACCATCAGCGCCATTGTGATACAAAATACATCAAGTATTGATTTTGTTCCAGAAGTATACTCATGAAATCCTAACTCTCGATGTAATCCATCTAATTTATCCAAAAGAAACACACCGTCAACTCCTTTAGATCCAAAACCAATTTGAGGGACGACATGCCCTGTAACTAAAAAAGAAATGAATACTGCAGGAACCATAAATGCAAATATCAATACGCAGTATTGCGCCACTTGGGTGTATGTGATACCTTTCATACCTCCCAAGACAGCATAGAAAAGTACAATTCCCATTCCAATTAAAACACCAGTTACGATATCGACTTCTAAATATCTAGAAAACACCACACCAACCCCTCGCATTTGTCCTGCGATATAAGTGAAAGAAACAATCAAGGCACAAAAAATAGCTACCAAACGCGCAGTATTTGAGTAATAGCGGTCTCCAATAAAATCTGGAACCGTAAATTTTCCAAACTTTCTTAAATATGGGGCAAGTAATAAAGCTAGTAAGACATAACCTCCAGTCCAACCCATTAGATACACAGAACCATCATAGCCACTGAATGAAATGATCCCTGCCATTGAAATAAAGGATGCGGCAGACATCCAATCGGCTGCTGTGGCCATCCCATTCGCAATAGGATGAATGCCTCCACCGGCAACATAAAACTCTTTGGTTGAGGCCGCACGAGACCAAATGGCTATTCCTATGTAAAGTGAAAAACTGAGCCCAACAGCAATCCATATCCAAATCTGTAGTTCCATATAATTATTTTTTAATTGATTGATCCAGTCGATTCATTAAGTAGATATAAATAAAAATAATTAAAACAAATCCAAAGATTGACCCTTGTTGCGCAAACCAGAATCCAAGTTTAAATCCACCAATTTGGATGAAATTAAGTTCTTCTACAAAAAGGATTCCACCTCCAAATGAGATTAAAAACCAGAAGCTTAGAAGGATGACGATATAGCGTTTGTTGGTTTTCCAGTAGTTATTGGTTTTCATAATTGTATTATCAGTAACTGTAATGTTTAGATTTATTGTTGTGCTGTTACATGTAAATTTAGTAATTTGTTAGTATTATTAAATTCTTTTTAATTTTAATCTTATCACGCAGTCAAAATGCAGTGTTCATAAATTGAGGAGCTGGGTATGTAGTGTTTAAATTTGTAATATGAAACTTCTAGCCAAATTTTTTACGGTCATTTTCGCACTTCTTCTGTCTTGCACAAATGAAAATCAAATTGATTCCCAACAACTGACATCGTTTGTTAACCCTTTCATAGGTACTGGTGGACATGGTCATACTTTTCCTGGTGCAACAATGCCTTTTGGAATGATGCAACTGAGCCCTGATACACGATTAGATGGTTGGGATGGTTGCTCAGGATATCATTACTCTGATCAATATATCTATGGCTTTTCACACACCCATCTTTCTGGGACGGGGATATTAGATTATGGTGATATTTTATTGATGCCAACTGATAAAGTTAATTTTAACAATGGTTCTGACGGAAATAATGGTTACCGCTCCTCTTTTTCGCATCAAAATGAAGTCGCATCCCCTGGTTACTACTCGGTAAAGCTTGACGATACCGATGTTCAGGTAGCATTAACAGTTTCTGAGCGGAGCGGCATACATCGCTATGAATTTCCTCCTAATTCTGAACAAGTCGTTATTTTAGATTTAGTTCACAGGGATCAAGTTTTAGATTCTCAGCTAAATTTAGAGGATCCTTCACATGTATCAGGACACCGCTTTTCAAGTTCTTGGGCTAAAGATCAGCGACTATTCTTCGATATGGTTTTCTCGCGCCCCTATTCGAATGTAATTATTGAAAACGATGATCTTGAGGGGAAATCTGTAAGGGCTGCTTTTATTTTCGATTCCAAGGTTTCGAACGAATTAGAAATACGTATCGGAATCTCAGCCGTTGACCAAGACGGTGCTTTAAAGAATAGACAGCATGAGCTGGATGATAAAACTTTTGAAGATGTACAACAAATTGCTAATGAAACTTGGGAGCAACAGCTGAGTAAAATTGTAGTTGAAACCTATGATGAGGAAGATAAATTTAATTTTTACACCGCACTATACCACACCATGTTGGCCCCAAATTTGTATCAAGACATAGACGGGCGCTATAGAGGGATGGATATGAAAATCCAGCAGGACAAATCGGTGTCTTATCACACAGTTTTTTCACTTTGGGACACCTATCGTGCGGCCCATCCCTTGTACACCATTATTGAGCAAGAGAGAACCAATCAGTTTATCCGTACTTTTCTAAACAAGTTTAAAGAGGGTGGGATTATGCCGATTTGGGACTTATCTGCTAATTACACCAATACCATGATTGGCTATCACGGAGTTTCAGTCATAGCCGATGCTTATCTAAAAGGGATTAAAGATTATGATGTAGACTTGGCATTTAAGGCCATGAAGCACTCGGCCAATCAAGACCATTTTGGTCTAAGAAGCTACAAAAATCTTGGCTATATTCCTGTAGAGACGGAGTCAGAATCTGTATCAAAGACATTAGAGTACGCTTACGATGATTGGACTATAGCTATGATGGGGAAATCATTAGGTGAATTAGAGGATTACAAAACTTTCTTACAGCGGGCACAGAATTATAAGAATGTATTTGACCCTAATACTAATTTTATGCGAGGACGCTTTAACAATAAATGGTATGCTCCATTTGACCCATATGAAGTAAATTTTAACTACACCGAAGCTAACTCATGGCATTACAGTTATTATGTCCCACATGACATTAGCGGACATATCGCCTTAGTTGGTGGAAAAAGCAACTATGAGGCCATGTTAGATAATTTATTTTCAGCTCGTAGTGAAACATCGGGCAGAAATCAGGCAGATATCACAGGTTTAATAGGTCAATATGCACATGGTAACGAACCCAGCCATCATATGGCCTATTTGTACAATTTTATCAATAAGCCCCACAAAACACAAGAAAAAATTCGTCAAATTTTAAAGGAACAATACGCCAATAAGCCAGATGGAATTTCAGGCAATGAGGATTGTGGGCAAATGAGTGCTTGGTATGTTTTTAGTGCACTTGGGTTTTATCCTGTAACGCCTGGGACCTCCCAATATATTATTGGCTCTCCAATTGTAAAATCTGCTGTTATTAATTTAGAAAATGGAAAAACGTTCACCATAACTGCTCCAAATAACAGTCCTTCCAGCCAATATATCACAGAGGTGAGTCTAAATAACAGTCCGTTGTTAAATTCATATTTTACTCATAATGATATTATAAAGGGTGGTGTATTAGAATTTACAATGGGTCAATCAAAGACAGATTGGGGAACCTTAGAGGTTAATATTCCTTCCACAGCAATTGATGACTATGGGATTACGACTCCTCCCTATATACAAAGTGGAGAGTTAGCGTTTTATAATGAAACTTTGGTCGAATTAAAAAGCTTACAGCCTGAAGCTACACTATATTATTCTACTGGATCCGATTTTTTGGTATACTCCGAACCAATTCGACTAGATGACAACACTTTACTGAAAACTTATGCGGACATTAATGGGAATCGTAGTTCAACGCTTACCACCTCATTTAGAAAGAAAAATCCAAATATTAAAGTCACTTTGAACACAGACTATTACTATCAATATAGCGCAGGGGGAACTGATGCCTTAGTAGATGGGATTGTTGGGGGTGAGGATTTTCGTACTGGAGCTTGGCAGGGATATTTAAATGAAGATGTTGATGCGATCGTTAATTTATCAGAACCCAAAGCAATTAAAGATATCACTGTAAATTTCCTCAGTGATCAAGGACCGTGGATTTTCTTCCCTAAAAGTGTAGAATGTTATGTTTCATCAGATGGAAAAAATTTTAAGCGAATTGGAATTGAAAACTTTGAAATTAAACAATTTGATAAGCCACAAATTAAATCAATCACATTTGATCCCCCAAAATCCCCTTGGCAATACGTAAAAGTTATTGCCAAAAAAATTGGTCCAGTACCAGAATGGCATATAGGCAGCCAACACGATGGTAAAGGATGGATATTTATTGACGAAATTCAAATTAATTATGACACCAAGTAACTTGAGTTTTCACCAATTTTTTATCTGGTGTACCGTATTGTTGATGGCTAACCTCTCGTTTGGTCAGTCTTCTAAAAATACGCTTAAGCTTCCCGGTTTGTTCTCAGATAATATGGTTTTGCAGCGAAATGCTGAAGTAAATATGTGGGGGCTATCCACTCCATTATCTGAGGTTGAAATTACAGTGCCTTGGGGGCAATTTTCAGGGACTTCTGACGCAGAGGGCAAATGGGAAATTATTTTGCCCACTCAAACCTCCAGTACCCCTTTTGATTTACAAGTTTGCAGTCTTGGACATTGTAGCACCCTAAAAAATGCAGTTCTTGGGGAAGTGTGGCTCGCTTCAGGGCAGAGTAATATGAGTATGCCATTGAGTGGATGGTTACCTACAGATCCTATTGAAGACTCATCTAAAGAAATTGCTTCTGCTCACCAATATCCACTGCGTTTTTTTAAGGTTAATCAAGCTGTAGGGCACAGTCCTATGGAAACGATTGGAGGAAATTGGAAGATTAGTGATTCTACTAATGTTTCAAATTTTAGTGCTACAGCCTATTTTTTTGCCAAAAATTTATATAAAGAGCTTCAAGTTCCCATCGGAATCATTAACAGTAGTTGGGGGGGGACACCTGTTCAGTCCTGGGCAGACCAGAGCGCTTTAAAGAACGTTGCCGCCTATGAAGATGCTTTGTCAAGCATAGCACAAATGGACGAAAAGCGGGCTGAGTATAAAAATTGGTTGAAGCCTCTGGACAATTATCCTAACACTGCTCAGGCCTATACCGCCGATCAATGGCGCGAAATTGATTTTGATGATGAACGTTTTGCCACTGAAACTTTTGACGATAGTCAATGGCAAAATCTCAAGCTTCCTGGTGATTATGCAGATGTTTTTAATAATCCTAAGGCCAACGATTTTGACGGTATTGTTTGGGTTAGAAAAACATTTATCATTGATCAGCTTTCTGAAAATTATAAATTTAATCTAGGACTGGTAGATGATATGGATTTCACTTTTATCAATGGTGAATTTATTGGATCAACAGTGGGAGCTCCTAGTTTCAAAGAAAAACAATATGACATTCCAGAGGGAATTCTAAAAGAAGGGGAAAACACCATAGCTATCCGCCTTGTGGACACCATGGGAGATGCCCGAATTTACACTCCGTTAACCATTTCTAATGACCAAGGTCATGTTTTATCTTTGGAGGGATATTGGAAAGCTTACTCGTCAGCGGAGTTATATAAAGGTAATTTTTATAAATTAAATGCCCATTACCTAGCAGCTAATCCCCGACCAAATTTTGTTAAATTATCTGCCTGGACTCCAACATCACTTTACAATGGCATGATCAACCCCCTTATTCCTTACACCATTAAAGGAGCAATATGGTATCAGGGGGAGTCAAATGTTGGTTTTGAAGACGAATATAAAGTTGTTTTTAGGCAGATGATAGAAAGCTGGCGATCGAAGTGGACATATAATTTTCCATTTTATTTTGTTCAGATTGCCCCCTATAACTACAATAATGGATTATCTCCGGCCCTAAGGGATGCGCAGCGACAGGTAGCCGCTCTAAACAACACAGGAATGATAGTAACACTAGACATAGGCAATCCGGATAATATACACCCTGCCAAAAAGAATGAAGTTGGTAAACGATTATCTAATTTAGCACTTGAAAAAACGTATGGTTTCCACAGTAAACACCTTGCTACTTATCCTGTTGAGGTAATAAGTAAAGGAAATAAAATTATCATCGCCTTTGATTGTCAGGACAGCGGTGTTTTGCAACTCAAAGCTATGAACTCAGACCAAATTCAAATTTCTGAAGACAATATCCATTTTTACAATGCGTATGCAGTGGCCAAGGGGTGCACTATTGAGCTCATATCCGATCAAGTTAAGTCGCCTAAATACGTACGTCATGCTTGGAGCGACTCTGGTACAGGGGCCATAGTAAATTCTAACGGAATTCCTGTGACTACTTTTTCAATTGAAGTGAGTAATTAATTAACGCAGGATAAGCTAGACTTATTTTTTGGGAAATATTTTTTTTGAATATTTAATTTTTTTTAATTTGAATTAATATTTTAATAATGTTAGTTGAAATTTGTGCAAATTCTTTCCGTTCAGCTCAAAATGCTCAAAATGCTGGTGCAGACCGAATTGAACTCTGTTCAGAGCTAGCTGTTGGTGGAATAACGCCATCTTATGGCCTGATTTGTCATGTCCTCAATACGCTTAACATACCCACACATATTTTAATCCGTCCTCGGGGTGGTGATTTTTGCTACTCTAATGATGATTTTGAAATCATGAAACAAGATATCGAACAGTGCAAGTCTTTAGGAGCACAAGGGGTTGTTTCAGGGATTCTAAATCCAGATTTTAGCATAGATGTTGATAGAACTATGACGCTAATAGATCTTTCCCGTCCAATGCATTTTACTTTTCACAGAGCCTTTGATTCGGTTCCTAACCCTGTTAAAGGATTGAAGCAGTTGGAAGCGATGGGAGTTGGTCGAGTGTTAACCTCTGGGCAAGCCCCAACAGCCATTGAAGGTTTATCTTTACTAAAGACATTACAAGATGATTTTAAAGGTATTATTATACCTTCTGCAGGGATTAACTGCGAAAATATTAAACAATTTAAATTGAGCGGCTTTAACGAAATTCATTTTTCAGCATCAGTTCAGCAGCCCAGACAATTAAAACAATATATGTCTCTAAATTCAATTAAACATTTTGACGAATCGAAACAAACCTATACCGATACGTTATTAGTTAAACAAATGATATCTCTTCTTCATGAATAAATTCAATTACATAACCCTTTTTTCACTTTTTTTTCTGATGAATTGTAAAAACAAGGCAAGCCTTCCTATTGTCATAACTTTAGATTCTGATTGGTATTTTCGCTCAATTCATTCTCAGGAATTTTTACCAGCTACAGTTCCAGGAAATGTTTATTCTGACTTGTTGGACAATGGGGTTATAGAAGACCCTTTTATCGGTACTAATGAGACTAAAGTGCAATGGGTGTCTGACTCAACGTGGGTTTATCAAACTCAGTTTGAAGCAGCACCAAACATCCTCAATAAAGATAATATTCAACTCAACTTTGAAGGACTCGATACTTATGCAAAAGTGTATCTAAATGATCATCTTATACTAACTTCTGATAATGCCTTTCGAAATTATCAAGTAAAGGTAAAAGACTTTATTTTACCAAAAAATAAATTGTCGGTACACTTCACGCCTACAACAATTAGAGCTGAAATTGAGAAAAACAAGCTAAATTATGTACTTCCAGAGGGCGAACGGGTATTTACACGAAAAGCCCAGTTTCAGTATGGCTGGGATTGGGGTCCAAACTTAAATACTATGGGAATTTGGAAGCCAATTGCACTGGAAGCTTGGGCTGACACAAAAATTGATAATGTCTATTTTGAAAAGAAATCATATACGACTGATAAAGCCAGTTTCACTGCCATTGTAACATTGAGTAATCCCCCAAAAGAAAGCGTTGAAATTAGGGTGAAAGCAAATGGTAAAAATTTTTCAACTTCAATAAATTCAGACAATACCATACAGTTTGAGGTGCCTGTTGTAATTGAAGATCCAACATTTTGGTGGCCCCACAATTTGGGGAAGCCTCATTTGTATGACATTGACATACAGCTATTGAATAACAATATAATTGCAGATCAAGTTACAATTAAACATGGTATTAGAAATATATCACTCGTCACCAATGATGATCAATATGGACAATCTTTTTACTTTAATGTTAATGGTACTCCTGTGTATATGAAAGGCGCCAATTATATCCCTCAGCATAGTTTACAGAATCGTGTAACAGATGAGCATTATGAAAAACTTTTGAACGATGTGGTTGAAGCAAATATGAATATGCTTCGGGTATGGGGTGGAGGTATTTATGAGAATGATATATTTTATGATTTGTGTGATCAAAAAGGCTTACTCGTCTGGCAAGATTTCATGTATGCATGTGCTATGTATCCTGGAGATGACCAGTTTTTACAGAACGCTAAACATGAGGCTGAGGACCAACTTTTTCGACTCCGAAACCACCCCAGTATAGTTTTATTTTGTGGTAATAATGAGAGTTCCGAGGGTTGGCATCGTTGGGGGTGGCAAAATGGCAAAACACCAAGTCAGAGGGACAAAATATGGAATGATTACCTAAAACTGTTTGACAGTATTTTACCTATTCAAGTTGCAAAAAACACTGATGTAGATTATTGGGAAAGTTCACCAAAATATGGTCGGGGCAACCCAAAATACAAGTTTGAAGGCGATGCACACGATTGGTGGGTATGGCATGACGGCTACCCGTTTGAACATTTTGAAAACGCTGTTCCCCGATTCATGAGTGAATATGGATTTCAGTCCTTTCCCAGTGCTGAGGTTTTAAAATTAATCAATAAATCAGAAGAAATCAAAATTGAGACTGATGCAGTAAAATCTCACCAGAAACATCATCGAGGCTTTGAGTTAATGGATCTGTATATGGAGAGAGATTACTTAATTCCAGACAATGATGAGGATTATATCTTTCTGAGTCAATTGGTTCAAGCTCGTGGTATGGGTATAGGTATTGAAGCTCACAGAAGAGCAAAACCCTATAACATGGGGACTCTTTATTGGCAGCTCAATGATTGTTGGCCTGGGATTTCTTGGTCTAGTATCGACTATTTAGGAAAATGGAAAGCCTTACATTATGAGGCGAAGGACGCTTTTGAAAATGTATTGGTATCATTTGAAAGAGTGGATGATCAATTAAAAGTCTACATTATTAATGATGAACTGAATGATATTGAAGAGATTTTACAACTTAAACTAATAAATTTTAATGGAGATGTATTATGGACATCTTCTAAATCTATTAAAGTTCCAGCTAGTAGTAGTAATTTGGTGAATTCATTTGTCATTGATTCAAACATCACCACAGATTGGAATCAGGTTTTACTTACAGCAAGTTTTGGAGCTGCATCGAACACCTATTGCTTTGTAAAACCTAAAGATTTAAATCTCGTCAATGCGGATATAGAATTTGATGTAGTTAAAGATGATAAGGGGTATTTAATTAATCTTTCCGCTAAGACTTTTCAAAAAGATGTAATGTTGTCATCAACTTCTAAAGGCCAATTTTCAGACAATTATTTTGATATTATACCTCAACAGACAAAACAGATTTTTTTTAAAACCAAATCAAATAATATTGGAAACCTATCATTTAACAGTTTAAATAAGGTATTTTCTACTCAACGTTATAAATAAAATAAAAAGAGCCTGAATTAACAGGCTCTTCTAACAAACATTGACCAAAAATCAAAAACAAAAGAATAATATTAATCAGCCCACCAAAGTTTAGTTGTTTTCAAGTCTGGTCCCTGTTCAGAAACTGCAGCTTCAACATTAGCCCCGTTTGAAGTATATGCACTACCAATATAACGCAATCTTTGTGGATATTCTCCGTTCATACCTGCATACGCTATAATATCATTGTTAGTTGATGTGGTCATTGCAGTTGTTGGATAGCCAGTATCTCTAACAATAGCCCAAGCCTCGTATCCGTTGGTGTAATTTGCAATCCATCTCTGAGTAGCAATTTTTTCTAATTGTTCTTCATTTGATCCAGAAAGCATCCCCATTTCTGAGGCCATAAAATCACCATCTACTGCTGTTCCCCAAAGTCCCATGGCATGGTTTAATCCAGTGTCATAATGCGAAGCAGCGTCTCCTGAAACCATTCCTTTTATAACTGCTTCAGCAATCATAAAATGAGAGTCTGCGGCTGACATGACCACAAATGGAAATATATCTTGTCCCTCATTTGATTTGTTGATAATAATATCTGCAGGGTCTGAAAATAAATCTCCGTTAAAGTAACTTTTTATTTTTGGGCTTAATCTTAGTGGTAATCCAATATAATTGGTGTTTTCTGGCATTGTTATCGTCAAATCATCTGCAGTTTCAGTCCAAGTATAATCTACATCTTGAACCAATCCGGCATTGTCAAATGTACTTTTTAAGAAGTCGACATGATCACCAATTAGCGCTACATTTTCACCTTCTGTAGGGAATGTTATAACAACAGTTCCGCCTTTAGCTGGTTTTGTAACTAGCCCTAGTCTAGGGTCGTTGTTGTTCTGAAGCGCGTTAACTAGTGGCTCACCTGTTTTCCAGGCTCCACCTGCTCCAAATCCATACCATATATCGCCATAATTACAATGTTCTACCCAAATGTTAGAAACTTCATTGTAAGACGTAAATAACGCATCACGATCTCCTAATACACCAGATTCAATAGCCTCAGCTGCTGCTGTTGAAGAAAAATCATCGCCAGCTGCTCCATGTGCTCTTAGTGCCATCCGTAATTTTAAACTATTGGCCAGTTTTTTCCAATCCTGCATGTTTCCATTGAAAAGAACGTCATTCTCTGCAAGTTGTTCAACCCCAGGACCTGTTACGGTATTGTCGCCAATGATTTCAATGGCATTATCTAACTCAGCAATGACTCCTTTATAGATGTCAATTTGTTTGTCATATGCTGGTAAAAGAATGTCAGGGTTAGAAGCCTGGGAGTAGGGAATCATTCCAACTTGGTCAGTGTATAAATTATAATAGAATCCTTTCATAATTAAACCAATTGCATAATACTGGTTGTTTTCAAGCACTCCACCTTCACCAACTAAATTTAAATACGCTGTCAACGTACTATTATAGCCTGCTAACCATCCATTGGTACCTTCTTGTAGCCAATTGGTGTATGCCCAACCAAACGCTCCATCCCAGCTGTACTGACTGTGTCCACCTGAATGATGTCCTGCATATTGATCTTGGTGAAAAATCTGACCAAACCAAACTGGCACAGCTGCAGGTTTAAATAATTGTTGTTGCAAACTTGTTACAAAAAATTTGGCACTCACATCATCTACAGAAAATGCATCTGGCTGCTCATTTATCTCGTCAAAATCTTTAGTACACGAAAAAGCGATTATAAGAAACAAACTTGTAAATATTACATGTATTTTTTTCATAATTATTGATTTTTAGTTTATTAAAAAGTTAAAGTTACATTCATTCCAATACTTCTCTGAGTTGGTAAAGCATTGTGGTTAATTCCTTGAATACCCAATGAAGTACCTAACATGGTTTCAGGATCGATATCATCTGCAGCTCTTGAGAGGAAAAATAAGTTTCTTCCCACAAGTTGGATATATGCTCTTTCTAAGCCCAATTTATTAGCTCCTGGGACATCGTATCCTAGAGAAAGTTCTCTAAGTCTTATGTTGTCTTGGTCGTACACATAGTTAGAGGATGCATCAGACATGGCAGTCCAATATTCTTGTCCAGAAATATTCACGGTATTGGCCTCACCAGTTCCAGTGTTGATACCATTGAGAGTAACACCAGTGTCACGATATTGTAAGCTGCGTCGAGACACCCCACTTCTATCAAGGTCAGCGGAGGTTTGTGAATAAACTTTACCGCCAAAACGACCATCAATTAGGAAATTCAAAGTGAAGTTTTTATATGAAATTGAGTTTGACCAACCGCCTAACCAGTCAGCCTGAGCGTTTCCAACTAAGACATTGGCTTCAGATAAAATTGGTAAACCATCTGCATCCACTTCACCAGTCCATTCTCTGGCATATATATCTCCAATACTACCACCAACTGTAGCGCTAATAGCTAAATTTCCATCAGTAGAGGTATTGTATACAAAGCTATCTAGTCCATCAATCAATTCTTCAATTTTATTTTCATTTTTAGAATAGAAGAAAGAAGTATTCCAAGATAAATCATCGCTATCAATTACAGTTCCGCCAAGAGCAATTTCAACCCCTTTATTAGTTACTTTTCCAATATTTGAACGCTCAAACTGGAAACCTGTTGCTGCGGGTACTGGAACATCAAAAATAAGGTCCTCAGTAGAGATATTATAAACAGAAAGGTCAAAGGTTATTCTGTTTTTTAGCATACTCAGTTCCAAACCAAATTCAGAAGAAGTTACAGTTTCAGGCTTTAATCCTGGATTTAATTTTACGTTTGGAGAAGATAAAGTAGTAAGTCCTAAATAACCCGCACTAGGAACTGCAAATGATTGGTAAAGTTGGTATGGATCTGTATCATTACCAACTGCAGCAATACTTCCTCGCACCTTAAACAGGTTGAAAATTTCTTGATCAGGATCAATGAATCTGTTTAAGATTGCCGACAAACTTGCAGAATTATACATATAGGATCTGTTTTCAGCACTTAAAGTGGAAGACCAGTCATTTCGAGCAGAAACATCCAAATATAAAAAGTCGTCATATGCAAGATTAACAGACCCGTACAATGAATTAACCTTTTTAATTTGTTGAGGGAACTCAACAGGAGGGCTCAGTTGATCTAGATTGGCTAAGAAAAATCTTGTTGGGATTTTAAAATCAAACCCTGAATTAATCATACCTTCATAAGTTCTTTTAGATAAGTTACCACCAACGTTGGCCACCATATCTAGCTTATCAGAAAAGCTATGCTTTGCAGTTACTAAAAATTCTGAGTTCAATTCGCCAAAAGAATTCTCCTGCACTCGCATGTATCCGTCCCTATTGAAATGTCTTCCAGGCTTATGAATCTGGACATCTCTGACGTTTGTAACATCAGCTCCAATTCTCACAAATGCATTCAACCAATCATTGAATTCATAATTTACTTTAAAGAATCCTAAAAATCGATTTCGTCGAACTCTGTTTTCGTCGTGTTGGGTCATCCAGTATGGATTGCCATTAAGTGAATTATCGGCATAGGTGATAACCCCAAACTCTTCTGGAGTTGCTGGGTTAGCCATTTGGTAATTTTTCAAATCGTTTATATTGACGTTTCGTGGCATATTGTAAAGATATCCCATTGCACCTTGCGCACCAATGAGCGATGCTCTGTTATTTACTTCTTGTGTATAATAGGTCGCTTTGGTGTCTACTGTGAGTTTATCAGATAAATTATTAATCGCCCTTAAGTTAAAGTTATGACTTTCAAGATCTGAGTTTTCAATAATTGATCCAGAAGTATTGTTAGTGTAAGAAAAGCGGATTGAACCATTTTCTGAACCTTTTTCAGCAGATAAAGAAGTAATTGATCTTACTCCAGTTTGGAAAAAGTCTTCTACATTATTTGGTTGGGCAGAATAAGCTTTTTCAGTTCCATTGTAGTATTGCTGAGGAGATCCGTCTAGTCTACCACCCCAAGAGAATCTTCCCCAATCAGTATCTACATCAGTATAAGGCGCTCCAAATGATCCCTGACCATATTGATTTTGAAATTCAGGCAATAGCATTGCATCGTCAAAATATAAGTCAGACTTAACAGTTACTCCTAATCTTTTTGAACGTGATCCTTTTTTTGTAGTTATGAGAATGACACCATTACCAGCTCTTGAACCGTACAATGCTGCTGCACTTGGACCTTTAAGTACAGAAATTGATTCTACATCGTCTGGGTTAATATCAGAGATACCACCACCAGCAATACTAGGCTCGTAACTAGGCTGTCCACCACTATCGTTTGATCCTGCAGTCCCTTGATTTCCTTCGCCATCACCCAAGATTGAAGCATTAATTGGCATACCATCTACTACAATTAGTGCTTGATTATTACCGCCTAATGAATTGTTACCACGAATAGTGATTCTGGCTGCAGATCCCAAAGATCCAGATTGTGAGATTTGCAATCCAGCAACTTTACCGGCTAATGAACTAGCTAGGTTATTGTCTTTAACTGTGTTTACATTTTCACCAGAAACCTCAGTAACTGCATATCCAAGTGATTTTTTCTCCCTAGATATACCCAGTGCGGTAATGACTACCTCATCTAGAAGTTGGTCTGACTCTAAAATAATGCTAAGGCTTTTGTAATCACCAATAATAATTTCTTTAGTTGTGTATCCTACATATGACACTACTAAAGTTTCACCTGATTTGACCTCAATACTAAAATTGCCATCAAAATCGGTTGAAGTTCCTGATGATGTTCCTTTTATGACGACCGTAGCACCTGGAAGAGGTAAACCATCCTTGTCTGAAACATTACCTAGAACTTCTTGTTGAGCCATTACATTTATTGTGAATAAAAAAAATGCAATGAATGGTAAAGATTTTAATAATTTTTTCATATTTATTTATTTGTGGTTATTAACCCAAATTTATAGACCTTCTATTCAACACACTAAAATTTATGTACTGCAATTTGACTGCGAATTATAAAAATATGTTAAAAATCAGCTTTAAAAATTCAAATACTAAAAATAAAAGAGTTAAGATTTTGGTTTTTCTCTAAATTTAGTTTTTTAGACAATCTATATCTTTGGCTTTGGACTGTTCTTAAAGAAATTCCTGAAATCTGAGCGATTTCATTATTGCTTTTATTCATTTTTATGTAGGCAATTAATCTAAAATCTACTTTAGATAAGTTGTAGTTTTCGTTTATTTTTTTGTAAAACTCCGGAAATACCTCAATAAATTTTTTGTCAAATTCGTCGTAATTTGCTTCAGATGTTATCAGAGATGAAATATCCCTTTTTATCCTATTATAACAAGAGTTGGGGAGATTTTTATCTTGTGCTAAATTATCTTTAAGTCTTTGTAGATACTCATTTCGTTGCATGATAAAATTGGTCTTGCTAAACAATTCTCTCCTTTTTTTCCTGAGTTCCTCTTTGAGATTGTTTTTTTCTAACTCTAATCGTTTACTTTTTTCTTTTTGTAAATTATTGTTAATCCTAAGCACCGCAACAAATAAAATGAGGATTAGTGTTGCCGAAATAAATAGAATCAGTGCTCTGTTAAATTTTTGTTGACTTTCGTTAATTTCGATTTGTTTTTCAGATAATAAAATGATATTTTCTAAATTATCTAAGATATTATACGGATCAGTTAAAGACTGTTTACTGTATTGTATTATAGAATCTTTGACTGCAATAAGGTTGTCAAATTGATTCAT
>CAXPPN010000030.1:0-26060 GCA_964219345.1 Aeromicrobium sp. | reverse complement strand
AGAAGGATCCATTGGTTTTATTCTAAACAAACCTCTAGATTACAATCTTGGAGATCTGATTCCTGAAATTAATTCTACTTTCAAAGTGTATAATGGAGGTCCTGTACAACAGGACAATTTATATTTTATACACAAAGTTCCTGAGCTTATTCCTGGAAGTATTGAAATTTCTCAAGGCCTTTTTTGGAGTGGAGATTTTAAACATATTTCTGATTTAATTGCTGAACAAAAAATTGATGAAAATGATATTCAATTTTTTCTTGGCTACTCGGGTTGGGATGCCAATCAATTAAATTCCGAGTTAGATTCAAACACATGGATACTTTCGGAAAACACCCATCAAAGTGATATTATTCGTGCAGTAGATACATCTTTTTGGAAAGATAAGATGTTAGCGCTTGGAGGAGAATATAGTATTTGGTCCAACGCACCAGAGCATCCATCATACAATTAGCCCAACCTCAATTTTGTATTTAACATTCCTAAAAGTGCTTTTGAAACTTCGGAAGCGTATGCTTTTTTGCGGTATTTTGTTACTGGTACAATGCCCTGAATGATATTAGTAATAAAAATTTCGTCCGCTTTTTGAAGTTCAAATGGAGAAATTGATGATTCATCGAGTTTATATTCTGATGATTTTGAAATAATTTCCATCAATTTTTCTCTAACAATTCCTTTTAAACAGCCATCTGTTAGTGGAGCCGTTTTAATAGTAGTTCCGTTTACCAAAAAGACATTGCCGTTAAGTGCTTCAATCACATTTTTGTTGGTGTTAAGTAGTAAGCAATTATTGTAATTGTTTTCTTTAGCAAAAATACTACCAACAACATTCACAACTTTATTATTTGTTTTTAATGTTGAAAGCAAATTTGGTGCAATAAAGTAATCTTTAAATAATTCTATTTCATAAGAATGATCATAAATCTTATAAATGTCTGAATCCAATTCAGAAACAGAAATTGTAAATGAAACCGCATTGGTATCTGGGGTATAATAGCCTTCACTATCTCGAAAAACTGTAAGTTTTGCTCTGTATGAAACTGCATTGGATGATAATGAATTTACTAAACTCATAATTTGTTCTTCCAAAAATTCGGGAGTAAAATTCATTGGTATTTCCATACGAAGAATACGCATAGAAGCCATCAAACGAAAATAATGTGATTCCCAAAACAGAGGTTTATTGTTATTGATTTTCACAGTCTCAAAAACAGCATCACCATATGCAAAGCCCCTATTAAATGGAGATAGTTTTGCCTTTGAATCTTCAAAAATTGTTCCGTTGATATTAATCATAAAGAATCTAGAAAATTTTGAAGCAAATATACGTCAAAATAAGATGAACGTTTCTAGCGCGAACCTAAAACTTGTTTTAGGCTAGAGATTTGATTTTCCCACAACATTTTAGCTTCATCAACTTCGTCGTCATCCGAAAAATCGGTAACAATCAAGGATACATCTTTTGTAATGCCATCCACTTGAATTCGAAGTTCAAAATAACTACTATCATCATCAGCATCTAACCACTTAAACTTAATGCGTTCTGTGCTTTTTTTAGTTATTAATTTTGCTTGTTCTTCAGAGTCATCCCAAATAAAAGTAAACAACTCCCCTCTTGAATTAACATTATCTGCAAACCATTCGGATAGCCCCGAGGGTGTAGAAATATAATTGTATAATAATTGTGGTGAAGCTTGTATGGGGAATTCTATTTCGAATTTTACTTTGGTACTCATGGTTGTTGTAAATTAGTTTTCCAATATATACATTAATTTGTTACTTTAAAAAGAAAAAAAATATTTTTTACAAAGCATTTTATTTGAAAGGCAATCTTTTTGTTTCTATATTTGCAGCCACAATTTATGGCGTGGTAGCTCAGTTGGTTAGAGCGTCGGATTCATAACCCGGAGGTCGGGAGTTCAAATCTCCCCCACGCTACTTTAAACCCTTGATTTTCAAGGGTTTTTTTTATATTATAATTCTAGACTGTAATGTTGGAAAGTCAACTGTTTCCTGAGAACCAGTAATCATATTTTTTAAGGTAAAGTAATTGTTGGACAACTCCTCCTCACCGACCAAAACCACATATGGAATATTACGCTTATTGGCATATGTGATTTGCTTTTTTAGTTTTGTAGCGTCAGGATAAAGTTCGGCTGAAATCCCATTGGCTCTTAGAGTTTGAATGGCTTTATAGCAATAAAGACTTTCATTTGTACCAAAATTTGCAAAAAGTACTGTTGTTGTTTGTTGATTATTATCTGGAAAAAGTCCTAATTCTTCCATAACAAGTGCAATTCTATCAAGTCCAAAACTGATTCCCACACCACTAATGCCTTTTAATCCAAAAATACTAGTAAGATCATCGTAGCGACCTCCTCCTCCAATAGAGCCCATAGCTACACCCTCGGGGGCAAAAACTTCAAAAATAGCACCCGTATAATAATTCAACCCTCGTGCTAGGGTCAAATTTAGTTTTAGAGTTGCTGTTTTAAGCCCTAAATCATTAATTGCATTTGAAATAAATTCCAATTCTTTAATTCCAGTACTTCCCACTTCAGAAGTTCCTAACATAAGCTTTAGAGACTTTAACTGAGTATCAAAATCACCGCTCAAACTAAATAAAGGCTCTAGGATTGTGATGCCTTCAGAAGAGATTCCTTTTTGTAGCATCTCTTCTTTAACCTTTTCTGGACCAATTTTATCGAGTTTATCGAGTGCAACCGTAAAATCAATTAATTTGTCTTGAGCGCCAATTCGTTCTGCTATAGCAGATAAAATTTTTCTATTATTAATATTGATCGTAACGCCATCCAGTTTTAAATCTGAAAAAATAGCGTCATAGAGCTGAATAAATTCAACTTCCTGCCACAAGGAATTTGATCCAACAACATCAGCATCACATTGGTAAAATTCTTGAAAACGGCCTTTTTGAGGACGATCGGCACGCCAAACAGGTTGTATTTGATAGCGCTTGAATGGAAATGTAATGTCGTTTTGATATTGAACAACATAACGGGCAAATGGTACGGTTAAATCATAACGCAGCGCTTTTTCTGAAAGTGAATTGGAAAAACGAGATAAATTACCTTCTTCAAGAGCACTTAAGTCTGCTTTTTTGACCTTATCACCAGAGTTCAATATTTTAAAAATAAGACGATCACCTTCTTCACCATATTTACCCAAAAGGGTGTCCGATAATTCAAAACTTGGGGTTTCTATTGGTGCAAAACCAAAATTTTTAAAATTTGACTTTATGGTGCTAAAGATGTATTCGCGATTGGCAATTTGTTGCGAATTAAAGTCTCTTGTACCTTTTGCTATTCTTGGTTTTGTCGCCATAAGTTCTTATTCTGAACAAATATCTTATTTTTTGTAACGCTATCCAATGAGTTGGTCTAAATACTTAAACAATTCTCCTTTGGTGATGCTTGCCCCTTTTTCGATCAATTCAAAAATATTGAGGTTTTTATCGCCTACAACTTCTTTTTCTGCATCAAATAGCTCGACTTCATCAGACATTAGGTTTTCTCTCAACCAAGAAAATCCATCTCGAGTTGTTAAATCAACAGATGATGAATTTATTTTTAAACCTATTAGTGCAATTGTTTTTTCTTTGATTTTAAACAAATACATATGTTGAGGTGCAATATTTTCCAAAAATTCTACTTTTCCCAAAACACCTTCCCAGACCAAATCACTAAAAATATCCATTTCCTCTTCGGCCACTTTTGGTTGTTCTGTCTTTATTTTTGTCCACTCTTCTCCAGTTATAGATTGTGTGGCCAAAAAATTGATGAATTCTTGGTGTAATTCTTCAAATTGTTCTTTGGTTAATCGTCTGTATTTCATCAAATTTATATAAAAAATGCGCCCTAATGTAGGGCGCAAATTTAAAAAATTACTTTATAATTTAGATTAGAAAATGTAACGTAATCCAACTTGCATTTGCCATCTAGAAGCTAGACTGGAATCATATCCAAAAGTTTCTTGTAAATTGGAATTAAACGTGTATGTAGGGTTACCACTGGCGTCAACAGAAACACCCACAGGTTGAATACTGTTTGGCTGTTGTATTAGTCCCCAATTAGAATTTAAAAGATTATTAAAATTCAAAATATCTACACTTAGCTGAATTGTATTTGTTTTTCCAGCAACATTTATTCTGTAATCTTGTAAGAATTTTACATCCCATCTACCACGCCAAGGCGCTAATGCTCCATATCGCTCTGCATATTGGCCTCTACGTCCACTTAAGTAATCATCTTGAGAAATATATGCGTCATACGCTGCTGCTTCAGCAGATGATGCAAAGTTCATTTGATTTATTTCTGCACTTGTTGGCACATATAATAAATCGTTGCCAGACTGACCATCACCATTGATGTCTCCTGCATAGGTATAGCTAAAACGACCTCCTCTTGCATATTCGAAAAACGTACTGATTGTTGTAGACCATTTGTCGTTTTGCCCATAGTCCCAACGCTTGCTTGCTACACCAATAAAACGATGTGTATCACCATACTTTGAATACGAAAGGGTTTCTGCATTAGCATCGCCCACTACTGGGTTAAAAGCAAAAGCATCACCAGTAATTTCTGCCTCAATTGAATTGACATCTTTTGAATCTAAATAGTTATAAGCCATCATGGCATAAAGTCCATTATCAAATGTCTTCTCTGCTTTTAAGGTAGCGTTCCAAATACGGCCTTTGTTTGAGTTTGAAAAAACATAAGCATTTCCTTGCGCGCCAAATCCTAATCCATCACCATTAACCAAAACGTGGTCTGCTGCTGTATAAATTGGTCTGTTATCAACTCCTGATAAGTTTCCAGATGGAGTCAAAAGTCCCCAGTTCTGTACATGTGCACCATTAATATCCTTTGTGTAGGACAAGTCAGCTGTAACAATCAAACCATTGTCATATTTGTGATCGACTCCAATATTTGTGCGCCAAACTTGTGGAAATTTATAATCTGGATCAACCATTTGATGGAACCACCAATTTGGGTTTCCAATTTGATTACCTAACCAAACAAAAGGAAAACGACCTGTAAATAGACCTGTACCACCTCTTAATTGAAGAGTGTTATCGCCACTGATATCGTAGTTGAATCCTACTCGAGGTGAGACTAACCAATCTCCTGAAGGCATTTTCGTATTGTCCAATAATTGAACCATTCCATTGTTTGGATTAACATATGGTGTGTTGGGGGCATAATCCCCAGTTCCATTGATGACATTTTGGGCTTTATCTTGTGAATCAAAAAACAAGGGTTTATCAAATCTTAGTCCGTAAGTGAGTTTAAAATTATCATTAACATCCCACTCATCTTGCACATAGAAAGATAACTGTCCAACGTTGGTCTCTGCCATTGCCCAGTTGTTTGCATTTTGAACAGCTTGAGCATTTGCTAAAGCTTCCGAGATTAATCCATTTGTTGTAGCTGTAAGAAAATCAGAAACAGATCCGAAAGCACCAAACGCACCAACATATCCATTTGCATTTCCATAACCATACACCCCTAGATTAAAAGAATTATCAAATTCAAATTTTTCATATGCAAGACCAATGGTGTAAGTATGACTTCCGTTAGAATATGTTAAATTATTTGAAAATTGAAAAACCTTTTGATCTAATTGGTTGTTAATAGAAAAAGGCTCGTGACCAGCAATAATGTAGTTTGAACCGGCACCATCTTGTATCGTTATAGCAGGTGCTGGAGAAGACATTGGATTTCTAAAATCATCAAAATGTGTATATCCAGCTTGAAGTTTATTTGATAATTTATCAGAAATTCTTGAGTTCAACTCCAACTGAAAAGAATTTAAATTGTTATTAATTTGATAACCGGAGTTTTCAAACTGAAGAACTGAAGCGTTTGGTCCTCTAAAACCTAAAGCTGTTGGGTGCGCTGGTTTTTCTTTAGATGCGTTTAACCAATTGTAAATCAATGCCAATTGATTGTTTTCATTAATATTCCAATCTAACTTAATTATCCCTTTTGTTGATTCAGATTCATGAATAAAACCTTCATAAGCGCCAGTATCATACCCAAGCCCTGCAAGAGCAGTTTGCACTGCAATTAAATCAGATTCTAAAACTCTTGATTCATTTATTGCGCCAGTTCCTCTATTTGGTAACCATGATTGACCTAAATCTTGTCGTTGATCCTCCTCATAGTTTGCAAAAAAGAATAATTTGTTTTTTATAATGGGTCCTCCAATACTTATCCCTTTTTGAGTTTGTTTTAGGCTCGGAACAAATATCTCTTCACCTTTTACTTTTGACCCTGTCATGGATTCATCTCTATAAAAATTATAGACTGTCCCTTTAAATTCATTTGTACCACTTTTTGTGACTGCATTAACTGTTGCTCCTGTAAATCCAGCTTGTGTTACATCGTATGGTGCAGTAGATACTTGAATTTGATCTATTGCATCAAGAGATATTGGCTGTGCATCAGTTTGTCCTCCTGGAGTTGCTGCATCCAAACCAAATGGATTGTTAAAAATAGCACCATCTAGTGAAAAGTTGTTGTACTGATCGTTTCTTCCCCCAAAGGATCCATTACTGGCTGTGGGTTCCAATCGAGTAAAATCTGATGCAGATCGAGAAATTGTTGGTAAACGCCTTAGTTCTCGTCTTCCTACATTTGTTTCTGCGCCAGTCCTATCGCTTCCAAAAACTCCTGAAGAACCTGCTGTAATAACAACAGTATCTAATTGTTCTGAGTCTGGTGCTAGGGAAAGATTTAAATTTTCTGCTTTTCCTAATGTGAGAAAAACATCTGAGAAGTTTTGATCTTTGTAACCTACATAACTAATCGTAACAGTGTAAGGGCCGCCAACTCTTAAGTTGACAAGATTAAATCGGCCATCAATATCAGTTGCAGTACCGTATACAGTTCCTGTTGGAGTATGAGTAGCCACAACATTGGCTCCTGGAAGACCAGTGCTGGTCTCATCAGAAATAACCCCTTTTATGCTTGATGTAGTAACTTGTGCAAAAGCTAAAACTCCCATTAAGGAAAAGCAAAGGGTAGTTAATAATTTTTTCATTGTGATTTTGTTTATGATTATCATTTAAATTTAAACAAAAAAATTATCACTTTGTTAAGATAAAAATAAAAAAAGTAAGTTTTATTAACTGATTATCAACATTGTAAAATAAAAAACCCACGTCCAAAAACGTGGGTTTTTTAAAATGTATTATTTAACTTATTTATGCTTTTGCAGGGATAATTTCAAAAGGAAGTTCTACATGAACATCTCTGTGCAAACGTACTGTAGCAGTATATTTACCTAAACGTTTTACGTTTCCTCCTGTTACAGAAATAAATTTCTTATCGACAGTATGTCCAGCACTTTCTAGAGCTTCAGAAACATTAATATTGTTCACAGAGCCAAATAATTTGTCTCCAGAGCCTACTTTTGCAGCAATTTTAACCTCTAGAGCTTTAATCGCCTCTGCAACTTTTTGTGCATCTTCAATGATTTTCTTTTCTTTAAAAGCACGTTGCTTTAAGTTTTCAGCAAGTACTTTTTTTGCAGATGTAGTTGCAAGTATTGCCTTGCCACCAGGAATTAAAAAATTTCTACCATAACCATTTTTAACTGTTACAACATCATCTTTAAAACCTAATCCTTCTACGTCTTGTTTTAATATTAGTTCCATAGTTATGATAATTTTATTTTAATAAATCTGCAACGTATGGCATTAAAGCTAGGTGTCTAGCTCTTTTTACTGCAGTTGCAACTTTACGTTGGTATTTTAAAGATGTTCCTGTAAGTCGTCTTGGTAAAAGTTTACCTTGTTCATTGACGAATTTCAATAAAAAATCGGGATCTTTATAATCGATATACTTAATTCCAGATTTCTTAAAACGACAATACTTCTTAGTTTTGTTTGTATCAATGTTAAGAGGAGTCAAATATCTAATTTCACCGCCCTTTTTGCCTTTTGCTTGTTGTTCTATTGACATAATTACGCTTTTTCTTTTAGTTTAACTCTTCTTCGTTCAGCCCATGAAATGGCATGTTTATCAAGTTTTACAGTGAGGTAACGCATAAAACGCTCGTCACGTCTAAACTCAACTTCAAGTGAGCTTATAGCTTCACCAGGAGCAGTAAATTCAAATAAGTGATAAAATCCACTTTTTTTGTTTTGGATTGGGTAGGCCAACTTTTTTAGCCCCCAATCTTCTTTTGACACCATCTTAGCTCCTTTAGAAACAAGAAAATCTTCGTATTTCTTTACTGTTTCCTTTATCTGATCTTCAGATAAAACGGGATTTAAGATGAAAACAGTTTCATAATGATTCATATATATAATTTTAAAATGGATGCAAAACTAACTATTTTATATGGTTTAAACAACAATACTTCACACCTTTTTTTAATTTTTATTTTATTCCTTTTAACGATGATTATTGGATTTTATCGAATTTATAATTAGATTTGCTTTTAAATTAACCAAACCTAAACCAATTTACTATGAAAATTAATTGTATTGTTATAGACCCACACACACTACAAAGAATTAATACAATTTCCAAAATTAACAGTAATGACGCATTACGTTTTACAAATGAATTTAGTTCATGTACAGATGCTCTAGAGCATCTTGAGGAAAATAATACAGATTTAATTTTTCTTGAAGTTGACACTCCAAATTTAAATGGTTTTGAGTTTTTAGATTTGATTAAAACCAATGGCAAAAAAATGCCAAAAGTGATCATCACTACCAAAAATACCGAACACGCGTTTAAGTCATACAGATACAATGTTGTAGATTTTTTAGCAAAACCACTAAATGATTCTTTATTTCATAGTGCTGTTGACAAAGTTTTGAAGTTGACAATTCCAAAAAGCACAACCAAAGATGCAGATACACAACATATTTTTGTCAAGAGTAATCTAAAAAAACGAAAAGTTTACACCAAAGACATCAAATGGGTTGAAGCTCTTGGAGACTATGTAAAACTTATCACCGACAATGGTAGTTTTGTTATTTTATCTACAATGAAAGCATTTGAAAATGAACTGCCATCAAATAAATTTTTAAGAATTCATAAATCCTATATTATAAATCTTAAAAAAGTGGAACGTTATAACAGTAGGTTTGTAGAAATTGAAAACTCACAAATTCCACTTAGTCGAAACAAGAAGACTGCTCTTAGTGAAGCCCTAGAGATCACATAATAGTTTAATAATTATCTACATTAATTACCAATCGAATTGGACGATACAATTTTGTACTCAAAAAACTGTTTTTTATTCGATGAATTATCGTTTTTGTTTTTTGTAAAGATTGTTCATCAGGAATTTTAATTAATATATTCTTGTGATACAAATTTCTTATCCTAGAAACCGAGGGAAATTCTGGTCCTAAAATATTAGAACCAAAAAATTGAGACAATGCTTCGGCTAACCAAGCTGCACCTTCATTTACTCTGTTGTAATCTTTATGTTTCAATGTAATTTTTATAATTCTGTAATAAGGTGGGTATTTATAAATTCTACGCTGATAGGTTTGTTCTTCAAACATTTTAACATAATCATTTATTGAAACCTGTTGTAAGATATTGTGATGCGGGTTGTAGGATTGAATAATCACTTTGCCTCTTATTTTTGTACGTCCCGCCCTACCCGATACTTGCTGCAAGAGCTGAAAACAACGCTCATGAGCTCTAAAATCAGGGAAGTTTATAAGTTGATCGGCATTAAGGACTCCTACTAACTTTATATCTCTAAAATCTAGTCCTTTTGTTAGCATTTGAGTACCGACTAAAATATCTATTTCCTTTTGTTCAAACTTTTGGATGATCTGCTCATAACTGTACTTTCCACGCGTGGTATCCAAATCCATACGAGCCACTTTTGCATCTGGAAAAAGAGCTATAGTTTCTTCTTGAATTTGTTCTGTTCCAAATCCTTTAGTGTCTAAATCTACCCCACCACATGCACCACATTGTTTTTGAGAAACAATGCTATAGCTACAATAATGACAGCGCAATTGGTTAGAATACTGATGATACGTTAAATTCACGTCACAATTTGGGCACTCTGGACTATGACCACATGTATTGCAAGAAAGAATTGGCGCATAACCTCGCCTATTTTGAAATAAAATAATTTGATGGTTATTGTCCAAAGCATCTTTTATTTCAGAGATAAGACGATCGCTAAAATGTCCAGTCATTCGCTTTCGTTTGTATTTATCTTTTAAATCCACCAATTCTATTTCTGGAAGAATAACATCGTTGTAACGTTTTGTCAAAGAAACATAACCGTACTTTTGCTGTCTAGTAGCATTAAAATAACTTTCAATACTTGGTGTTGCAGATCCCAAAATTGTTTTTGCTTTGTGTAAACCTGCCAAAACAATAGCAGTATCCCTAGCATGATAACGTGGTGCGGGATCAAATTGTTTGTACGAGGGCTCATGTTCCTCATCGACAATAACTAATCCAAGATTTGAAAAAGGCAAAAATAATGATGAACGCGCTCCTATTACAACCCTCGAACGCTCAGAATTTTGCAACACTCGATTCCAAATTTCCACCCGCTCGTTTGGGTTAAAACGCGAGTGATAAACCTCTATTTTGTCACCAAAATAATGCTTTAGCCTTAAAACCAATTGGGAAGTTAGTGCAATTTCTGGTACCAAAAAAAGGGCTTGTTGATGATTTTTAAGTGCTTCTTCAATCAATTTTACATAAATTTCAGTTTTTCCTGAAGAGGTCACCCCATGAAAAAGACACACATCCTTTTCGAGGAGCTCAGTTTTTATATTTGATAATGCTTCATTTTGAACAGCACTAAGAACTATTGTTTTTTTGTGAGCGAATTCATTAAATTTTAATCGGTCTACTTCAATAAAATGCTCTTCAAAAATACCTTTGTCAATCAATGTTTTTATTTGAGCAGATGAACCACCACTAGCTTTATTGATTTCTGATACAGCAACTTTATCTGAATCTTTTGATAATGAAAAATAAGCAAGAACAATTTGCTTTTGCTTTTTAGAACGTTGAAGTTGCTCCAAAAGAGTTTCCAAATTATGCTGTTTTGCATAATTGGGATGAAGAGCCACACAACGTAGTAGTTTTGGTTTATATTTCTGAACAAGCTCTTGACTTGTTGTTATCAGATGAGCATCTAAAAGGGGTTTTAGAACTTTAAATGTATTCTTCTTATTCAATATTGAATGTACTTCATCTACAGTTAATCGAGGCTCTTGTTGAAGGGCTTCAATGACAATAAATTGATCATCTGTTAGAGTACTTTCATCGTATGAAACTTCTGGATGTAAAGCAATGATAGACTCACTCTGAAGTAATAATGCATTAGGCAAAGCCGCTGATAAAACATCTCCCATGGCACACATATAGTATTGAGCAATCCAAGACCAATGGCGTAGTTGGATTTCATGTATAATTGGGGAATCGTCGATGATACTATCAATAGATTTTACCTCATATGCGGTTGGTGCAGTGTTATGAAGTCTTAGCACTAAAGCGGTATATATTTTACGTTTCCCAAATGGAACAGCAACACGCATACCAGGTTTTATAAATTTAAATTCTGCTTCAGTTACAGCATATGAAAAATTGCGCTCCAATGGAAGCGGTAATATGACATCAATAAAATAGGAATGGTTAATCAGTTGCATTTTTGTTTAAGTCGTTGCAAAGATGCGTTAAGCTCATAACCGAGCAATAATATGATGGCATTTAACCATAAATAAAATAACAAAATCAATAATGCTCCAATTGAACCATATAACTGATTATAATTTGAGAAATTTTCGATGTAATAGCCAAATAAATATGAATTTAGAAGTACCAAAAGGGTTGTAAATAATGCCCCTACAGAAAAAAATCGTGACTGTTTGCCTTCTTTGGTTCCAAAAAAATAAAGCACTGCAATGATTAAGTAAATCATAATTACAAAAAACAAAAACTTGGAGGCATCTAGCCAAAATAATTCTGTTGAAGCATCCTCAATATTTAAAGAATCGTACAAGGGGTGAATCAAATAAATTTCAGAAAACCCAATACCAATAATGGAAATAATCAAAATGATGACCAAAATGATTGAAACACCAAAAGCATAAAGATATTGGTTGATAAAACTCCTATTGAGTTGCTGATGATATGAATTTTCAAAGCCAGAAAAAACAGCATTAACCCCATTGGACATCAAAAACATTGAAATAAAAAAAACCGATGAAATTAGTCCACCTCCTCTATTTTTGTTGATATTTTCAAAAATATTTTGATTGAAAAAATCTGAAGTGTTTGGAGGTAATGAAGCATCCAAAAAATTAAGAAAATCTGATTGAAACCCTTCAAAAGGGATGTATGGAATCAAAATAATAATGAATAAAAGAAAAGGGAAAATCGCCATAAAAAAACTAAATGCTACTGCACTAGCACGAATGGTAAGCGCGCCATGAATGATCCCCAAAACATACATTTCAAGAAGATCATATAGTGAAAGTCCCTCTAGACCAGGAAGCTTAATGGATTTCAAAATGCGAAGAATACAACGTAAAACAGGAATTTTTTCTATTTTTTGTTCAATGGACTTACTCATTTTACAGCCTTTAAACTGAGATCCATATTATGAACAGAGTGTGTAAGCGAACCAGAAGAAATAAAATTAACACCACACTCGGCATAATGACGTAAAGTCACTTCATTTATACCTCCAGAAGATTCTGTTTGACATTTATTACCAATTAGTTCGACAGCTTCTTTAGTTTCTTGAATACTAAAATTATCAATCAAAATACGATCTGCTCCACCATGTGCCAAAATAGCCTTGATTTCGTCCATATCTCTAGCTTCAACAATGATTTTTAAATTGAGTTGATTTGCTCTAATATACGCTGTTGTTAAATCTAGTGCTGAGGTAACATCACCAGCAAAATCAATATGATTGTCTTTGAGCATGATCATATCATAGAGTGCAAAACGATGGTTTGCACCACCCCCAATAGTTACTGCCCATTTTTCTAAAGCACGAATACCAGGTGTTGTTTTTCTGGTATCCAAAATTTTAGTACCCGTTCCTTTCAGCAAGCCTACATAATAATTTGTTTTTGTTGCAATAGCACTCATTCGCTGCATTGCATTTAGAACCAAACGCTCTGCTTTTAAAATAGATTGTTGTGGACCCAAAACCTCAAAGGCAATATCCCCAAATTTGACTGCAGTTCCGTCATTGATATGCACATTCATCCGAAGTTTTGGATCAACATATTTAAAAACTTGACGTGCAAATTCTACACCTGCCAAAATTCCTTTGTCTTTTACCAATAAATGTGCTTTACCAAAAGTATGTTCTGGAATACATGCCAGTGAGCTATGATCACCATCTCCAACGTCTTCGCGGATGGCATTAGCAATAATGATATTTATTTCGTTTTGAAAAGCTTCTGGACTAATCATTGTTTTTTTGTTTATAGCTAAATTAAGAATTTGAGCCATTAAAATAAAAAAATAACATTTTATTTATGATTAACTTAGCATCATGAAAATTAAACTGCTTACCATTGGAAAAACAGACAATGCAGCAATTGCTCAGTTAATTAAAACTTATGAAGCAAGACTGAAACATTATATTCAATTTTCGATAGAGATAATTCCTGATTTAAAAAATACCAAAAACTTTTCGGAGGAAATTCAAAAGGAAAAAGAAGGTGATTTAATTTTAAGTAAAATTTCTACTACAGATCGGATGGTGCTATTGGACGAAAATGGAACTTCTTTTGACTCAATAGAATTTTCTAAATTCTTACAAAAACAGATGAATTCTGGAATAAAACAATTGGTTTTTGTTATTGGTGGACCCTATGGTTTCTCAGAAAAAATTTACAAAAAATCACAGGGTAAAATTTCACTTTCAAAAATGACTTTCTCACACCAAATGGTACGTTTGTTTGCAATAGAACAAATTTATAGAGGATTCACGATTTTAAAAAACGAACCTTATCACCACCAATAAATGTTATGATTGAAATAGTTTTTGCAACAAATAACCCAAATAAACTTGAAGAAGTTCAAGCACAATTACCAAAGGGAATTAAACTCATAAGTCTAGGAGAAATTGGTTGTACAGAAGATATTCCTGAAACACAAAACACAATTCAGGGCAATGCTATTCAAAAGGCAAATTATATCAAATCTAAATACAATTTGGATTGCTTTGCAGATGACACTGGACTAGAAGTTGAAACCTTAGATGGTGCGCCGGGTGTGTACTCCGCTAGATATGCTGGTCTACAAAAAAGTTCTAAAGACAACATGAAAAAACTACTTTTTGCTCTGAAAAACAAAACAAACAGACAAGCACAATTTAAAACTGTTATTGCATTGCATTATAATAGTAAGTTATTATTGTTTGAAGGTATTTGTAAAGGAGAAATTACTAAAGAAAAAGTAGGAACAGGCGGTTTTGGTTATGACCCTATATTCAAACCTTTAGGGAAACAAAATACCTTTGCCGAACTCTCTATGTCAGAAAAAAATAAAATTGGCCACAGAGGTCGAGCTATTGCTCAATTAATTCAATTTTTTAAAGACAATCATTAAATTAATAAATTAACGTACCTTTGCCGCAAATCCTCAGGGTGAGGATGTGTTACAAGAAGTATGATAAATTGGTTCGATACGCTTCTAAGGTAACACCTTAACGCACATCGAATATACATACGAATGGATACATTCCAACAACTCGGTCTTGAAGACCATTTGCTTCAAGCCATCATTGATCTTGGCTTTGAAACACCAAGTGAAGTTCAACAAAAAGCAATCCCAACACTTCTTCAAGAAGAAAATGATCTTGTAGCACTCGCTCAAACAGGAACAGGAAAAACAGCAGCATTTGGGTTTCCAATGCTTCAAAAAATTGATATTAATAGCCGAACAACTCAAGGACTTATTCTCTCGCCAACCCGCGAATTGTGCTTACAAATTACAAACGAGCTCAAATTATATGGGAAATACTGCAAAGGTTTAAACGTCACTGCAATTTACGGTGGTGCAAGTATAACTGAACAAGCTAAAAATGTAAAACGAGGAGCGCAAATTATTGTAGCCACACCTGGTCGAATGAAAGATATGATTAGCAGACGTTTGGTTGATATTTCAAAAATTGACTATGCGGTTTTAGATGAAGCTGATGAAATGCTTAACATGGGCTTTTTTGAAGATATAAAAGCTATTTTATCATATACACCTCAAGAAAAATCGACATGGTTATTTTCGGCAACTATGCCAAAGGAGGTTTCTATAATTGCAAAAAAATTCATGCTAAGCCCAACAGAAATAACTGTTGGACATAAAAATACAGGAAGCAAAAACGTTTCTCACGAATATTATTTAGTAGGATCAAGAGATCGTTATGCGGCTCTAAAACGATTGGCAGATGCCAATCCAAGCATTTTTTCTGTGATTTTTTGTAGAACAAAACGAGATACCCAAAAAGTTGCAGAAAAACTTATTGAAGATGGTTATAATGCAGGTGCTTTACATGGTGATTTGAGTCAAAATCAGCGTGATTTGGTAATGAAATCTTTTAGAAACAAACAAATTCAAATGCTAGTTGCAACAGATGTTGCAGCCCGTGGAATTGACGTTGATGACATTACACATGTTATCAATTATCAACTGCCTGATGAAATAGAAACCTACACCCACCGAAGTGGTCGTACAGGACGCGCTGGAAAATCTGGTGTTTCTATGGTTATTATCACCAAAAGTGAGCAACGCAAAATTAAAACCATTGAAAAAATTATTCAAAAATCATTTGTAAAAAAAGATGTACCAGACGGTATGGAAATTTGCGAGGTTCAATTGAAAGCATTAGCCCATAAAATTCATGATACAGAAATCAATCATGAAATTGACCCATATCTAGAGGAAATTAATTTATTACTGGAAGACACAAGCAAAGAAGAACTGATCAAAAAGTTTTTTTCTGTTGAATTTACACGCTTTTTTAATTATTATAAGAACGCAAAAAATCTAAACTCACCAAAAGGAAGTGATTCCTCTTCAGAAGGAAAACAAGACGATCAATCGGCCCGCTTCTTTATTAATATTGGTAAAAAAGATGGTTATGATTGGATGAGCATGAAAGACTTTCTTAGGGATGCACTAGAACTTAAACAGGATGATGTTTTTAAAGTTGATGTAAAAGATAGTTTTTCGTTTTTCAATACCGAAACTGTTCATATGCCAAAAGTCTTGGAATTTTTTACCGACTTTAAGCAAAATGGACGTTATATCAACGTTGAAATTACAGAGAAAAAAGAACGTAGAGGCAATCGACGGTTTGGAAAACAAAAAGGTGGACGTTCTAGAAGAAAAGACGAATTTAGATCGGAAAGTAGACGAGGTAGAAGAAAGGAAAGAAGAAGTGAAAATACTGGCCGTTCGCCTCGCAGATCGTCTGACTTTAAATCACAAGGTAGTGGGTCCTCAAGACCTAGAAGAAATAGAAGAAAATAGTTTAATTGTTAATTTTAAAACAAAATTTGGATTGAAATTTGCTATATAATCGGAGTTTAGTATTTTTATCTCAACAAATTTCCTATGAAAAAATACCTATTCACTTTCCTTTTATTTGCTTTCACTCTCTTTTGCTACAGTCAAAATAACTCTGTAGTTAGAGGAAAAATAGTTAATGCCGCTAATGACGACCCCATGGAAAATGTGAATATTGTCAATCTCAATCAGGTTTATGGAACTTCTACCGATATTGAAGGTAAATTTGAAATCATTGCAAAAGCAAACGATACTTTACACCTTTCTTTTTTGGGCTTTAAATCCATTAAAGTTAGAGTAACAAACGACTGGATTAATTTTGGAAATACCACAACAATTGAACTTACAGAGCTTGCACTAGCTTTAGAAGAAGTTGTTGTCAATAAATTAAAACTTACAGGCTATTTAGAAGTTGACATCAAACAAGTTCCTATTCAAAAAAATATACGCTATAGCATTTCTGGACTCAATACTGGATATGAGTCTAGTCCACGATCTCCAAGTATGGTTACCAAAGTTTTGGGTGCGATATTCAATCCTGCGGATTTCTTGTATAACATTTTTGGAAAAAAACCACGCGAAATGAAAAAACTTCGAAAAATGAAAAAACAAGAGGAAATTAGAACTATTCTTTCTTCTCGATTCGATAGAGAGATGCTTACTGCGTTGCTACAAGTCGACAAAGTAGATTTAGACCTACTTATTAGTGAATGTAACTATTCCGATGATTTTATTAGAACTGCAAACGACCTTCAAATTCTTGACGCCATAAGCGAATGCTACGAAGAATATAAAATTCTTAGCAAAGGACGTTAATTTTAAGAATTTTAAAAAAAAGTTAAAAAAAGTTTTGGAGTTTAACATTTTTTATATTCCCCCAATAATGAACAACAACCGAAAATTCACACATTTAGTTTCAATTTTTTATTCTTTTTGAGAGCAGTATTATTAAAAAAATAATAATAACTAAATCAAAATATTATGGAAATTATTAGCACTTTAGTAATAGGAGCAAATAGCTGGATGGCTTGGCAGTACAATCTTTAAAGGTAGTAGTTAAGGATTGCTTGGAAATATCGTTGTTGGTATTATTGGAAGTTTTGTTGGAAGTTGGTCTTTAGGAAAGCTAGAAGTAAGTCTCGGTTCAGATTGGGTCGGTGCCATTCTAACAGGTGCAATTGGTGCACTATTATATTATTTCTTCTTAATTTGATTTTAAAAAAACGGGTGTAAGTCAAGAAAACCCTGCTTGACTTTCTTAGCCCCAAATGCACACAATCTGTATGAAAATATGGTGCGTGTGCATTTTTTTTTAAATTTGGATAAATAATTTATAACAATGCATCCATTTTTAAAAAGCGGTTTAGCAGTTCTTGCAGGAATTTTTGTTGGAGGAATTGCGAATTTTGGTATTATTATTCTTAGCAGTTCTATTATTCCACCACCAGATGGTGTGGATGTTTCAAATATTGAAAGTATAAAAGCTAATATTCATCTGTACAAACCAATTCATTTTCTGTTTCCTTTTTTAGCTCATTCACTTGGTACTTTTTCTGGAGCAGTTTTAGCGATTAAAATTTCAAAACAAACAAAAATAGCCTACATGGTAGCTCTTGTGTTTTTGTATGGAGGGATTTCTATGGTTACACAAGTGCCTAGTCCCATGTGGTTTACAGTTTTAGATCTAGGACTTGCCTATATTCCAATGGCTTGGTTGGCAACAAAAATGTCAAGCTAAAAACCTTTATTTTTTGCTTCAATCCACTTCGAAAAATATTTTGAACTTTGCATAGAATGATGTTGAAGTAAAATACCTGTGAAGTTTTGTATCCTGTGGGATTCTAAATTATTCTCTAAATACTGTATTCTTTCAATAAAAATTGAATCATACTTTTTGGATATAAATCTTTTTCTGAGAGTCATAAAACCAATATTTTGTGCAGATTTCCATAGGTCTTCATTTGTATATAGATCCATTGCTTTCTCAATAAAAGCATCTTCGTCATTAGAAACATGATTGTCATATTCGGAGGACTCAAAGACACCTTCTGCTGCAATGTCGGATAAAACACAAGGTGTTCCGTTGCGCATTGCATCTATAACTTTTCCTTTAAGACCCGCTCCAAATTTAATTGGCGCCAATAAAACCCTAGAAGAAGATAGTACTTTATGTATATCATCAACAAAACCATGAACAAAAAAGTTTTCTTTTTTATTGGTAAGATTTAAATGCTGTATTTTTGGATAAGAACCATATATATTTAAAAATGCATCAGGGCATATTTTTCTTAGTTTTGGCCAAATGTGCATTTTTAAATAGGAAACTGTATCTGCATTTGGAGGATGAATAAAACTACCTACAAAAACAAAATCCCTGCGGTTTTCAAAATTTGGTAACTCTTGTTGATTTGGTATTTGATTGGATTCCAAAAGAAATGGTAAATACAGTATTATCGAAGTGTCTATATTCAATTCCTTAGATAAAATATCAAACTCAACTTCGGAGATAATTAAAGATAAATCGCATCTATAAATACTTGCTAATTCTCTTTTAGCGGTATCATTTTTTAGAAAATCTTTTGAAAATTTAGCCGTATTCAAATTTGCATTCTTTCGAGCTTTCCTTAGAAAATGAAGGTCTTCTGTATCCAAAATCCGAATAGCTTTCGGGCAACAATTGGTGACGCGCCAACCAAATTGCTCCTCTGTCATAAAGCGATCAAATACAACACAATGTGGATTTAAATCTTTTATATATTCATCAAAACTAATGTCATTCAATATAATATTTACAGCATTTACTCCAATAGAATTTAGGTCGAAAGATTGTGGAGAATACTTTGATGCAGATCCAAAAACAACACCAAAGCCTTGATTTTGGAAAAATTTTATCAATTGTAATATCCTAGTACCTGCCGCTGTAGATTTTGGCTCTGGGAATACAGTTCCAATAAAAAAAACAATAGGAGATTTTGACCTCAAATTTTGGTTAAAATTTTTATTAATACTCAAAAATAGGAATTAATCTTATCATCTGCTCAACAAATTAAAATCTTAGAACGAAAAGTGATATCTTTGCATTTTTAAAATGCATCTTTTATGTCGTTAACACCATTAAACGCTATTTCCCCAATCGACGGACGCTACAGGTCAAAAACAAATGAACTTGCAGATTATTTCTCCGAAGCAGCATTGATCAAGTATCGTGTTTTGGTTGAAATAGAATATTTCATTGCCTTGTGTACAATTCCAGTACCGCAGCTTTCAGGTTTTGATTCTAATTTATTTGAAAATCTACGCAGTATTTACAAAAAATTTTCTTTCGAAGATGCAAAAGCGATAAAGGAAATAGAGAACGTAACCAATCATGATGTTAAAGCTGTTGAATATTTTATAAAGCAAAAATTTGACGCCTTAAATCTTAGTGCATATAAAGAGTTTATTCATTTTGGACTCACTTCACAAGACATTAATAATACTGCTATTCCACTGAGCATAAAAGACGCTATTGAAAATGTATATCTTACTGAAATTCAGGATCTTATTAAAAAATTAGAAGTATTTATTGAGGAGTGGAAATCCGTACCACTTCTGGCACGTACTCATGGTCAGCCGGCCTCTCCTACTCGATTAGGAAAAGAAATTGAGGTCTTTAAAGTACGATTGGAAGAACAGCTCAAAATATTAAAAACTATACCTCATGCGGCAAAATTTGGTGGCGCAACAGGGAATTTTAATGCACACCATGTTGCATATCCAAATATCGATTGGAAAACATTTGCTACTTCATTTTTGAATACTAATTTAGGTCTTCATCATTCTTTTCCAACGACTCAAATTGAGCACTATGACCATGCTGCTGCTTTATTTGATGCTATGAAACGGATCAATACCATAATAATTGACATGGATCGCGATTTCTGGACCTATATTTCGATGGATTATTTTAAACAAAAAATTAAAAAGGGTGAAGTTGGAAGTTCAGCAATGCCACACAAAGTCAACCCTATAGACTTTGAAAATAGCGAAGGTAATTTAGGTATTGCAAATGCTATTTTGGAGCATCTTGCTGCTAAGTTACCCACTTCTAGATTACAGCGTGATTTAACCGACAGCACGGTACTTCGAAATGTTGGAGTTCCTTTTGCACATACTATTATTGCTTTTAAATCTACATTGAAAGGTTTAAATAAATTACTACTGAATGAGCAGAAAATTGCAAGTGATTTAGAGCAAAATTGGGCCGTTGTTGCCGAAGCCGTTCAAACTATTCTAAGACGTGAAGGATATCCTAACGCTTATGAGGCTTTAAAAGGATTAACACGAACAAACGCTACAATTACAAAGGATTCTATTGCGGAGTTTATTGATACTTTAGAGGTTAGCAAAGACATAAAAGAGGAGTTAAAGAAGATTACGCCTTCAAATTATACTGGTATATAAAAAAACGCTCTGTATAGAACAGAGCGTTTTATTTTTATTAAGTTTTTTGTGATTTAGAGCATAAAATCTAGAAAACCTTCAACATTCATTTCTTTAGTATCCAATTTGTTGATAATCGTACCGAGTTCCATGATTTTGGAAACATTCATTTCATCTCCCAAAACACGAATAATTGCAAAGCCAAATTCTTCATCTTCACCAAAAATAACCAACTCATCTATAGCATCATCACTACCAGTATACGTTATTTTGATTTTACCTTCTTTTGGATTCCCTAAACGCAACAACTCATTATAACTCTTATCTTTTAAAAGTGCTTTTATTTTAATGACTTCTTCATTATATATATCCAAACTTCCACTCTTTAAACTATAACCCAGCATATTGAGTTTATCAATAGAATCAATCGCTTCTCTTTGTGTTTTGGTAACCTGAATATCATTGACACCCAAAAAAGAAATAGGAATATCCATTGAAATAAAATTTGGAGCTTCTTGATGATCTACAAAGTAAGTCTGTAAAGATGGCTTTGATTCACAACTCATTAGAACAAAAAGTGAAAATATAAAAGCCAAAATAGCATTAAGCTGCTTCATAAATTATTCTTTTTTTGAGGCTTTTTTGAGTTGGTCTCCACCTGGAACATTAAGTTGAGTTGTAAGTTCAGAAACTTTACGTAAATCAATATCTCCTGTTAGGGAAAGTAAAACTGTTTCTATTATACGTTGTTGCCCATTGATGCTAATATCGCGTTTTTCCATTGCTTTTGTCAAGCCATTGACAAGCATTAAAAGTTCTGAAACATGGTTCTCGTCACTTCCAGAAAGCACATAGAACTTGATGTTTTTTCCATCATCTTTAATGCGCATCAATTCTTCAAGTGATGAAGATTTGACGTAGCTTTCGACATCAGAAATAATGGCTTTCGAAACTTCTAAGTCATCTGTTGTATAGACCGTTAGGTTATTCAAAGTTTTGACTTGCTCCAAAAAAGCATCTGCTTCTGGATCATTGGTTTTAATTTTCATTTCGGCGAGCATGCCAAACATTTTCTGATTGACAACTACTGAACTAACGTTGTCCATGTCTTCATATTTTTCAAAAAGACTTTGTGCGAATGCCATTGGTGCAATGGCTAATAATAAAATAATTCCTAGATTTTTCATGGTGTAAATTTACTTGTTTATTTTAAAAATTTTATTGGTAGTTATGTTAAACGTATTGAGATATGTTATGTTTTGTTCTCCTTTTTGCATGGCATTAGAAAAAACTTCTAAATTTTTGAGTTGAGTTGTTCCTTTGTTCAAATTATTTGATAGCAATTCTAGTGCTGTTTTTGTTTGATTATAGACAAATATTTCATCTTCTGAGTAGTGCTCAGTTGAATCTGAATTATAGATTAGAACGAAACCAAGCAAAATAACAACAGAAGCTGCTATAGAGAGATTTCTAAAAGAATATGATCTTTTATTTAATTTTAAATCTGGTCTATAGTCTTGATGCTTTTCTTTTGAAAAGTAGCTAAAAAGCATCTTATAATGTAACAGATGTTCTGGAACGTCACTTTGGGCAAAAAAGGCGGCTATTTTAGCTTCTTCGGCGATTGAAGTTTCACCTCGATCATATTTTTTTAAAAGCTCTTCAATTGGCTGTAACTCCATAATTATGTGCTTTAATTAATTTTTCTTTTAATGTTTTTCTTGCTCTTGAAAGCGCCACTCGAATAGCGGTTTCTTTCATGTCTAATACTTCCGAAATTTCTTTAAATTCGTATTGCTCTATATCTCTAAGTTGAATGACCAACTGCTGCTGAACAGGTAAAGTTTTTATGAATTTTTCTACTAAACTCACACTGTCTCTTACCTCTATCTTATTTTGTAATTTATGACTATGGTCCTCATAGTTATTATGGGTTATTTTTAAGTTCTGAGCGTGTTTGGATTTCAATTTATCTAAACAATGATTTCGAGTAATTGTCATCGCAAAAGCTTCAGGATTTTTATATGAACCCAATTTTTCACGTAAATTCCATAATTTCAAAAGAACGTCTTGTGTGGCATCTTCTGCCTCCTCTACAGAAACCAAAAATCGTTTTGCAAAACGATACAATTTATTTTTGAAAGGATCAATTAGTGCTATGTATTCTCTTTCATTCATAAATTTGGTCCTGTTATCATTAAGACGATTGTAAAATAATTTTGTTACAAGAACAAAATTATTATTTTTTTTAGTGTAAATTGTGGTACAAAATTTGCTTGTCTAAAGATAAAAATATTAATATATCAAACGACAACCAAAAAATAGTAAGCGCATGAAAACAAAAATTAAATATATAGCCCTAACATTATTAATTGGGTTTTCATATGGTTGTTTTAAAGATAATGATGACAACGCAACAGGTTCAAGTAGTGTAAAAGATTTTGTTTGGAAAGCTATGAATAGCGTTTATCTATACAATGCTAATGTTCCAGACCTAGCAGATGATCGCTTTATTACGGACTCCGATTACAACAATTATTTAGATGGATATTCTTCTCCCGAAACCTTGTTTGAAAGCTTGGTCTACGATCGAGAAAATGTTGATCGTTTTAGTATCATTACCAGTAATTATTTTGAATTAGAACAATCACTTAGTGGTGTCGCCAAACGAAGTGGTGCGGAATTCAATTTTTATCTTGTACCTGGAAGTACTACAGAAGTTTTTGGTATTGTTCGTCTTATTCTACCTAATAGTAATGCAAGCCAAACTTCCCTCACAAGAGGACAAGTTTTCAATAAGATCAATGGCACAACAATGACGACAAGCAATTATAGGTCTCTATTTAGTAGCGATACTTACACAATAAATTTGGCTAATTATAATGATAACAATACCGATGATATTTCGGACGATAGTATAAGCGATACAGCAGAAGATATTACATTAATTAAATCTATATACACTGAAAATCCAGTATATAAAACAGAGGTTTTTAATTTGAATAATAAAAAAATTGGATATCTAATGTATAATGGTTTTGTTGGAGAATTTGATTCAGAATTGAACAATGCTTTTGGAACATTTAAAACCGAAAATATTGATCATCTTATTTTAGATCTTCGCTACAACCCTGGAGGTAGTGTAAGAACCGCAACTGCACTTGGAAGTATGATAACAGGTGGTTTTAATAATCAAGTTTTTGCAATATTAAAATACAATGAGGATTTGCAAAACAATAATTACGACTATGTTTTTACTGATGAGCTAACAAACGGTACTTCTATCAATAGTTTGAATTTAGACAAAGTTTATGTATTAACCTCAGGCGCTTCTGCCTCTGCTAGTGAAATGATTATCAATAGTTTAAAATCATATATTACAGTGGTACAAATAGGAAGCACTACTGTTGGAAAGTCTCAAGCCTCACAAATTATTTATGACTCATCAAATTTTGGAAGAGTTAATGCAAATCCCACACACACCTATGCCTTATTACCTCTTATAGCAATAACGGTAAACAAAAACAATACTGTTGTTCCCTCCTCTGGCCTAGTACCCGATATTGAATTCAAAGAAAAAGCAGCAAATTATGGAATTTTGGGTGACCCCACAGAACCCCTTTTAGAAGCCGCTTTAAACGAAATTCAAATTTCTGGGAGGTATTCTAATTTTGAATCCAACAATAGTGATGAAATCACGATTTTAAATGCATTAGATTCAAAAAGTACGTTAATGATTGCAGACTAGTCTAAAAACTATATTTTTGTAAATAATAAATCATATAACTTTTATGGAGTCAACTATTATTAATAAAAAAAAATTTGATAATTGCTATTATTATGTTGGCTGCTGTACTCACTAGACTAGTTCCTCATCTTCCAAACTTTACGCCAGTTACTGCTATTGCACTTTTTGGGGGTTTGTATATTTCAAACAAAATTTTGGCCTATGCTTTGCCTCTAATTATTATGTTTATTTCTGATATTTTTCTCGGCTTTTCTTCCATTACATTATTTGTTTATTCTGGTTTTATGCTAGTAACACTTATTGGTACACTAAGAAAAAAATCTAATATTCTTACTATATTTATGGGGAGCTTAAGCTTTTTTATTGTTACAAATTTTGGCGTTTGGTTACTAGGCTACCCAAAGACTTGGACAGGTCTAGTTGAGTGTTATACCCTAGCCCTGCCTTTTTTTAGAAATTCTTTGTTAGGTGATTTTTTCTATTCTGGAGTAATGATTATTGGATTTAATTTTATCCAAAAACACTATTTGCAAGAAGTAAAGTAACTTTAACTAAAATGATCGGCTGATATTAAATCCAAAGTAAAAATCACCATCGGTCCAGTCGCCGGTACTGTTACCCAAGGCAGTGTTAGCATTCATAAACTGAGAATTTGTGAAATGTAATTGAAATACATGTCCTCCCGTTTCTAAATCAAATCCAACAGAGAGTGGATTGTTATAAAGTGAATTTTTAGCACGATTCAAATGTGCACCATATTCCAAATTGAAAGACCAACGCTTACCCAATTTGTAGCGTCCACCAAAAACTAGCGCATATTGTGAATTTTCCTGATCATCGTTTGCAACATAATTATCGTGGAAAAAGGACGGAGACACTTGCAAAGACAATTTTTCATTGACTTTCTTTGAAATCAAAAGTTGAGCCACATAACTCAAACGGTGGCTAAATTCCAATTTTGGAAGATTGTCTGTACTAAGAGCAGTATTGGCCAAAACAGAAGTATAACCCACTACTGTAAATGGAAAATTTTGACACTGATTGATAAGTCTAAATTTGGAGGCCACTTCATAAATCTTTTGATTTGAACTTCTAGAAGCACTGATGTTGATATCATCTGTTAATCCATAAATAAAATTCAAATGAGTTACGGCTTCATCTAATCCAAAAAAGTTTTTAAACCCATTTTTTACACTTCCAAAACGATGTGAAACAACAAAGTAAAATCCACCTTTGGCAACCAATTTTGTAGATTCAAAATTAATAATTTTTAAACCTTTAAAAACTGAACTGACCTCAGTAGTTACACCTGAATCAATATCTATTTCACT
>CAXPPN010000029.1:0-16459 GCA_964219345.1 Aeromicrobium sp. | reverse complement strand
AGTGTCACCGCTACACTACATAAGTTCAATTAAAGCCCACCTAATTGGTGGGTTTTTTCTTTAACAATAGTTTTGCTTGAATATACATCCAAACACCAGTATAAGTTACTGCCATAAAAAGAAGTGTATATATAACCAAAGCAACAAATTTTCCTTTGTTTAAAAACAAATCTAACATGCTGTGTGTCGCATAATCTAGGCCTCCAAAAACAATAGCTAAACCTAGAGAAAAAATAAATATACTGATGTGAGATCTCTTACTCATAATATATAAATCTACAATTTTTTTTAGAATTTCTGGTTTTTGTTTTAATAACATTTCTATTAATCGTAATATTGCAATGAAATAATTATATAAATTATGGGTATTGCAAAAACAGAGATATTTTCCATCCAACACAATGAAATTGCGCGATTTTCAAAAGCATTAGGACATCCTGCTCGTGTTGCTATTTTAGAACACTTACTTAAGATTAACAGCTGTGTTTGTGGAGATTTAGTTGTAGAAATTGGTCTTGCTCAAGCAACAATTTCCCAACATTTAAAAACCTTAAAATCCCTTGGGCTTATCAAAGGAAGTGTAGAGGGAACAAGTGTGTGTTATTGTATTGATACAGAAAATTGGCTAAAAATGAAGCATATTATTTCTGGCTTTATCAATCAAGATTTAAGCCCACAAAACTGTTGCTAAACTCATTTAAATTAATATAAAAAACAACCAAATATGCTTTTTAAAACAATAGAAAATCAAATTGAAAAACTAGATACTAATAGTATTTCTAGCGAACGCCAAAACATCTTGCAACCCCTTGTACATTTTATACAGTCAAAAGTTGAAACCAATGCAGTTGTTCGTCTTAATTTTATTTGTACTCACAATTCTCGAAGAAGTCATTTGTCTCAAGTGTGGGCACAAACAATGGCACATTATTTTGATATCAAAAATGTGTTTTGTTATTCTGGAGGAACAGAAACAACAGCACTTTTTCCAGTTGCTGCTAAAACCTTGGAAAGCACTGGTTTTGAAATAGAAACTATTGCAAATGGGGTTAATCCAATATATGCCATTAAATATTCTGAAAATGAACATCCAATTCTTGGATTTTCTAAAAAATTTGACAGTAATTTTAATCCAAATTCTGATTTTGCAGCTATTTTAACCTGTTCCTCAGCCGACAAAGAATGCCCATATATTGCAAATGCAAAAGCGCGAATTCCAGTAACTTATGACGACCCCAAAGCATTTGATGGAACTCCACAACAAGTAGAAAAATATATGGAAAGAAGCCTACACATTGCGACAGAACTAAAATTCGTTTTTTCAACAATTAAATTATAAATCATGGCAGGAAAAAAATTAAGTTTTTTAGACAAAAACCTAACGTTATGGATTTTTATAGCAATGGGTTTTGGAGTAAGTTTGGGCTATTTTATCCCAAACATTCCGGAAATAATCAATGGAATGAGTAGCGGAACAACCAATATTCCTATAGCAATTGGACTGATTGTGATGATGTACCCACCATTAGCAAAAGTGAATTATTCCTTACTTCCTAAAGTATTTCAAAACACAAAAATAGTATCAATTTCATTGCTTCTCAATTGGATTATTGGTCCTATCCTTATGTTTATTTTAGCCATCACTTTTTTAAAAGATTACCCAGAATATATGGTGGGATTAATTCTTATTGGGCTGGCACGTTGTATTGCAATGGTTTTGGTGTGGAATGATCTTGCCGAAGGAAGTACAGAATATGGTGCTGCTTTAGTAGCCCTTAACAGTGTGTTTCAAGTTTTTGCCTATAGTTTTTATGCATGGATCTTTATCACTGTTTTACCGCCATATTTTGGATTTGAAAGTGCTATTGTCGACATATCAATTCAAACCGTTGCAGAAAGTGTGCTTATATATTTAGGAATTCCTTTTTTATTAGGGATTTTGAGTCGTCAAATCTTAATTAAACTGAAAGGAGAAACGTGGTATACCCAAACATTTATCCCCACAATATCCCCACTCACACTCATTGCATTGTTATTTACTATTGTTGTTATGTTTTCTTTGAAAGGCGAACTGATTGTAGAAATTCCAATGGATGTTCTAATTATTGCGATTCCATTACTCCTTTATTTTGGAGCAATGTTTCTCATTGGATTTTTCTTTACAAAAGCTATGGGTGGCGATTATGACAAAACAGCATCTGTTGCATTCACTGCAGCAGGCAATAATTTTGAGCTTGCCATTGCCGTAGCCATTGGTGTTTTTGGACTCAACTCTGAACAAGCCTTTGCCGGAGTCATTGGTCCATTGGTTGAAGTACCAGCACTTATTTTATTGGTGCGAGTTTCGTTTTGGTTAAGAAAAAAATATTTTCCAATAATTAATAACTAATATTTTAGTTTTTATGAGCACCATCACAAAAAGGTGCGTCTAGAGTTTTTCCACAGTTGCAAAGTGAAAAACGATTACGTGTTGGAATTTCATTGCCTTCAGCATCTAGAAGTGTAATTTGTTTTGCATTGGTAACAACAACTTTTCCAGTCGCCGAAATTTGAATTGTGGGCTTGTTTGAGTTTTCCATGGTTAATTTTTTTGTAAAGTTAGTATTTTTAAAAATTAACAAAAAAATTCAGATAAAATAAATAGATTTGCCCCTCCAAAACGGGATGTGGCGCAGTCCGGTTAGCGTACACGGCTGGGGGCCGTGTGGTCGCAGGTTCAAATCCTGTCATCCCGACATAATTAAAAGCCTAACTTCGATTGCAGTTAGGTTTTTTTATTGTACCACCAATCGTTTTGTGATCATGGTTTCATTCGTCTTAATGGAGACAATATATAGGCCAGAATTTAAATCTGAAACATATAAATTAGTACTGTTTTTATCGATATTGTTCTGATTCAAAATCAACTTTCCTGTAACATCAAATAATTGGATATTTTTAATTAATTTATCTGAACTCAAGGAGATTTTAACCATATCTTGTGCAGGGTTTGGAGATATTGAAGCCTTTGTAATCTGCCCAGTAGCATTCAGACTTAGTGGAGCTTGTTGATAAACACGAACATAATCAATTTCCATTATAGCATCAGAAAAATTTATAGGAATATCACCGCCTAGACTTCCGCCCATAGCAATATTGAGCAAAATATAATGAAGATTGTCATAAGGAAGTTCGTTATTGTTTTGACGTTCAAAAAACACATTATCGTCTAAGAGAATTTGAATCACATCTTCTGTCCAAATTAGAGAATACTTATGATAGGAACCACTAGAATCGTTGATTGGTGTTGTTGTACCTTGATTTTCATACTGACCAGAAACCAAATTTCTATAATGCATGTATCCATAGGTAATACTTTTGTCCCATCCATTTTGTTCCATAATGTCTATTTCGCCACAGTCTGGCCATCCCACACTTCCATAAGTGTTGCCAAAGTAGTTTCCAGTTTCGTTAATATTAGCGCCTAATGTCCAAATCGCTGGCCATGTTCCTGCCTCCGCAGGAAGCTTTGCGCCAACATCAATTCTTCCATACTTAAAGGCATATTTCGAATTTAAACGCGCTGAGGTATAGTTTTTGGTTACACCGTTATAGGTGTGATTTTCTTTGATAGCTTTTATTTTTAAAGTTCCATTACTAACATATGAATTTGAAATTTGATCGGTATAGTGCTGAAGCTCACCGTTTGCCCAATCTGTACCATTGATTATGGGTATGACTTGATGATGCCATTTAGTGGGGTCTGGTGCACCGGTGTAGTCGTCAAACTCATCACTCCACACCAACTGGTCAAATGTAAGTACTGTACTGTCTCCCCCGTCAATATTATCGATATAAAAAGTACCAGATAATAATTGTCCGGGTGCTACAAAAAGAGTAATTCTGCTAAAATTCCCTGATATACTTTGTATTCCAGTTTGGCCAATGATATTGGCCTGAGAAAAATCAACTTGGACTTCAGACCAACCATTTCCAGGGACTGTAGCCTCAATAAAAGCATCACCAAAACCGGAATCGCTGCCTTCAAATTTTACTTGAACCGTCGTTGGCCCTATAGTTGAGTAAAAATCAAAAGTCACAAGTTTAGAATTATCAAAATTGATGTTTGGTGTTAAGTCTAAATAAACACCTTCATATAAATCATTACCTGCATTTTGAATCACACCCACAGTATTGGAGGCATCTGATGGATCTGGCTGACTGTAAAATGTACAGCCACCAAAGCCTGTAAAATTATCTTGATTGTTTTCAAAATCTAAGGGTAAATTTTGTGCAAAAACATTACTAGAAATACACAAAAAAAAGAAAAAAATAATTTTCATTCAAAGCTATTTAAATTGGAGGACAAAAATAGTAAATCTCTTGTTTAGTAAAACATTTGTTTAAACAAAATGCAATTGTTATTAATTAAAAGTTAAATTAACTTTAAAAGACATGTTTTATTCGTAATTTTGATTTTTTACAAATAAAAAATGAAAACAAATAGATCTGATTGCCCTCTTACAAATGTCCTCGACATTGTTGGGGATAAGTGGTCGTTATTAGTTATTAGAGATATTTTTATGGGAAAGAAAACTTTTACGGAGTTTTTAAAATCCCCAGAAAAAATTGCTACAAATATTTTGGCAAATCGCTTGGAATTACTCACCAACAAGGGGTTACTTGAGGTGACTAAACTGCCTTATGATCAAAAGACCAAAATTTACTATCTCACAGATGCTGGTACAGATATGTATCCAATCATTTATGAAATGATGCAATGGAGTAAGAGAAATTTAAATAAGAAGTTTGGACCAAAAGGCGAGCAATGGTTAAAAGAAACAAAAGGGTTTACTGCTGAAACATTTATTTCAGAAACAAAATCTTCCTACAAAAAGTCGCGAAAAGCAATACTAAGTAAAGTCAAATAAATACTCCTTTTTTTGTGGTGTCTTATTTTTTTAAGTTCTTTGTAAATATTCTTAGAACACCTACAATCATGAAAAAAATTTTAACCTTAACCTTCCTTTTATTAACCTCACTGGGATTTTCTCAAATACTCAACCCTGTTCAATGGGAACTTGGAGTTGAGCAACAATCAAAAACAGAATTTACTCTTGTTTTTACAGCCAATATTGATACAAATTGGGCTATATATGCCTTAGAAGTAGAGGAAGGAGGCCCTCTACCAACACTATTCACATTTGAAAATAACCCAGCATTTCAACTTAGAGGAAAAATTGAAGACAGTGAGATAAATAAAGTCACAAAACTCGACCCCGTTTTTGACATGGTGGTGTCTAAATTTTTTAACAAAGCAGAATTTAGACAACGAATAGAAGTTTCAAATGTTGCATTTACATTATCTGGGAATATAGATTACATGACTTGTGATGACACAAAATGCACCTATAAACCTGATAACCCATTTCGTTTTAATTATACCCCAGAAGAGGGGTTTGTAGTTGCAGAAAACTCCGCAATTCAAGCGAAAGACATTTCTGAAAATTCCAATGAGATTTTATATGGAATTTCTCCAAAACAAATTACAAAATCTACAACTCCATGTTCATTGCAGCCGGAGTCTATTTCCCAAAACCTTACTCAGCAAAATACGCTGTGGCGAATTTTTGGTCTTGGGTTTCTAGGAGGACTTTTGGCGTTACTTACACCATGTGTGTTTCCAATGATTCCACTTACTGTTAGTTTTTTTACCAAAAAAGCTGGAAATTTAACTTCTAAATCAGGCTTATCAAAAGCCATACTTTATGGCGTTTTTATAGTATTGGTTTATCTAATTTTAAGCATTCCTTTTCATCTTTTAGACTCTGTAAATCCTGATATCTTGAATGAAATTTCAACAAATGTTTGGCTCAATGTCATTTTCTTTATCATTTTCATATTTTTTGCATTTTCATTTTTTGGATATTACGAATTAACACTTCCAGCGAGCTGGACATCTGCAACAAGCAAAGGCGAAGGTGTTGGTGGAATTTTAGGCGTGTTTTTTATGGCGCTAACGCTCTCTATTGTTTCATTTTCTTGTACAGGTCCTATTTTGGGCTCGCTCTTGGCAGGGTCCTTATCTTCAGATGGTGGTGCATGGCAACTCACCGCTGGGATGGGAGGGTTTGGTGTAGCACTTGGACTTCCATTTGCACTTTTTGCCATGTTTCCAAACATGCTTAATGCATTACCAAAATCAGGAGGATGGCTCAATACAACTAAAGTTATTTTAGGATTTTTGGAACTTGCACTAGCATTCAAATTTTTGTCCAATGCAGACCTTGTACAACATTGGGGGATATTAAAAATTGAGATCTTCTTAGGCATTTGGATTTTAGTCTTTTTAGGGTTAGCCCTCTACATATTAGGAAAAATTAAATTTCCTCACGATGGGGTTTTACAAAAACTATCTTTTTTTAGGATAAGTTCAGGGGTGCTTGTTTTGGCATTTGTGGTCTATTTAGCATCAGGATTTAGAATAAATGAAACCACAAAAACATTTACACCACTGACACTTTTAAGCGGACTAGCACCACCTGTTGGCTACAGTTTTCTTTATCCTAACGATTGTCCAAACAATTTCGAATGTTTTAAAGATTTAAAAGAAGGGGTTGCTTATGCTAAAAAAGTAAACAAACCTATTCTTTTGGATTTTACGGGTTATGCTTGTGTCAATTGTCGAAAAATGGAAGAACATATTTGGCCAAAATCAAATATAAAACCCTTTTTTGAAAATGATTATGTGTTGATTTCTTTGTATGTAGATGACAAAAAAGAACTTCCAAAAGACCAACAACTAGTAGTAAAACGACAAGACGGAGGTACACGATTACTTGATAACTATGGCCATAAATGGGCTCATTTTCAAACTCAATTTTTTCAGTCCAACTCACAACCTTTTTATGTTTTACTAAGCCCCGATGCCAAAACAATCTTGACTCCGCCAGTAGGCTATACGCCTAACAATCAAGAGTATGAAACATTTTTGAATTGTGGCCTTGAAGTTTTGACTTCCCCATAACTATTTTGTGAGTAAAAGCATAGAGCAGAATTATTTTAGTATTTTTGAAGAACCAAACATTTAATCAATGCTCGAAAGTTTTTTGAAATTTTTAGAATTGGGATTGTATCATATTGTTAGTTTCAGTAGTTATGATCATATTTTATTTGTAGTGCTTCTTGCATTGCCCTATGTTTTTAAAGACTGGAAACGTCTATTAATCTTGATCTCTGTATTTACATTGGGGCATACGCTAAGTTTATTGCTAGGAGTTTTTAACATTGTAAATCTAAACGTCAATGTTACAGAATGGCTAATACCAATTACTATATTTTTTGCAGCGCTATTTAATATATTTTCACCAAGAAAACCTACCGATAATCGATCCTATTTGATGTTGGGAATTGTAATGTTTTTTGGACTTATCCATGGACTCGGCTTTGCCAATGCTTTTAAAACTTTGGTTAGTGCTAATGAAAACACCTTTTTGTCTGTCATTGAGTTTGCGATTGGAATAGAAATTGGTCAGCTTATTATTGTATTTTGTGTGTTATTTATAAGTTTTATTTTCCAAAATATTTTTCGTTTTTCAACAAGAGACTGGGTAATGGTAAGCTCTGCAATTATTTTGGGATTGATGCTGCCATTAATTATTCAAAGCCCATTATTTTCTTAATCAAAAATCTCAAATTTCATTTCAAAGCACTAACAAATGACTGATAATAAGCAATTAAAATACGACAAAGCCTATTTGAGAATGGCAAGAGAATGGGCCAAGCTTTCCTATTGTCAGCGAAAGCAAGTGGGTGCCATTATTGTTAAGGATCGTATGATTATTTCTGATGGTTACAATGGTACGCCAACGGGCTTTGAAAATTTTTGTGAAGACGATGAAGGTTATACAAAATGGTATGTACTTCATGCAGAAGCCAATGCTATTTTAAAAGTTGCCGCATCCACACAATCTTCCAAAGGCGCTACATTATATATCACATTATCGCCATGCCAGAATTGCAGTAAATTGATTCATCAAGCAGGGATCATTCGTGTTGTTTACAGTAAAGCTTACAAAGATTTATCAGGTGTAAAGTTCTTAGAACAAGCTGGGATAGAAGTTGCACATGTAGAAATTTAATAGTCCGTACAAAATTTGCAATTACTTCTTAGTCAATAGCTCAATTTTCTTTACAATTCGAATAAGTGTTGCAATTAGAATCGCACAACCCGCAGCAATACTTGTCACAACAGCAGTATGGCTATCGCCCTCTAAAGGTGCTTCAAAGTTAATTTTACTAATATTAAAAATGAGAATTAGCAGTGCTATTATTGAAATGATATAAGTGGTTATTTTCATGATTAATTTTTCTTTGAAGGAATTGCTATAAAATCTTTTAAATAAAAGGGTTCAAAATAGGCTAAATTTTCAAACTCATGTGCTTGAAATTTATTGAAAGAGAGTCTACACATTTGCTCTGCCGATGGCAATTGAGAATCAAAATAGGCGTTAGGATGTTGAATTAATGTTTTTGTTTTTTCTACCCCATTGCCTACAAAGTGAACAGGCTGGTTCTGTAAAATATCACTGTAGGAATTTTCCTCCAAAATTTTTGCATCAGTTGGATCAATACAATTATACTTAGAGTCAAATGTAGAAGCATATACTTCCATTCTACGTGCATCAAGCATGGCTACAATACAGCCATTTTTGATTTGTATTTTGTAAGCAAGCGCTTCTAGGGTAGGCACAGAAATCAAAGGAATATCTAATGCAAAACAAAGTCCTTTTGCGGCAGAAACGCCTATCCGCAAACCCGTATAAGACCCTGGCCCTTTGCTAACCGCCACTGCAACCAATTCAGATTTTTGAATATTGGTTTTTTTTAAAACCTCATCAATATAAACGTGAAGTCGTTCTGCATGAGAATACTTTAAACTATTGTCTTCTTTTATACAAACAGTCTTACCATCCTTTGCAAGTGCAACAGAGCAGTTTGTTGTAGAAGTTTCAATATTTAAAATATATTTCATTTTACAATACTAATGATTTTCCGAGATAAAAATCTAAAACTTTTGTTTTAAAAACAAAATCATATTTTGCCCTTACAAGACTAGATTGTGCATTTACAAGTTGGACTCTATTTTGCTCCAAATCAAATGCATTGAGTGCGCCAATATTGTAACGTTCCTGAGCATTTTCAAAAGAAAGTTGCCTAGATGCTACTGATTTTTGAGCAGAAACATAAGTTTTTAAAGCGGCTTTGGCATCTGTAAAAGCCCTTTGAATGTTACTTTCCAAATCTAGTTTTGCTTGATCCAACGCCAGTTTTCTGTTTTCAATCTGAATAGAGGATTTAGCCAAATTGGTTTTATTTTGAAATCTTGAAAAAATCGGAATATTTAGATTTACATTAAAACTATGTCCTTTATTATCATTAATCTGTTGAAAAAAGGAATTGGAGCTGTTAAGGTTAGAAAAATTTGCTCCTGTATTGAGTCCGTATCCAAAGGTAACGGTTGGATAGAATCCACTTTTTGAAATTTCTCTACCCAACTCTGCAGATTCAATATTTTTTTCTGCAACTTTTATCTCACTTCTGTTTTTGAAAGCATGTTCCAAAATAGGCTGAACATTTTCATACATAAGTGCTTCCGAAGGGGCATCAAGTTCAATAATTTCTACATCAAATCCATCAAAAGGAACTTGTAAAGTTTGAGATAATGATAAAAGGGCTAAGGTGTAATTGTTTTGAGCTACTGTAAGTTGTTGTTCGTCATTGGCAAGTGTAGCTTCAGAATCAAATACATTTGCTTGTGGCTGAGTTCCAGCCGCTACTAGCTCTTTTACTCGTTTGAGTTGTTCTGCTGAAAATTCAAATTGTGCTTGTGCTATAATTAGATTTTCTTTATTCAATAGTACATTCAAATAAGAGTTTACAACATTCAGCGCAACATTGTCTTTTATTCGATTGTATTCTTCTTCGTTGGCTTCTTTGTTTATTAAAGATTGTTTGTAAACATTAGTATTTCTAAAGCCATTAAAAATTGTTTGTGAAACATTGACTCCAAGGTTTGTAGAATGAAAGGTTCGATCCACAAAATTGCCGTCAAAAACCTCAACATTTCCAAGATTTAAACGTTGTGAACCATTCATTGAAAGTGAAGGCAAAAAATTTCCTTTTGCTGCAATAATATCCTGATCATTAGTGAGTAAAGAGTTTTCGCTTTGCTTTACAGAAATATTATTCTTCAAAGCATGGTCTATACATGCTTTTAAAGTCCATTTTTTCTGAGCCGTTGCTGTGATTGTACAAAATGTACAAATCAATAGGAGTAGGTGTTTCATTGTTGTATTGATTTGAATTTTAGTCATTATCCTCTTCATCATCTTCATTGTTTTCTTCAGAAGCTTTATTCCAAACTTTAATCTTGTCGGTTTCTTCAACACCATCAGTAATTTCAACATTGATGCCATCAGAAATTCCAATTTCTACATTCTTCTTTCTAAATGTTCCATTATCGTTTAAAATTTCTACAAAAGGTTTTTCTGTTATTCTGTTAAATTGAAGTAGCGCCTCTTTTATGACCATGATACTATCTTTACTTTCTACTTCAATTTCTGCATTGGCACTGTAGCCTGCACGAATTTTATTACTTGACTCTACTTCAACATCTGCTTTTATGACAAACTGAACTGCTCCTGCTTCTTCTATTCCTTTTGGTGCTACAAAAGTGAGTTTTGCTGGAAATTCTTTTTCATTGATGGCACCAAGAATAACCTTAATTTGTTTTCCTTCTTCCAGTTTTCCTACTTCCGACTCATCAACTTTGCCCTCAAAAATCATCTTGCTCATATCAGCAATAGTTGCAATGGTTGTCCCCGCATTAAAATTATTACTTTCAATGACTTGATCACCCTCTCGAACTGGAATTTCTAATATTGTTCCAGAAATTTGAGCAACAATGTTGGTGTTGGCAGAGCCCCCTCCAGAAATAGACCCTTGTCTAATGATTTGATAATCGTTTTGGGCTTGATTATAATTTTCTTCTGCTTGATTCAAACTCAGTTCGCTATTTTCAAAATCTTGTCTAGAAATCACTCCTTTGTCATAGAGGGCTTTGTTTCTATCGTACAGGGTTTTTGAATTATTAAAAGACAGTCTTGCTGTTTTAATTCGGCTTTGAGCACTAACCAAGGCTTGTTCATTTGGAACGACTCGAATTTTGGCAATCAAATCGCCTTTTTGAACCAAATCACCTTCTTCAACTAGGATTCTATCAACAATTCCAGAGATTTGAGGTTTTAGTTCAATTTCTTCTTCGGGGTTCAATTTCCCTGTAGCCACAATCTTAGTGTCCAAAGTTGTATAAAATGGTAGTTCTGTTTTATAATCTACCACTTCTTTCGTATTAGAATCTTTAAAGTATTTTAATACAAATACTAAAAGTAATAGTAATACAATTCCTAAAATAATTTTTACTGTTTTATTCATTTTTATAATTTATTTATTCTTCTCTTAATGCTTCTATGGGTTTAATACTTGTTGCTTTAAACGCTGGGATCAAACCAATTAATGTTCCTAATATGACCAGTATAATTAGGGCCATAAAAATAACGGATATAGATACCGAAGCGTTTACTAATGTTGCATCGTCACCTTGTCCCCATACACGATCTATGACAATTAAAATCCACCCTCCTGAAATAATTCCTAATAATCCAGAACTCATCGTTAAAAATACCGCTTCAACAACAATTTGACGTTTAATTTCAAAAGGGGTTGCGCCCAATGCCCGCCGCACGCCTATTTCCTTAGTGCGCTCTTTTACTGTTATAAGCAATATGTTTCCAATTGCAAAAACACCTGCTATTAGCGTAGCAATTCCAACAAACCATGTTAAAAATTGCATCCCCGTTAAAAATCCTGTGATTTTTTTAAACTCTTTACCAAGATTAAAACTTCCAAATGCTCTTTTATCTCGAGGATGTATTTTATTTAAATTTCTTAATAACAATTTAGTGTCTTCTTCTATTTGTTTGATATTATACTCTGGTTTTCCAGTAATTACAATCCAACCAATTTTATCTCCTTGATTGTAAAGCTGCTGAAAGGTTGAAAATGGAATATGAATATCACTACTAGGCCCCATGTTGACATTGCCATTTTGAAAAACACCAATGACCGTAAAATTAATACTGTTCATTTGTATGTTTGCCCCTATTGGATTTTCGTCTTTCTCAAACAGTTGTTTATATATATCTTCTGAGATTACAGCTACTTTTTTCTTATAATTGATGTCATTTTGATTGATAAAACGACCTTTCATCATTTTCTTTTTTTGAACCTCATCTAAAAGGGGATAATCTCCATCAATACCATAAGTCCCTGAAAGAAAATTCCGAACCACTAAGCCTTGATTACGATTCCTTGGCACCACAAACTCTACCCCTTCTACGTTGTCTTTTATTTTATTGACATGACTCAATTTGAGACGTACTCGTTTTCCCTCCTGAAACCCCTTGAATGGCATACTTGTACTTTGCCCCCAAACAAAAACACTATTTGTTGCAAAGTCTCCAAAGAGACGATTAAAAGAGTTTTCCATCCCTCGTGCAGCACCTAAAAGTGCGATTAAAAGTAAAATCCCCCACCATACACCTATCATAGTAATTGCAGTACGCAATTTGTTCTTAGTCACACTGTCGTAGACTTCTTGCCATGTATCTCTTTGAAATAAAAATTTTATCATGCTAATCGTCTCTTAATGCTACAATAGGTTTTATTTTTGAGGCTTTTTTTGCTGGAACATATCCTGCCAATGTTCCTGCCGCAATTAGTGTAAATGTCGCAGCTATCACTAACGATTGACTTACGCTTGGGTTTGTTATAAAGTAGGATTTTAGGCTTGGCCCTACCCATTCTAATACCCCTACTCCAGCCAAAAGACCTAAATATCCGGCAATGGTTGTAATTAATATTGATTCAATCAAAATTATAGAAATGATCGCTCGTGGAGATGCCCCCAATGCTTTTCTAATCCCAATTTCTTTGGTGCGTTCCTTTACAATAAAAATCATAATATTACTAATTCCAACAATTCCAGCAATGAGAGTCCCCATACCAATAATCAAAATTAAAATTCCCAATACAGAAGTCATTTGATTGATGCCTTTGTTTTGCATAGCCATATTGAAAACTCGAATGGCTCTTTGATCATTTTTGGCTACAGAAAAACGCTCTTTCAATTTCTTTTCTAAATCTAAACTAAAGTCAATGGCTTGATCGTAATCATATTTTGGATTGTAAGTTAGATTTATTTGATCGACATAATCGTTATTTCCATAGATGAGCTGTGCGGTTGTTAACGGCATATAAATGATGCGCTCTTCATCATCTCCCCCGTCATCTTTAAATACACCAACAACCTGATATGGAATACCACTCAAATTAATGTATTTGCCTAATGGATCTTCTTTTAAAAATAAATCTTGGCGCACCAAATCTCCAATGACAATTGTTTTCATTCGAGCCTTCATATCGCGTTGGTTAATGTAGCGCCCTTGTGTTACTTTTGTTTTCTCTAAGTATTGATGGTCTGGATGAACAGCTCTTAAAGAGTAATCGTTTTTTTCGTTTTTGTAACTGGCAGATGCATTTCTATATATTCTTGAAGTAATAAATTCAATACTGGGTTCAAAATCTGATTTGATATAATCATAATCTTCGTTTTTAAACTGAATCCTGCGCCCCGCTTGAAGACCTTTATTGGCCTTAGTCGTTCGGCCAGAACGAATATAGACGGCATTGGCAGCATCGTCCACAAAAGCTTCTGAAAACGTATTGTTAAGCCCATTGGCAAGGCCAAAAAGAATAGTAAACAAAAGAATAGCAAATGCAACCGTAAATCCAGAAAGTAAACTTCGTGTTCGGTTTTTGTTAATACTTTGAAATATTTCTCGCCAAAGATCAATATCAAACATGTGCTTCTGCTCTTACTTGTTTTACTACATTGTCTTCCATAATCACACCATCTTTTAGGCGTACAATACGCTTACACATATTTGCAATATCTTGTTCGTGTGTGACAATCAATATGGTTTTGCCTTCATCATTAAGTTGCTGCAAAAACGCCATAATATCATATGAGGTTGTAGTATCTAAAGCTCCTGTAGGCTCATCGGCCAAAAGAAGTTTTGGTTCAGAGGCCAATGCTCTTGCGATAGCAACACGCTGTTTTTGACCACCAGATAACTCGCTAGGTAAGTGTGTCGCCCAATCTAAAAGCCCTACTTTTTTCAAATGAAACTTGGCTTTTTCTTGACGCTTTTTGCGTTTTAAACCCTGATAATACAGCGGCAAAGCAACGTTTTCTAATGCATTTTTATAATTAATCAAATTAAACGATTGAAAAATAAATCCTAAAAATTTATTTCTATATACCGCTGCTTTCTTTTCCGTTAGGTTTTTAATAGGAACTTCGTCAAGAATATAATCTCCTTCATCAGCTTCGTCGAGCATTCCAATAATATTGAGGAGTGTAGATTTTCCAGAGCCCGATGATCCCATTATGGCAACCATCTCGCCTTTTTCTACAGAAAGATCAATCCCTTTTAATACATGAAGACTAGAATCTCCTATTGGATAAGATTTGTGAAGCTTCTGAATTTTTAACATGATAATTTTTGCTTGTTAAGTGATATCGGTAAGACGAAATATCTCATCTTTTGTTACAGTTTTGTTTAGAAAAATAAAACGAAATCTAAATACGAAAGATTTTATTCAAAAAATAAATCTGTTTTTGCACTGTATTTATTTTTTAATATATATTTATTTCAACTTTTTTGTAGTGCCCAACACTAAATTTATCATTTAAAAACAGATCCTACTTATGGCCTCTCAAAAAGCAAAAGAATTATTACTTGAAAAATTAAGCAATCGAATTAAAACAATTCGAAAAAGTAGAAACCTATCTCAAAAAGCGATGGCCGAAAAATGTGGTATGGATTTCGCTAGTTATTCAAACATCGAAGCTGGCAAACGCAATGTTACTGTTTTTACGCTTCAAAGAATCATAAGCGTGCTTAACATATCATTTAATGAACTTTTTAACTTCTAGGAATTACTAGAATTTTTTCTCATATATCTGTATAAAAATAGGGCTAGTCCACCAATAAGTATGTATGGTATAACCATGAGATAAACAATGCCATCATTTACACCTTTTGCTGTGGCCTGTCCGGCTTCACTTTCCAATACGGCTCTACACATTGCACATTGAGCATTGGTATAAAAACCAAAACAAATTAAAAATAAATATGTAGAGATTTGTTTCAAAACTTAGACGTAATAAGGAGCAATCATAAGATAAACAATAACTCCTGTTATGGCTACATAAAGCCAAACTGGATAGGCGTATTTTACAATTTTCTTATGAGCAGCAAAATCACTCAGATAAGCACGAACATAACTATGAAGAACCAAAGGAATTACTATAACTGAAAGTACAATATGAGAAATTAAAATAAAATAGTAAATGTATTTTATAGTACCCTTACCCCCAAAAGGCGTTGGATCACTTGTCATGTGGTAGGCGACATACATTAAAAGAAAAACTAACGAACACGCCACTGCGGTCTTCATTAAGTTTTCGTGCAAAGCTACTTTTTTGTTTTTTATGGCCAAAAGCGCTACAAGTAGTAATACGGCTGTAATCCCATTTATAGATGCATAAATAGGTGGTAAAAATGTAAGTGCTTCAACGTTTGGAATTCGAATTCCAAAAAGTAATGCAACTACAACCGGAATGGCTATAGAAACAATATTGATCCACAATTTAAATTTCTTTTCTATTGGTTTTGGTGTGTTACTCATCTTCAAGTAATTTTAAAATATCTTCTTTTAGTGCTGAAATTTCTTCAGATTCGCCCTCGTCATTTATTTGTTTTCTTTCGCTAATGACTCCTTTATAATATATTTTTGGGTTGCCAAAATCATCTGTTCTAGAACGAATATAACCCTCTTTATCTATAAGTGCAAAATTTCCTGAATGCTCAAAACCTCCTGCTGCGCCTTCAACTTCTGCGGCATAGAGATTGAACCCTATATTAGCTAAATTATAAATATCTTCTTGCTGACCTGTTAAAAAATGCCAATTTGGATTGGTTACTCCATATTGATCTGCATAATTTTTCAAGACCTCAGCGGTGTCATAATCTGGATTAATGGTAAAAGAGGCAATTCCAAAATCGTCGCGTTTTGGAAAAGTATTTTGAATATCAACTAAATTTTGATTCATTTTTGGACAAATTGTTGGACATGTTGTAAAGAAAAATTCTACTAAATACACTTTACCCTCAAAATCATTATTTGTGATAACTTTCCCATATTGATTGGTAAAACTAAAAGGCATTACCTTTTTTCGTTCGCCATTGATGACTAAATATGAAAGTTGTGTGTCATCTTTTGTTTGTAGTTT
>CAXPPN010000028.1:0-3025 GCA_964219345.1 Aeromicrobium sp. | reverse complement strand
GTGGCCATTCTTGAAGATACTCTGTAACTGGCACAATAGGAGGCATTGCATAAAAAAGAGCCGCCTCTAATCACACGTTCATCTACATACGGATTATTGGGATTAAAGGCCTCCTTAGGTCCTTTTGGGTTACTAGTAATTGAATTTTCTTTACAGTATTTATAGTACTGACTGCTATACCAATCACTAGTCCATTCCCATACGTTGCCAGAAATTTCATAAAGCCCATAACCATTTGGAGGATAGGTTTTTACAGGTGCACTTTTTTCAAAGCCATCGGCTTGAGTGTTATCTACAGGGAACTCCCCTTCCCAACTGTTAACATAGGATGATAATTTATCCGTTAAATCGCCCCAAAAATAAATCTTATCGCGCTTACCACCACGAGCTGCAAATTCCCACTCTGCTTCAGTGGGTAATCGCCTACCAACCCAATTACAATAAGCCATGGCGTCTTCATAGGATACATGAACAACAGGGTGATTATCTTTTCCATCTGTACTGCTCCCCGTCCCCTCTGGCTCTTTCCAATTGGCCCCATGAGTCCATCGCCACCATTGCGAAAAGTCATAGAGATTAGGTACCGATTCTTTTGTTTTTTTAAACAAAAGAGATCCTGGTAATAAAAGTGAATCCTGAGGCTTTGGGGTGCCTGGAGGCAATTGTTGTTTGATTAAATCCCAATCTACTGGTCGCTCTGCGGTTGTTATATAATTTGTTTCTTCAATGAATTTAGAAAACTGTGCATTGGTGACTTCGGTCTGGTCCATATAAAATCCATCCACCTTTACTGTGTGTTTGGGCTTTTCGTGGAGTAGTGCCATACGATCACCATCGGAAGCTCCCATATCATAAATACCGCCAGGAATCCAAACCATACCGGGGATTTGTGAAATTTGCTCCTCTTTTTTTATTTGTGTCTGATTTTTACACGATTGATTAAGAAGTATAATGAATAAAATAAATATTATTTGACCTTTCGTACTACTGCTAAATTTCATTTCATTATAAATTTGTCAACCAAAATTAAAAAAACACACGTCACAATTTGTAATTTATATCTCAAAAATAAAACATATTAGTTAATAAGCTGAGATATAATAATTGAATACGATTTTTTTTATTTAATTAATTTTAATCTGTTATTTAAAATTACACTCAAACTGTCTACAGTCCCTGCGAATGACGCCTCGATTGCCAAATTTCTATTTTCGTCTGGATCGGTAGAATGATCGTATAGCATTTTGGCGATTGTTTTATCTTTTTTTTGCCATTCTGTATAAAATAAATGATCTGCAATTAGAGTTTCTCCCTTTTGATAGCGCGCCAAAGCTGTATTCTTGAATATTTTTGAAGGTCTTTGAAGCGCTTCAACTAAAGACTCACCATCTAAATGAGGTGGAATAGGAATATTTGCCAATTCGCATATCGTTGGATATAAATCAACCAATTCAGCAATAGAATTACTGCGTTTATTGCTTGGGGTATTGGGTGCACTTATAATTAAAGGAACTTGAAGTGCAACCTCAAAATTACTGTGTTTTACCCATAGGCCATGTTCCATTAAGCTCCAACCATGATCTCCTACTAAAACAACAACAGTGTTTTCATATAAGCCTAAGTTTTTGAGGGCTCTTAAAACTTTACCAACTTGGGCATCCACATAACTTACAGAAGCATAATAGCCATGAATAAGTTTTTTTGCAACGGCATCAGAAACTTGTCCTTTTTTTGGAATACCGTTGTAATAGCGTAATTCTCCCCACTTATGATTTGCAATCTCAGGAGCTGATTTTGGAAAAACCAAATTTTCTGGAAGTTCAATGCTTTTGGGATCATATAAATCCCAATATTTTTTTGGGGCATTAAAAGGTAAATGGGGTTTTACAAAACCAACAGCTAAGAAAAATGGATTCCCATCTGCTTTTAATTGCTTAAGGTCTTCAATAGACTTATTCGCTGTTTTTCCATCGTTATAGGCATCATCTTTAACATCAATATTTTCATACGGATACCCATGTTTTCCATTCTTTTCTAGACCAATATTTTCTTCAGAAATATAATTTCTCCAGCCATTTTTGTAGGGATACCATTCTTCATCCCATTCGTCAATATCATTTTTTAAATGTGTGATTTTGTTATTACTGATAGTTGTATACCCTTGATTTTTTAGGTGCTGTACTAGGTTTAATACATTTGGCGTTTCCTTTTTTATACTTGAAAAATATGTTAAAAAACGATTTGAAGTAGGCCTTATTCCGGTCAATAAACTTGCTCTTGATGCTCCACATACCGGCACATTGCAATAGGCTCTATTAAAAGTAACACCTGAGTTAGCCAAGGCATCAATATTTGGACTGATTATTTGATTGTGCCCATAAATATTTAATTCTGGTCGTAAATCATCTACCATTAAAAATAATATATTTTTTTTGGGAGTTGTCAAGGTCTTGTTTCCCTTAGTTGATTTACAACCTAAAAAAACTAAAAGACTAGCTATAATAGTAAATTTAAAATGTTTCATTTTATAATTCAATTCTGTTAGTGACTTCTAAAGTAGTTAATTTTAAATCTTCATCGTTTGACGAAGATCCTGTCATTATAGTAAACTCACCAGGCTCAACACAATAGGCCATATTGATATCATAAAACGCTAAACTTTCGGCATCTATATCGAAACTTACGGTTTTTGTTTCCCCTGCTTTTAACGCCACACGCTGATAGCCTTTGAGTTCTTTTACGGGTCTTGTAGCGCTACTAACTTTATCCCGTATGTACATTTGAACGACTTCCTCGCCATCAATTTCCCCAGTATTCGTAACATCAACTGTAACGGATAGAGTTTCATCCTTTTTGAGTGTACCGCTTGATAATTTTGGTGCGCTGTAACTGTATGTCGTATAACTTAAACCAAATCCAAAAGGATATAAAGGCGTGTTTTTCTCGTCTGCATATTTATGAAAATAAGCAGAGGGTTTGTGGTTGTATATCATTCTTAACTGTCCAACACTCCTTGCTACAGTTA
>CAXPPN010000027.1:0-8650 GCA_964219345.1 Aeromicrobium sp. | reverse complement strand
CTAATAGTTGCGCTATCTCATAGCGTTTAGCTACAGGGTACGAATTAGGATAGAGATTAGAATTAATTTTTGAACCATTAAACAACCTATAGCGTTTACCATTATTGTAAAACACTACATAGAAACGCTGCTTTTTATCAGACTTAATTTTAGGATATTTGACACTCATTTTTAACACACTTTTGACAGACATTTAGTTTATGCGTCTTTAAGTGTTTGAAAATCAAGTGGTTAGGAAGTTTTACCTCTTGACTGCCAGTCAAGCGCTCTAGCCAACTGAGCTACATCCCCAAAATTTGCCGTAAATTTAAACAAATATTTCAATGCACAACTCCGTATGATTCGAAAAGCAACGGTTCTTGATCTAAATTCTATAATGCAAATCACCAAAGCCTGTGCAAATCACATGATAAACCAGCAAATTTATCAGTGGAACGAGCATTACCCAAATAGAAATGCTTTTGAAAATGATGTACAACGTGGGGAGCTGTATGTTTATGTGCAAAACAACATTTGTATAGGCTGTATCGTTATTACAACAATCAAAGATGTAGAATATGTCCCTATAGATTGGCTTACCAAAGATAAAAATATTTACATCCATCGCCTTGCTGTTCATCCAAAATATCAAGGAAAAGGTATTGCTCAACACATGATGACTTTTGCAGAAAATTATGCAAAAACAAATGGATATTTTTCTGTCCGACTGGACACTTTTTCACAAAATAAACGCAATCAAAAGTTCTATGAAACAAGAGGGTATAAACGGCTTGCAAATATCTACTTTCCAAAACAAAGCAAACACCCCTTCTATTGTTATGAACTTGTGTTTTAACTCTTTGTGTTCTGATTTTGTGTATTTTTGAATCTAATTTAGCCTTCATTGAACACCACCATTACTAACAAGCAAATCAACAAACTGGCTATACCGGCCATTATTGCTGGAATTTCAGAACCTATCCTATCATTGACCGATGCAGCCATTGTTGGGCACATCCCAAACAATGCTACAGAATCTCTTGCAGCAGTAGGCATTGTTTCTTCTTTTTTGTCTATGTTAATTTGGGTTTTGGGTCAATCTCGTTCTGCAATTTCTTCAATTATCTCTCAATATTTAGGGGCAAATAAACTTGATGAGGTCAAAAATTTACCTGCGCAAGCCATTGCTATAATACTGTTTTTGAGCGTTCTGATTTGTCTTGTAACCCTGCCGTTTTCAAATACTATTTTTAAATTCTATAATGCAACTGGAACGCTTTTAGAATATAGTGTAGACTATTACAAAATCAGAATAATTGGATTCCCTTTTACACTTTATACATTTGCAGTATTTGGTGTTTTTAGAGGATTACAAAACACATATTACCCGATGATTATTGCAATTATTGGTACAATTATAAATATTGTTCTAGATGTTATTTTGGTTTATGGAATTACCGATATCATCCCTGCTCTAAACCTTAGAGGCGCTGCCATTGCTAGTGCAATTTCACAAGTATTAATGGCTTTGATGGCTACTGTTTTGCTATTGAGAAAAACACCCATACCACTAAAACTTTCCTTTCCTTTCAACAAGGAGTTGCCAAAATTCTTACAAATGATTGGCAATCTCATCATTAGAACAATTGCTTTGAATTTAGCATTGTACTTTGCCACCAGTTTTGCAACAGCATATGGCACCAACTCTATTGCGTCCTACACCATAGCTATTAATTTGTGGTTTTTTGCGGCATTTGCTGTAGATGGATATGCAAGTGCTGGTAATATTTTATCTGGTAAATTATTTGGTGCAAAACAAATTGAAACACTTGTCAAATTGAGTCAACGCTTAACAAAAAAAGCATTGATTGTAGGCTTTATTATGGCTGGAGTTGGTGGTATTTTTTACTTCCCAATTGGTACAGTTTTTACCTCTGAAAGTGAAGTATTGTCAAAATTTTACGAAGTGTTTTGGATCGTTTTAATCATGCAACCTTTTTGTGCATTGGCATTTGTTTTTGACGGCATTTTCAAGGGCTTAGGAAAAATGAAAGATTTGAGAAATGTTCTTGTCGCTGCAACCCTAGTGATATTTATTCCAGGATTACTCATTTCAGATTATTTAAACCTAAAATTACACGGTATTTTTACTGCTTTTACCTTTTGGATGATTGCCCGAGGTGTTCCATTAATCATAAAATTCAGAAAACAATTTTTACCACACAAGCAAAAGCACTAACTTTGTTTTAGCAAGACAATATAAAATAAGACCATTAACCATGACTCATATTCGAATTACCAAACAATTTTCTTTTGAAACTGGCCATGCACTTTATGGTTATGATGGTAAATGTAAGAATGTGCATGGGCATAGCTACCGTTTGGATGTTACTGTTATTGGAAGCCCAATTACAGATTCTTCAAATGTAAAATATGGAATGGTGATTGATTTTTCTGATCTAAAGAAAATTGCAAAAGAAGAAATTGTAGATGTTTTTGATCATGCCACAGTTTTCAACAAAAACACCCCACATGTAGAACTAGCAAGAGAGCTTAAATCTAGAGGGCACAACGTTCTTTTGGTAGATTATCAACCCACAAGTGAAATGATGGTGATTGATTTTGCAGAGAAAATCAAAAGTCGTTTGCCAGAAAATATAAAGTTACATTCCTTAAAATTACAAGAAACAGCCACCAGTTTTGCAGAGTGGTATGCTAGCGATAATTAGTACTTAAAATGAAATCAATTCAACTTACCAAAGGGAAAAATATTTACTTCACTTCAGACCACCATTTTGGTGCACCAAATCCTAGTGCATCAAAACCAAGAGAGGAGCGTTTTGTAAAATGGTTAGATGAAATAAAAGAGGATGCAAGTGTTATTTTTATTTTAGGAGATTTATTTGATTTTTGGTTTGAATACAAACATGTGATTCCTAAAGGCTTTACAAGAGTTTTAGGGAAATTAGCTGAATTAACTGATAGCGGGATAGAAATTCATTTTTTTGTAGGCAATCACGACCTTTGGATGAATGGTTATTTTGAAGAAGAATTAAATATAAAAGCACATCATAAGCCAAAACATTTTCAGCTCAATGACAGCTTGTTTTTTATTGGCCATGGCGATGGACTGGGACCGCATGACAAAGGATATAAGCGCATGAAAAAGCTATTTGTAAATCCTTTTTTTCAATGGATCTACAGATGGCTTCATCCAGATATTGGAGTACGCTTTGCGCAATATCTTTCCTTAAAAAATAAGCTCATATCTGGTGATGATGACATAAAATTTTTAGGCGAAAAAAAAGAATGGTTGGTACAGTATGCACAAAAAAAATTAGAAGAAAAACACTTCGATTATTTTGTTTTTGGTCACCGCCATCTCCCCTTAGATATTCAATTAAATCCCAAATCTAAATACATCAATCTTGGTGATTGGATCACGCACTTTACCTACGGCGTTTTTGATGGTAAAGAACTCTTTTTGAAAAAATTAGAGTTCTAAAAATCTCGAATTGAGATTAAATTTTTTATTAACCAATACATTTAAAATGGAACTTTTTGGAATCCCATTCTTTGATGATGACTTTTATAAAATGATTTTTCGTTTTTTAATCAACATCTTTTTTTTAACAGCCCTCATTAAATATTCCTATTATAAATTTTCCAAAAAAGCAGAATACCTTTTCACTTTTTATTTAGTTGGCACAATTGTGTTTTTCTTGTGCTTTACCCTAAAAAAGTATGAAATTGATTTAGGCTTGGCCTTGGGTCTTTTTGCTATTTTCGGTATTCTTCGATACAGGACAGACCCTCTTAAGGTAAGAGAAATGACCTATTTGTTTGTTGTGATTGGTCTTTCGCTCGTCAATGCATTATCAAATAAAAAAATGAGTTATACAGAAATCTTTGTTGCCAATTCAATAGTTGTTGCAATGGCATACTTTTTAGATCGATACTGGAATCAACAAAAAACCTATACAAAAGATATTCTTTATGAGTCATTAGAGCATATTCGGCCAGAGCATCACGAACTTTTAAAAACAGAACTAGAACATAAATTAGGGTTTGAAATTTTAAGTATCTCTCTTGGTCAAATAGACTTCAAAGCAGAAACCGTTAAAATTAAAATTCGTTATAAAAAATAATATGAAAGCATTAAAACAAAAATACTTTTCCTTTGCCCTGATTGTTTTCTCTATACTTTCAGTTCAAATGACCATTGCACAAAATAATAGCGACTTAGAAGGCTGGAGCAGTGTTGGATTAAACTTAAAAGCCACAAAAAAATTATCTTTTTCTGTATCAGAACATCTAAGATCTAGAAATGATATATCTACAGTTAAAAATTATTTTACACAGATTAAAGCCAATTATGAAGTTTTGAAAAACTTCGAGCTTGGTGGTGGGATTCGTTATATCACTAGAAATGATGATGTTGGAAACAAACAAGGTCTTCAATCTTTTTTCAGATATCAATTTGATGCTAGTTATACTCAAAAAATAAATAAAATAGGGGTGTTATTGCGTTTAAGATATCAAAATAAAAATCAACTTGGGATGTCGGAAGAAGAAGGTGATATTGCACAAGAGTTTATACGAACTCGAATAGGATTGGGGTATAAAATTAAAGCTGTAAAATTGAACGTAAGACTGTTTGCAGAGCATTTTAATCAACCCAATAATTCAAAACTGGAGCACACTGAAACTCGAACGAGATATACTCTAAAACTAAGCCGAAAATTTAAAAAAATAGGGGCCTTTACTGTTTTTTATGGAATACAAGAAAACAATTTGAATCAAGAAAAAACAAATAAATCTTTCTTAGGGCTTAAATATGCCTATACCATTGATTTTACAAAATAAATCTCTAAGCATGATTTTCGTGCGCTTCCAAATCACTTTCTAAGTCTAGTTTTCGGAAACTTGGCGACACAAGGCCTGTTGTAACTACAGTGATTAAAGTCATGGTACCACCAAAAACTACAGCGGTAACCGTACCCATAAGTTTTGCTGTAAGTCCACTTTCAAAAGCGCCTAACTCATTGGAAGACCCAACAAACATAGAATTCACAGAAGACACCCGCCCTCGCATATGATCGGGGGTTTTGAGTTGTAAAATAGTCTGCCGAATGACCATTGAAACACCATCCGTTACTCCACTAAAGAAAAGTGCAACAACCGAAATCCAAAATACAGACGATAATCCAAATACAATAATAGAAACTCCAAATCCAAAAACTGCGCCCAAAAGTTTTAACCCAGCTTTTTTGCTAATTGGAATATAGGCGGTGGTTAACATTGTTAGAAAAGCTCCAACTGCTGGCGCAGCGCGTAATATTCCAAACCCTTCTGAGCCTACTTTTAAAATGTCTTGAGCAAAAACTGGAAGTAGTGCAACAGCTCCCCCAAAAAGAACAGCAATCATATCTAAACTTAATGCACCTAAAATAGCTTTTGTTTTAAACACAAAACGCACCCCCTCTTTTAAACTTTGCAAAACGGGCTCCCCTATTTTTGGATTTAAAACAGGTTTTTTGGAAATCAATACTCCTAAAAGAAACGCTATAATAACTAAAACAAAAACAATACAAAGCGACCAATGTACGCCGATCCAGTTTATTGTAAATCCTGCAACAGCGGGTCCTAATATTGAAGCCATTTGCCATGTAGAACTGCTCCATGTAGCCGCATTAGGATATGCTTTTTTTGGAACTATAAGTGCAATTAGTGAAAAAATAGTTGGTCCAAAAAATGCACGTAATAATCCTCCAAAAAATACAAAAGCATAAATAGAATATAAAATGGATTGCTGGCTCCAACTGTTTGAAACTGAGTCGTCCGAAAGAAAAAATAAGCCAAAGCTTATTAAAGAAAATAACCCAATACACCATAAAAATAAGTTGCGCTTTTCTCTTTGATCTACAATATGACCTGCGAATAATGCCATACTTAGTGCAGGAATAATCTCCATTAACCCTATAATTCCCAATGATAAAGGATCTTTTGTTAGGGAATAGACTTGCCATTCGATGACAATAAACTGCATAGACCAAGCGAATACCAATACAAAACGCAACAAAAGAAAAATATTAAATTCTTTAAATCTTAATGCTGCATATGGGTCTTTATTAGCCATAGTTTAGGGTTTTATGTCTTTTAGTTTTAACTGTAAACTAATGTGCCCATTCCATTCATTTTCATCAATTGAATATACAATTTTAAATGGATTTTTATTTTTAATGATTTCCAATTGGTCTCCTAAGCTAAAACCAATACAATTAATTTTTGAACTATTGCTTTGAGATACTGTGACTTTTAGATGCTTGTTGTCTTGTCCTACACATTTTCCATAACCAGATTCAATAACTTCTGAAGTCATAAAAACTGGAGACATGTTTTGTGGTCCAAATGGTGCAAATTGTTTTAGAATTCTATAAAATTTTGGGCTAATGTCTGAGAGGTTTAGCTTTGAATCTATAAGAATTTCTGGAGTTGTTAAATGTGACGGTATAGTTTGAGAAACTTCCTTTTCAAATGCGCTCTTAAAGGCTTCGTAGTTTTCTTCTTTTATTGTTAAACCTGCCGCGTATTTATGCCCTCCAAATTGTTCAATATATTGGCTACATTTTTGAAGCACTTTATAAACATCAAACCCTCGAACAGATCGAGCAGAAGCCGCTAAAAAATCGCCACTTTTTGTAAAAACTAATGTTGGGCGATAATACGTTTCAATCAATCTAGAGGCTACAATTCCAATCACGCCTTTGTTCCAAGTTGGGTGATAAACTACTGTTGTGAAACATTCAGCCTCCTCCAAATCTTCAATTTGAAGTAGCGCTTCTTTAGTAATTTCTTGATCTAAAGTTCTTCGAGATAAATTAAAGTCTTCTATTTCCTTGGCTGTAATTTCTGCTTGCTGAATATTTTGTTCTTTGAGCAGTGCAACAGCATAGTTTCCGTGCTTCATTCGTCCTGCTGCATTAATTCGCGGTGCAATAACAAAAACTACATCTGAAATGCTTAAAATGTCTTTTTTTATATTTTGAATTAAGGCCAGAAATCCAGGGCGTGGATTTGAATTTATAACTTTTAATCCATAATAAGCTAAAACTCTATTTTCACCAACAACAGGAACAATATCAGCACCAATTGCCGTAGCTACCAGGTCTAAATAAGAAGTCAAATCTTCTGTAGTTTCACCATAATTTTGCCCTATCGCTTGGATTAATTTAAATCCAACACCACAACCACAAAGCTCCTTAAAAGGATATGCGCAATCAGATCGTTTTGGGTCCAAAACAGCTACAGCAGCAGGCAAATTTTCTCCGGGTAAATGATGATCACAAATGATAAAATCGAGTCCTTTCTTTTTTGCATATTGAACTTTATCTATCGCTTTTACACCACAATCTAATGCGATAATAAGACTAAAATTATTGTCAAGTGCATAATCGATACCTTTATAAGAAATCCCATAACCTTCATCAAATCTATCAGGGATATATGTAGAAATTTGTTTGCTTTTTGATTCAAGATAAGTGGCCATTAGCGCCACAGAAGTCGTTCCATCTACATCATAGTCTCCATAAACCAAAATACGTTCATTATTGTCTAAAGCTTGTTGGATTCTTTCAACAGCTTTATCCATATCCTTCATTAAAAAAGGATCGTACAAATCCTTTAACTGAGGTCTAAAAAATGTTTTGGCTTGCTCAAAAGTGGTTATTCCTCGCTGAACCAACAAAGCGGCAATAGAATACTCCACTCCGAGTTTTTCTGCTAAATCTTTGGTTGTCTCAACATCAGGAAGTGGCTTTAGCGTCCAGCGCATTTTAATTATTTTTGAAAATGAATTTTAGTATTTATTGTTGCAAACTTGCGGAACATTTCCATAACTCCACAATATTTATCAATCGACAATTGTACAGCTCGATTGCATTTTTTTTGATCTATTTGAGGCCCTGAAAAATAATAATTGACGTGAACCGTATGATAGTATTTTGGGTGTTCTTCTGTAAGTTCGCCTTCCACATCAATTTTTAGATTATAATCTGTTATTTTCATTTTTTTAAGAATATCAACAATATCAATTCCTGAACAACCTGCTAGGGAAGAAAGCATCATTGCTTTTGGAGAAACGCCTTTTTGATGAGGAATACCATCTTCAGTAGTGTCCATTAGCACATAATTTCCGCTTGGATTATCAGATTCAAAAAGCATTCCGCCTTTCCAGTGTGTTGTAGTTTTGTGGGCCATAATAAAATTATTTTTTGTTTATTGTTAGTTCAAAAATACTACTAAAAATTCAAACAATGCCATTAGTTACTCCATTAAACCCAGACCACGATTCAGAAACACAATCCCTTGCTGATTTTTTTAATGAAACTCTAGGATTTTGTCCAAACTCGGTACTTACAATGCAACATCGCCCTGCTATAAGCAAGGCTTTTATTCATTTAAATAAGGCTGTTATGGCCAATGAAGGTCGAGTTACGTCTGCACTAAAACGCATGGTAGCTTGGGTGAGTAGCAACGCCACGGGTTGCAGGTATTGTCAAGCACATGCCATTCGAGCAGCAGAACGTTATGGTGCAGAAAATGAGCAATTAAATAACATTTGGGATTACAAAACTCACCCTGCATTTAATGAGGCAGAACGTGTAGCTTT
>CAXPPN010000026.1:0-51362 GCA_964219345.1 Aeromicrobium sp. | reverse complement strand
TTTAGTTATTGTTTTAAGACTACAATTTTTGCAACCAATTTTTCATTGAAACATGATTTTCAATGAGAGACTTCAAATCTTTAATAGCTACTCTTTCTTGTGCCATGGTGTCTCTGTGTCGGACGGTAACCGTATTGTCTATTAAGGTCTCATGATCAACGGTTATACAAAATGGAGTTCCAATAGCATCTTGTCTTCTATATCGTCTTCCAACAGCATCTTTTTCGTCATAACTCACATGGAAATCCCATTGTAAATCTTTTAAAATTTCTTGGGCAATTTCTGGTAATCCATCTTTTTTTACAAGTGGTAAAATTGCCGCTTTAGTTGGAGCCAAAACCGCAGGTAGTTTAAGAACTGTTCGTGTAGAGTTATTTTCTAGAACTTCATTTTTTAAGCTATTAGAAAATACAGCCAAAAACATACGATCTAGTCCAATAGAAGTTTCTAAAACATAGGGAACATAATTTTTATTTTCCTCAGGGTCAAAGAATTGAAGTTTTTTTCCTGCATATTTTTCATGTTGACTAAGGTCAAAATCTGTTCTGGAATGAATGCCTTCAAGTTCTTTAAAACCAAAAGGAAATTTAAACTCAATATCGGCTGCAGCATCGGCATAATGTGCAAGTTTTTCGTGGTCGTGAAAGCGGTAATTTTCTTCTCCCATTCCTAAAGAAAGATGCCAGTTCAAACGCTTTTCTTTCCAATGTTCATACCATTCTCCTTGTGTTCCAGGTTTGATAAAAAATTGCATTTCCATTTGTTCAAATTCTCGCATTCTAAAAATAAACTGACGCGCAACGATTTCATTTCTAAATGCTTTTCCTGTTTGCGCAATTCCAAATGGAATTTTCATACGTCCTGTTTTTTGAACATTTAAAAAATTCACAAATATCCCCTGTGCAGTCTCAGGACGAAGATATAAATCCATTGCACTATCTGCCGAAGCGCCTAGTTTTGTACCAAACATGAGATTAAATTGCTTCACATCTGTCCAGTTTCGACTGCCGCTTATAGGATCTGCAATTTCTAATTCCTCTATGAGTGCTTTTACATCTGCCAAATCTTCATTTTCTAATGATCTGGCCAGTCGTTTAAGAATAGTATCAATTTTTTCTTTGTACCCAAGAACTCGTGGATTTGTACTCGTAAATTCATATTCATTAAAAGTCTCACCAAAGCGTTTTTTAGCTTTTTTGACTTCTTTTTCAATTTTTTGTTCAATTTTAGCGCAATAATCTTCAATGAGAACATCGGCTCTGTAGCGTTTTTTGGAATCTTTGTTGTCTACCAATGGGTCATTAAATGCATCAACATGTCCAGACGCTTTCCAAGTGGTTGGATGCATAAAAATTGCAGCATCGAGCCCTACTATATTGGTGTTCATTTGCACCATCGCTTTCCACCAGTATTCACGAATGTTTTTCTTTAATTCTACACCGTTTTGGCCGTAATCGTACACAGCACTTAGGCCATCATAAATCTCACTGCTTTGGAATACAAATCCATATTCTTTCGCATGAGAAATGACGTTTTTAAAATGATCTTCTTGGTTGTTCATGCCACAAAAATAGAAAACACAAAGAAATTAAGCGCTGAGAAATCAAAAAATATAAGATTATTTTTAATTTTACTTCGCCTTATCTCTATGTATTGATAATGAACTATTTAGTTGACTTATTTTTTCCTCCATCCTGCCTTGCGTGTTCAAAAACTTTACACGATAATGAAATTGAGATTTGTATAGAATGCAGACATCATTTGCCATTAACAAATTACCATTTTCGAAAATAACAACCTATAAATCAATTGTTTTATGGGCGTTTTGAATTTAAAGCTGCGACATCGTTATTTTTTTTCAAAAAAATAACCGTGTACAGAAACTTCTACATCAACTTAAATATAAAAATCAAGAATCACTTGGTACAACTTTAGGCACTTGGCTGGCATTGGAAATGAAATCTTCTATGCTTTTTGATACTGTTGATTTAGTTGTTCCTGTTCCATCTCATAAAAAAAGAATGAAAAAACGTGGGTACAATCAGGTTCTTTCTTTTGCACAAGCAATTGCAAATGTACTTGAAGTCCCTTGTAACAATTTAGTTTTAATTAAGACAAAAAACACTAAATCTCAAGTTTTTCAAACAAAGGAACAACGCTGGAACTCAGTTGCAAACAGCTTTAAAATTAACACAAATGAATTCATTTATAAAAAACATATTTTGATTGTTGATGATTTAATTACAACAGGCTCAACTATTGAAGCATGTGCGAATGTATTAATTGATGCGGAGGTTAAAAATCTTAGTCTGGCAACCATTGCAATTACATCATCTATGTTTCGATAAAATTAAAATAAGTTGTTTCTTTGTGTTCAATTAGCCGGTATGAAAAATACGATTTTAAATTTTATTCTATCCATAACTATTAGTTTAGTTTTATTTCAATGTGCCAATCGTGGAACTGCTGATGGTGGCCCAAAAGACGAAATCCCACCGAAAATTACAAATGAAGAACCAGCGAATTTTTCAACCAATTTTAAGACCAATGAAATTCGAATTTATTTTGATGAATATATTAAGTTTAAAAATCTTCAAAAGCAACTTGTAGTTTCTCCACCAATGGATCCCATACCAGAAATTACACCATTAAGTGCTGCTAGTAAGTATATTACAATCAAAATTTATGATACGCTTCAGCCAAATACAACTTATGCTATTAATTTTGGCGAAAGTATTATTGACAATAACGAGGGTAATCCTTTTCCTTTTTACAAATATGTTTTTTCTACAGGTTCATATATCGACTCACTTTCTGTCAAAGGATTAGTTATAGAAGCCTTTGAAAGAGAAACTCCAGAATCTGTTTCAGTATTACTATATGAAGTTGATAGTACCTATACAGATTCAATTGTATTTAAACAAAAACCAAAATACATAGGAATTACAGATAGTTTGTCAGAATTTTCAATTGATAATATCAAAGCTGGAAGTTATCTGTTAACTGCTTTAAAAGAGGAAAACACTAATTATATTTATCAGCCAAAAGATGATAAATTTGGATACAGAAGCCAATTTGTAACGGTGCCTTCAGATACGGCCTATGTTCTTAAATTATTCAAACAAGATCCTGAATTCAAATTTACTCGTGCCAGACAATTAGCAGAAAGCCGGATTGGCTTTACTTATGAAGGGATTCCAGATAGTCTAAGTGTAAAACTGTTGTCTGATGTTCCAGATGATTTTTCATCTACAACTTCAAAGGAATTTGAAAAAGACACCTTAAATTTTTGGATGAATCCAAAACTTGATATTGATTCTTTGCGTTTTCAGGTGACATATTTTTCTACAAAAGATACTGTTACTGTGCGAATGAAAAAAATGGATAAGGATTCATTAATACTAAAAACAGTCAATTCTACACTAAAACCTGGAGATGATATGCTATTGCGTTCAAGTATTCCTTTGGCATCTGTAGACATGTCAAAAACTTCAATAATTGATAAGGATTCAATAGCTATTGAAAGCCAATTTTCAATTGATGAAAACAATCCAACTTTAGCTAAGTTAAACTTTGGTTTGACTGAAAATAACAATTATGATATTACTCTTTTTCCTGGCGCTTTAAAAGATTTTTATGGTACAGAAAATGACACACTGCGTCTAAGAGCAGGCACAAAATTACTGTCCGATTATGGAAATATTCGTGTGAGTCTCCGCAATGCAAAGTATCCTATTATTCTTCAATTTGTGACCACAAATGGCGATGTAAAAGAGGAAAAAATTGTTCGAGAGCAAGGGCCTATAGACTTTATAAATATTGATCCAGGGAATTATTTTCTCAGAGCAATTTTTGATACTAATGACAACGGCAAATATGATTCAGGAAATTTCCTAAAAAAGATACAACCAGAACGTGTCAGCTACGCTGAAGAACTTGTAGAAGTTCGTGCGTTTTGGGAAGAGTTTACAGAATTTATTTTGGAGGATTAACCTTTTAGGTTGGCTTTAATTAATTCTCTGTTCATTCGAGCAATGTTTTCTAATGAAATTCCTTTTGGGCATTCCACTTCACAAGCACCTGTATTGGTGCAGTTTCCAAAGCCTTCCAAATCCATTTGTGCAACCATATTTTGAACTCGATCTGTTGCTTCCACTTGTCCTTGTGGCAACAATGCATATTGAGAAACTTTTGCACCAACAAACAACATTGCAGAGGAGTTTTTACAAGTCGCAACACAAGCACCACAACCAATACAAGTAGCGGCATCCATAGCCTCGTCTGCGGCGTGTTTTGAAATTGGAATAGCATTTCCGTCTTGAGTATTTCCAGAAGTGTTTACAGAAATAAAACCACCGGCGTGTTGAATGCGGTCAAAAGCAGAACGATCGACAATTAAGTCTTTGATTACTGGAAAAGAATTTGCTCTAAAAGGTTCAATAAAAATTGTATCACCATCTTTAAATTTACGCATGTGCAGTTGACATGTCGTTACTCTTCTATCTGGACCATGAGCTTCTCCATTAATGTATAAAGAGCAAGATCCACAAATACCTTCTCGACAATCATGATCAAAAGCTACAGGCTCTTCACCTGCTGTAATTAACTTTTGGTTGAGAACATCCAACATCTCTAGAAAAGACATATCAGGAGAAATGCCATCAATTGGATATTCAACTATTTTACCTTTATTTTTGGCATTTTTTTGACGCCATATTTTTAACGTTAATTTCATAGCAATTTTATTTATATGAACGTTCTTTAACTTCTATATTTTTGTATACTAATTCTTCTTTGTGTAATTGAGCATCTTTTGGTTCTCCTTTGTATTCCCATGCCGAGACAAACTGAAATTCTTTTCTTCTTTGTGCTTCACCTTCTGCAGTTTGATATTCTTCTCTAAAATGTCCTCCAGCAGATTCTTCTCTAACTAAGGCATCTTTGGCAAACAATTCTCCAAGTTCTAAAAAGTCGGCAACACGACCTGCTTTAGCCAATTCTTCATTAAACTCATTGGCATCACCAGGAACAAGTACCTCCTTATAAAATTCTTTGCGAAGAGCAGAAATTTCTTCTATAGCCTCTTTAAGCTCTTTTTCATTTCTTGCCATTCCACATTTATTCCACATAATTTTTCCTAAGCGTTTATGGAAATAATCTACAGGTTTTGTACCCTTGTTATTAATGAGTTTATCAATTTGTTGACGTACATTTTTTTCTGCCTCTTCAAATTCTTTACTTTCTGTGGAAATTGCCCCTGTTCGGATATCATCAGAAAGATAATTTCCTATAGTGTATGGCAATACAAAATAGCCATCGGCAAGACCTTGCATTAGAGCAGAAGCGCCGAGTCTATTGGCACCATGATCTGAAAAATTGGCTTCACCAATAGCATACAACCCTGGTACTGTAGTTTGTAAATTATAATCTACCCAAATACCACCCATGGTATAATGTACCGCTGGGTATATCATCATTGGGGTTTCGTATGGATTCTCATCTACAATTTTTTCGTACATCTGAAATAAATTTCCATACTTACTCTTAACTACTTTTTTTCCAAGAGATTTTACAAGATTTTCGTCATTTTCATTAAGTCCTTTAACGTGTGCTTGTTCTTTTCCATAACGAATAATAGCCGATGCAAAATCTAGGAAAACGGCTTCTCCGGTTGCATTGACACCAAATCCAGCATCACAACGTTCTTTTGCAGCTCTTGACGCAACATCTCTTGGAACTAAATTTCCAAAGGCAGGATAACGACGTTCTAAGAAGTAATCACGATCTTCTTCAGCTATTGCTGTTGGTTTTAATGTTTTATTTTGAATGGCTTTGGCGTCTTCTAATTTTTTTGGAACCCAAATTCTTCCATCATTTCGAAGCGATTCGGACATGAGTGTCAATTTGGATTGATGATCTCCTGAAACTGGTATACATGTTGGGTGGATTTGAGTGTAACAAGGATTTGCAAAATAGGCCCCTCTTTTGTGTGCTTTCCATGCAGCAGTAACATTGCTCCCCATTGCATTTGTAGAAAGATAAAATACATTTCCATACCCACCAGAACCCAAAACTACAGCATGGCCCGAATGGCGTTCAATTTCTCCAGTGACAAGGTTTCGAGTGATAATTCCACGTGCTTTTCCATCGATAATAACAACATCCAACATTTCGTGGCGGTTATACATTTTTATTTTTCCTCGTCCAATTTGGCGATTCATTGCAGAGTATGCACCTAATAAAAGCTGTTGTCCAGTTTGACCTTTTGCATAAAAAGTTCTAGATACCAAAACTCCACCAAAAGAGCGATTATCGAGTAATCCTCCATAATCTCTTGCGAATGGGACGCCTTGGGCTACACATTGGTCAATTATGTTTGTAGATACTTCTGCCAGTCTGTATACATTAGCTTCTCTAGAACGGTAATCTCCACCTTTTACGGTATCATAAAATAATCGGTATGTAGAGTCGCCATCGCCTTGGTAGTTCTTTGCAGCATTAATTCCTCCTTGAGCAGCAATTGAATGTGCTCTTCTTGGGGAGTCTTGAAAACAAAATGCTTTGACGTTATAACCCAATTCTGCTAGTGTAGCGGCAGCAGAACCTCCCGCTAGCCCTGTACCAACAACAATAACATCAATGTTTCTTTTGTTTGCTGGATTTACAAGATTGATATTGTTTTTATGAGTGGTCCATTTCTCGGCAAGCGGACCTTTTGGAATTTTCGAATCTAAAGCCATAAGTATATGATTTAGTGTGAGTTATTAAAAAAGTGGAACAAAGCAATGACAATAAAACCAAGTGGAATAAGCACTGCATACGCTTTTCCAACATTTTTGAGGCTGTTGGTGTATTTATTATTTCCTCCAACAGATTGAAAAGCCGAATTGAAACCATGCAATAGGTGTAATGCCAAAAATATGAATCCTATACAATATAAAATCACACGCCAGAGAGGTACAAATTTATGCTGCAATTCTTCAAAATAGCGGTAGTCGCTTCCATCGGCTAAAAGTCCAGAAGTATCACCTACCAAATATTTAACATTCAGCTCTGGAATCCAAAAATCTATAAAATGAATAACGAGGAAAATAAGAATAAATCCACCACTGTAAATCATATTTCTGCTCATCCATGTAGAATTTGCATTACCATTATTTACCGCATAGCTTACACTTCTTGAAGCTCTGTTTTTAAATTCTAAAACAAATCCCATTACAAAATGAAAAACAACCCCAAAAATAAGAATGGGCTGAAGTACAAATTGCACTAGAGGATTGGTCCCCATAAAATGTGAAACCTCATTAAAAGCATCTGGATTAAATACAGATAAAATATTGATTGCAAAATGTTGAAGGATGAAAAACATAAGAAAAAATGCAGAAAGTGCCATTGCTATTTTCCTCCCAATTGAAGACTTTAAAAATCCACTCATTTGATTAAATTTTTATAACTGAACAAAGGTAACTCACAAGTCGTTCTTAGACAATAACATTTATCATAATTTTTTAAAATTTAGAACATTTATAAATAGAAATTAAATGTAATTTCGTTTTAGCTTTATTTTTTTTAAGATATAATCTAAAATATTTACTTTTGGAAAAACACGTGAATATGAAATACCTACCTATTGATTCTAAATTATTTATCAAAAACAGAGCAAAATTTGTAGCTCAAATGATTCCCAATTCTATTGCTGTATTCAATTCCAACGATATTTTTAGCACGGGAGCAGATAGTACTTTACCATTTCATCAACACCGTAATATTTTTTATTTGAGTGGTGTTGATCAGGAAGAAAGTATATTAGTACTTTTTCCAGATGCAAAAAATCATATGCATAAAGAAATTTTATTTTTAAAAGAAACGAATGATCATATTGCTATTTGGGAAGGTGCTAAACTCAATAAAAAACAAGCCATAGAAACTTCTGGTGTGCAAACGGTCTATTGGTTAGATGAGTTTGAGTCTGTTTTTGAACAATTAATGAGTGAAGTAAAAACATTATATTTTAATAATAACAATCATTATCGCCAAGTGGTCGAAATGGAAACGCGAGAAGATCGCTTTATCAAAACCGTAAAACAGAATTTTCCAAATCATAAAATTGAAAACAATTTTCCCATCATGGAAGCTCTTCGAGGGGTTAAAGAGCCAGAAGAAATTGCATTGATTCAAAAAGCTTGTGACATTACCGAAAAAGGGTTTAAGCGTGTTTTAGGTTTTGTAAAACCAGGTGTTATGGAATATGAAATTGAAGCAGAATATGCTCATGAATTTCTCAAAAATCGATCCAAAGGTTTCGCTTATACACCCATAATTGGATCTGGTTTTAATGCTTGTGTTTTACATTATATTGAAAACAATCAAATGTGTAAAGCAGGGGATATGCTACTTATGGATGTTGGTGCGGAATATGCCAATTATTCCAGTGATATGACACGAACAATACCTGTGAGTGGTCGTTTTACAGCACGTCAAAAAGCAGTGTATCAAGCTGTTTTGAATGTAAAAAATGAAGCTACAAAAATGCTGCTACAAGGAACGCTTTGGGAAGAATATCATGTTGAGGTAGGAAAATTAATGACTTCTGAACTGCTTGGATTAGGGCTTATTGATAAAGCAGACGTTCAAAATGAAAATTCAGAATGCCCTGCTTACAAAAAATATTTTATGCATGGTACATCTCATCATATGGGATTGGATACTCATGATTTTGGTGCATTAAAGACGCCAATGAAGGCCAACATGGTGTTTACCGTTGAACCTGGAATTTATATTCCTGAAGAAAAAATGGGTATCCGTTTGGAAGATGATGTTTTTATTCAACCAGAAGGAATACCCATTAACTTGATGAAAAACATTCCAATTGAAATTGATGAAATTGAAATGTTGATGAACGCCTAAGATTTTTTGCTATTTTTTTTCGACAGAAAAAGGCTGATCAGAGATTTTCATGTCATGTACAGAAAAAGCATTATTTACACTAGCAACAGTATTTAGTAATACTTCTTTATTAATCTTGTCAGCATCAAATTCTACTCTAGCAAGCTCCTTTTCGAAATCCACTTGGGCAGAAAGAACACCTTCTAATTTTGCCAATTTTTTTTCAATGGGCTTTGCACAACCCATAGGACATTTCATGCCTTTGATTGTAAACTCTGCTGTAGCATAATTTTCAATGTCTTCAAAATTTCCAGCAATAACCTCACTGGTTTCAATGATTTCGGTAGTTCCGCTTTCTACAGTTTTTACCTCTGCTTTTGAGGAATTTTTACAGTTGATTGTCATGGAGAAAATAACAACTGCGGTTAAGATAAATTTTGTTTTTTTCATGTTAATAAAATTTAGGATTTAAGCAAATTTACAAATTTTTGTAATTAATTGCTCATAATTAGTCAACTTTGTAGTCCAAAACAAAATGAATGTTAACTAATAATATACGTTGGTTTTTTCTTTTTTTATTATCTCTAATTTGGGGGAGCTCTTTTATTCTCATAAAAAAAGGATTATTGGGCTTAACGCCGCTTCAACTTGGGAGCTATCGAATTATCATTTCCAGTATTTTTATTTTTTGTATTGGATATAAAACGCTAAGAGGAATTTCAAAAACACAATGGAAATGGCTTGCAGTATCAGGTTTTTTAGGAACATTTTTTCCTTCTTTTCTGTTCGCTTTTGCCGAAACTGAAGTTGACAGTACTGTTGCATCAATTTTAAATTCTTTAGTGCCTTTGAATACAATTCTTTTAGGATTGATTATTTTTAAAATTAAATCGAGTCGCTTTCAAATTTTTGGAGTTTTAATTGGATTTATAGGGGCCTCACTTTTGATTTTGGAAGGGGCAGAACTTAATCCAAATCAAAATTATTGGTTTGCTGGGTTTATAGTTTTGGCCACATTGATGTATGCTGTCAATGTCAATATCATAAAAAAATATTTATTTGAAGTACCTCCTGTTGCTATTGCAACGGCCAATTTTATTGTCATTTTTATTCCAGCACTAATGGTGTTATGGTTTTCAAATGGATTTAGTGCATCAACCTTGCAAAACAAAGCTTTTTTATCATCTCTTGGATGTGTTGTGATATTATCTGTTTTTGGTACTGCTTTAGCAAAAATTGTTTTCAATAAATTGATACTGATTTCTACCCCTGTTTTTGCATCATCTGTTACGTATTTGATGCCTATTGTAGCCTTATTTTGGGGACTATTGGATGGAGAAGTTTTTGGATGGCTTCAAGGATGTGCAGCTATCGTGATTTTAAGCGGCATTTATCTAGCTAATAAAAATTAGTCAAAAAAAAGACTGCCTCACGGCAGCCTTTTTAGTTTATCAGGGGAATAGATTTTATTTAAAATCTTCTTCAGTAACTCCAGAGTTTACTAAAACTTCACTAGCATTAATACCAATTACTTGTGGTCCTGTTGTAATTTTTTGTCCAAAAGGAATCAAAACTCCATTAACCTCTTTATATTCTGTAAAGTCTTTCAATGAAGTAAATGTTTGACCTTGAGCTTCTTCAGTAGCTTCTTCTCTAAGCAGAAATCCAGAATTAGCATCATAATAACGGAAAGATTCTTTATTTCCGTTCACTTTAATCTTATAAACATCAGTACCATCTAAATCGCTTAAACTAATAAGCTCAATCTCGTCTGCAGCGTAGTGCAGTTCTGGGAATAATCCTTTTTGACTGGCTTGTTCTGCAATTTCGTCTGCACCCATTGGCTGCTTCATCCCTTGTTGTTCCTGATAGCCAGTGGTTCCATCAAATTTTTGTTTCATAATTGTTCCCATACCAGCAATACTCATTTCCATAGACATTTTGTTTGGTGCCATAAATTTCATTACTGCAGTGGGTTTAAAAGGTGCACCTTCAATAGTCACATCGGCGTTAAAAAGCATAGTTTCAACAGCTTCTAAGGCCTCTTTTCCTCCAACGGCTTCTACATAGCTATTCATTACTGAAAGTGCAGTAACTCCAGCTGGAATTGGCTTAGAAAGTTCTGGTTTTTCTACAGGGTTGGCATATTTATCAAAGTAATTGATAGGAATATTTAACTTTTCAAGATTTGCAATTACTTCACTTCCTTTTCCAACAATAATAAAACGTGCATTGTCTGCCGTAAAATATTTGTTGGCAACACGCTGTACATCTTCAATCGTTACAGCATTTATTTTTTCCAAATATGTAGCATAGAAGTCTTCTGGTAATTCATTGATTTTTGTATTTACAGCATAGCGTGCAATAGTGCTTGGACGTTCTAGAGCTAATACAAAATCACCAACATATTTTGCTTTGGCATTAGCTAGAGCAGAAGCTTCTACAGGCTCTGTTTGGAAACGCTTAATTTCTTTAATCGTTTCAACAACAGCACTGTCTGTTACTGCATTTCTTACAGCAGCACCAGCAGAGAATCTTGAAATGTATTTGTCTGTTCCAACAGATGATCGCGCACCATATGTCCAGCCGTTAGCTTCGCGCAAGTTCATGTTTAGGTAGCTATTAAAACCACCACCTAAAATTTTATTAGCAATCAAAACAGCATGATAGTCTGGATCACTCATTTTTAACTTTACATTGCTTGTAATAGAAATGTTTGATTGCACAGCATTTGGCATGTCAACAAAATTAATTTCTAATGCATCAACATTTGATTTGGCTTCAGGAACAGTAGAGTTGTTAACTTCTCCTTTTTTCCATTTCCCAAAATATTTTTTAATGAGTTTATATGTTGCTTTTGTATCTACGTCTCCAATAACAACCAAATATGTTTCGTTGGGATTGAAATATTGGTTGTAATATGTCTGCATATCATCGAAACTTACATTGTTTACAGTTTCTTCAGTTACAAACTCTCCATAGGGATGATCTACACCATAAGAAAGTGCACCTCCAACGCGTCCGGCAACAGCATCAACACTTTTTGCTTGAGATTTTAAACCTTCTAATAATTTTTCTTTTTCTTTCTCAAATTCTTCCTTAGTAAGAAGAGGATTCATAGCTGCATCTGCTAAAAGTTCCAACATTCTAGTGCTATATTTTGTAAGCGAACTTGCAAATCCTCCGCCAAAACCAAAGCTTAAACGTGCCCCTAAGAAATCAACCTCTTCATTAAAATCGTCTTTTGAAATATTGGTTGTTCCATTTCCAAGCATAGACCCAAGTAGAGTTGTTACACCTGCTTTATTTCCTTCAATGATTGGTTTACGATCGATGCTCAAATTGTATGAAACACGTGGTAATTTGTGATTTTCTACAATTAGGACTTTTAATCCATTTTTTAGCTCGTACTCTACAGGTTTTTCCAAAGAAATTTTTGGTGCAGGACCTGGTTTTGGTTGTTGGCTGCGATCTATTTGTGCAGTAATACCTGCAGTAAAAAATAAGAACGCCAATAGTGTATATAATTTAGTTTTCATGTAAATGTCTTTTAAAAAATTATTCTTTAGCAGGCTCTGGCAAATATTCCAGTAGCAAACGTTGATTTGCATTTAGATATTTATTGGCAACCGCTTTTATTTCTTCTCTAGAAATTGATCTGTAAATGTCAATTTCATTATTAATTAAATTTGTATCACCATAAAGCATGTGATAGCGTGCTAATGAGTTTGCAATCCCCTCTACACTAGAATTTGAACTTACAAAGTCGTTTTCAAATTTGTTTTGAATTTTCTGATAATCTCTTTCGGTAATTAAATCAGACTTCAATTTTTCAATTTCTTCATCCATTTCTTCAACTAAAGTATCTAAAGAAGTCTCACCCAAAGGTAGACCAAATAAAATATAAACACCATAATCTTCTTGACTCAAATTGATAGCACCTGCTTGAAGAGCCATTTTCTTATCATCAACAAGTTTTTTGTAGAGTTTAGAGGTTTTTCCATCACTCAAGTATGTTGATATCATATCTAAAACATAAGATTCTCTGTCTTTAAATGAAGGTGTTCTGTATGCTGCCATGATAGCTGGAATTTGAATATTTGCATCATATGCAATAGCATTTATAGGTTCTGTAATTGGATCTTCTTTTGGAAAATTTCGAACAATGTCTTCTCCTCTTGGAATAGGCCCAAAATAATCTTCAATCATTTTTTTGACTGCAGGAACATCAATGTCTCCCGCAACAACTAAAGTTGCATTGTTTGGAACATAATATTTTTTGTTGAACGCCTGAAATTCTTCTAAAGTTGCAGCATCTAAATGCTCCATTTTACCAATTGTTGTTCCTTTATAGGGGTGTTTTTTAAACATATGAAGTTTGACATTTTCTAAGAACTTTCCATAAGGACTGTTGTCTACTCTTAATCGCTTTTCTTCTTTTACAACTTCATTTTGAGTGTCTACACCATCTTGATTGATTACTGGGTGTAACAATCTTTCAGATTCCATCCAAAGACCAAGTTCTACATTATTTGATGGGAATACTTCATAATAATATGTTCGGTCATCAGTTGTATTAGCGTTGTTACTACCACCATTTGAGGTAACAATTGTAAACCATTCTCCTTTTGGAATGTTTACTGTTCCTTCAAAAAGTAAATGCTCAAAAAAGTGAGCAAATCCAGTACGTTCTGGATTTTCATCCTTTGCACCTACATGGTACATAACAGAAGTTGTTACTACCGGAGCAGTGTTGTCTTGGTGCAAAATAACATGCATCCCATTGCTCAAATCATATTCTTCAAATTTAACTTCTTGTGCTAACAAAGAAGACGAAATCATCAACACAGCAGTTAAAGCGTTTAAATAAATTTTCATGTGATTGTTTTTAATTTTTAGTATGTAAATAATTAGACTGAAAATTTTAAAAAATGTTACAGCCGGAAATCAAAAATAGTGTTTTTAAGCAATTTTACACTATAAATTTCACTTAAAACAATAGCTGTAAATAATTTGTAGATTAATTTATTAGAATTATATTTGCACCCGCCTTGGAAGAAAATTTTAAGGTTTAAAAATCAAATTAATAAAAACGTAACGCTATGTACGCAATTGTAGAGATAGCAGGGCAACAATTCAAAGTTGAAAAAGACCAAAAAGTCTTTGTTCATCGTTTGCAAACCGAAGAAGGAAAAAAAGTCGCTTTTGACAATGTTCTTCTTTTAGCAGACGGAGACAAAGTCACAGTAGGCGCCCCAGCTATAGACGGCGCTCAAGTAGGAGCAAAAGTCTTAAAGCACCTCAAAGGTGATAAAGTGATTGTCTTTAAAAAGAAAAGACGTAAAGGATACAGAGTAAAGAATGGTCATCGCCAAGCCTTAACTGAAATCCAGATTGAAGACATTTTAGCTTCAGGAGCAAAGAAAGCTGCTCCAGCGAAGTCAACAGCAAAACCTGCTGCAACAAAAGCTAAGTCAGCTCAAAAGGCAACTGCTCCAAAAGCAGAAGCACCAACAGAAGATTTTAGTAAAATGACAGTTGCACAATTAAAAGAATTAGCAAAAGCTAAAGGAATTACTGGAATTTCTGCCATGAAAAAAGCAGATTTAATCGCAGCCCTTAGCTAAACTATAACATTAAAATCGACATAAAATGGCACATAAAAAAGGAGTCGGAAGTTCGAAAAACGGTAGAGAATCAGAATCGAAACGCCTTGGGGTAAAGATTTTTGGTGGACAAGCTGCCGTTGCAGGAAACATCATTGTAAGACAAAGAGGTACTGCGCATAATCCAGGTGAAAATGTTTATGCTGGGAAAGATCATACCCTTCACGCTAAGGTGGATGGTATTGTAAAGTTTGAAAAGAAAAAGAATAACAAATCTTATGTTTCTGTAGTTCCTTTTGAAGCTTAAATATAAATTTATTTAATAAAAAAGGTCGCATAATCATGCGACCTTTTTTTGTTTATTTCTCTAAATTTTATTTAAACAGTTGATTTATTAAACTCACGCCCGCTTGAATGGCTTCATCATGATTTGCACCATCGTTTTTTCCGATTTGTGCTTTTCTATCTTCTAAAAATTTAGTTTCATCAACAGATAATGGACCAACTTGCTCATCTTTAGTGCCATAAACGTATGTAATTTTGGATAAGTCACTTATACCTTTTAAGCGTTCTGTATAGCGATTAAATCCTAGTCCAGCGGCTAAACGATTCATGTTTCTTTCTTCAACATCTAGTTCATCAGTTACAAGTTCAATGGTATAATCGCCGTTATTATCATATACATATTTTGTCATTTTCCCTTCGCTAAACGGTTTCCATGTATCTTCGTCTATATCCAATCGTCCGACCATAATAAGATAACCATCGGCTACATCAATACCATAACTGGCTATGAGTTCTTGAGTCATAAATGCTCCAAATGAAATACCTAGCACATATACTTTTTTGTTTTTCTCTTTAAAATAATCTACCACTTTTTTTAGACGTTCCACCGAAGATTTATCGTACTTTTTAGCGTCTTCAAATGTGATATCTGTTTTGGTGAATAAATGAGGTTCTTTGGTCTGTGCCTGAAATACATTAACAAAAAGAGCATCGTTCATTTTACTTTCTTGTATAATGTCTTTTAAAATATCATCCTCAAGTCTGGTTACTGGTCCACCTTGTGTATTTACGACTACAATGTTGCTTTTAAAGTTGCCATGAAAGGTGGCGTCATCTTTAATTTCAATGAAAGGATGTGCTGCAACAGACTCGTCATCCTTTGAACAGGATGAAATAAAAGCTATTGAAACTAAAACAATAGCTGAAAGAAATAAATTTAGTTTTCTCATAGTAGTTTTGGTTTTTTGTATTATAACGAACAAAATGTATCTAAAATTGTGCCAATTTATAGATTAAGTTATAAAAAAAGGCCTTAGAAATTTCTAAGGCCTTTTTATTTATTAAAATTAATTTTAATAGCGGTAATACTCAGGTTTAAATGGACCATATTGCTGAACACCAATATAACTTGCTTGATCTTTTCTTAGCTCTGTAAGCTCTACACCAATTTTTTCGAGATGTAGTTTTGCTACTTTTTCGTCCAAATGTTTTGGAAGCATATATACTTTATTTTCATAAGCTTCTTTATTGTTCCACAATTCTATTTGTGCTAAAACTTGATTTGTAAATGAGTTACTCATTACAAAACTTGGGTGTCCAGTTGCACAACCAAGATTTACCAATCGACCTTCAGCCAAAACAATAATATCATTACCATCAACGGTGTATTTATCAACCTGCGCTTTGATTTCATTTTTGGTATGGCCATAATTTTCATTGAGCCATGCCATATCTATTTCGTTATCAAAGTGTCCAATATTACATACAATAGTTTTATCTTTCATAGCTTTAAAATGATGACTTTGAACGATGTCTTTATTGCCAGTTGCTGTGACTACAATATCTGTAACAGGAAGAACAGTTTCCAGTTTTTTTACTTCAAATCCATCCATTGCAGCTTGAAGCGCGCATATTGGATCAATTTCAGTAATTGTTACAATACTTCCTGCCCCTCTAAATGATGCTGCAGTTCCTTTTCCAACATCACCATAACCACAAACGACAACACGTTTTCCAGCAAGCATAATGTCAGTTGCTCTGCGGACAGCATCTACAGCACTTTCTTTACAACCGTATTTATTGTCAAATTTACTTTTGGTTACAGAATCATTTACATTGATAGCAGGCATGGCCAAAGTACCATTTTTCATACGCTCATATAAGCGATGTACACCTGTTGTTGTTTCTTCACTTAGTCCATTGATCCCAGTTGTAAGTTCTGGGTAATGATCAAAAACGAGATTAGTCAAATCGCCACCATCATCCAAAATCATGTTGAGCGGTTTTCGGTCTTCCCCAAAAAATAGAGTTTGCTCTATACACCAATCAAATTCCTCTTCATTCATACCTTTCCAAGCATAAACGGGAATGTCTGCAGCGGCAATGGCAGCAGCGGCTTGATCTTGTGTAGAGAATATATTACAAGAACTCCATGTTACTTCTGCACCAAGTGCAACAAGTGTTTCAATAAGCACAGCTGTTTGAATAGTCATATGAAGGCATCCGGCAATTCGCGCACCTTTTAATGGTTGACTGTCTTTATATTCTTCTCTAAGACTCATCAGGCCTGGCATCTCTGCTTCAGCCAATTCAATTTCTTTTCTTCCCCATTCCGCAAGAGACATGTCTTTTACTTTAAAGGGAACATAAGGGATAGTTTTGACGCTCATTTGTTCAATTTTAATTAGATACTAGTTTGGAAAAAACCTCCAAAATAGTGTACTTTCGTTTAAAGTTTCAATTATGCTGCAAAGATAGTTATTAACTTTTTAAATCTCATATGCCAATTTATAAATCCATAGCTATAAACTCACAAACTAATGTTAAAATATGGAACATTACAGAGTCATACACGGAATTGCTGCAAAATGTTGAGCTAAAAAAAGAAAGTATCAACAGAGTTAACACAATGAAAAGTGAACTTCATCAAAGAGGGTTTTTGAGTGTACGTATGCTCTTAAAAGCGTTTGGCTATTCAGATTTTGATCTTTTTTATGATGGTAATGGGAAACCTCATTTGAAAGATGGGAACTATATTTCCATTACACATTCATATACGTTTTCTGCAGTGGTAGTGAGCTCAAAACCTGTTGGTATTGATATTGAAAAACAAAGAGAGAAAATAACAAAAATCGCATCAAAATTTATAGACTTTGAAGCGTGTTTTTTACGAGAAAATAGTGAAGATTATATTCAAAAGCTAACTTGGGTTTGGTGTATAAAAGAATCGTTGTATAAACTTTATGCAACTCCTGGAATGTCTTTTAAAAAACATTTTATGGTAATTCCTTTTGGAAAAGAAAAAAATTCTACAGTGGCTTGGATTTTAGATGAAACTAACCGCCAACGTTTTGAAGGAATGTTTTTAGAATTTGAAGGATTTGGTTGCGCCATAACAACACCATTAATATGAATGAAATTATTGATTTTTTTACGTCACCTTATACCAATGCAACCCCATTAAATATTTTTTTAGAACTTCTAGCTGTAGTTTTAGGTATAATAAGTGTATGGTTTGCCAAAAAAGAACATATTTTGGTTTTTCCTACAGGGATTATAAGCACGTTGTTGTATGTATACATTTGTTATCAATTTGCGCTCTACGGCGATGCTATTATAAACATATATTATACACTAATGAGCTTGTATGGCTGGTTGATGTGGAGGAAACTAGTTGCTGGAAATGAAATTCAAATAACCTATTCAAGCATAAAAGATATGACCAAAGCATTGGTTATATTTAGCACTACAGCAGTTTTTGTTGTTTTGGTTTATCTTTATTTTGATCGGTTTAATCAATTTACAGACTATTTTGACACCTTTACTACAGGAGTTTTCTTTGCGGCAATGTGGCTCATGGCCAATAAAAAAATAGAACATTGGTTGTTTTGGATTGTAGGAAATATAATCTCCATACCTTTGTACTTTACAAAAGGACTTGGGTTTTCTGGAATCCAGTTTACAATATTTTTGATTTTAGCAATTTTAGGATATCAAGAATGGAAAAAGAACTTGAACAACAGCCAGCCAACTGCATAAGAGTCGTTTTATTTGGACCGGAATCTACTGGAAAAACAACGCTTTCAACAGCTTTGGCTAAGTATTATAACACAGCTTTTGTTCCAGAATATGCTAGAGAATATTTACAAAAAAAGTGGGATCAGAAAAAAGCCATTTGTTCCAAAGAGGATTTAATACCAATTGCAAAAGGGCAAATAAAATTAGAAAATGAATTGGCAAAAAAAGCCAATAAAGTACTCATTTGCGATACTGATATATTGCAAACAAAAGTATATTCTGAAGTTTATTTTGATGGTTTTTGCGACTCCAATATTGAATTTTATTCCAAAAAAAATCACTATGATTTATACTTTTTGTGTGAAATAGACGTTCCATGGGTGGAAGATGATTTACGAGATAAACCAAACGAAAGAAAGTTTATGTTTGATCGATTTGAATTGGAATTAAAAAAACAAAAACTTCCATACATTAAGCTAAATGGCTTACATAATTATCGTTTATCAACAGCAATAGCGTATATTGACAACCTAATTGAATCCAAGAATTGAAATTTACTAAGCAAGACATAAAGCAAATAGAGGACAAGGGACAAGATCTAAAATCTGTAGAAAATCAACTGTTACATTTGACACGTTTAAATTCTTTTGTTAACTTACATTCCCCCGCAACCATAGGAGATGGTATTATAAAGTTTTCAGAAGAAGAATCTCAATATTTTGCAACTTTTTTTGATGCTCATAAAAAGGAAAAATCGGTTATAAAATTTGTCCCTGCATCTGGTGCTGCATCTCGAATGTTTAAAAGTCTTTACACTTTTTTGGACAACTATGACATTAATAAAGAAACAATAAATTCTTATGTTAATAGAACCAAAAGTGTAGATCTTTTTTTGTTTTTTGTTACTGTAGAAAAGTTGCCTTTTCATGATGAGGTTTTTGAAGCATTAAAAAATCACTTCCCAGAGTTTAAGTTGTTGCCTTTAGACAAAAGACGCTTGTTGTTCGTAGAGTTTTTATTATCTAAAAAGTATTTTGATTTTGGCGAATACCCAAAAGGGCTATTACCATTTCACAATTATAAAACCCACATTTCTACAGCCTTTGAAGAGCACCTTGTTGAGGCGAGTCAATATGCTGCTATTGATGGCAATGCGACACTCCATTTCACAATTTCAAATCAGCATCAAAATCAATTTTTAGAACATTATAATTCCATAAAAGAAATAGTAGAATCTAAAACTAATACATCTTTTGACATTTCGTATTCTTTTCAAGATTCAAAAACTGATACTATTGCCATTACATTAGACCATAAACCTTTTAAGCTCGATGGTAAATTATTGTTTCGTCCATCGGGCCATGGAGCACTACTACATAATTTGAACGCCATTGATACAGATTTGATTTTTATTAAAAATATTGATAATGTGATGATGCAAGATTGCATGGACGAAATGGTGTATTACAAAACAATTTTGGGGGGCTATTTACTAAAAATTCAATCCAAAGCATTTGACTATGCACATCAGCTTGATCAAGCTAATATTTCAGAGGAAAAAATTAACGAAATTGCAAATTTTCTTTCAGATCAAATGAATGTACATATTTCTTCAGAGTTTGAAAAATATGCAAATCATTACAAAATAGAGTATTTAAAATCTAGGATTCATCGTCCAATACGAGTTTGTGGGATGGTAAAAAATGAAGGTGAACCTGGTGGTGGTCCTTTTTGGATAAAACACGAAAATGGAGAATTGAGTTTACAAATTGTAGAAATGAACCAAATTAACACTAAGTCTGAAAGTCAAAATAATATTATAAAATCTGCTACACATTTTAACCCTGTTGATATTGTTTGTGGGGTTAGAAATTACAAAGGGGAAAAGTATGATTTAAATCAGTTTGTGGATGCCAAAACCCATTTTGTGGCCATAAAAAATAAGTATGGTAAAAAACTCAAAACACTTGAGCGTCCTGGACTTTGGAATGGTGGTATGGCTCTGTGGAATACTGTTTTTGTTGAAGTCCCTCTTTCAACTTTTAACCCAGTAAAAAAGGTACATGACTTACTAAAAGCACCACATCAATTGGAAGTTTAAAAAAAATATAAATAACTAGTATAAGTTTTATTTCTAATGTAACTTTGCACTGTTCTCAATAAAGGGGTGCCGCAAGGCTGAGATCATACCCATTGAACCTAGAACAGGTAATGCTGTTTAGGGAAATACTGAAACACAATGTTTCAACTTTTAGTTTAATTTTATTTAACAAAGAATAATGACCTCTTTTTATTCGATTAAAAAAATCGTATGAAAAAATATATTCTTTATTTGGTGCTTATTGTGACTATAAATTCCACAATTTTTGCCCAAAATAATCAAGCTCAAGATTCTACCACAACACAAAACTTGGATGAGGTGTTGGTAAAAGCTGTAAGAGTAAAACCTAATGCGCCAATCACGCATTCTAATGTGTCAAAAAAAGACATTCAAAAACGTAATTTAGGTCAAGACATTCCAATATTACTTAACTACCTTCCCTCAGTTGTATCGTCTTCTGATGCTGGAGCAGGAATTGGGTATACCTATTTGCGTGTTCGTGGTACAGATGCCACCCGTGTCAATGTTACCATAAACGGGATTCCATATAATGATGCCGAAAGTCAAGGTACATTTTGGGTCAATCTTGGAGATTTTGCTTCTTCTGTGGAAAATTTACAATTACAGCGAGGTGTTGGAACTTCTACCAATGGTTCAGGGGCTTTTGGTGCAAGTCTAAACATTTTAACTGATGCTATTTCAGAACATTCTGGTGGCGAAATTGCTAATTCTTTTGGATCTTTTGGAACCCGAAAGCATAGTGTAAAATTTACTACTGGACTTATAAATGAGCACTTTGAATTTGCAGGGCGATTATCTAAAATTTATTCCGATGGATATGTCGACCGTGCCTTTACCGATTTAAAATCGTATTATTTGCAAGGAAATTATATGGATGATAACACTTTAGTTAAAGCCATAACTTTTGGAGGTAAAGAAAAAACTTACCAATCTTGGTATGGATTGAGTAAAGAACAAATGGAGCAGGACCGCACTCAAAATCCATACACCTATGACAACGAAACCGACAACTACTGGCAAGACCACTACCAATTGCACTGGAATGAAACTTTAAATTCAAATTGGTCTACAAATCTTGGTTTAAGCTACACTAGAGGAAAAGGCTTTTTTGAGCAATTTAAAGATGATCGAGATGCTGCAGACTACAACAACCTTATCAATGATGGAAGTGATGTAATTGTGCGTCGCTGGTTAGACAATCATTTTTATGTATTGAATGCCAATACAACCTACCAAAAAAATGGGTTAGAAATTATTTCGGGAATATCCTATAGCGATTATACTAATGATCATTATGGAGAGTTGATTTGGGGAAGCGATTTGGTTTTAGGAACAAGCATTAGAGATCGCTATTATTTGAGCATTTCGGACAAATCTGATTTTAGTATTTTCTCTAAGGCCACCTTTAGAATGTCAAATACTGTACAAGCATTTTTAGATCTTCAAACTCGATTTGTTAATTACACCACCACAGGACTTACATCCGAAAGAGCACCTATTGATGTAGATGAAGATTTTAATTTTTTTAATCCAAAATTTGGGTTAACCTACACACTCAATGCTAATAATAGTTTTTATGCTTCATATGCAAGGGCAAACAAAGAACCTAATCGCAATGACTTTGAAAGCAATGCTACAGATGTAAAACATGAAACATTAAATGATTTTGAATTGGGCTGGCGCCATCAATCTAAAGGATTTAGTCTTAATGCCAACCTGTATTATATGCAGTACGATAACCAGTTGGTACTTACTGGAGCCCTAGATAATGTGGGTGAATATCTTCGAGAAAATGTGGATAGCAGCTACCGATTGGGGCTAGAGTTGGATGCGAGTATTGTACTAACAGAACAATTGACATTGAATTCTAATTTAGCCTTGAGCAAAAATAAAATCCAAGATTTAACGATTAATCGTGATGGAGGAATACAAAATTTAGGGGATACTACTATTGCATTTTCACCAGATGTTGTCGCTACTAACGCTTTGGAATATGCTCCAAACAACAAATTCAGAGCTGCATTGATTGGAAAATATGTAGGAGAACAATACATGAGTAATACAGATACAGAAGCGTCTAAATTGGACAGTTATTTTGTGACAGATTTAAATTTTAGTTATACACTTCCTGTAAACAATGTGTTTAAATCTATTGTATTTACGGGCATGGTCAACAACTTATTTGATTTGGAATATGCAGATCGTGGTTACACCTATTTGGACACTTGGAGCGGTCCAACCGCTACAGAAATACAGGGGTATTACCCACAAGCTACCCGCAACTTTTTATTGGGAATGACCTTAATATTTTAGGGAAGAAATTACTTTAAAATAAAAACCCTACGCCAGTGGTGTGGGGTTTCTTTGTTTATTAAATTTCAGATTAGATTAAACGCTTTATGCATTATTGTTAAGATATAGTGAATTAACAGTTGTGTGGGAATGATTTTTATAGTTTTATCCAGACAGGAAGCATTTATTGAAGAATATTTTAATAATTGTGCGCTTGAAAACGGAAATTCTATTAACGAATCAAATAGTTTGGTAAAATCCAAAATCATATACGTTTTATTAGTGGTTTCAAATCTCGTTTTTTATCAGCAGAAAATTACTGGGAAAATTTATGGCGAAAAAGCCGTTGCAAAGCATGTAAGAATCACAAATATCACTCAAGATACTTCCACATATTCTGATGAAAAAGGGGATTTTTCAATTAATGCTTCTGAAAATGACACAATTTCTTTTGAGTCTTCATTTTATATAGCTCAAAAAATTAGGGTCAAAGCACTTCATTTTACTGAAATTTTGGTCATTCAACTTAAAAATCAAGTCAATGAACTTGAGGAAGTTGCCCTTAAAAATAAGACTAAGGAAAAAGAATTTAGTGCTGAAAAACAAAATTTAAATTTGAACAATCAAATTCGTAAGGATAAAAAAAATAATCTTCACAGATATCAACCTACAAATTATAACTTTGATTTCGTTGCAGTATTTGGACTTATTTATAATCTACTAAAAAGTAAAAAAAAGCGTAAGCCTACAGAAACCTATATTTCTTATAAAGATTTGGACGAGCTGTTTAAAAAAAGCCATTTTTTTAATGATGCACTTTTGAAAAACACACTTAAAATTACATCGGAATACAAATATTTATTTTTCGATTATTGTGAAGGACAAAATATTAAATCAGATTATTTAAAAAAGGAAAATGAATTTTTATTATTAGATTCTTTGGTTGAGCTCAGTTCCGAATTTTTGAGTTATTTAAACTAATTCGAAATAAACAACTCATTTCCAATACGTTCTACTCTGTATGGTTTTAGAGAGCACTGTAAATTGGAATTTTGCAGGGGTTGACCTGTAAATAAACTGTATTTGTGTGTTTCGTCACAACCACAAATTCCTTCTATACCAGTGATGTTTAAAATCGCACAATCACTAAAAGTATGGTTTGGGTCTGCAGCATCAAAGGCAACATAGCCTGTTCCCGTATTATTCACAATAATTCCGCCATTGCCTAGAACTGGAACATACACTGGATTGCTAGGAAAATTCAACTGGTTGTATTGTGCTAAGTTGAGATTCAAGCTTACATTTACACCTACATTTAGTAGAAAATTGCAATTATCGTTGTAATTATTTCTTTCTGAGCAACTCCACAAAAAAATACAAAGCACAATCCAGTATAAATAGTTGACTTTCAAATGTTTAAAAAGAGGAACATCTTTGCGTAGCATTTTTAAGGGTTTTTAGTAATGTATAGACCAAAATACAACAAAAATCAGCAGTAGCTAAATATTTTGTATATTTGTATAGTAATCTCGTGAAAACGGGATTTTTTCTGTTTTAGTGTGTTACTAAAAAAAGAAAGCCCTCAAATTAAAAAACATAAAAATAAACGTATGAGTAACGTATCATATTATACCGCAGAAGGACTAAAAAAATTGCGCGATGAGCTTCAACAGCTCAAAGACGTAGAGCGTGTAAAAGCGTCCAAAGCTATTGCTGAAGCACGTGACAAAGGCGATTTGAGTGAAAATGCTGAATACGATGCTGCCAAAGAAGCACAAGGAATGCTTGAAATGCGTATTTCAAAACTAGAAGATACTTTAGCTGGTGCACGGCTTATTGATGAATCTCAGCTTGATACCTCAAAAGCACTGGTGTTGTCCAATGTTAAAATAAAAAACCAAACCAATGGTATGGAACTTACCTATCTTTTGGTTGCAGATGGCGAGGCCAATTTGGCAGCAGGGAAAATATCTGTAAACTCCCCAATTGGAAAAGGATTGTTAGGAAAAAGTGTTGGTGACATTGCAGAAATTCAAGTTCCTAATGGTGTAATAAAATTTGAAATTTTAGAAATTACGCGATAAAATCTCTTGATGGCTTCAATATTTTCAAAAATAATTGCGGGAGAAATTCCTTGTTACAAAGTAGCAGAAACTAATGATTTTTTAGCTTTTTTGGATATCAATCCCAATGCCAAAGGGCATACGCTTTGTACTCCTAAAAAAGAAGTTGATAAATTGTTTGATTTAGATGAATTTACCTATGATGGACTGATGAAGTTTTCAAGAACTGTAGCACTTGCCATTGAAAAAGCAATTCCTTGCAGACGTGTAGGAATGACTGTTGTAGGTCTTGAAGTTCCTCATGCCCACGTACATTTGATTCCATTAAATGCTATGGAAGACGCCCAATTCATTAAAAAAGAATCTCTTTCTTCTGAAGACTTTGAAGCAACTGCAAAAGCAATTGCTAGATTTCTGTGATTTTTTTTAAAGTAATCTGAATCGTAGTTCCTTTACCAATTTCTGAAGAAAGTACCTTAATTTTTCCGTTGTGATATTGCTCTACAATGCGTTTGGCTAGCGATAATCCTAATCCCCAACCTCTTTTTTTGGTAGTATAACCAGTTTCAAAAATGGTTTTGAATTGCTTTTTTGGAATCCCCGAACCACGATCTGAAATTTCAACAATAATGTCTTGATGAGTCGTACGTAATTCCAAGCCGATTTGACCTTTTCCTTTCATGGCATCAATACCATTTTTTACCAAATTTTCAATGGTCCAATTATAAAGTTCTTCATTTAGTTGAACCAAAATAGGTGTTGCAGGTAATTTAATATCAAAATGAACCAATTGACTGCTTCGCGATTGTAAATATTGAATAGATGTTTGTGTTGCCGTTACAATATCAATTGTAGCAAGTTGAGGAATTGAACCAATTTTACTAAAGCGTTCTGTAATGGTTTCCAAACGTTGAATATCATTATTGATTTCATCAATATATGTTGAATTTACATTTTCATTTTTGAGCAATTCTGCCCAACCAATGAGTGAAGACAATGGTGTTCCAATTTGATGTGCGGTTTCTTTGGCCATTGCTGTCCAAAGCTTATTTTGTGTGGCAGATCTAGAGCTTCTGTAAAAGAAATAAATAAGTCCTGCGAACAGTAGTATAATCAACACCAATGCCATGGGGTAATATTTGAGTTTGTTCAACAAAATAGAATTACCATAATATAATGTAGATAATACTTCTCCATCATAAACAACCTCCAATGGCGGATTTTCTTTGGCAAATTTTTCACTCAATTTTTGTAAGTATTGCTGACTGTTTTTACCTTCCAAATCAATATTATTGGACTGAAAAAAACCTTTAGAATCAACAATAATCATTGGGGTCGTGGTATTGCTTTGAATGATTTTTAGAGGGAATTCGCTAATATTACCATTGATGTCTTGGGTTTTTGAAAGCTCAATTTGTGCCGCAGAAAAATTCTCCATTTTTACTCGCTCTTCTTCTTTAAATTTTTGAAAAAAGCGATAGGTATTCCACATTATCAGCGAAACAATAATGAAGGATACCAGAATTACAATCCAGTTGAGTATTGATCGATTTGAACTTAATTTCATTGGTTACGTTTTTCAACTTTAAATATAATGCAATTCTGTTGATAATATTGCTTTTAATTTTGATCAACTACTTTTTACTCACAACATATTTATTAATTTTGTCATAAATTTATACCTATGACCTCATTTGAACCAAAAGATTGTACAATTCAGCAACTGCAAGCCCTACTATCAAGTACTGTTGCGCCGCGCCCTATTGCTTTTGCTAGTACAATTGATAGTGATGGAAATCCAAACTTATCCCCATTTAGTTTTTTCAATATTTTTAGTACCAATCCCCCAATCTTAATCTTTTCACCAGCACGCCGTGTTCGAGACAATACAACAAAACATACACTTCACAATGTTCAGGAAGTAAAAGAGGTTGTCATCAATGTGGTGCATTACGAAATGATTCAACAAATGTCTTTGAGCAGTACAGAGTATGCTAAAGATGTGAACGAGTTTAAAAAATCTGGGTTAACGATGTTAGCATCAGATTTGGTACGCCCATTTCGAGTGGCTGAATCGCCTATTCAAATGGAATGTAAAGTAAACGAAATCAAACCTTTGGGGATAGAAAATGGTGCTGGAAATTTGGTCATTTGCGAAGTTCTTAAGATTCACGTGTCCGAAACTGTTATGAATATTGATGGGACTATAAATCAAGAAAAATTAGATTTGGTTGCACGTGGCGGTGGAAGTTATTATATTCGAGCCAAGGATGGGTTTTTGGAAATCCCAAAACCGCTAAAAACACTTGGTATTGGTGTAGATACTCTCCCAAAAGAAGTGCAACAAAGTACAATTTTAACAGGCAATGACTTGGGTATTTTGGGCAACGTTGAAGCACTGCCAAATGCTGAAGAGTTGGAAGAATTTTGGAGTCATTCGAAACATCAAAATTTAAAAAATGAATTAAAAACAACGAAAAAAAAACATTTAAAAGCTAAAGAACTTTTACAACAAGGACAAGTTTACAATGCTTGGTGTGTGTTATTAATATAAAAAAGATAAATTAGAACATGGAAATACAAGGAAAAATTAAATTAATTGGCGAGACACAAACAGTGGGGTCAAATGGGTTTAGAAAAAGAGAATTGGTGGTGACCACCGAAGAACAATACCCACAACATTTGTCTGTAGATTTTGTACAAGACAAAACAGAGTTATTGAATAATTTTCAAGTTGGCCAACAGGTAAAAGTTGGGATTAATTTACGTGGTCGTGAGTGGATAAGCCCACAAGGTGAAACCAAACATTTTAATTCCATTCAAGGATGGCGAATCGACAGCTTACAACAAAATCAAGCAGCTGCAGCTGCACCGCCTGTACCGCCAATGGAAGCTTTTGAGCCAGCGTCTGACCTCAAAGACAACGAGCCAGACGATTTGCCATTTTAATGATTTTTGAATAACAATTGACATTCAATGGGAACCCTAAACGAAAAAGACTTTCAGATTTGTTCTGATACTTCAGCATTCAAAAAAGTTCTAAACTCAAAATTAGAACCAAAGAAGTATGCGTCTATTTTGGAGGGGGTGCATTATGAAACAGAGTTGCTAAAACTTCAAGCAGAACTTGTGGATTTGCAGCAATGGGTTGCCAAACACAAAAAACGTGTATGCGTCATTTTTGAAGGACGTGATGCTGCCGGTAAAGGCGGAGCAATTCGGCGTTTTACAGAGCACCTAAATCCACGTTCTATGCGTGTAGTTGCTCTAACAAAACCTACTGAAGTTGAGCAAGGGCAGTGGTATTTTAGACGCTATATCAAAGAATTACCAGAGCCAGGAGAATTGGTCTTTTTCGATCGCAGTTGGTACAACCGTGCTGTGGTAGAACCCGTAATGGGGTTTTGTACTGATGAACAGTACAAAAAATACATGGTTCAGGTTCCAGAGTTTGAACATATGCTTTATGAAGACGGTGTCATTATTATAAAATTTTGGTTTTCCATTTCTAAAGACGAACAACTGAGACGTTTCAATTCTCGGTTAGCCAATCCATTAAAACAGTGGAAGTTTAGTCCTGTGGACAAAGAAGGTCAAAAACGTTGGGATTTGTATACAGATTATAAAGAGCAAATGTTTAGTCAAACCCATACGTCATTTAGTCCATGGATAATTATAAAAACAAACAATAAAAAAGAAGCACGATTAGAAAGTATTCGTCATGTGCTTTCTAAGTTTGAATATGATCGTAAAGGAAGTTCAAAAACAACGATTCTACCCGATCCAAATGTGGTGCAACGTTATCATAGATTGATTGCAAGAATTGACTGATTATGAGTGAATTAACGCCAAAAAATTTAAAAAAATTGAACTCAAATCGAGGGCTAAAACTTTTTCTAAAAGAAAAAGACATGACCCCTACAAAGGCATTGCGTATTTTAAATTATGAAGCTAAACTCAAAAAATTACAAGAAGAACTCATCAAACTTCAGCAATGGGTTGAGGACGAGGGTGAAAAATTGGTAGTCATTTTTGAAGGTCGAGATGCCGCTGGAAAAGGCGGTGCTATAAGAAGAATTACTCAGCATTTGAATCCTCGAGAATTTAATGTGGTAGCTCTTCCAAAACCAACGCCTGAAGAACAAGGGCAATGGTATTTTCAACGGTATATTAAAAATTTGCCACGAAGTGGACAAATCACTTTTTTTGACCGCAGTTGGTACAATCGTGCTGTGGTAGAACCTGTTAATGGGTTTTGTACCGATAAAGAGTACAAAATTTTTATGAATCAAGTGAATAATTTTGAACAAATGCTTATTGAGTCTGGTGTTCGATTGGTAAAGTTTTATTTTTCGATTTCCAAAGACGAACAAGCACGACGTTTTAAGGATATTAAAGCTAGTCCGGTCAAAAAATGGAAGTTTAGTCCTGTTGATCAAACGGCGCTAGAGCGTTGGGATGATTATACCGATTACAAGAAAAAAATGTTTGAAAAAACAGACACCAAAATTGCCCCTTGGATTGTTATAAAGGCCAATAAAAAAATGCGAGCAAGGGTTGAGGTCGTTCAAAAACTTTTGGAGATAGTGCCTTATACTAAAGCTACTTCTTTATAACGAAAACAACTGATTTCATGATCGTTAACCATACCTGTGGCTTGCATATGCGCATAGACTACAGTACTACCAACAAATTTGAATCCACGTGTTTTTAAATCCTTACTAATGACATCACTCAAGGGGGTATTGGCGGGAAGTTTTTTATAATCTGTAATGTGGTTTTTTATGGGTTTTCCATCAACAAAAGCCCAAATATAATTGCTAAAACTTTTAAATTCTTCTTGGATTTTTAAAAAAGCTTGAGCATTACTAATGGCGGCTTTTATTTTGAGTTTATTTCTAATAATCCCTTTGTTTTGGACAAGTTCCTGAAATTTTGTTTCATTATAGCTCGCCACTTTTTTGTAATCAAAATCATCAAAAGCTGTTCTAAAATTTTCACGTTTTTTAAGTACAGTGATCCAACTCAGTCCCGCCTGAAAGGTTTCAAGAATTAGAAATTCAAATAGTTTTTTATCATCAAAAAGGGGAACACCCCACTCCGTATCATGATAATTTTCATAGAGGGCATTACCCTCGCACCAGCCACAGCGTTGTTTTTTTGTCATGATGATGTTTCAACAAAAATTATTCCTTTTTTAAACTATCAATAAAAGCATCAACAGAAATAGCATGATCAACAGAAAAATTTCCAATTTTAGTACGCCTCAATGCAGATAAATGTGCGCCAGAATTTAGTGCTTTTCCAAAATCGTGTGCTAAAGATCGGATATATGTGCCTTTGCTACATTGAATTTCAAAATCTACTTCTAAGCCATTTATGGCAGTAATATTGAAAAAATCTATAACGATTTTACGAGCCGAAATTTCCACTTCTTTTCCTTCTCTTGCAAATTCGTAAAGTCGTTTTCCATCTTTTTTTAGTGCCGAAAAAACAGGAGGATATTGTTCTATTGTACCTGTAAATTTTGCAGTCGTTTGATGGATTAAATCTTCTGTAATGTGTGTTGTGGGGTATGTGGTATCAATCTCAGTTTCTAAGTCATAAGAGGGTGTTGTACTGCCCAAAACAAGTGTTCCAGTATATGTTTTTACTTGAGCTTGATACTGTTCAATTTGCTTTGTTTTTTTTCCTGTACAAATAATTAAAAGTCCTGTGGCCAAAGGGTCTAAAGTGCCAGCATGTCCGACTTTAATTTTTTTAATTTGAAATGTTTTTCGAATATGCCAACGCAGTTTGTTGACTACCTGAAAAGAGGTCCATTCTAGGGGTTTATCAATCAACAATAGCTGACCATTTTTATAGTCTTCAACGGTTTTCATGACTTAAAAATAGGTTGATAAAATGGCAATAATTCCAACCACAGCACAGTAGTATGCAAAATATTTTAATTGGCTATTTTTTACCAATCGAATCATCCATGTACATGCCAATAAGCCCGACACAAATGCCGCAATAAATCCAATGCCTAACGATGTAATTTGTGCATTTTCGTAACTCAATTCGCCACTAAAAATATCTTTAAAAATTTTTCCAAATATTAAAGGGATAATCATCAAAAATGAAAATCTGGCTGCTTTGGTTTTGTCAATGCCAAGCAGTACTGCTGTAGAAATGGTGGCTCCAGATCTTGAAATTCCAGGGAGTATGGCTACAGCTTGCGCTACACCAACTGTAAAAGCATTTTTAAAACTTACATTTTTTGAAGTGTTTTGTGCGCGATCGGCCAATAATAGCAAAAGTCCTGTTATGATAAGCATTGCACCAACCAAAACGATATTATTTGAAAATAAGGATTCCAATTCCGTTTCAAAAAAAACACCAATTAAGGCCGCAGGAAGCATTGAAATTATAATTTTAAAAATGAATTGAGTATTAGAATTCCATTCAAATTTCAGAAGCTCTTTTATGATTTCAATAATATCTTTTCTAAACACAACAATGGTACTTAAGGCGGTTGCAAAATGTAGGACTACAGTAAAAATCATACTTTCTTTTGTGAGAGAGTTGTCGCCAAGTATCGATTTTCCAAGTTCCAAATGTCCGCTAGATGAAACAGGAAGAAATTCTGTAAGCCCCTGAATAATACCTAGAATAAGACTGTCTAAATAATCCACTTATGATTTAGGTTTTAGAAGAATTGCATAGATCTGAATACCAAAACCAATAAGGATGAGTGTTGGAGCAACACGTATTCTTTGTACACTAAAAACAGCATCACTAAAAACATTGGGGTTATCAGAACCACCACCTGCCATTAGAATAAACCCTAGAGCAATAAAAGCCAAACCGATAAACATCCAAATGTAGTTTTTCTTTGAAAAAACAAAGTTTTGTTTTGCGGCTTCTTTTCGTTTTTTTTCTCCCATAACTTTTTTGTTTTATTGTAGATGTATAAGTGGTTTAATAGTAAAGTTGATCTGTTTTTAGATTTAAAAAACGTTGTGTTGCCAAGTGTGTACTGATCCATGTGATGACTATTCCAATTCCTAAAATACACAAAAACAAAATCCCTAATTCTATAGGATAATCAATGAGTTTTAGTTCTGGAAAAGAAGTGTTTAGATAGTAAATAAGTAAACAATTGGCACCAATGCCTACTAATGCACCCAAAACACCTAATCGGATATTATGAAGTACAAATGGCTTTCTTATAAATTGTTTTGTAGCTCCAACCATTTGCATGGTTTTTATTGAAAAACGTTTGGAATATACGGCTAAACGGATAGAACTATTAATGAGCAACATTGCAATAATGGCGAATATCCCACTAATGACCAAAATCCAAAACCCTAGACGTTTTACATTACTATTCATAAGCGAAACAAGGTCTTTATCATATTTGACATCTTCCACAAAATTTTTCTGTAGTGCTTTTTCGGAGATACTGTCTAATCTTTTTGCAGTAACATATGGGGCGAGCAAATTGACTTCAAGGGAGTTTTTTAATGGGTTGTAGCCCACATCATCCAAAAAGTCTTTACCATACTCAGCGGTCATAAATGTTGCGGCTTCATCTTTGGAAATAAATCGGGTTTGTTTGACATAACTGGCTACACTCAAGCTTTTCTTCAATTGATTAATTTCAATGGGTTTTGTTTCATCTTCCAAATAAATGGTAAGGACTACCTTTTCTTTAAATTCATCAGAAATGTGCTTAGCATTGATTACTAAAATCCCTAAAATTCCGAGTAAAAAAAGCACCAAACTAATGCTGATGACTACTGAAAAGTAGGAGGATATTAATCGTCTTTTTTGATGTTTTTCAAATGTTGAGCCCATAGCTTTAGTCTTGGTTTGGTAAAAATATAAAACTTCCTCAAATAAAATGTAAATTTGCAAGCAATAAAGTAGGAATCATGACATACAATTTCAGGGAAATTGAGGCCAAATGGCAAAACTATTGGGAGCAAAACCACACATTTAAAGCAGAATTAAGTTCTGAAAAACCAAAATATTATGTGCTAGATATGTTTCCATATCCTAGTGGTGCGGGCTTGCACGTTGGGCATCCCTTAGGATATATTGCATCGGATATTTATGCGCGCTACAAGCGTCACAAGGGGTTCAATGTTTTGCATCCACAAGGGTATGATAGTTTTGGACTACCTGCCGAACAATATGCGATTCAAACGGGGCAGCATCCTGCGGTTACTACAGAAGAAAATATCAATACATATAGGCGTCAGCTCGATCAAATAGGATTTTCTTTTGATTGGAGTCGGGAAGTTCGAACCTCTTCTCCAGAGTATTACAAATGGACACAATGGATTTTTATTCAATTATTTGAATCTTGGTACGATCGTTCAGCAAACAAAGCAAGACCAGTTTCAGAGTTGATAACTCTATTTTCAAAAAAAGGGAACAAGTCCGTAGATGCTGTTTGCGATGACGATACACCAACTTTTTCTGCTACACAATGGACTACTTTTTCAGAAAAAGAACAACAAAATATTCTTTTAAAATACAGATTAACCTATTTGGCAGAAACAGAAGTCAATTGGTGTCCAGAGCTAGGTACAGTTTTGGCCAATGATGAAATTGTCAATGGGGTTTCAGAGCGTGGAGGGTTTCCTGTGGTTAGAAAAAAAATGACCCAGTGGAGTATGCGTATTTCTGCTTATGCTGATCGTTTGTTGGCAGGTCTTGATACAATAGATTGGACCGATGCGCTTAAAGAAAGTCAGCGTAATTGGATTGGAAAATCTGTAGGCGCATCCGTACGCTTTAATGTTGTAGATTTTGATGCCAAAATTGAAGTTTTTACCACTAGACCCGATACAATTTTTGGAGTTTCATTTATGACATTGGCACCAGAACATGAACTTGTAAATACCATTACAACAGATGCGCAAAAGCCAGCAGTTGAAGACTACATTTTAGCCACTTCAAAACGGAGTGAGCGTGAGCGAATGGCAGATGTAAAAACCATTTCAGGGGTCTTTACTGGAGCTTATGCCGAGCATCCATTTACAAAAGAACCCATCCCTATTTGGATTGGAGATTATGTCCTTGCAGGTTACGGAACAGGTGCTGTAATGGCTGTACCTTGTGGTGATCAAAGAGATTATGATTTTGCAAAATATTTTGATATTTCTATTCCAAATATTTTTCACGATACTGATATTTCAAAAGAAGCATTTACTGATAAATCAAATACCAAAATTGCAAACAGTCAATTTTTGGACGGATTAGATTTTAAAGCAGCTACAAAATCAGCAATTGAAGCGCTAGAAAAAATCAATCATGGAGAAGGTAAAATCAACTATCGTTTACGTGATGCGGTTTTTTCTAGACAGCGCTATTGGGGGGAGCCTTTTCCAGTATATTATGTAGAAGGGATGCCACAAATGATAGATCAAAAATATTTGCCAATTTCACTTCCAGAGGTCGAAAAATATTTACCAACGGAAGAAGGAGAGCCGCCTTTGGGGCGTGCTGAGGTTTGGGCTTGGGATACTCAAAAAAATACAATCGTCCATAATTCTGAAATAGACCATAAAGCAGTATTTCCATTAGAGCTCAATACCATGCCAGGTTGGGCAGGGAGCTCGTGGTATTTTAACCGTTATATGGATCCTCACAATTCGGATGAATTTGCAAGTCAAGAGGCACTTAATTATTGGCAAGAAGTAGATTTATACATTGGTGGGAGCGAGCACGCAACGGGACATTTATTGTATGCACGTTTTTGGCAAAAATTTCTATTTGATAGAGGCTATTTACCTAAGGATGAATTTGCAAAAAAATTGATCAATCAAGGGATGATTTTAGGAACTAGTGCTTTTGTTGCTCGAGTTGAAGGCAGCAATACTTTTGTTTCCAATGATCAAATTAATGATAAAAACGTACAATACATTCATGCTGATGTCAGTTTTGTAAATGCTTCTGACGAATTGGACATTGAGGCGTTTAAATTGTGGCGAAAAGAATTTTCTGATGCAGAATTTATGTTATCTGAAGATGGAAGTTTTAAGGTCAAACGCGAGGTTGAGAAAATGTCAAAATCAAAATATAATGTGGTCAATCCAGATGAAATTTGTGAAACCTATGGAGCAGATGCCTTACGATTATATGAGATGTTTTTGGGGCCATTGGAGCAATATAAGCCTTGGAATACCGCAGGGATTACTGGAGTATCAAGTTTTCTAAAAAAATTATGGAAATTGTATATAGGAGATTCTGGTTTAAAAGTAAATGATGCTCAGCCAACTAAGGACAACCTAAAAACACTCCATAAAACCATAAAAAAAGTAACAGAAGACATTGAGCAATTTTCGTTTAATACATCGGTTTCTAATTTTATGATTGCCGTTAACGAATTGAGTGTTCAGAAGTGTACAAATCGTGAGGTTTTGGAATCTCTTTTAATTTTGATTTCGCCATACGCACCACATATTGCCGAAGAACTCTGGTCAAAACTTGGTCATCAGTCCTCCATTTCAATAGCTGAATTTCCAATTTTCGAGCCTAAGCATTTAGTAGAAAGTTCTAAAAACTATCCTATTTCTTTTAATGGTAAAATGCGTTTTACATTGGAATTACCTTTAGATTTAAGCAAAGAAGAAATTGAGAAAACAGTGATGGCGCACGAAAAAACCATAGCACAATTAGAAGGGCGTGTTCCAAAAAAAGTGATTGTAGTTCCTGGTAAAATTGTAAATATTGTTGGCTGATATCGATTATATTGAAGGTATTGGGTTGTTGGCTGCAGCGCTAACCACCTATTCGTTTTTCCCCCAAGTGTATAAAACCTGGAAAACGAAAGACGTTTCAGCATTTTCAATGACAACATTCACATTATTTTTTATTGGTATTGTATGTTGGTTGATTTATGGAATCTACAAAGAAAGCCTATCAATGATTTTGGCCAACACTATTACAATGGTTTTGGCATTTATTATTTTGGTATTCATTTTTAAATACAGAAAACCTTAACGGTCAAAATTTCACTTTTTGAAGAATTGGTGTTATTTTTGATGTACAAAATCTAAAAAAACAAATCTTATGGGAACCTATTATTTATTACTTGGAATAATTGCGCTAGTCAGTTGGATGGTAAGCTCTACCCTGAAGCGTAAATTTGCAAAATATTCAAAAACACACTTACGTAATGGCATGTCGGGAGCAGAAATTGCAGAAAAAATGCTTGCCGATCATGGTATAAACAATGTTCGTGTGGTTTCTGTAAAAGGGCGTTTGACCGATCATTATAATCCAAAAGATCGCACAGTAAACCTGAGTGAAGCCGTTTATCACGAACGCAATGCAGCTGCAGCTGCGGTGGCTGCTCACGAATGTGGGCATGCAGTACAGCATGCACAAGCCTATAGTTGGTTACAAACACGTTCAACGCTTGTACCAATTGTTAATGTCTCTTCAAGACTATCGATGTGGATCATTCTAGCAGGCTTAATGCTTGGTTTTGGTGCGGGTCTTGGTCTTGGATTTTGGGTGGCTGTACTTGGTTTTGGATTAATGGCCGTTGCAACTGTTTTTAGTTTTGTAACGCTACCAGTAGAGTACGATGCGAGTAACAGAGCATTAGCTTGGCTAAAAAATAGGAATATCGTGTCTCGCGAAGAATATAAAGATGCAGAAGATGCTTTGAAATGGGCGGCACGCACATATTTAGTGGCTGCACTAGGTGCTTTAGCAACATTGATGTATTGGGCGCTTCAAATTTTTGGCAGAGACTAGATTTTAATCTGTCGATCCAACTGTTGATTTAATGAAATAAACGTTTCTGTTCTGGAAACACCAGAAATATCCTGAATACTTTTATTAAGGACATTCATCAAATGTTCGTTGTCTTTACAAAGAATTTTGATAAGAATACTCCAATCGCCGGTCGTATAGTGGCATTCCAAAACTTCTGGAATCCGCTTGAGTTGACGTACAGCGTCGGCATTGTTTTTGGCTTTTTCGAGATAAACACCAACAAAAGCCATGGTTTTATAACCTAAAACTTTTGGATTAATCACAAATTTTGATCCTTCAATCAAGCCAGAATTTTCTAGTTTTCTTAATCTTTGATGAATAGCAGCCCCAGAAATCCCAACACTTCGTGCAATTTCTAAAATAGGGGTTCGAGCATCTTTCATTAAGGCTCTTAAAATGGTTTTATCTATACCATCAATTGGAAATTCGGACATATTTTATCACTTTTTGAGTAGAATGACACAAAAATATTAAATTATTTTATAATTTATAACAAAATCAGGCATTTAATATATTATATCCTAAGTATTTTACTTCTTTTTCTTTAAAAATGATATCAAAATCCTCTAATTCTTTTAAAATTGGTTTGTATATCCCTTTTTTGATAGGAATTTGAACACCTTTTAGGTTAAATTCATTGTTTAGTACTTTTAAAGCTCCAATTGCGACAGGTAATCCAACTGTTTTTGCCATTGCTGTATAGGTTTGATTGTCACCTTTACATACCATTGTGGCATCAATTTGGTGTTTTTTACCATTTAATTCGTAGCCAAATTTATGATACATCACAATCATGTCTTTGTCTTCTTGTTTTAGCGTCCAACTGTCCATTAAAATTTTTTGTAAAATTTGAGCTGGTGTTGCATTTTTCAGCTCAACTTTTTTGTTGGGATTAAATAGATCCAGTTCTTCTAATTTTTCCCAAATGATATCATCTTGATCAATTTTAAGTTGATGTCTTAATTTGAGTTCAACAGAATCTGAGTGACTATAAGGTAAAAATGAATTTACAAAATCTCTATAGCTCATATGTTCGCTGTCCTCAATGGTATAACTATCGTCTGTCATACCGAGCATGATAAAAATTTGCCATGCTTTTCCAAATCCAACTCGTCTGATGGTCCCACGATACAAGGTTTGAATAGCATCCAAACCATAAATACTTTGGTATTTTAGGGAATCTCTATTGGCATAGGCCTCAAAACGACCATAGCCATCGACTTCCAAAAATTCTGTTCTACGGAATAAGCGGTGGTAGGGGATGTATTTAAATTTTCCTTCTTGTAAAAACTTAGCAGCACCGCCTTGCCCTGCTGTTACCACGTTTCTAGGGTTCCATGTAAATTTGTAGTTCCACAAATTATTGTCGCTTTCTGGTGCCACAAGTCCGCCGGTAAACGATTCAAAAAGCAACATTTCGCCCCCATTGGCTTTGATACGGTCAATGACTGCCATGGCACTCATATGATCGATACCAGGATCGACGCCCATTTCGTTTAAAAATAACAACCCTTTGGCTTCAACCTCTTTGTGTAGGGCTTGCATCTCATCGCTTACATAAGAAGCAGTGACCATATTTTTTCCGAATTTCAAACAATCTTTGGCCACCTCGATATGAAAACGTGCGGGCAACATTGAAACCACGATATCCGCGTTTTTAATTTGTTTGTGGCGTTGTTCTTCATTAAAAACATCAAAAGCAATGGCTTGGCCGTTGGGGTGCTGATCAATGAGTTTTTCAGCAAAGGCACTATTTTTATCCGCTAAAATGACACGAAGTTGTTCTGCCTCTGACTTTTGCAGTAGGTATTGTACGAGATAGGCTGTGGATTTACCAGCGCCAATAATGAGGATGGTTCGCATATTGTGATTGCAATGATTACTTTTGTGTCTAAAGTTAAATATTTAAAATGAGTATGGAAAAGAAATTTTTTTTAGCGGCCTCAATTTTGGGGTTGATTGCTGTGGTTTTGGGGGCTTTTGCCGCACACGGACTTCGTAATGCGCTTGATACCACAAGTTTAGAAAGTTTTCAAACGGGGGTACGTTACCAAATGTACCATGCATTTTTTCTTTTTGTGGTTGGACTAATGCCACAACTACACCCCCAACAAAAAAAACGTTTATTTTGGCTTACCCTTTTGGGTGTTCTTTTATTTTCGGGCTCTATTTATCTATTGGCCACCAATGCCTTAACCCCAATTGATTTTTCGTTTTTTGGTCCTGTTACCCCCATAGGAGGTTTATTGTTGATTAGTGCTTGGGGAATGTTGGTTTTTTATTTTTTTAAACACAAAAAATAACATAAATTTTAGCTGTTTTTAAAAGAATAGTTACCTTTGTTTCTTTAATGCGATTCACTTTTTATGGAAAACGTACAACAAGTTACGAAAACGATTTCGTTAAAAGCTCTCGGAATAACTTCAAAATCAGTTCATTACCAATGTTCTCCCGATCAACTGCACAAAAAAACCATTGCCCTAAAACAAGGCGTAGAGGCCTCGTCTGCTGCGCTGGCCATCAATACAGGTGAGTTTACAGGGCGTTCGCCCAAAGATCGTTTTATTGTTAAAGACGCTATCACCAAAGATAAAGTCTGGTGGGGGGATATCAATATTCCATTTTCGCCAGAAGCCTTTGATCACCTCTATACAAAAGTGATTCATTATCTTAACGACAAACCTTTGTATGTCCGTGATGCTTATGCTTGTGCAGACCCCAATTACCGTGTCAATATTCGTGTGGTTAACGAATATCCATGGAGCAATTTTTTTGCCTACAATATGTTTTTGCGTCCTAGTGCTTCAGAACTCAAAGATTTTATCCCCGAATGGACCATTGTTAATGCGCCTGGTTTTATGGCCAACGCAGAAGTTGATGGGACACGCCAGCATAATTTTGCCATTTTAAATTTTACAAAAAGAATCGCTTTAATTGGTGGAACGGGCTATACTGGAGAAATCAAAAAAGGGATTTTTTCGGCACTTAATTTTATTCTTCCTGTATTTAAAAACACCTTACCGATGCATTGTAGTGCCAATGTGGGTAAAAACGGAGAAACCTCCATATTTTTTGGACTCTCTGGGACTGGAAAAACCACACTATCCACCGATCCAGAACGCCAACTCATTGGCGATGACGAACATGGCTGGACCGCCGAAAATACCATATTTAATTTTGAAGGGGGATGCTATGCCAAGGTCATCAATTTATCCAAAACCCAAGAACCAGACATTTATAATGCCATAAAAAAAGGCGCTATTTTGGAGAATGTGGTGATGGATAAAAATGGGAATGTCGATTTTACAGACAAAAGTATTACCCCAAACACACGGGTAAGCTATCCCATTCATCATATCAAAAATATTAAGCCCAATTCTATTGGTAAAAACCCAAAACATATCTTTTTTCTTACCGCCGATGCTTTTGGTGTACTGCCCCCCATTTCGAAGCTTACTCCAGCTCAGGCGGCCTATCATTTTATATCGGGTTATACCGCAAAAGTGGCAGGAACAGAAGCAGGTGTCAATGAGCCAAAACCTATATTTTCGGCCTGTTTTGGCGCACCATTTATGCCGTTACACCCTACCAAATATGCCGAAATGTTGAGTACCAAAATGAAATCCGCAGGGGTTACCGTTTGGTTGGTCAATACGGGGTGGACTGGTGGACCTTATGGTATAGGCAAACGCATGGAACTGAAATATACCCGCGCCATGATTGCCGCAGCAATGGACGGCTCTTTGGAAGCAGCCAACAAAGACAATTACCATATTCATTCTGTTTTTGGCGTGCTGCAGCCAAGGGTGTGTCCCAATGTACCCACAGCCGTTTTAAGCCCAAGAAAAACATGGAAAAATGACGAAGGATTTTATAAAAAAGCGTTTGCACTTGCAAAATCTTTTGTTGATAATTTTAAACAATTCGAGGAATTTGCCAATGCCGAAATTATGAGTGGTGCCCCCAATGTAAAACCCAAGAAGTAATGCTGTAAAATCTATATATTTTAAAGGTTTTTTCAGTTCAAATTAAAAGCGTAATTTTAAGGTTTATAACAAACCAATGCGCTTTGCTCTGATTTTTTGTTTTACTGTTTGTTTTTCTTGTCAATATTTTGAAAAGAAGAAACTCAATTCTGATGTCATTTTAGAACAAGAATTACAAACGTTCAAATGGAATGAGGTGGACCAGTATCCAACCTTTGAAACTTGTGATGAAGACCACAGTTATGAGGATAATAAGGCCTGTTTTGAATCAATTTTTACCACGCATATATTTGAGGTTTTAAAAAATAGCGACATGGTAGTTTTGGATACTGAAAATGATACCATATTGGTCAATTTTTTAGTTTCAAAAACAGGTAAAATTACACTTTCAAGTTTGGACGCTAGTCAGCTCTCCGAAGCATCAACTCAAAATTTGAATGAAATTTTAAGTGCAAGTCTTTTAGAATTGCCAAAATTATATCCAGCCATCAAACGCAGTCAGCATGTGCAAACCGTTTTTCAATTGCCTATAATTTTAAACACCAATTAGTATTTGCAATGAGTGAAAAAATCATATTGGGGATAGATCCAGGAACAACCATAATGGGCTTTGGATTGATAAAAGTCAAAGGAAAAACTATGGAGTTTTTGCAATTGAACGAATTGCAATTGAAAAAATACAGCGATCATTACTTAAAATTAAAACTCATTTTTGAACGTACTCTAGAGCTGATTGACAACTTTAACCCTGATGAAATTGCCATTGAAGCGCCATTTTTTGGCAAAAACGTTCAAAGTATGTTAAAGCTAGGTCGTGCGCAAGGGGTGGCCATGGCCGCTGGTTTGTCTAGAGAAATTCCCATTACAGAATATTCACCAAAAAAAATAAAAATGGCTATTACGGGCAATGGAAATGCGAGTAAAGAACAGGTGGCCAAAATGCTACAAAGTCTTTTGCAACTGAAAGAATTGCCCAAAAACTTGGATTCCACAGATGGTTTGGCTGCTGCAGTATGCCATTTCTATAATGCTGGAAAAGTTACCGCAGGGAAAAGTTATACCGGTTGGAGTGCTTTTGTCAAGCAAAATGAAAATAGAGTAAAAAAATAGTTTCATTTGGCAGGACTCTATCTACATATTCCGTTTTGTAAACAAACCTGTCATTATTGCAATTTTCATTTTTCAACTAATCAAAAGCATAAAAAAGATTTTATTGAGGCCCTTTGTAAAGAACTTCAACTTAGAGCAAAAGAATTGAAATCAGTACCACTAGAATCCATTTATTTTGGTGGCGGAACACCATCGCTTTTGAGCTTGGAGGATTTGCGTCTTATTTTTCAGGCGATTGAAATGTACTACAATGTTGTACCCAGTGCAGAAATTACATTAGAGGCTAATCCTGATGACCTTACAGCATCAAAAATTAAAATGCTTTCTAAAACAAAAATCAATAGATTAAGCATAGGAATTCAGTCGTTTTTCGAAGAAGATTTACAAGAAATGAATCGCGCTCATAATGCCAAAGAAGCCATTGAGTGTCTAAAAATAGCACAACGCTACTTTGATAATATCAGTATTGATTTGATGTATGGGATGCCACAAATGTCCGCTGAACGTTGGCGAGAAAATCTTAAAATAGCATTGGATTTAGACATCAAACATTTGTCGTGCTACGCCCTTACTGTGGAGCCCAAAACAGCTTTGGAGCATTTTATAAAAACGGCAAAACATCCACCTATGAACGATGGGCTTGCAGCAACACATTTTCAAGTTTTGATTGAAGACACCAACAAAGCAGGTTTGATACACTATGAAGTTTGTAGTTTTGGAACACCAGACACGTTTTCAAAACACAACACAAGTTATTGGTTAGGAAAACCATATCTTGGCGTTGGTCCTTCTGCCCATTCTTTTGACGGAAAAAAACGATCTTGGAATGTGTCAAATAATAGCACATACATCAAAACTTTAGAACAAGATCAACTTCCATTAACTGAGGAACTATTAACTCCAGAGAATCGTTTTAATGAATACCTTATGACAGGACTTCGGACGATGTGGGGCGTTTCACTTTCAAAAATTGAAGAGAAATTTGGCATAGAATTTAAAAATCAACTTCTAAAAAATGCTCAAAAACATCTCAATTCCAAAACCTTAGTCTTGGAAGATGATGTTTTAAAAACAACCATTAAAGGTAAATTTTTGTGTGATGGAATTGCTTCAGATTTATTTATCCTATAAATTTTTATTAAATTTATGGAAAACCTCATTTTTTTATGAAAGCAATCATTCATGCCAACAGTCGAACTTATACCATTTTTGTAGATCAACCAATAGATATTTCTATTCCGCTTAGAGCTGCAAAAGACAATGTTAATGCGTGGTATTTACCACCCCCAAAAATTTACCCTGCAAAGGTTAAAAATTGGACAGGCAGTGTTAGAAGTGGCGCTGCAGTCAACTTTAATTCAATTGAATTCAACCCTCATGCACATGGTACACATACCGAATGTGTAGGGCATATTACAGAAGAGGTCTATAGCATCAATTCGTGTTTGAAACAATTTTTGTTTGTGGCGGAAGTGGTTACCGTTGTTCCAGAATCAAAAGACGGTGATTTTATCATTTCAGAAAAACAATTGCGCTATGCGATTGGAAATAAAAAACGAGAAGCGGTTGTGATTAGAACACTACCCAACACCAAAGACAAATTGAATCGACAGTATGCCCATACCAATCCGCCTTATTTGTCGGAAGCAGCAGCTATTTATCTACGAAATAAAGGCGTAAAACATTTGTTGGTGGATATGCCCAGTGTTGATAAAGAAAAAGATAATGGAGAACTATTGGCGCACAAAGCCTTTTGGGATGTTGATGGAGAGGTACGAATGGAAGCAACTATAACAGAAATGATTTATGTGCCAAACAGTATTGAAGATGGAAAATATATTTTAAATTTGCTTATCGCGCCGTTTCAAAATGATGCTTCCCCAAGCAAACCGGTGTTGTATAAATTATTTGATTGATATGGACCTACTTATGGATTGCTATTGGGTGTTTTATGCGCTGTGTTTTTTTTATGTTCTTCAAAGGGCGCCAAACTAAACAAAACATACAGATTCAATCTCTTGTACTTTTGGAGCGGATAAAATCGGTTTGTAAATGTATAAGCATTTAGGGTAATTTTACTGAAATTTATAATTATCAAGATGTACAACAAAAATTTTTGAATCTTGTTTCAAGCCAAAAAAAAGCCCTTGTTATTGTTAATGCAACAGCACATGTTGGATTTGATTTGACCAAAATTAAAATAGAATCTGACTCTAGTCAAAAAAAAATAATATTAAAAGATTTTCCAAAATCTGAATTGATTTCTATAGAATCACAATTGGAATATTATGATAAAAAGGAAGGCTATTTTAATAAATTTAAAGCAGAAGATTTGACACAACTTCAAAAATCTGCAAAGCAACATATTGTAGATAAAATTCCCAAAAGTGGATTATTAGAAAAAGCACAACAAGAAGCTTTGGAAACAATTGGTTTGATGGAACAAATTGTTCAAACCATAGGTTGGACTTTGGATTATTCGGCTTTAGAATTAGAGCAACCCACTCAAAAACAAATTGAATGCGCATAGATGAGATTATAGAATTTTGTTTACAACAACCAAAATCAACTGAGGAATTTCCTTTTGATGAAGATACTTTGGTGTTTAAGGTTTTAGGGAAAATATTTGCACTTTGTCCTTTAAAGCAATGGGAGGAGGGTCTGCCGTCAATTACATTAAAATGCGACTCAGAATATGCTATTGAACTAAGAGAAAATTACAGCTGTATTGTACCAGGGTTTCATGCCAATAAAAAACACTGGAATACAATACATCTAGAAACCAATGAAATACCACGAAAATTGTTATTTGAATTTATTTCGCACAGTTATACAATGGTGGTAAAGACTATGACTAAAAAACAGCGTATCCAGTTAAATTGTAACTAACTACTGTTTTTAGTTTAACTCCACAAAATACTTATAGAACAAAGGAATAGTTTCAATGCCTTTTAGATAATTATAGACACCATAATGCTCGTTGGGGGAGTGTATAGCATCGCTATTTAGGCCAAAGCCCATCAAAATTGTTTTACTTTTAAGATGTTCTTCAAAAAGTGCTACAATTGGGATGCTTCCGCCCCCACGTTGTGGAATGGGATGCTTTCCAAAAGTATCGAAATACGCTTTTGATGCCGCTTGATAACCAATATTATCAATAGGAGTTACATACCCCTGACCGCCGTGGTGTGGCGTTACTTTAACACGTACTCCCTTTGGAGCAATGCTTTCAAAATGTGTTTTAAAAAGTGCTGTAATTTCATTGTGGTCTTGGTGTGGCACCAAACGCATCGAAATTTTGGCATAGGCCTTACTCGCAATGACTGTTTTTGCACCTTTCCCTGTGTAGCCACCCCAAATACCATTGACATCAAGTGTTGGTCGAATGGAATTTCTTTCATTGGTAGTATATTCTTTTTCCCCATAAACTTCGTCAATATCAAGAGCTTTTTTATAATTTTCCAAAGAAAATGGCGCTTCTGCCATAGCTTCTCTTTCCTTTGTGGATAGTTCTTCTACGTTATCATAAAAACCTGGAATGGTAATATGGTTGTTTTCGTCATGTAAAGAGGCAATCATTTTTGTAAGTACATTAATGGGATTGGCAACAGCTCCGCCATAAATACCAGAGTGTAAGTCCCGATTTGGTCCTGTAACTTCAACTTCAACATAACTCAAGCCACGAAGCCCAGTAGTAATGGATGGTGTGTCTTTTGAAATCATCCCTGTATCCGAAATGAGAATGACATCATTGCTGAGTTTTTCCGTATTATTTTTTACAAATGTGCCTAAATTTTCGCTGCCTACTTCCTCTTCGCCTTCAATCATAAATTTGACATTACAAGGCAATTGATTTGTTGAGGTCATAAATTCCAATGCTTTAACATGCATATACATTTGGCCTTTATCATCACAAGCGCCTCTTGCAAAAATAGCACCTTCAGGGTGTAATTTTGTTTTTTTGATAATGGGTTCAAATGGGGGAGAGTCCCATAGTTCAATTGGGTCCGCAGGTTGTACATCATAGTGCCCATAAACAAGTACTGTAGGTAATTTTGGATCTATTATTTTTTCGCCATAGACTATTGGATAGCCTTCAGTTTCACAAATTTCAACACTATCGCAACCTGCTTTTTTTAAGCTATTGGCTACAAATTCTGCGGTAGCAATTACATCTTTTTTGTAGCTTGAGTCTGCACTTACTGATGGAAGTTTCAGTAAAGAAAATAATTCGTTAAGAAATCGGTCTTTGTGTGTTTCAATATAGGTTGTGAGTCCTTTCATGGGTTTTTTTGTTTTTTTCAAAATTACAAAATGCAATCAAATAATTTTCTACAGTTGCATTTGAATTTATAAACTATTGTTTATATTTGCGTCCCTTTATTAGGGTAATGTAGCGGGCGTGGTGGAATTGGTAGACACGCTAGACTTAGGATCTAGTGCCGCGAGGTGTGGGAGTTCGAGTCTCCCCGCCCGCACTACAAAAAGAAAAAAGCTTCTCTATTTGAGAAGCTTTTTTTAGTTTTAAGACATGGAAAAATTCGATATCATTATTGTGGGTGGTGGTGCTGCAGGTTTTTTTGCAGCAATTAATACGGCACAAATGAACCCTGATTTAAGTATTGTAATTTTAGAAAGAGGGAATGCTGTTCTCTCGAAAGTAAAAATTTCTGGTGGTGGTCGTTGCAATGTCACTCACGCAGAATTTATTCCAAATGAATTAGTGACCTATTACCCTAGAGGCGAAACAGAGTTAAAAGGTCCTTTTCATAGCTTTATGACTGGCGATACGATGGCGTGGTTCGAGGAGCGCGGTATTCCACTTAAGATTGAAGAAGATGGACGCGTTTTTCCTGTTTCAAATTCATCTCAAACCATTATTGACTGTTTTTTAAATCAAACCAACAAATTTGGAATCGAAATCAAAAAAAATCATTCAGTTAGGTCAATAAATCAGCTATCAGATGGCTGGCAAGTTGAAACCACAAAAGCAGCTTTTGAATGCAATAAATTACTTGTTGCAACAGGGAGTAATCCAAAAATTTGGAATGTACTCAAAACTTTAGGTCATACAATAGTACCCGCTGTACCCTCTCTTTTTACATTTAATATAAATGACACTCGTTTAAAAAGCATTCCTGGTGTTGTAGCCCAAAATGTTCATATTCAAGTGCTTGGAACTAATTTAAGTTCTAGTGGGCCATTATTAGTAACACATTCTGGTTTGAGCGCTCCTGCCATTCTAAAACTATCCGCTTATGGCGCAATTGAATTAGCAAAATTGAACTATAAGTTTAAGATTCAAATCAATTTTATTGAACAAAATTCAGCATCATGTTTACAGTTTTTTGGGAATCAAAAACTAGAGTCTGCAAAAAAATTAATTAGAAAAACACCATTATTTTCTATTCCAAAACGTTTGTGGGAACAGCTTGTTGAAGCTTCGAAAATTGAACAAAATTTACGTTGGGCAGAGGTAACAAAAATTCAACTTCAAGAACTTGTAAAACAGTTGACTTCAGCTGTTTTTGAAGTAGATGGAAAAAGCACATTTAAAGAAGAGTTTGTGACTGCTGGAGGTTTAGATTTAAAAGAGATTAATTTTAAAACGTATGAAAGTAAACGCTTCAAAAATCTATTTTTTGCTGGTGAAATTTTAAATATTGACGGCGTGACAGGAGGTTTTAATTTTCAGAATGCGTGGACAGGTGCCTATATTGCTGCACAAGAACTGAGCAAATAACAAAAAAACAAAACGAAGTTAGTATCTTTGTCAAAGATGACCATAATTTTATGCTTGTAGAAGAATTTATACCCAACACCCCCATAAAAAAAATTGATGCAGGTTCCGTAGGGTACACTTCTCCAAGTAATATTGCTTTGGTAAAATATTGGGGCAAAAAACCGCATCAAATTCCTGCAAATCCTTCCATAAGTTTTACCCTAAATCATTGTAAAACTGAAACTGTTTTGGAATTTTCGCCCAAAAACTCAGATGATTTTTCGTTTGAAGTGTATTTGGATGGCAAGAAAGCTTCTGATTTTAGACCAAAAATTAAACAATTCTTTGAAAGGATATTGCCTTATGCATCCTATGTAAAAGATTTTCATTTTGATATTAAAACAAGCAATACATTTCCTCATAGTTCTGGAATTGCATCCTCTGCGTCTGGTATGAGTGCTTTGGCTATGTGTATTGTAGCTTTGGAAGAATTGATGTATTCAAATGTTGATACCGATTTTTTGAAACGAAAAGCATCATTTTTAGCACGATTAGGATCTGGAAGTGCTTGTCGAAGTATTGAAGGTGGACTTGTTGTTTGGGGAGTGCATCCTAATATTTTTGGAAGTTCAGATTTGGAGGGTATGCAATATCCTTATGAAGTTCATGATGTTTTTAAAACCTATCAAGATGCGATTTTATTGGTTGATAAAGGAGAAAAACAAGTGAGTAGTTCGGTTGGACACAACTTAATGCACAATCACCCATATGCACAGTCGCGGTTTGAGCAAGCACATACTCATTTGAATCAATTGATACCAATACTAAAATCGGGGGATATAAATGGATTTATAACCATTGTAGAAAAGGAAGCGCTTACGCTCCATGCCATGATGATGAGTAGCGATCCCTATTTTATTCTTATGAAACCCAATACTTTAGAGATTATTAATTTGATATGGACTTACAGAAAAAACACTAATATTCCTGTTTGTTTTACCCTTGATGCAGGAGCAAATGTTCATGTATTATACCCAAAAGAATACGCTCAAAAAGTAGAGTTATTTATTCAACATGAATTATCTGTGTATTGTCAAAATAAACATTACATTCTTGATAATGTTGGCAATGGCGCAAAACGCATCAAAAATTAATGTATATTTGAAACGAATTAATTAAGATATGAAAGGGCCACTTTTTTATTCAAAAATCTTGTTGTTTGGAGAATATGGAATCATCAAAGATTCCAAGGGGCTTTCTATTCCTTATAATTTTTATAATGGAGCCTTGAAATCCGATAAAAATCTTTCGGGTTCAGCTAAAACATCAAATGAAACATTAGCCAACTTCTTAGATTATTTGCGTTCAATGGACACAAGTTTAGTGACGTTTAATCTTGAAGCAATGGACAAAGACATTTCTAATGGGATGTATTTTGATTCTTCAATACCTCAGGGTTATGGTGTAGGAAGTAGCGGGGCATTGGTTGCAGCAATTTACGACAAGTACGCTCACGAAAAAATTACTGTTCTGGAGAATCTTACGCGCGAAAAATTGTTAACCTTAAAAGCCATTTTTTCTGAAATGGAATCTTTTTTTCATGGAAAATCTTCGGGATTAGATCCTCTGAATAGCTATTTAAGTCTTCCTATTTTAATCAATTCCAAAGATCATATTGAAGCAACAGGCATTCCTTCTCAAAATGCTTCAGGTAAAGGTGCTGTTTTTTTATTGGACAGTGGAATAATTGGAGAAACCGCTCCAATGGTTCAAATTTTTATGGATAAAATGAAGCGAGAAGGCTTTAGAAAAATGCTTAAAAACCAATTTATAAAGCATACCGATGCATGTGTGGAAGACTTTCTTAAAGGCGACTTAAAGTCATTGTTTCAAAACACAAAACAATTATCCAAAATTGTATTCAACCACTTCAAGCCAATGATACCAAAGAAGTTTCACCAAATATGGCAAGCTGGCATTGAGTCAAATTCGTATTATTTAAAGCTATGTGGTTCTGGCGGTGGCGGATATATTTTGGGCTTTACAGAAGATATTCGAAAAGCACAAAAAGCACTTTCTGATTATAAATTAGAAGTCGTTTACAACTTCTAAAATCAACACATGAGCATTTTTAAAAAACATACTTTGCTCAAGTTGCTAAGTATATTTTCTGTAGTTCGAGGCTATAATATTGCTCTTATTCTTTTGGCGCAGTATCTTACATCAATTTTTATTTTATCACCAGATTCTGAGTTGTTAGATGTTTTGTTGGATCTCTATTTATTTGCCATTGTTTTGGCTACGGTAGGGGCAGTTTCCTCTGGGTATATCATCAATAATTTTTATGACCAAGAAAAAGATTTAATCAATAGGCCTCAAAAATTTATATTGGATCAAATTGTAAGTCAACAAACAAAACTAAAACTCTATTTTATATTAAATTTTTTAGTGCTTTTGGCTGCAAGTGCAATATCTTTTCGTGCGGTTTTATTTTTTGTATGTTATATTTTTTCCATTTGGTTTTATTCACATAAAATAAAAAAAATGCCAATTGTAGGAAATCTAACGTCGGCCTTACTATCAATAGCTCCATTTTTTGCTATTTTTCTTTATTTTCAAAATTATAATCAGTTGATTTTTGTTTTTGGGTTTTATCTTTTTCTCATTTTGGCGATGCGAGAACTGGTTAAGGATTTAGAAAATATAAAAGGTGATTTAGCGATGAATTATCAAACTGTTCCTGTGATTTATGGAGAACGTTCAACCAAATTATTGATTACAGTATTCGTTTTTATAAACATTAGCATTTCATTAATTTTAGTTTTAAATTTTGATTTAGGGCTTATGGATTATTTCTTTTTGGGCTCTATTTTAACTTTAATTGGCACTCTTTTCATGACCTGGAAAACGTCTTCAATAAAACATTATCATCGCATTCATAACGTATTAAAAATCTTAATTTTCTTGGGGGTTTTAAGTATAACACTTCTTAACCCTGCCTTAATCATCAATAAGATTTTTTAAAGAGATCAATACTAATTCTTATTTTATACTGTACCTTTGACAAAAATTAATCATGCCAGCCAATCATCGCCAAAAAAAAACAGCAAAGAAGTCTTCTTCTGTTCAAGAAAATAAAAAATCATCTTTAATTCGATTGAATAAATTCATTTCTAATTCAGGAGCTTGTTCAAGGCGTGAAGCAGATCTATTTATTAGTATCGGAAATGTAACTGTAAATGGGGAAGTGGTTACTGAAATGGGGTATAAAGTCAAACCCAACGATGATGTTCGTTTTGATGGTGCTCGCATCAATCCAGAGCAAAAAGCTTATGTTCTACTCAATAAACCCAAAGGTTTTGCGACCACCACAAGCGAGGGTAAAGGGCGTACAGTAATGGATTTGGTAGCCAAAGCAAGTGCTTCAAACATTCGTCCAATTGGACGTTTGGGAAGAAACTCATTAGGGTTGATTTTATTTACAAATGATGAAAAAATGCATGCTAAATTTACAAATTCCAAAAATGGTGTTGTGCGGCTTTTTCATGTGGAGCTCGATAAACCATTAAAATTTGAGCATTTAAAACAAATTCAAGAAGGCTTCAAACACAAGGGAAAGCTTATTCGAGTTGAAGACATCAGTTATGTTGAAGGTGCAAAGAAAAATGAAGTTGGCATCAAAATAAAGAATACAGGAAACACGCTTTTACGGACTATTTTTACACATTTTAATTATGAAATTGAAAAACTAGACTGTGTTTCTATTGGTCC
>CAXPPN010000025.1:0-243566 GCA_964219345.1 Aeromicrobium sp. | reverse complement strand
TAAAACGAATAATTCAAAAGCATTGTGTAAATTTGTGTACATGATTGCAAGTGATTTTTCTTTTATTATACCTGTCTATAATCGTCCAGAGGAGGTGCGTGAGTTGTTAGAAAGTTTTTGTGCACTAGACGTACCAAAGACTTTCGAAATTGTGATTGTAGAAGACGGTTCTAGTCTAGATTCAAGATTGATTACAGAACACTTTTCAAGTCAACTCAATATCAGTTATTTTTATAAAAACAATACAGGGCCAGGCCATTCCAGAAATTATGGTATGGAACGTGCAAAAGGTAATTATTTTATCATTTTGGACTCCGATTGTATTTTACCAAAACAGTATTTAACAGAAGTTATATCCTTTTTAAATTCAAGTTATGTGGATTGTTTTGGTGGTCCAGATGCCGCACAAGATCATTTTACAGAACTTCAAAAGGCTATTAATTTTTCGATGACTTCTGTATGGACAACTGGTGGGATAAGAGGTGGAAAAAAAGAAATAGAAGGCTATGAACCTCGAAGTTTTAATATGGGGATTTCAAAAGAGGCCTTTTGTGCTTCCGGTGGTTTTGGAAATATTCATCCCGGAGAGGACCCCGATTTGTCTATTCGACTAAAAGCGATGGGCTATAAGTTATGTCTTATTCCACAGGCCTTTGTGTATCACAAGCGCCGCATATCTTTTGAACGGTTTTTTGTTCAAGTCTACAAGTTTGGTCAAGTCCGCCCCATTCTTAATAAATGGCATCCTCATACCAAAAAAATTACGTATTGGTTCCCTACAATTTTTATGTTTGGATTAATTTTAAGTTTGATTTTATTTCTAATGAGTATAAAATTTGCGCTGTATGTTTATGGCTTTTATTTTACGATAGCATTAGTTTTAGCATTTAAATCTACTCTCGATATAATAGCTGCTATTTTAACAATACCAGCCATTTTGATTCAATTTTTGGGTTATGGATGGGGATTTTTAAAAGCTAAAATTAAATTGACATGCTCGCGAAAACCAGAAATGGAATTATTTCCAAATTTATTTTTTAAAACATCTTGATGAGGAAATTTATTGAATATTTAAGACAAAAAATTCGTGCAAAGCGACTCAATGTTTTTTTGTTGTTTTTGGCATTAGCATTTGTTATTTCTATGCTTTCAAAATTATCAAGTCCAAGAATGCATACTTTGCAGTTTGAGCTTCAGCCTTCAAAATTACCGCAACAAGAATTACTCGTTCAAGATTCGCTCCCAAAATTAGATGTTACTGTAACAACCAATGGGTTTAATATCTTAAAAATTGCATTTCAAAAACTGCTTCTAAAAATAGATTTTTCTACACTTCAAAAAGATGACAAAGCCTACTATTGGAACGAAAGCGAGCATCGTTCTGAATTTGCACAGTTTTTTGGTAGTAATACAACATTAGAGTCTATTCGTCCGGCTTCATTAACTTTTAATTATGCCACTGAATTTGTAAAAAAAGTTCCGGTTTTTATAAATATTGAGCCCAACTTTGTTGTTGGTTATGATTTGGAAACTCCTCTAAAATCTCAACCCGATTCTATTGCCATTGTTGGTCCAAAACAATATCTGGAGGACATCAATAAAATATCGACACAGAAAATAACTTTAAATGCTGTTAAAAAAGATATTGAAACCACAGTAGAATTAGATGTTTCAAATTATCCTACATATTTAAAATTTTCAAAAACAAAAGTACTGGTCACAGGGAAAGTAGATAAATTTACTGAAGGAAAAATAGCGGTCCCTGTACACTTGGTAAATTTGCCTGAACATCTAACACTTTCAGTTTTTCCTAAAGAAATTCCAGTTGTTTTTTATACAAGTTTGAGCGCCTATAACTCAATTGATCGCAATGATTTTCGAATAGAGTGCGATTACAATACTTTGGATTTATCCTCCAATGTGATGATTCCAAAGTTGGTATTATATCCAAAATCAGCAAAAACGGCTGAGCTACAAATCAATAGTCTTGAATATGTAATTACGAAAAAAAATGACTAAAATTTTAGGACTTACTGGTGGAATAGGAAGCGGCAAAACAACGGTTGCAAAAATGTTTACGGCTCTTGGAGTACCAGTATATAATGCTGATGATGAGGCCAAAGTGTTGATGCAAAGCTCTGAAAAAATAAAATCAAAGATTATTGAACTATTTGGAGAAAAAGCATATCTCAAGAATGGTCTAAACCGTTCATACATTGCCCAAATCGTCTTTAAAGACAAAGAAAAACTAAATGCGCTCAATGCTATTGTTCATCCAGAAGTTGCAGCACATTTTAACACCTGGATGTCACTTCAATCTCATCCTTATGTTGTAAAAGAGGTGGCCATTTTATTTGAAATTGATGCTCAAAATCAATTTGATTTTATACTAACTATTACAGCGCCACAGCAAACTCAAATAGATCGTGTAATGTTACGCGATAATAAAACTTATGATGAGGTGCTTTCCATTATACAAAACCAATGGTCTGATGCCAAAAAAATTGAAAAATCTGATTTTGTTATTTACAATGAAGATATAAATCAGACTAAAAATGAGGTTATTAAAATCAATAAAAAAATTCTTAAAAATTCATCTTAAATTATAAATTTTAACATTTTGGTTAATAATTAGTTAAAACTAACTTAAAGCGTTCTTAAAAAATGTAATTTTACCTCATGAACAGGAAGTTATTTTCAATATTGGTTATACTGATGAGTTTATCGCTCATTGGAATTATTTTTGTTCAGGCCTACTACATCAATTATTCACTAGAAACAAAGGAAGACCAATTTGCGTTTAATGTAAAAAAAGTTCTTAGTTATGCTTCCAATCAGGTTACAGATATAGAATACAACAAATATGTAACCGCACTCAATGCAATGATTGCACGAGGGCAGGAGCCAGACACAAGCGCTATTCGAAGCATACGGGTATACAAACAAAACAAAAATATCAATCAAATTGTAGTTTATGATACAGGTGTAAAAGAAGAAAATTACACCATTCCAAATACTCAAAATAACGGTACAGATAGTGTCAACTTTAAAAAATTAAAAGGTAAGACAGTTCAGGAAACATATACTACGGGAATAGATGGTCAAAATATGCCAAACTTGGAATATTCCTTAACCAAAGTTTTGAATATGGATCGTCTTCAAAAAGCAACTTTTGAAGCACAGTACAAGGCAGAAATTCAAAATACACCTATTGAGGAACGTGTTTCCAACCAAATGATTGAACGTCTTCTTGACAACAAGTTAAAAGAGAATAACATTGATACAGCATATGAATATGCCATTTTAAAAAATAATTATCCTACTAGTGTTCAGTCCAAAAGTTTTAAAGCCTCTCTTGTTCCTACAATTGGAGTCCCTATTTTTTTGGATGAAAATGGAGAAAGTGAATATGGATTATATATTAATTTTCCAAGGCGAAAACGCTTTATAATGTCTTCCATCATTGGGATGACTTCCTTATCAATTCTTTTCACAGTAATTATTATTATTGCCTATACTAGTGCATTGTATCAATTGATTCAGCAACGAAAAATATCGCAGATGAAATCTGATTTCATCAACAACATGACGCATGAATTTAAAACGCCTATTGCTACAATTAATCTTGCTTTGGATGCTATAAAAAATCCCAAAATATTTCAACATCCTGATAAGGTAAAAAATTACCTTTCGATGATTAAAGAAGAAAATAAAAGAATGAATGCTCAAGTAGAGAATGTTTTGCGCATCTCACAATTGCAGAAAAAACAATTGATAATCAGTAAAGATCGTTTAAAATTACATGATCTTATTTTGGATGCGATTACTCACATAGAACTAATTGTTAATGATAGAAAGGGATATATAAAAACTCATTTTAAGGCCTCAAAATCATCAATTTTGGCTAATAGTACATATTTTACCAATGTAATTGTAAATGTTTTGGATAATGCCGTTAAATATTCAGAGAATTCACCAAAAATAGACATCACTACAGAAAATGTAGGTAATAATATTGTGATGCTTGTTAAAGACCAAGGAATAGGAATGAGCAAAGCGGTACAAAAACGTATTTTTGAAGAATTTTATAGAGAACATACGGGAGATGTACACAACGTTAAAGGACATGGACTTGGACTCTCCAATGTCAAAAGAATTGTAGAAAATCATCAAGGAACAGTCACTGTTGAAAGTGAAAAAGGAAAAGGTAGTACCTTTATTATAAAATTACCATTAATAGCATAAAGTCATGGAAACCACAAAACGCATTTTATTAGTTGAAGACGATCCAAATTTTGGTGCCGTACTCAGAGAATACCTAAACATCAACAACTACGACGTTGTTCTTGCCAAAAATGGCATGGAGGGTTACGAGAAATTTAAAAGATCTGACTTTCATCTTTGTATTTTAGATGTTATGATGCCATATAAGGATGGCTTTACTTTGGCTCAAGAAATTAGAGAAAAAGATAAGGATATTCCTATCATTTTCTTAACCGCAAAAGCATTAAAAGAAGATGTGCTAAAAGGGTATAAAGTTGGTGCAGATGACTATTTAAATAAACCTTTTGACAGCGAGGTTTTACTTCTAAAAATTCAAGCGATTATTCAAAGAAAAACAGTAGAAAGTGTGGCCGATAGTAATCAATTTGAATTTGAAATTGGGAGCTTTAAACTCAATTCAAAACTTAGGTTTTTAACACACAACGACAACACACAAATTAAGCTCTCACCAAAAGAAAATCAGTTGCTTCGACTTTTGGCGCTTCATATTAATGACTTAATGCCAAGGGAAATTGCACTGACTAAAATTTGGCGAGATGATAATTATTTTACTTCAAGGAGTATGGATGTCTATATTGCCAAACTTAGAAAGTATTTAAAACACGATCCAAAAGTAGAAATTCTAAACATTCATGGAGAAGGTTTTCGTTTGGTCATCAACGAGTAGCTAGAGTTCAGTTTCTATATATTCTATAATTTTTGAATATGGTTCATTGAAATCAAACCACTTTGTGTGTTCTTGTTTTTTAAACCAAGTTTGTTGTCTTTTGGCAAAACGTCTAGTATTTTTTTTGATTTCACCTATAGCGAATTCTAAGCTACAATTACCTTCTAGGTATTGAAATATTTCTTTGTATCCAACGGTATTTAGCGCATTCAAGTCTTTATATTCAAAAACAGATTTTACTTCTTCCAAAAGCCCTTGTTGTAGCATTAGGTCTACACGTTTATTAATTCTATCATAAATAACTGAACGTTCTGCGGTAAGACCAATTTTTATAGTTTTAAAATCCCGTTTGACTTTATTTTTATTTAAAAAACTACTGAAAGGCTGCCCTGTTCCTTTGCAGATTTCCAAAGCACGTATCAGTCTGTGTGAATTATTCAAATCAATACTATTATAAGACTTTAGGTCTAAAATTTTTAACTCTTCTTGAAGTTTATCTATACCATTATTTGATAGCTCATTATTCAATTTTTCTCTAATTTTTGGATCAACTTTTGGAAATTCATCCAAACCATTAAGTACAGCATTCACATAAAGTCCAGAGCCTCCAACCATTACAACAATGGGTTTTCTTTTGTGAATTGAAGTGATGCAATCAATAGCCTCTTTTTCAAAATCGCCAACGCTATAAGATTCTGTAATTGATTTATTATGAATAAAATGATGTTTTATTGTTTGTAGTTCTTTAGTTGTTGGTGCCGCTGTACCAATAGGAATTTCTTTAAAAAACTGTCTGGAATCTGCAGAAATGATTTCGGTTTGAAAATGTTTTGCAATTTCCAAGCTCAATGCTGTCTTGCCTATTCCAGTAGGCCCTACAATGGAAATTAATGTGTTATTCATGATTTAAACGCTCTCCACATTTATGACAAAAATGAGCATTATCTGAATGGTAAGATTCCATACAATTGGTACACGATTGTGTGTTTTTTGGAATATTATTGCGTTGAGATCTTGTCATTTCAGAAGTGACTATTCCAGTAGGTATTGCGATAATTCCATAACCCAATATCATGATTAATGAAGCAATAAATTGGCCCAATGAACTGATAGGTGCAATATCGCCATATCCAACGGTGGTGAGCGTTACAATAGCCCAATACACACTCCTAGGAATGCTTGTAAATCCGCTGTCTTTGTCGCCTTCCACCAAATACATAACAGTTCCTAAAATCACACATAAGACAAGCACAAAGGAAAGAAATACAGCAATTTTTACTCGACTGCGTTTGAGTGCTCTACCAAAATTGGTGCTTTCGCCTATAAACCTTGTTAGTTTTAAAATACGAAATACACGCAACAATCGCAGTGCACGAATGATGACCAACGAATGTGTTCCAACAATAAATAATGAAAGGTATTTTGGAATTGTTGATAGAAAATCAATGATACCATAAAAGCTAAAAATATAGGCCTTGGGGTTTTTTACACATACAATTCTAGCAATATATTCCAAGGTGAATAATATGGTAATTACCCACTCTAGACTATCTAAAATACTAAAATATGTTGCACCAATCTCATCTACACTTTCGAGCATGACAAGGACAATGCTGAGAAGAATAACAAAAAGTAAAACAACATCAAATAATTTTCCTGCTGGAGTATCGGCCTCATAAATAATTTCATGAAGTTTATTTTTCCAAGGTGTTGATGGTTTTTGATTAGACATAATTCAAAAGTACTAAAAAAGTTTAGTCTTCAAGGGAAATGACTTTTAATCTTTTATTTCGTCTCAAGTGACTTTGTATAATATGTTGTGCATCTTTGTTGTGTTCTAATGGCGTAATTAGAGTAGATAATACATCAATATTTGTAATTTGAAAATTTAAATTAAAATAAGTAAATCCTCTTAAAACCCCATCTTCTACCCAAATTGCACTACGCTCGTCAACAGCTCTTCCATAATCAACAACAATCATATTTTTTGATTTAAAACTATGCTTTTCTATAAGCTGTTGCACTTTAGAATTGTAATTTTCAGTTATTTCTTCGCCAACACATGCGCCCTCACATTCTTTTATAGTGTAGCTAAAACACCCATTTTTTGATTTGTATAATCCACATAGTTTTTGACACAAATTATATTTTTCAACGACTTTATTCATAAAACTCTTTCCACTTTGAATATTTGAAAATGTGGTAATAGGTTTTACATTTCCTTTAATTTTTTCAATTTTTAGGTTAAGGTAGCCCCTCTCATCTGTAAAACTGAACAAACCATGAGTAAAAATAGTACGACGCAACGCACGATTATATTTTGGTTTATGATGCTTTATTTCTGCGCTTTCTTTTAAAAGTGCAAGCAATTCACTTCCCGTTTTTTCGTAGGTTACGCTAGCGACTTCGAGTTGTATTTTTTTTGATTTTGGGGTTTGCCCCACAAAATGTTGATTGATTCTATTTTTAATATTCTTACTTTTACCTATGTAAATGATATCACCATCTTGATTGTGCATATAATAAACTCCAGTTACAGAGGGTAAAGACTGAATTATTTCGGTCAATTTTGGTTCCAGCTGTCGTTTTGGTTCTAGGCGTACATAAGTTTTTACAATGGTTTTTTCAATATCTTTATTGAGTAATAATTCAAATAATTTTGTGGTTGCTAGAGCATCACCCGAAGCTCGATGCCTATCACTAATTGGAATCCCCAAAGAACGTACCAGTTTTCCTAAACTGTAGGACGGGAGGTCAGGAATCAACTGTTTTGAAAGTTCAACGGTACAGAGATTTTTACATTCAAAATTGTAGCCAAGTCTACTAAATTCAAGTTTTAAAATTCGATAATCAAATTTTGCATTGTGCGCTACAATAATACAACCTTCTGTAATTTCGATAACACGTTTTGCAACCTCATAAAATTTTGGTGCCTGGCGAAGCATTTTATTAGAAATTCCAGTAAGACTTACAACATAGGGTTGAATTGGCCGCTCTGGATTTACAAGACTAATAAATTGATCTGTAATTTTATGCCCATCATGTCTGTAGATGGCAATTTCTGTAATCCCTTCTTCATTATACTTACCACCAGTGGTTTCTATGTCGAGAATCGCGTAAATCTTCTTTATTTAGTTATAATTTCTTGCGCCAAAAATATGACTCCCAACACGAATCATGGTACTCCCACAACGTATGGCAAGTTGATAATCGCCACTCATTCCCATTGAGATAATTTCCATTTCAGGTTGAATTTTTTTTAGTGTATTGAATGTATTTTTTAAATGCTCAAATTCTGTTTTTATTTGACTGGTTTCACTTGTAAAGCTTGCCATACCCATGACACCAGAAATATGAATGTGATTTAAATCTTGAAATTGATCTGAATGTAATAGAGCAATTGCATCTTCTTTTGTTAGTCCAAATTTTGTTTCCTCTGTGGCAATTTTAATTTGTATCAGACAGTTGATTACACGGTTATGTTTTTTGGCTTGTTTATTAATTTCAGCTAATAACTTCAAACTATCCACACCATGAATCAACTCCACAAATTCAGCCATATATTTGACCTTATTGCGTTGTAAATGTCCAATCATATGCCATTGAATATCTTTGGGCATTTGTTGGTGTTTTTCGGCCATTTCTTGAACCTTATTTTCCCCAAAAACACGTTGTCCAGCGTCATATGCTTGCATTAAATCAGTTACAGGTTTTGTTTTTGAAACTGCCACAAGAGTTACCGCTTTTGGTAACGAAGATTTTAATTCTACTAAGCGTTCTTTAATTCCCATTGTTAAAGCTCATAAATCGTTATTCCACTTCTAAGTTTTGGAAAAATATAGGTACTTTTTGGAGGCATTACAAGTTGTTCGTCTGCAATAGATTTTAGCTGTTCAATCTTAATTGGTTGTAACCCAAAACCTACAGCATAATTATTATTGTCTATATTTTTTTTAATCCATTGCATATCATCATTTTCATAAGAATAGTCAAGTCGAATGTTATTTCTTACATCTGTAATACCCAAAATTGGCTTTAAAATGAGTTCTTGCAATATGTATGTATCGAGCTGATAGAGTGGAGAATTTTCGATGAGGGTACTGTTTTGCAAAGATACACAATAAAATTGGCCCTTTAAGTACATACTAAAGGAATGCTTTTTATGTGATGTTTTTCCATTGTCTTGTGGGGAGATATTAAAATGTTGTTTGAGAGCTTCTAAAAATTTTTTATTGGAGTATCCATTTAAATCTGTAACAACTCTGTTGTATTCTTGAATTTTAAGTTCATTTTCTGGAATTAAAAATGCCATAAAATAATCTGAAGCATTGGTGTTGTTTTTTAAATCCTTATTTTCCTCTGACAATAAAACAGATGACGCAGATCTGTGATGCCCATCTGCGATGTATAGTGAAGGAATTTTTTCAAATAAGCTTTGAATTTTCTCTAATTTTTTATTGTTTTCAATTTTCCAGAGTCGGTGTTTTTCTTTTGTTTTAGTTAAAAATTCTTCCGTTGGGTTGCTGTTTTTAAGTTCATCAATAACACTCGAAATAGTATTGGAGTTTTTGTATGTCAAAAGTACAGGTTCAGCATTGAAGCCTGTAGTTTTCAAGTAGTTTTTAAATGTTTTCTCTCGACTTTCAATGGTATTTTCATGCTTTTTGATGACGTTATTTTTATAATCTTCAACGCTTGCTGCAGCAATTATTCCACAATAGTTGTTTTCATGTCCATCAATTTCATAAATATAAAATGCAGGGTTTGAGTCTTGAATCAAATGGCCTTCATTTTTAAAATTTTCATAGTTCTTTTTTACACTTTTATAGCGTTCTTCTAAAGATTTATTTTCAAGTTTAATTAAACTTGATTTAAGAATTTGAACAAACGAAAAGGGATTATTTTTTAGCAGTTCATCCAATTCTTTTTTTGAGTAAAATTGAATAGATAAACTGCTAAACTCAGATGCAATATTTGCATTTGGGCGAACTGCACAAAATGGTTTTATGTGTGCCATAGGTCTCTAGATTTTTGGGGTGTATAATATTTAAAGAAACTGAGCCGAAGGGACTACCGCTTTTCTTTCTGTTGAGTAGTTGTAAAATCCTTCGCCGGTTTTCTTACCAAGTTTTCCTGCTCGTACCATATTGACTAACAATGGATTAGGGGCATATTTTGGGTTTTTAAATCCGTTATACATCACTTCAAGAATTGACATGCAGACGTCTAGCCCAATAAAATCTGCAAGTTCCAATGGCCCCATTGGATGTGCCATGCCTAATTTCATGATGGTATCGATTTCTACAACACCACTTACCCCACACTGTAGCGTTTCAATTGCTTCATTTATCATTGGCATCAATATTCGATTGGCTACAAAACCTGGAAAGTCGTTGGCAAGTACGGGTTTTTTTCCAATTTTTTTGGTCAGCTCTACAATAAAATCAGTAACTTCTTTTTCAGTATTATAACCATTTATGATCTCTACTAAGGGCATTATTGGCACTGGATTCATAAAGTGCATTCCAATGACTTGATTTGGTCGTGAAGTTACAGAGGCAATTTTGGTAATTGATATTGATGAAGTATTGGTTGCCAAAATGGTATCCTCTGGACAGGCTTCATCTAAAGTTTTAAAAATACTTAGCTTAAGGGCTTCATTTTCAGTTGCTGCTTCAACAACAAGGCTAGCATATTCAACGCCTTCAGTGATATTTGAAAATGTAGTAATATTATCTAATGTTTGAGCCTTTTTAGCTTCAGAAATCACTTCTTTTTGAACCATTCTATCCAAATTTTTAGATATGGTTTGAATGGCATTGGATAATGCAGTCTCATTGACATCAATCAATTGTACTCTATATCCATTTTGAGCAAATGTATGGGCTATGCCATTTCCCATAGCTCCTGCTCCAACAACTGCTATATTTTTCATAGTTTAATTTTTAAAACAATCTATAATTTGATGAGCTACTTTTAGGGCATTTGTACCATCACGTAGCGTTACGATTGGTGTTGTATCTGTTGTAATTGCTTCTGCAAAAGTTTCAAGCTCGTCCAAAATAGCATTGTTTGGTGCTATTTCTGGGTTTTCAAAATAAATTTGTTTTTTTATACCCTCTGCGTTTTGTAAAATCATATCAAAATCTCCAGGGTGTTTTGGAGCGTCTTTCATTTTTACAACTTCTACTTTTTTCTCTAAAAAATCAACACTGATGTAGGCATCTTTTTGAAAAAATCGGCTTTTACGCATATTTTTAAGAGAGATTCTACTTGCGGTCAAATTTGCAACACAGCCATTTTCAAATTCGATACGTGCATTGGCAATATCTGGGGTTTCACTGATGACTGAAACACCACTCGCATTTATGTTTTGTACAGGAGAGTTTACAACACTCAAAATAATATCGATGTCATGAATCATAAGATCAAGAACTACAGGAACATCTGTTCCACGAGGGTTAAATTCTGCCAAACGATGTGTTTCAATAAACATTGGAGATTTAATTTCCGATTTTATGGCCTTGAAAGCAGGATTAAAGCGTTCTACATGACCAACCTGTCCACGTAAATTATTTTCAGACACCAATAGTCGAATTTGTTCGGCTTCTTCAACACTGTTTGTAATTGGCTTTTCAATAAAAATATGCTTCCCTTTTGTAATGGCTTTTATAGCACAATTGTAGTGTGATAGGGTAGGAGTTACAATATCCACAACGTCTACTGCATCAATTAAGTCATCTAAATTTTCAAAATAGTGGTAATTAAATTCTTTTGCGACTCTTTGTCCGTTGGCGATATCGGGGTCAAAAAAACCAACTAAGTCGTATTTTTCAGATTGTTGAAGAAGTTTTAAATGAATTTTTCCTAAATGACCAGCACCTAGTACACCTACTTTTAGCATCTTAATTAATTTTCAACAAAATTAAATATTTTAATGGTATAACTCTCAAATTTGAGTTAAAACCTTAATTTTTGAAATTCTTTTCTTGTTTTGATTTTAATCTCAATAATCTTTACTTAATTTTGGAAATATAATTCTACGCTTTGATTGATTCATATAAACATAAAGGTCTTCGTCAAAAATTAGTTGATACATTATCTAAAAAAGGTATAAAAAATGAATTGGTTTTGGAAGCTATTGGTAAAGTCCCTCGACATTTGTTTATGGATTCTAGTTTTTTAGACCACGCCTATCAGGACAAAGCATTTCCAATTGCAGCAGGTCAAACCATTTCTCAACCCTACACTGTTGCTTTTCAATCAGAACTTTTGGAAGTGGAAGTGCAACATAAAGTGTTAGAGATTGGTACAGGAAGTGGTTACCAAACGGCTGTTTTATGTCTTTTGGGTGCAGAAGTTTACAGCATTGAAAGGCAATTGGAGTTATTCAAAAAAACCAGTTTATTTTTACCCAAAATTGGATATGTTGCTAAACGTTTAATTTTTGGTGACGGATATCAAGGCTTAAAAGAAGAAGCACCTTTTGATCGTATTATTGTTACGGCTGGAGCCCCTTTTGTGCCAAAACCTTTGTTGGCACAGTTAAAAGTGGGAGGGCGATTGGTGATCCCAGTTGGTGAACAAGAACAAGTGATGACTCTTTATGTAAGAACAAGTCCAAAAAACTTTGAAAAGCATGAATTAGGGCATTTCAAATTTGTCCCTATGCTAGAGAATAAATCTTAGAAACTAAATCCAAACATTAGGGCATCATCTACGATACCATTTACATACGAACGTACATAATCAACCCGTAAAAAACGATATTTTTTCCACCCTATATTGCCCAGCCCAATATTAAATTCTTTGTAGGGGCTTTCATTTTTAACACCTACACCATGAGCACCAACGATTAAATTAAAGTTTAAAGTATTTATCCAAGGAATTTTACCCAAAATATACCCTTTAAAATCATGTTCAAGATGGTATTCAAAATAATTATTTGAAGTACTAAAATCATAATACCCCATGTTTTTGAAACTTGAAAGGTAATTTCCTTTAGTGTTTACATGAGTTAGGTTGCCATTAAAATGTTTATAATCTGTAAAAGCTAAATCCTTGTTTTCAAAAAACGTACCAGCAGAAAAATTATATTTTAAAATACCAGTAGTTTTTAAGTTTATATTTTGTCTAAGGCGTACGTTTAAATGATCAAAATTGTAATCTGATATACTAGCATTGAAGCCTTTTGAATAGTTGAAATACAGTTGTGGATAATCCGAATTGCTTATATTAAATTTAAGGTCTGGGTAGCTCATATATTTTTCTCCAAAGCGTATACCTACTCCAAAATCCAATCGTATTAAATTATGATTTCTAAATGCTGCAGTACCAAAGCCATTTGGCGCTAAAGGATTATTACTCGTGTATTCTATATTGTCTTGAGGGTTAATCACTTCATCGGAAGTATTAAACAATGCTTTTCGATTTTCATAAGCAATTTGACTCGAAAATCGTAAACCATTAAAAATTTCTTGAGCATATCCAATTTCGGCAAATTGTTTGTCATAAATTTTCATAAAGTTACTTTCAAAAAATAAACTACTAATGTCATTATGAAAATTAGAAATTGGGTTTGCCCGATTAAATTGCTGTGTTTTTACACCAAAATTTGCCCATGCTGTTGCATTGTTTATGGCATTAAATTTATAGCGTCCGCCCAAAGTACCACGTAAGCGTTTCGTTTCTACACTATAGTTTAGATTTCCATCAATAGAAACAAAATTTTTATAATCGTTATAACGTTTTGTAAAATTTGCATCCAAAGAAACATTATAGCCTTGTACAGTATTGAAATGCACACCCTCCAAAGGCCCTGAAATACTAAAGCTCCTTTTTTTGTACGAATTTTTAAAAGTGTAACCTGTCAATAAATTAGCTATATCAAATTTATTGTTATTGTTGTCAATAGAGTCTAGGTAGGTTTTTGAATTTCTTAAATTTTCTAAACTATCGCGACGGATGTAGTCTTTTAATTCTTCAGTGGTAAGAGGGACTGGTCGTTTATTGTTCCAAAATTCAACTTCTTTTTTATTGGCATCTTTTTCAAAAACCAAAATTTCATTTTTGTTATTTTGATTTGATAGCTCAGGCTTAAGATCATAATTTGTATAATTCGCTACAAAACTTCCATCGCCCTTAAATCCAAGAAAACTGTAACCAAAATCGATGGTTTGTGCACGAACTAACCACTGGTCTTCTGTCTTATCATATGTTAAGTTTTGGCGAATTCGAATTGTATCTGCAGGTAGAACTTGAATCTGGCTTCCTTTGACTTGTATATCAATGCCATAAAGTGCCCAAGTATCTTCTACAATAAAAATACTTCCCGAAAAAACACGGTCATTTTCTCGTTTTGGTATGATGTTAATTTTATGGATCAAGTGGCCTTCATCATCATAAAACTCTCCTTCTAATTTGTATCTGTAATAATTAAAGGCATAATCGGCAATAGGAGAAATAATATCATTATTTATATTGACAGTATTGTTATATAAATTAAAATCGACATCCATTGCAGAATTGAAGCTGATGCCAGTTGAGTTGCCACTAACTTTTGAAGCTGTAACAGTTTCAAAAAGTTCTGGTTTTAAATATTTTATTTTGGACATGGTTTCGGAGAGATACAAAATACCCGTTCGAGTTAAATCCAGAGCACCATCAAAATCACCAATATCTTGCCCCATAAAATTTTCAGGCGCATCTACAATTCGAATAATCCCTTTAGAATAAAAATCCGCAGTATATGCATTAAGTTTTTCTAAGTGGAGTTGTCGTTTTGCAATTGCAGCTTTTATGATTCGGTTTGCTGGATTTTCTTTGGCATCAATAACAACTTCGTTGAGGTTGATATTTTCTTCTTTTAAAACCACATCAATGACATGGGGGAATTGATTGATTTCTAATTTTTTTAGTAGTGTTTTATAGCCTAAAAATTGAAAAACAACTGTGTAGTTTCCTGTTTTTGAGATGTTTAATTCAAAATACCCATCTTCATTAGAAGTTGTTCCATTATAAGTATTTTCAATAAAAATATTAACATAGGGAAGAGGTTGCCCGCTAGTGTCCTTAACAGTTCCAGTAATTTGACTTTGTGTAATCGTTGTAATTAAAAGGAATAAAATTTGAAAAAATTTATTCATAATATTTATGAGATTTTAGGATTTGAAATTCTTTTTGATACGGTCCAAGTTTCTTTTGTTTTCTCTGTCCTTGATGGTGTCTCGTTTGTCAAAAAGTTTCTTTCCTTTGGCTAAAGCAATTTGAAGTTTGGCAAAACCTTTGTCATTAATAAAAAGTTTCAAAGGGACAATGGTCAAACCTGTGTTTTTGACTTCTTTTTCGAGTTTTCTTAATTCTTTTTTATTAAGTAAAAGTTTGCGTTCTGCTTTTGGTTTATGATTAAAATGATTGCCATAATCATATTCTTGAACGGTCATATTGATAACAAATAACTCTCCTTGTTCGTTAAATTCACAAAAACTTTCTGCTATAGATGCTTTGCTTGCCCTGATAGATTTAATTTCTGTTCCAGTAAGTACAATACCAGCCGTATACGTATCTAATATTTCATACGAAAAACGTGCTTTCTTATTGAGTATGTTTACAGACTTTTTCATTTCAGTTCAAAACTAATCAAATAATTAGTGGGAATCTCAATGCTTTTTCAACTTTTTTTTAAATAGAAAAAAGCAGTACAAGCATATTTTCTACACAAAGCACCGCTTTTCTAACTAACCAACAAATATTAAACGATTAAAATCGTAATTTGTTACAGTTCTTTTGGAATTTTTTCATTTTGATTTCTAAATGCCAAACCATTATCAAAAGCATCCATCAAAATAATACTGTTTGAATTAATTGCGCCAGAAAGAAGTTCTTTACTCAAAGCATTCAGTACTTCTTTTTGTATGACTCTTTTTACTGGTCTTGCGCCATATTCGGGTTGATACCCTTTTTTTGCTAGACAACTTATTGCTTCTGGGCTTGAATCAAAAATAACACCCTGTTCTTGCAAAGTTTTAGCTAAATGTTTCAATTGTAGCTCAACAATGGATTCTATGTGTTTTTCGCTTAATGGGCTAAATAAAATGGTATCATCTATTCTATTTAAAAACTCTGGGCGTACCATTTTTTTTAGTAATGCAATAACCTCTGTTTTTGCAGATTCCATTGCTGAATAATCATTGCCATATTCCTCAAATTTATTCTGAATAATATCACTTCCAATATTTGAAGTCATAATGATGATTGTGTTTTTGAAATCTGCCACACGACCTTTGTTATCTGTAAGTCGCCCCTCATCTAACACTTGCAATAAAATATTAAATGTATCGGGGTGTGCTTTTTCAATTTCATCTAACAATACTACAGAGTAGGGTTTTCTTCTTACAGCTTCAGTAAGTTGTCCACCTTCGTCGTAGCCCACATATCCTGGAGGCGCACCAATAAGTCTACTAACAGCGTGTCGTTCTTGATATTCACTCATATCTATTCTTGTAAGTGCATTTTCATCATCAAATAAATAGGCGGCTAAAGTTTTTGCTAACTCTGTTTTTCCAACTCCTGTACTTCCCAAAAATAAAAATGTTCCTGTTGGTTTTTTTGGATTTTGTAGACCAGCTCTACTACGTCTTACAGCGTCACTAACTGCAGCAACAGCTTCATCTTGACCAACGACTCTCTTATGAAGTTCTTGTTCTAGTTTTAAAAGTTTTTCCCGCTCAGTCTCAATCATTTTTGTGACTGGAATTCCTGTCCATTTTGCTATCACTTCTGCAATATCTTCGTAGGTCACTTCCTCTTTAATAAGTGCAGATTTCTTATTTTCAATTAGTTTTTGTTGTAAGTCCTCAAGATGAGCTTGTGCATCTTTGATTTTTCCATAGCGCAATTCTGCAACTTTTCCATAATCGCCATCACGCTCAGCACGTTCTGCTTCTATTTTCAAGATTTCAATGTCAGATTTTGCGCTTTGAATTGAATCTACCATTTCTTTTTCGCTGCGCCATTGTGCTTCTAAAGTGTTTCTTTCTTCTTTGATATTGGCTAAATCTGCACTTAGTGCTTTGAGTTTAACATCATCTTTTTCACGTTTTATGGCTTCAATTTCAATTTCTAATTGCATGACTTTTCGATCCAATACATCCAATTCTTCAGGTTTAGAATTGATTTCCATTCGTAATTTTGAAGCGGCCTCGTCCATCAAATCAATGGCTTTATCTGGTAAAAAACGATTGCTAATATATCTTGTGGATAGCTTTACAGCCCCAATAATTGCTTCATCTTTGATACGAACTTTGTGGTGGGTTTCATATTTTTCTTTAATCCCTCTCAAAATTGAAATTGCACTTTCTTCGTCGGGTTCATCAACCATAACTTTTTGAAAACGGCGTTCTAATGCTTTGTCTTTTTCAAAATACTTTTGATATTCGTCTAGCGTAGTCGCACCAATAGCTCGAAGTTCGCCACGCGCCAATGCTGGTTTTAAAATGTTTGCTGCATCCATAGCACCTTCGCCACCACCAGCTCCAACTAGTGTATGTATTTCATCTATAAATAGCACCACATCTCCAGAGTCTTGTGTCACTTCTTTGATTACAGATTTAAGACGTTCTTCAAATTCGCCTTTGTATTTTGCACCTGCTATAAGTGCTCCCATATCCAAAGCGAATACTTGTTTGTCTTTTAAATTTTCAGGAACATCACCTGTAATTATTCGGTGTGCAAGTCCTTCTGCGATTGCTGTTTTTCCAGTGCCAGGTTCACCAACTAATATGGGATTATTTTTTGTTCTTCTCGATAATATTTGGAGAATTCTTCGAATTTCTTCATCACGCCCAATCACAGGATCCAAACGATTATCGCGTGCCATTTGGTTGAGATTTTTGGCATATTTATTTAAGGCATTGTAGGTATCTTCTTGACTTTTGGAGGTTACAGTTTGCCCTTTTCTTAGCTCTGTTATACAAGCTTCCAAGTCTTTTTCAGTAACACCTTGATCTTTTAGAATTTGTGAGATTTTACTTTTAGATTTAAATAAAGCAAGGAAAATATCTTCAATGGAAACGTATTCTCCTCCTGTTTTTTTTGAGATAGCAACCGCATCTCCCAATGTTTTAACTAAGGTTCTCGACAACATTTGATCCGAGCCGCTTACTTTTGGAAAACGTTCTATTTCTTTATCAATAATTTGATTTAAAAGTATTGAATTGACATCAAGTTTTTTTAGTAAATATGGAATTACGTTTTGATCAACGGCTTGCATTCCTTTGTAAAGGTGTTCATTTTCAATTTGTTGATGTTCAAATTCTTGAGCAATTTGTTGCGCGTGTTGTAGCGCTTGTTGTGTTTTTATTGTATAATTGTCAAAGTTCATAATGGGTTATTTTTGTATTTGATTATTCAATTACCTTACCATTTGAAAACACGCGACAAATTGACACTATTTTAACTAAAAAACTGACGTTTAGTCATAATTTTAAAAATGTAAAGAAAAATTATGGGATTATTTGATTCCTTTTTAAGCAATAATTCAAACAATTGGCCTGGACCAAAACTTGAAAATATTGATCAACTCAATACTATAGTTGAAGCCTCTTTTTTGAAGCCACAACTTATTTTTAAACATTCCACACGTTGTAGTGTAAGTCGTTTTGTACTAAACGAATTTAAATCAGGCTATAGTTTTTCAGAAGATGATTTTACGGCTTATTTTTTGGATTTACTTAGCTATCGTGAAATTTCAAATGCCGTTGCACATCAATTTGATGTTGTTCATCAGTCGCCACAGCTTTTAATCATTAAAAACGGTAAAGCAGTAGCACATGCTTCACACGAAAATGTAAATAAAATTATACTAACAGATTTTTTGAACTAAACGCCCAATTCTTCTAAAAGCTCTGTAATTCTTGAACTAGAAGGTCTTGGTGCATCAGGATCAACTATATTGCCTTTTGGATCAATGAGAATAAATCTTGGAATACCATCGATTTTATAAGCTTGAATAAAGTCAGCTTTCCATCCAATACCAGTAAAAAGTTGAACTCCTGATAAATTTTTCTCAGCGACCATAGTTTTCCATGCTTTGTGTGCTTTTTCCATAGTTCCACTTCGTCTTTCATCATCAACAGAAATACTGATAAACTCAATGTTGCGCCCATGAAATCTTTGTTCTAGTTCTTTCAAAAATGGGATTTCAACTTTACAGGGTCCACACCATGTTGCCCAAACATCTATATAGACATACTTTCCTATAAAGTCTTTTAAAGATGAAGTACCACCTTTAAAATTTTCAAAATTATCAAAAGTAGGAGAAGGAGTGCCTTTTGCCAATTCTCTTCTCAGTGCTTGTCGATCTTCGTAAAACTTTGTGTATGCTATTTTCATTTTTTTGAAATTGGTATTATCAATCTCAAAATATGAGGTGTCTATTGATGCATAGCTAGATTTTAAATCTTGAAAATCCTTTTCTAAAGCGTTAAAAGCATCTTGAAAGGCTTTTGGATTTTTATCAAACAAATCATTAGTAAGATGTTTTTCTTGAAGTAAAGCATATGCAATTAAAACATTGCTTTTTTCGGCATCATCTCCTTTAAATTTTAAAGTTTCGTCAAATTCCTTAGTATCTAAAGTAAAAGAAGTTGAGTTGCCATTTTTTAAAAATATTGTGCCTACTTCATTACCATCAAAAAAGCGATAGCGTCCCTCTTCAACCTTAAGGGTATCCGAAAATGAACCATCTTCCTCAACGGCTATTTCTTTTTTGTAGCCATTATCTGGGTTAGTAATTGTAATTTTATCAGAATTTGGGTTGGTTATATTCCCTGAAAGTTCAACGTGGTCTTTTGGTTTTTGACAACCAGCCAAAATTATGGCAATGCTAATTGTGTAAAATGAGGTTTTATTCATAATAAATGATTTTAGGATTAAAATGTTTTACGAAGTTACATTTTTTTTTTGCACTTCTATGTTTTTTTAAAAACTCCCTTTGAAGTATATTCTTTTTTTGGACCACACACCACATGAGTGATTTCAAAGTGTCCATCGTTCAAAAATTTATATGAAGAAGCGTAGACATCTTTTACACAAAAATGGGTAGCTTTTGCACTAAGACTTCCATTTTTTTCTTTTTTCAAGATAACATTTTGAAATAGTTCCTTAGGGTTTTCAAAAAAATACACCTCAAAACCAGTAGGACTAGGTTTATAAATGTATTTTCTGGCACACATCATTTCTTTTCCATCTGCTAGAATCATCATCCCTTTTTCGGAATATTTAAACTCATTAGCATTAGTTTTTGTAAAATTTGCTTTGCCAAGAACCTTGACTCCATTGTTATAAAAACGTTCTAAATTCCAATCGCCAACTAAATCTTCTAAAATTGGAAAATTTTCTGAATTTTTATTGGTGTTTTTAGGCATGATTATTCTCTTTAATGAAGCTAAAAGTATAGTCTTTTCAAAATTAGACATAATAAATTAATTGTATCAATTATTTGGAAATTTTCATTGAATAATGCACTTTTGAAGGACTCCATTAGAGCAATTATGCATAAAATAACAACACATCCATTAAGCTTACCTGCACTCAATGATTTGATTATCAATCAATTTTCCATTGAATTATCATCAGAAGTAAAACAAAATATAGTCAATTGTAGGACATATTTAAATCAAAAAATGGAAAATTCTGAGGCACCAATTTATGGTATCAATACCGGTTTTGGTGCCTTGTGTGATGTTTCGATTAATTCTGATCAATTGGTTCAACTTCAAGAAAATTTGGTACGTTCTCATGCGTGTGGTACTGGAAAATTGGTGCCTCAGCATATCATCAAATTGATGCTTTTACTAAAAATCAAATCTTTATCTAATGGGAATAGTGGTGTACAACTTGCAACTGTTCAGCGTCTTGTTGATTTTTACAACCTCGATCTTTTGCCAGTAGTTTATACTCAAGGTTCTTTGGGAGCTTCAGGAGATTTGGCACCTTTGGCACATGTTGCTTTGTGTGTGATTGGGGAAGGTGAAATTTGGCACAACGGCATTCAAAAGCCAACTCAAGATGTATTGAAGGCGCATAGTTTAAATCCGATAAAACTGCAATCAAAGGAAGGTTTAGCATTACTAAATGGAACACAATTTATGTCTGCTTATGCCATACATTGTTTATTAAAATCGTATAAACTTTCCTATTTTTCAGATTTAATAGGAGCGTTATCACTAGATGCTTTTGATGGTCTAATTGAACCTTTTGACCCATTAGTTCAGTTGGTACGTCCACACAAAGGCCAAATTCTTACTGCTCAGCGCATACGTCAGTTCTTACAAGATAGTCCTTTGATTAAACAAGTAAAAATCCATGTCCAAGATCCATATTCTTTCCGTTGTATGCCACAAGTTCATGGCGCTACAAAAGATGCATTGGAACATATTTCTTCGATAGTTTTAACAGAAGTTAATTCTGTTTCTGATAACCCAATTATATTTTCACAAGCCGATAAAATTATTTCGGGAGGAAATTTTCATGGACAACCTTTGGCTTTGAGTCTAGATTTCTTAAAAATAGCTATGTCTGAACTTGGGAGTATTTCTGAACGAAGAACATATCAATTGATATCTGGAGAGCGTGGTCTCCCTTCGTTTTTAGTAAATTCACCAGGATTAAATTCTGGCTATATGATTCCTCAGTATACAGCGGCAAGTATTGCAAGTGCTAACAAACAACTAGCTACTCCAGCCAGTGTAGATTCTATAATGTCTTCCAATGGTCAGGAAGATCATGTAAGTATGGGTGCCAATGCTGCTATACAAGCTTTTGAGCTTATTGAAAATGTTGAACGAATTCTTGCAATTGAATTGATGAATGCATCTCAAGCCTTAAAAATGAGAACATTAAAAACATCGCCTTTTTTGGAGCAGTTTTTAGCTTCTTTCAGAAAAGAAGTTTTATTTACTGAAAATGATAAACCGCTTTATATAGACATTAAAAAAACAATACGTTTTATGCAGTCATTAAATTTTGATAATGATGTGCTTTTTGAGACAATTTCAGCATAAAAAACCCCTGCAATGTGCAAGGGTTTAATTATAAAAAAAGAAGTTTGTTTTATTGTTCTTCTGATTTTTTTGGACTTGTAATTTTGATATTTAATTCAATATCGTTTTTACCAATATCCATCGTGATGCTGTCCCCTTCTTGAATATTTGACTTGATAATTTCTTCTGCAATGGCATCTTCTACATATTTTTGAATAGCACGCTTTAGTGGTCGTGCGCCATATTGTTTATCAAATCCTTTTTCGGCAATAAAGTTTCTCGCTTTTTTACTCAATTTTAGTTTGTATCCTAGTTCAGAAATTCGATCTAGAAGTTTTTCTAATTCAATATCAATAATTTTATCAATATCTTCTTTTTCAAGAGTATTGAACACCACCACATCATCAATTCTATTTAAAAATTCAGGTGCGAAAGCTTTTTTTAATGCATTTTCAATAACGCCACGTGCATTTGCACTTTCTTGTTGTTTTTGAGCTGCAGTTCCAAAGCCAACACCGGTTCCAAAATCCTTTAGTTTTCGAGCTCCAATGTTGGAAGTCATAATAATAATGGTATTACTAAAGTCAATTTTTCGCCCTAAACTATCAGTCAAATATCCATCGTCTAGAACTTGTAAAAGCATATTGAAAACATCAGGATGTGCTTTTTCAATTTCATCTAAAAGAATTACAGCATAAGGTTTTCGTCTTACTTTTTCTGTAAGTTGCCCACCTTCTTCGTACCCAACATATCCAGGAGGTGCTCCAACAAGTCGCGAAATGGCAAATTTCTCCATGTATTCGCTCATGTCTATTCTGATTAAAGCATCAGTACTGTCGAATAACTCGCCAGCCAAAACTTTGGCTAATTGTGTTTTTCCAACGCCTGTTTGTCCCAAAAATATAAATGAGCCTATGGGCTTATTTGGATCTTTAAGCCCAGCACGATTCCTTTGAATGGCTTTCACAACCTTGGAAACAGCCTCATCTTGACCAATAACTTTACCATTAATCAGTTCTGGTAATAAAGAAAGCTTGTTGCCTTCTGTTTGTGCAATTCTATTCACAGGAATTCCTGTCATCATAGAAACGACTTCGGCGACGTTTTCTTCTGTAACAATTTCTCTATTGAGTTTTGACTCATCTTCCCACTTTTTCTGAGCTTCTGCCAAACTTTTTTCAAGTCTTTTTTCGTCATCCCTAAGCTTTGCAGCTTCTTCATATTTCTGTTTTTTTACCACAGAATTTTTTGTTGCACGAACAGCCTCAAGTTCTGATTCCAATTCCACAATTTGTTCGGGAACATCAATATTTGTGATATGTACTCGCGATCCTGCCTCGTCCAAAGCATCAATAGCTTTGTCTGGTAGAAAACGATTGGACATATAGCGGCTTGTAAGTTTAACACAGGCTTCTATAGCATCATCTGTATAGTCTACATTGTGATGATCTTCGTATTTATTTTTTATATTGTTAAGGATTTCAATCGTCTCATCAACTGAAGTAGGTTCAATAATCACTTTTTGAAAGCGACGCTCTAGCGCACCATCTTTTTCGATATGCTGACGGTATTCATCAAGAGTTGTAGCACCAACACATTGAATCTCTCCTCGTGCTAATGCAGGTTTAAACATGTTTGAAGCATCAAGACTTCCTGTTGCACCTCCGGCACCTACAATGGTATGAATTTCATCAATGAATAAAATGACATCATCATTTTTTTCGAGTTCATTCATAACAGCTTTCATACGTTCTTCAAATTGACCTCTGTATTTTGTACCAGCCACTAAACTCGCTAAGTCTAGAGTTACCACACGTTTGTTGAACAGAATTCTAGAGACTTTTCGTTTTATAATTCTGTTGGCTAGCCCTTCTGCAATTGCAGATTTACCAACGCCTGGCTCTCCAATAAGAAGAGGATTGTTCTTTTTTCTTCGGCTGAGTATTTGTGATACGCGCTGAATTTCTTTGTCTCTACCAACTACAGGGTCAAGTTTTCCTTCTTCGGCCATAGCGGTAAGATCACGCCCAAAATTATCTAAAACAGGGGTTTTAGATTTTTTGTTTGATTTGGTTGAGCTCGTTTGACCAAAAGTACCGGTGTTTTCATTTTCTTCATTTGTTTCTTCTTCAGAAAAAGATTCAGCTTTTGGCGCATCAATGAAATCATCATCACTGCTTGTAATCATATTTTTAAATTGCTCTTTAACATTATCGTAATTTACTCTCAATTTATTGAGTAACTTGGTGGTAGGGTCATTTTCATTTCTAAGAACACACAAAAGCAAATGCGCCGTATTGATGGATTTGCTTTGAAAAAGCTTGGCCTCCAAAAAGGTTGTTTTTAGGGCACGTTCAGCTTGTCGAGTGAGATGAAGATTTTTTTTCTCGTTTGTTGAAGTGCTAATATTGGGGTTTGCAGGGCTTAGAATTTCTACTTTGCGGCGCAGCTGACTCAAATCAATATCAAGTGCATTGAGAATCTCTACTGCTTTGCCGTGGCCATCACGAAGCAATCCAAGCATCAAATGCTCTGTTCCAATAAAATCATGTCCTAGACGTAATGCTTCTTCTTTACTAAAAGAAATCACATCTTTAACTCGGGGTGAAAAGTTGTCATCCATAGAAAATATTTTGTATAAAAATACGAATTTTATGAGTTATAATTCAAAAACTATACCTCAATTAAAAATTAATACTACAAATGATATTAAAAACATTTAAAAATCAAAATTTTTTGCATTCTATTTATTAACCCTTTTCTTCTTTAAATTGTTGATAAAATACGCCAAAAAACCCCATAATTATTAGCATCAAAAAGAACGATTGTTTTATATTAGCTTGAATATAATAATTGCAATAAAATCAACCTATGATAGAAGGAGAAAAATTAATCCCGATTAACATTGAAGATGAAATGAAATCGGCCTACATCGATTATTCGATGTCCGTTATTGTTTCAAGAGCACTACCCGACGTTCGTGATGGCTTAAAGCCCGTTCATCGCCGTGTTTTGTATGGAATGCATGAGTTGGGTGTAAGGTCTAATTCTGCGCACAAAAAATCGGCAAGAATTGTGGGAGAAGTACTTGGTAAATACCACCCTCATGGCGATACATCGGTTTATGATACTATGGTGCGAATGGCCCAAGAGTGGAGTTTACGTTACATGCTAGTCGATGGACAAGGGAATTTTGGCTCGATAGATGGCGATAGTCCTGCTGCAATGCGTTATACAGAAGCTAGAATGCGTAAGATATCTGAAGATATGCTTGCCGATATTGATAAAGAAACAGTCGATCATAAACTTAATTTTGATGATACACTTCAAGAACCAACCGTCCTTCCAACACGAATTCCAGGGCTGCTTGTCAATGGTGCATCAGGAATTGCAGTAGGTATGGCAACCAATATGCCACCACATAATCTTTCTGAAGTTGTTGATGGAATTACAGCCTACATTGATAATAATGCTATTGAAATTGACGAATTAATCACTCATGTTAAGGCACCAGATTTTCCAACAGGTGGGATAATTTATGGCTATGATGGGGTAAGAGAAGCTTTTAAAACGGGTCGAGGACGTGTTGTTATTCGTGCCAAAGCCAATATTGAAGAAGTCAATGGAAGAGAATGTATTATTGTTAGCGAAATTCCATATCAAGTCAATAAGGCCGATATGATTAAGAAAACGGCTGACCTCGTTAATGATAAAAAATTAGAAGGAATTTCAACAATTCGCGACGAGTCTGACCGTAATGGAATGCGTATTGTTTATGTCTTAAAAAGAGATGCTATTCCAAATATTGTTCTTAACAAATTATTTAAATATACGGCGCTTCAGTCCTCATTTAGTGTAAATAATATTGCATTGGTCAATGGTCGTCCAGAAATGTTGAATCTAAAAGACATGATTCATCATTTTGTTGAGCACCGTCATGAGGTTGTAGTACGAAGAACCACATATGAACTTCGTAAAGCAGAAGAACGCGCTCATATTTTGGAAGGACTTATCATTGCTTCTGATAATATTGATGAAGTGATATCTATCATCAGAGGGTCCTCAAATCCTGATGAAGCCCGCGAAAAACTTATCAAACGCTTTGAGTTGAGTGAAATTCAAGCCAAAGCTATTGTTGAAATGCGTTTGCGTCAGCTTACGGGCTTAGAGCAAGATAAATTACGCTCAGAGTTTGAAGAGCTCATGAAAACTATTGAAGACCTAAAGGATATTCTAGACAAAAAAGATCGTCGTATGCAAATCATCAAAGATGAGCTTGCGGTGGTTAAAGAAAAGTATGGTGATGATCGTCGTTCTACGATTGAGTATGCTGGTGGAGATTTATCCATTGAAGATATGATTCCAAACGAGCAAGTGGTGATTACTATTTCTCATGCTGGATATATCAAACGAACATCTTTAACTGAATATAGAACTCAAAATAGAGGGGGAGTTGGTCAAAAAGCATCGACTACAAGAAATGAAGATTTCTTAGAACATCTTTTTGTAGGAACGAATCACCAGTATATGTTATTCTTTACACAAAAAGGAAAATGTTTCTGGATGCGTGTTTATGAAATTCCAGAAGGCAGTAAAACATCAAAAGGAAGAGCCATTCAAAACCTGATCAATATTGAACAAGACGATAAAGTAAAGGCATTTATTTGTACTCAAAACTTAAAAGATGAAGAATACATTAATGCCCATTACGTCATTATGGCAACCAAACTTGGACAGGTAAAGAAAACGTCTTTAGAGCAATATTCTCGTCCAAGAACTAATGGAATTAATGCGATTACGATTAAGGAAGGCGATGAACTTCTTGAAGCCAAACTCACCACTGGAGAAAGCCAAGTGATGTTAGCATTGAAGTCAGGAAAGGCCATTCGTTTCGAGGAAGCCAAGACTCGCCCAATGGGAAGAGGAGCCTCTGGAGTACGTGGAATTACATTGGCGCACGATGCTGATGAGGTGATTGGCATGATATCTGTAGATGATATGGAAAGTAATATTTTGGTGGTTTCAGAAAATGGCTATGGAAAACGCTCAAGTTTAGAGGATTATCGTATCACAAATCGTGGTGGAAAGGGTGTAAAAACCATATCAATAACTGAAAAAACAGGAAGTTTGGTTTCCATCAAAAATGTAACTGATGAAGATGATTTGATGATCATCAACAAATCTGGAATTGCTATTCGTATGGCGGTAGAGGATTTAAGAGTAATGGGTAGAGCAACACAAGGTGTAAGGCTTATCAATCTCAAAGGCTCCGATTCTATTGCTGCAGTTGCAAAAGTGATGAAAGAAGAGGAAGTAGAGGAATCAGAAGAGGACACTACCGAAGCATCGACTTCTGAAGAAACACCAAATACAGAAAATACAGAAAACGACACACAAACAGAAGAATAATTAAATACTTAAATCATGAAAAAATACCTAATTTTTGGACTCCTACTCACCGTTACATGGTCTATAAATGCACAAAAGAAAGAGCTACGTGCAGTGAGTAAAGCCCTTGGAAAAGCAAATTTTGAGCAAGCCGCTACAGCTCTTGCTGATGCAGAAGCGCTAATGTCTTCAATGGATGAAAAGCAAAAAGGGCAGTTTTATTTTTATAAAAGTAAGTTACTTTTTAAAGGGGGTGCTGCAGAGCTAGAAGACGTTAATAATTCCATTGATGCTTTTGCAAAAATCGGATCGTCTGTAAGTTCAGAAGAAAAACACACACACTTTCAAAACCTTATTAATCACTTGATTAATCAAGGAAGTGCTTCCATTGAAAAAAGTGATTATGCAACGGCATCGGATTACTTTTCAAATGCTTATAAATTGTCATCTAAAGACACCATCTATTTGTATTATGCGGCCTCATCGGCTGTAAATGCAAAGGACTATGACAAGTCTTTGGCGATGTATGAAAAATTAAGAGCACTTGGATTTACAGGGATTGAAAAGCAATATTTTGCGGTCAACAAAGAAACCAACAAAGAAGAGGCTTTTGACAGTGAAGTATTGCGTGATGTTTCGGTAAAGTCAAAGTCACATATAAACCCTACCGACAAGAACTCAAAATCTAGATATCCAGAGATTATAAAAAATATGGCGCTAATTTATAATGAACGTGGTGAAACTGACAAAGCGCTAGACGCCATGCGCGAAGCAAGAGCTCAAAATCCAGACGATTTAAATTTGATACTTACAGAAGCCAATGTCCATTATGCAATGGGGAATATTGAAAAGTTTAAAGAATTGTTGGAATATGCTACAGAAAAAGACCCCAAAAATGCAGAGTTGCAATACAATTTGGGAGTCATTGCTGCTGATGCCAATGACTTTGATAATGCTAAGAAATATTACGATAAAGCCATTGAGCTTAATCCAAAGTATACCAATGCCTATATCAATCTTGCGGCACTTATATTAGGGCAAGAGGAATCCATTATTGATGAAATGAATAACTTGGGGACTTCTGCTGCCGATGACCGCCGCTATGATGAGCTTCGTGAAGAACGTAACCAATTGTATTTGGATGCCATACCTTATTTAGAACAAGCATTAGTTTCTGATCCTACAAATTTTCAGGCGGCTAAAACCCTGTCCAATATTTTTTCTGCTACAGGCAACGATGCTAAAGCCAAAGAATATAAAGATATGGCCGATCGCTTACAGCAATAGCATTTAAAACTCTGTTTTACCAAAAAAGCCCAAAAAAGAATCGTGGTAAATTTGTAGGTTTTATAAAACATGATATTAAAGATTTAGGATAATACCCAAATTTACAAAAAAAACTTAAACAATACTTTTAATCACCCGAAGTTTATGGGAATGGGTGTTGGTATCAACATTGTAAATTCCAGAATGGTCAATACGGTCTATACGTACTTTGCCATGCGCATGAATGATATGATGGTTTTCCATAATAATTCCTACATGAATAATATCCCCTTCGTTATTATCAAAAAACGCCAAATCACCTGGTGAGCTTTCTTCAATAAAACTAAGCGCATCGCCTTGTGTGGCTTGTTGCGAAGCATCGCGCAAAAGTTGAAATCCATTAAGGCGATACACCATTTGTGTAAAACCCGAACAATCAATACCAAAAGGGGTTTTTCCTCCCCACAGGTAGGGGGTGTTGAGGTAGAGCAGTGCGGTTTCTATTAGGTTGTTTTTTTGTTTTTGACCAACTAATGTTTCTCCATCAAAAGTATGGCTGAGATGGGGTTGTGCATTTAAAACACTGCCCATCACAATGGGTTGTATCTTTTGTTCACTATCGGTAATAAAGTTCACTAAATCGCTACACAGTTGCTCTTTTTTGGAAGTGAAGTTTTTGTACTCTTCTTGTTCAATCAACCGAAATTGCTTGTTGTCAATCCATCCTTCGTAGCCATCATAACTGAGGCGAATTCGGCTCCACTTTTTGCGTTGTTCAAGGACCTTAAACAATTCGCCATAAAGGACCTGCGATGTGAGTTCGCTTTTGTCTGAGGGTTCGTTTCTTAATGCGACAATACTAAGATTGCACAGGCCGTATTGCATTTAGTATTAGTTTCGTTCGAGGATTAGTGCCGAGGCACCACCGCCGCCATTACAAATGGCCGCTGCTCCAATTTTTCCATTATTTTGTTCCAAAACATTGAGTAGGGTAACCACAATTCTTGCACCGGAGCACCCCAAAGGATGTCCAAGCGAAACTGCACCACCATTGACATTAACTTTAGCATCGTTAAGTCCCAAAATTTTCATATTGGCCAGTCCAACCACAGAAAATGCTTCGTTAAATTCAAAATAACCCACATCATCAATGTTGATGTTGGCTTTGTCTAGAGCTTTGGGGAGGGCTTTTGCAGGCGCAACCGTAAACCATTCGGGCTCGCGTGCCGCATCGGCATAACTTTTTATGCTAGCCAGTGGTTGTAGTCCAAGTTCTTTGGCTTTGTCTTTACTCATAAGAACAAGTGCTGCAGCACCATCATTGATGGTCGAGGCATTGGCTGCCGTTACAGTACCATCTTTTGTAAAAGCAGGTCTTAGGGCTGGAATTTTTTCTAATTTTACATTTGTAAATTCTTCATCGGTTGTCACTATAATGGGTTCGCCACGGCGTTGGGGAACTTCTACAGGGACAACCTCATTGTCAAATTTTCCACGACTCCAAGCTTCGGCAGAGCGCTTATAAGATTGAATAGCAAACGTATCTTGATCTTCTCTAGAAAAATCATATTCTGTGGCACACGCATCGGCACAAACGCCCATAGCTTCTTTATTGTAAGCATCCACAAGACCATCTTTTTGCATACCATCTTCCATTTGTGCAGGGCCAAATTTCTTCGCTATTCTTGCATGATAATAGTGTGGAATTTTACTCATATTTTCCATACCTCCTGCCACAATAATTTCGGCATCACCAAGCGCAATACTTTGTGCGGCTTGCATTATGGATTTCATTCCAGATGAACATACTTTATTGACGGTGGTACAGGGGACTGTATTTGGAATCCCAGCAAATATAGCCGCTTGTCTTGCAGGAGCTTGGCCAGCACCAGCCTGAACAACTTGTCCCATTAGGACTTCATCTACTAAACTAGGATTTAAATTAATTTTTTCTAATGCACCTTTAATGGCGATAGCCCCAAGTTTTGGTGCGTCTATTGAAGATAAACTTCCCATAAAACTACCTATTGGGGTGCGGACTGCAGAAACAATAACAACTTCTTTCATCAAAATAGTTTTAAATTTTTTCTCTCGCTAATGTAAATAAAATTTAGCATATATTTAGAGATGATTGTTGATTTTTGCAGTTGTATTGACGTTCTTTTTATTACTTTTGATGTAGTTTGATTGGCTTAGCCACAATTAAAAACAAATTATTCAAATGGATCCAGTTTTAAATAAATTTTACAGAAATCACAATTTGCTTTACAAAGTATTTTTATTTGTAGCAACTACATTTTTGATTGTTTATTTATTTCCAAAAAGTGGAACGTTTCGATATAGTTTTGAAAAAGGAAAACCATGGCAATCCGAAAATTTATATGCCCCATTTGATTTTGCAATTCAAAAATCTGGTGTAGAATTAGAAGAAGAACGCCAACAAATATCTAAAGAATCTCCAGTATTTTTTGAAGTTGACACCGCAAAGGTGACACAAATTATAAACAGTTATAAAACCGTTTTTGAACGTAGTTTTTTTGAGGTTACAGCTCAACAACTAAACGATACTCTATTTCATTTTGGTAAAAATATCCTTTCAGAGCTGTATGCTACAGGTGTACTAGCGGAGAGTTATAATTTTGGCAATGAACAAATTATTTCGGTATTAATTGATAACACGCAAAGTAAAACTGTTGCTTACAATAAATTTTTTGTTCAAACAGATTTAAAACCTTTTATCACTTCCAAAATTGAAGCCTCCGAATATGTGGAGTTTTTGCCTGCATACATATCATTATTTTTTGATGTTGTTGAGCCCAATGCTTCATATAATGTATCGCTTTCTGAAAGTGCTTTAAAAGAACGTATTGGGCGTATTGTTCCAGTGCGCGGTCGAGTCGATAAAGGTACCTTAATCATTTCAAAAGGAGAAGTTGTTCAAGGGGATAAATTGTCTATTTTGAAGTCTTTGGAATCCGAATATGAATCTCAGGTTTGGACCGAAGCCAACTACGTTTGGATTTTAGCGGCATATACTGTTTTGGTTGCTCTAGCGCTTTTGATGCTTTTGCTTTTTTTGAGGAAATACAGAGAGGATATATTTACCAATAACACGAAAGTTACATTTATCTTTTTCAATATTGCCTTAATGGTATTGCTTACAACCCTAGTTGTAAATTACAATTCTGCATACATATACGCCGTTCCATTATGTATTTTACCGTTGGTTCTTAAAGCCTTTTTTGATGCTCGATTGGGGCTTTTCGCTCACGTGGTTACGGTACTGCTTTTGGGGTTTGTCGTTGCCAATAACTACGAATATATGTTTCTTCAAATTATTGCAGGAATTGTAACAATTCTAACAGTTTCAGAACTTTATAAACGTGCTAATTTGTTTATATCTGTTGGGCAAATTACCTTAATTTATATCATTTCATATTTTTCATTTTATGTCATTCATGAAGGAAGTATTGATGGTTTAAAGTGGGAAAACTTTTTGTTGTTTGTGCTGTGTGGTTTAGCCACATTATTTGTACAACCATTAATTTATGCCTACGAAAAACTATTCGGATTGGTTTCGGATGTGTCCTTATTGGAGCTTTCTGATACAAATTCAAAATTACTCAAAGAGCTTTCTGATAAAGCTCCTGGGACCTTTCATCATTCTTTAAACGTGGCCAATCTTGCAGAAGCCTCAGCCAACGAAATTGGTGCAAATGTTATGTTAGTTCGAGTTGGTGCGCTGTACCATGATATTGGGAAAATGTACAATCCAACATATTTTACAGAAAATCAATCTACAGGAACCAATCCTCACGATGAATTGTCGCCAAAGGAAAGCGCACAAATTATTGTAAATCATGTGATTAGCGGAGTAGAGATCGCAAAGAAAAATAAATTACCAGATCGTGTTGTTGATTTTATTCGCACCCATCATGGAACAAGTTATGTGCGTTACTTCTACAACAAACAAATGGAAATTACTTCCGAGTTTGATCCTTCAGATTTTATGTATAATGGTCCAAAACCATTTAGTAAAGAAACTGCTATTTTGATGATTTGTGATAGTGTTGAAGCTGCATCAAAAAGTTTGAAAGACCCAACGTCAACAAAAATCAATGCATTTGTAGATACAATTGTAGCCCATCAAATTGAAGATGCACAGTTTTTGAATGCCAATATTACTTTCAAAGAAATAGAATGCATAAAGAAAGTTTTAAAGCACAAGTTGGCCAACATGTATCATCTTCGTATAGAATACCCAGAATAGTAATTATTGTGATTTAAAAAATTAAAAAAATAGTTTGCGTTCTTGACAATGAAAAGTTACATTTGCATCCGCAATTTTATTGCATAAGTTCATAAAAAAATAGAGGAGAGGTGCCAGAGTGGTAATGGAGCAGATTGCTAATCTGTCAACGCGTAAGTGTTGCCCGGGTTCGAATCCCGGTCTCTCCGCAATATAAAATCAACTCAATACGGGGTGTAGCGTAGCCCGGTTATCGCGCCGCGTTTGGGACGCGGAGGTCGCAGGTTCGAATCCTGCCACCCCGACTTCAGGACATCATGTCCTTGAATGGTCGCGTAGCTCAGCTGGATAGAGCATCTGCCTTCTAAGCAGACGGTCACAGGTTCGAATCCTGTCGCGATCACAAATAACCCTCTAATATTTAGGGGGTTATTTTGTTTTAGTAGGGTTGTGTTCTTTCTCTAAAATAGTCAATTCTGACCAAAAGTTTGCACATTATTTGCACAAATCTTCATAAATTTGTTCAAATCAAAAAAAATTAACCACATGAAAAATTTACTTTTATTAACTTTTGTATTTTCCCTTTTTGCTTGTAGTGGAGGGGATAATGATAATTCAAATTCTGATAACAACAGCAACAATAATCCTAATGATCCAATTATTGGAACATGGGTTTTAGTAAATGAAGAAATTGTTGGAGGAGATTGGGGAGATTCTTGTAGAGGTTGTTTTATGGAAAATGATGCTGGATCTCCTGACACTTTTGTTTTTACTTTAACTGAAGTAACAAAAAGCGTATGGGAATGTTTTCCAAGTGATGGTAGTTTGTGTTCAGATTTAGATATGTATGGACCTGTGAATTGGGTAAATGTTGGATCAAATATGTATGAAATTAATGGTGAACCATTTCCAGTAACTTTTATTGGTAATAATCAAATGCAGACTCCTTTTGAGGATGGTAATATTACTCAAACTTGGAGTCTGGTTGAATAAATTATTGTTTTTATTTATTATTAATAACCTTCTGATATGCAGAGGGTTATTTTGTTTTAGTAGGGTTGTGTTCTTTCTCTAAAATAGTCAATTCTGACCATAAGTTTGCACATTATTTGCACACAATGGTGCAATTCTTAATAATTGATTTTATTTTGCAAGTTTTTTTTGTAAATTTATGAAAATTTAAAATTAACTGACAATGAAAAAAATGTTTATGATTCTGCTATTGATTTGTTTTTCAACTCAATGGATGAATGCGCAAACTATGGCATTTTCTGCTATAGAAGTAAAAGTAAAACCGTTTACACAAAAAGATATTAAAGAAGCTTTTGAAGAGGTTTTTAAGGATGTTGAAATGAACAAAGGTGCAATTGTTCTTGAGAGATTTACTGGAGGCGACAGTAATGGTATGACACATCGATTGGTATTTTTATATACTCTTGGTGAAAAAATGATTGCAGATGAGTTTTGGGCCTCTGATAAAAACGCTGCATTCTGGGCTAAAATGGGCAATTATATTGAAGATTGGGGCGTTTCATATTCAGGAAGAATGATGAGTTGGAAAGAGGGCAACTTAGAAACTAATCCAGAAGTTCATATATGGGATATTATCCCTGAAGATCCAGCTGCATTTAAAGTTGCTCATGATAAAATTGTAGATGAATTTAAAGATGAGTTTAAAGATCGTGTAGTAGGGTTTGGAACCTATGATATTGGTATGCCAAATGGAGCAACTCACTGGGTAGGATTGACAGGAAAAGATACATTAGATCATCTTATGCTTTATGACAAAATGGAAAAAAATAATCGATTTGTAAAATTATTGGCAGAAAGAGGTGGTTTTGATTTAATCAAAGACTTTTCACTAAATATAATTAGCAGTAAGCAGTAAAACTTTTAAAATAATATAGTTTAAATAACCTTCTGATATTCAGAGGGTTATTTTGTTTTAGGAGGATTGTGTATCTATAAATTTTAACAAAAATCATGTATGCTTTATAAAAACAATATGTAATTTGCATATAAATTCTAAAATTCTATTAGCAGATTTCGATTTGTAAAAAAGTCAATTGTAAACCAATAAAAAAATGAAATTACTTAAACTAAATTACGCATTTCTGGCTTTCTTATTTCTATCACTTTCATTATTTACTTGTGACAATAATGAAGATATTAGCCAGAACGAAGAAACCAATAATCCCTACTTAATGCTATCAATGTCGGAGTTAATGGCTCGATATGATGCAAATGGCAATGCAGATGAAAGTCAAAATCCAAGTGGAAATATGGCTTTAGATTTTTGTTTTGAATTTGTGTTTCCCATAGATTTTGAGATGAGTAATAATACTATAATTACAATAAATTCTATAGAAGAATTAGTTGATGTATTAATTGAATCTGATGATGAAACTTATATAGCGGATATTTTATATCCATTTGATGTTTTGGTGTTTAATGACGAAATGGATACTATTGAAAGCATGACAATTCAAAACGATGCAGCCTTTAGCAATTTGTTAGATTATTGCGAATTTGACCTCGATGAGGATGGTTACTGTTATGAGGTTTACGATCCAGTATGTGTAGAAATCACAAACGCCTATGGCGAGACTATAGTTTTGGTTTATCCCAATGATTGTTATGCAGGTCTTGATGGCTTTAATGAAAATGACTTTTTAGAAGATTGTGATACAGAAGGTAACCATGAAGATGGTTGGTTTGAAAATGATTGTTTTGATTTAGTATATCCTATAACCTTATTAAATTCAAATGGTGATGTTATTACTATAAATAGTGAAGAAGCACTTTTAGGATTTATTGAAGAATGGTACTCAGAGAATTGTAATAATGCGGAGGATTGTGAATTTGATTTTGAAGTTGTATTCCCTATTACTGTAGAATATTATTCAGAAAATAATCAACAAACTCAAACACTAGTCATAAACTCAGAAGAAGAATTAGATTGGTATATTGAAGAATATTGTAATTAACTAATTGATATTCAGAATATTATTTCTTAACTTTATAAAAATTAAAAAATTAACCACATGAAAAAATTACTTTTATTAACTTTTGTTTTTACTCTTTTTGCTTGTAGTGGAGGGGATGATGACAATTCTAACAATCAAGTTTCAATTAATGAAGACTTGGTAGGAGTATGGTCTGGAACAATTACAGATTCTGATGGTACAGGGTCTACTGCATATCAAACACTAACATTTGTTTCAAATGGTACTTGTGCTGTTTTTAATGATTGGGATACTGGTGAGACCTATTCTGCAACAGGAACATGGTCATCAACAGAATCAACAGTAACAGTTAACTGGGATGATGGTGAAACAGATACAGCGGATTATGAGTTGTCAAATAATAACAACACTTGTGTAATTACACGATCAGATGGCGTAATTATAATTTATACTAGAATGTAGAACTTCTTTATCAGAATTAATTAAAAAAAGCCCTCTGATTTCAGAGGGCTTTTTTGTAGTGTTAGTTACTATTAAATATTATTTCTCTAAGTCTCTAGACCATTGTACAACATACTGTATCTTACCTTCTAAATTGAAATAGAATTGCTCAACTAGCTCTTTTTCCCATACAGTTCCGTCTTTGCCAACACGCTTTTCAATTGAAGTTACTAAAACTCCAGATTGTGGATCTGTATTTTCAATTTTTAACGGAACAATTCCATAGGCTTTCCAAGAAATAGATTCAAAAGTATCGAAGTATTCTTGAAAAAAACCATCAACCAATTCAATGCGTTGTCCATCATAGGTGTCAAAAACAGCGTTTTCGGCAAAAATTTCCTCACACGCTTTTCCATCCATTTTGTTGTAATTTGCTATCAATGTTTCTATAGCTTCAACTTCTCCACGATTTGAAAAAACTAATTTTTTTCCGGTATGTTCGTTGTCTTTTTTACCATAAAATTTACCACCTGAGGTTAATCCAAATTCATTTTTTGGATCAAAATTTCTCCATTGTGCAAATCCATTGATCTTTTTATCTTTATTAAAAGAAAAAACTTCCATGAGATACAAACTTTGTTTGCTGCCATTGTTCCACTCTCTTGTTTCATTGGACCAAACTAGCATATGAACATCATCGGAGCCCTTAACTTGTACAGGAATCATCGCCCACGGCTTGTTGGTTACTTTTTTCATTTCACCGTGATAGTTTGTCATGTAATCTCTGGTTCTATTTGCCATTTCTTCTGTATAAAAAGAAAGTTCTTTTTCAACATCTCCTGCGTTGTAGGCATCAATGGATTGTAGTGTAAGCTCCATGTGCTCATCTGATGCTAGGGTATAAGGGCTGCCCTTTAACTCGTTGTTTGCAAGCCATTTTCCAGCTTCTGTAATTTGTGCTAAGGCACTACAACCAATTGTTAGTGATAGTGCTAATAATATTCGTTTCATTTTAATCTATTTTGGTTAATAATTTATTTTTATTTACAGGATGTGCAACTGTTAAAACAAACAGTTGAAAGCGTGGTGTCTTCTGTAATTTCAACCACTCTATTTGTATACTCACCAATAGTTGAAGTACATGGTGTTCCCGATTCAAATTGTTCTTCAATTGTTTGATTGTCCAATGTAAATTTATATAGTAATTCTCCAACAGGAACATCAAAAGTTCCGCTGTAGATGCCATCTTTATCGTCATCAGTTAAAGAATCACACGAAGCACACCAATTGTTGAAGCTACCAAAAACACTTACATTGCTGTAAGACTCTTTGGTGTTGGAAAGATCCACTGAAAATGTAACACGTTTCGTTTGAAGAGTCTCTTTTTTGAAAGTAAATATTTTTATATATCGTACCTTATCATTAACGATATAGACATTGGCTTCGGAATCATCAATTGTTACGTTGTCATCTGTTTTATAATTAACAACATAATCGTTGACAATCCAATCTCCAGGGTTAACACTTCCATCTTCGTTGACAAATCTGAGAGGAACAGCCCAGCGGTGTTCTACAGTTATATCTCCATTACTAAAAGTAGCTGTCAGCCAGTCCTTTAATGCTGATTTGCCATTTAAAGTGGCTTCGGGAGCTTCAATATAAATTTCATCGTGAGCTAATTCCAAAATTCCGTCTAGATCTTCAGAAACATGAAGTTCCATCCATTTGAACCATAATTCAATACTTTCTTGACCCCCAGTCTTGAAGACTTCGTATTGGCCACCACCGTAGCCTACCAAATCCGTTGTTTTTTCATCTTGAGCTGTAAGATTAAAGCATGATAGTATTAGGGTGGTAACAAGTAATACAATTTTTTTCATTTTTTTAAAGTTGGTTAATAATATCTCTAAATATAAAAAATAAATTGTGTTTTGCAACTAAATAAATATAAAGAAAAGTAAATTTTAAAATTAGTTATAAATTTTGCACTCTAATACCCACTTTCGTTCTTTAAAAGTGGTAAAAATGAAAAATTTATCACCACCATCATTGATTTTAAATTCCTTTTTTAATTGGCTTACAGATTCTGGGAAGTTTCTTGTCTTTACATTTGCTTTTTGGCCAGTAATATGGGGTTTCAACTTTTTTTTGTGGTAGTGAAGCACTTTTTCTATAACATATATTTTTCCAGGAAACTCCTTTTTATGTTCTGATGAAGTATACAAATGTGAGTGTTGCGCTAATTTGCTTAAATCAAATTGCAATGCTAAACTTTTAAAAGCTCCAGATTTGAGTATCGCTGCATTGGGTTCATATAAGTACTCCAATGGCTCTTGATAATCAACAATCGCTTCAATTTCATCCACAGCGTTAAATTCAAAATGCGGTTGATTTGTCTCTAAATTAATGGCTTTTATTATGGGTTCTTGATCAAAACCTTTTTCCATTATAAATAACAGCTCTTTTACTTCATTTTTTATCGCTACAACATGAATTTCTTTTGTATGTGGCAATGCTTTTAATGCCGCATGAATATCTAGCATTGGCGATAATTTGATTAAAATTTGCTGAGTATTTTCGAAAAATAAATTTAAATTTTCGGCTACATTTGGTGTGCAATCTTCTATAAAAAAGCGTTTATTTTTTTTTGTATCTCTTCTTGAGGGGTCAATGTAAATCCAATCGAAAGTTTCACTTTTTTGTTTTAAAAACTCCAGTCCATTAGCCGTAATAGTTTTTACATTCTTTACACCAAAAACCTCAAAATTATGTTGTACAATTTTAGATAAAAAAGCATTGATTTCACAATGTACAATGTTTTTAATAGTTCTTGCAAAATATAGACTGTCAACTCCAAAACCACCAGTTAAATCCAAAAGAGTTTTACCTGTAATTAGGTTGCTTTTATATGTTGCTGAAATTTCAGAAGACGTCTGTTCAATATTTAGTTTATTTGGAAAATAAACACCTAGTGTATTATACCAATTTGGTAGTTTCTTTTCACACTTTTTCTTCGATTGAATTTGCTCCAAAAGTTCAACAGTTTGTATTTCATCAAATGGACTGCCTTTTAGTGCTAGTTTATCAATAGACGTGTTTAAATGCTCATTGATGAAATGTTGCACTTCATTTTTTAAAAGTTTAAGATTAAGCATTGGACAACAATTTTGTAATTTCATAAAGAGCAATGGATGTTGCTTGAGCCACATTCATACTGCTATTTTGCCCATACATTGGAATATGATAAACACTATCGGCACATGTTAAAATTTCATGTTGTATTCCATTGCGTTCACTTCCTACAACAAGCACAATTTTTTGGTTATTTTCCAATTGAATTTCAGATATACTCTTGCTGTTTTCTGTAATTTCTAAACAAATCACAGAATATCCTTCTTTTTTTAAATTTTTGATGACATCTTGAGAGTTTTCTATTTGTTCAAATTCAATAACTTTTTCAGTGGCTCTAGAAGTATTCCAAACCTTTCTATTCAGCTCAATTGCACTGCCACCTAAGATTAGTTTTTCTACTCCAAATGCATCTGCAATTCGGAAAATACTCCCCACATTGGCCGGACGTGTTACATTATCGGCTACCAAAATTATTGCAAATTGATTTTTTTCAAATTTTGATGAATAATGGTCTAATTGCATGACTTTATAAATTAAAATTCAAATGCATATTTGATGATATTTGCACCCATTTTTAGAGCTTTCAACCGAACTTCTTCGGGGTCATTATGCACCACTGAATCTTCCCAACCATCACCAAGATCACTTTCAGTTGTAAAAAGTAAAATAACTTTGTTCTCGTGAAACAAACCAAGAGCTTTTGGTGGAAGTCCATCGTGTTCATGGATTTTTGGTAAACCATTCGGAAATTTAAATTGAATACTGAAAAGAGGATGGTCACTCGAAATTTCTTTTAGTTCTTTTTCTGGAAATAATTTTTGAATTTGAGTTAAGACATAGGGTTTCATCCCATAATTATCATCAATATGTAAAAACCCTCCACCCATCAAATAGATTTTCAAATTTTTTATAGCTTCATCAGAAAACACCACATTACCATGTCCTGTCATGTGTACAAAGGGATAGCCAAAAAGGGCGGGGTCTTCTGGGTGTACAACCTGAGGTTGAGGTTCAAGAGTAGTATCAATATTTTTATTACAAAATTGAATTAAATTTTTTAGAGCAGTAGGGTTGCTATACCAATCGCCGCCACCATCGTACTTTAAAACTGCTATCTGTTGTCCTTGAATTATTAGAACATTAAAAAAAACGAAAAAAAGGATAAAAAATTTACGCATTACAAAGTTCTATGGTGTGGCAAGCCACTATTGCTGCGGTTTCTGTTCGCAAGCGAGCATTTCCTAAACTTACTGCTTTAAAACCTGATTCTTGTGCTATTTTTATTTCATCTGGAGTGAAATCACCCTCTGGCCCAATTAAAATTAAAACATCTTTTTTGTTAGAAACAACATCTTTCAAATGTACTTTTTTATCTTCCAAACAATGTGCAATAAAACTTGCTTCAATGTCAACATTTTTTACAAATTCTGAAAAAAGAATAGCAGGATTTAAAGTTGGAAAATAAGCACGTAGGGATTGTTTTGCAGCAGATTGTAAAATTTTTTCGTACCGTTCTTTTTTTATCACTTTTCGTTCACTTCTACTGCAAATGATAGGGGTAATTGTGTCTACGCCAATTTCTGTTGCTTTTTCAAGAAACCACTCATAGCGGTCGTTTGTTTTTGTAGGAGCTACGGCTAAATGAATATTATATTCTTTTGCAGGAACAGGAGTGACTTTCGTGATTTTGACTTCACATTTACTAGGGTTATTGAACAATATATCAGCTTCAAAAAAATATCCTACACCATTGGCTATTAGCAGTTTATCTCCAATTTTTTTACGCAATACTTTAACAATATGTCGGCTTTCATTTTTGTCAAAACAAAAATTAATATCATGTGGTTTTAATGTTGGATTATAAAATAATTGCATCCCTAGAGTTATAATTTTAATCGTGCAGTAGCGGTTATATTTTGTTGTGCAAAATCATTTTTTAGATATTTTAAGTAGCCAACAATAGCAATCATTGCTGCGTTGTCTGTTGTAAATTCAAATGCAGGAATGAAAGTTTCCCAACCGTGTTTGTGTTCTGCATTTTTGAGTGCTGTTCGAATTCCAGAATTTGCAGAAACTCCTCCTCCAATAGCAATTCGATTGATACCAGTTTCTTTTACAGCAGCCTTTAATTTATCCATCAAAATACCAACAATTGTATATTGAATAGAAGCACAAATATCATCTGTATGCTCTTTAATAAAGTTAGGATTTTTTTTGGATTGATCTTTAACAAAATATAAAATTGCTGTTTTCAAACCAGAAAAACTAAAGTTAAGCCCATTTACCTTAGGTTTTGTAAAATGAAATGCTTTTGGATTCCCTAGTTTTGCACGCTTATCTATTTCCGGCCCAGCAGGATATCCAAGCCCAAGTATTTTACCACTCTTGTCAAATGCCTCGCCAACGGCATCATCAATAGTTTCGCCAATAACCGTCATTTCAAAAGCATCATCTACACGAACAATTTGTGTATGCCCCCCAGAAATGGTCATTGCTAAAAATGGGAATTCTGGTTTTTTGTAGCCCTCTTTATCTATAAAATGAGCTAAAATATGCGCCTGCATGTGATTGACTTCTATCAAAGGAATATTTAACCCAAAGGCCAAGGATTTTGCAAATGAAGTACCTACCAAAAGCGAACCCATAAGACCTGGCCCTCTTGTAAAAGCAACTGCTGAAAGTTCGTTTTTGGAAATCCCTGCTTGTTTTAAAGCTTGATCAACAACTGGAACAATATTTTGTTGATGTGCTCGCGAAGCAAGTTCAGGGACAACACCTCCGTATGCTTTGTGAATAGACTGGTTGGCAATCACATTGCTCAACACTTTTCCATCGCACAGAATAGAAGCTGCAGTGTCGTCGCAAGATGATTCTATGCCTAAAATATATATTTTATCGCCGTTCATTGAAGGTTTACATCATATTATTCATTTACTTTGTACAAGTTTGGCAAAACTATTGTAGTGTCAATCCTTGGTTTTACAAAGAAATAAAAAATGAACGATGCATAGTGTAAAATTGCTTCTAAATTTTTTGTTTGTTTTTTTGATTTTATAATTTTACGCTATCTTTTAACTTATTAAAACACGACTCAACATATTTACTAGGATTTTGGCAACAATGGTAATGCTATTTATCATTTTATTGTTGGTCCTATTAATTCCTAGTGTTCAAACGTCTTTGGGAGCCTACGCAACAAAAAAAATCAATTCTAAGTATGGTACAGATATAAGAGTTGAAAAACTTGGGCTACAGTTAAATGGCGATTTAGAACTCAAAAATATTCTCATAAAAGACCATCATAATGACACACTTATTGCTGTTAAAGAATTGAACAGCTCTATTCTTAATTTTGCAAAATTAAATGATAACAAGCTTCTATTTGGTGATATTGATTTATACGGCTTGCATTTTCATATCAAAACCTATAGGGGTGAGAAAGATTCAAATTTGGATATTTTTGTGGAAAGTTTTGAAGATAATAAGAAAAAGAAATCATCAACACCATTTGAATTATCTTCAGACGATATCACTATTTCCAATTCTCATTTTCTCCTTACAGATGAAAATAAAGCAGATAGTAAACGCATACTAGATTTTCAAGAATTAGATATCAATGTTACTGATTTTTTAATTCTTGGACCAGAAGTTAGTACGCAAATAAACGGCTTAAGTTTTTCTGATCCTAGGGGAGTAGAAATGCATTTGCTTCAAACCAATTTTAAATATTCTTTGTCTTCAATGCGTTTTCAAAATTTGAAAATTCAAACAATAAATTCCAAGTTAGAAGGCAATTTGGTGTTTGAATACAAAAGAGAAGATTTAAAATATTTTTCGGATAAAGTCACTTTAAATGCAAACTTCAAAAAAAGTACTCTAAATCTTGGGGAACTCAATGTGTTTTTTCCTGAATTTGGAGCTTCCGAAAATGTAACTTTTGATACCAATATTACGGGCACACTCAATAATTTATCACTTCAAGATTTTCAACTTAAATCCAATAGAAACACATTTATTGATGGTCAATTTAACTTAGTCAATCTAATTGATTCCAAATCAAAACCCTTTCAAATGACAGCTCAAATTGATCGTTTGACTTCAAAATACTCAGATTTGAAACGTATTTTACCTCGAATTTTAGGAGAAAATATCCCTACAAATCTTTCGACACTTGGAGTATTTACATTGCAAGGAACCACACAAATTTCTGGACCATCTATTGCTGCTGATTTTGAGGCTTCAACAGAACTTGGCTGGGTTGTTGCCGATTTAAACCTTTCAAAAATTGAATCCATTGATGATGCTCAATATCAAGGTACAATTCAACTTGAAGATTTTGATTTAGGTACCCTTATAAATCAACCTAATTTTGGCCATATTACATCAGATTTTGTACTTAAAGGAAAAGGATTTACTTTGGAAAAGCTACATTCCAACATTACTGGAAGTTGCGCTATTTTCGAAGTCAATAAATATATTTACAAGAATTTGAATATTGAAGGTTTTGTTGAAAACAAAATTTTTAATGGGTCGCTTGCGGTTTCAGATGAAAATTTAAAAATGGATTTTAAGGGACTCGTGAATTTTTCAGATGATGAAAATATTTATGATTTCTCTGCCAATATTCAAAATGCAAATCTAAATGAATTGAATCTAGTTTCACGTGATTCAATTTCTGTTTTTCAAGGAAAAGTATCAATGGATATGAAAGGCACTAATATTGATAACGTACGAGGTTTTCTAAAATTTAATAACACTTCGTACAAAAATCAAAATGATGACTATTATTTTAAAGATTTTCAGGTGTTGTCGGCTTTTGATATTAACGGTGTTAGAACTATTTCTATAAACTCTCCTGAAATTATAAGAGGAACATTCAAGGGTAAATTTATTATAAAAGAAATCCCTAAAATGTTAAAAAATGCATTGAGCGAAATTTATTCTCAATATTCCATAGACAACATCATACCAAATCTATCAATGGATTTTAATTTCAAAATTTACAACAAAATTATTGAAGTTTTTTACCCCAACCTTCAAGTTGGAGCTAACACTTATGTTCGAGGAACATTGGATAGTAATCCAAAAAAATTCACTTTAAAATTTAAATCTCCAAATATTAGTATTGAAGATTATTTTGCTAAGAAAATTGAGGTTCAGCTCATTAACGATAACCCTATTTTTAATACCTATGTTGAGTTGGATAGTTTGAATACACCTTTTTATAGTGCCAATGATTTTAGTTTAATCAATTTGACTGTAAATGATACCCTATATATCAAATCAGAATTTAAAGGTGGAAAACAAAATGAAGACACGTTTGATTTTAATTTATTTTATACCAAAGAAGGAGACAATTCTGTAGTTGGTCTAAAGCCATCATTAATTAATTTTAAATCCGTTCCATGGAAATTGAATGCCTTAAACAATTCAAAAAACAAACTTGTATTTGATGCTGATTTTAATAAAGTTTCAATATTGGATATGGACATATCTCACATGGACGAAAAACTTATTTTGAGTGCTCAAGCCCAAGATTCACTTTCTGGAAATTTGAATTTGAAGTTCAATAATGTTGATTTAGCAAAAGTTACACCAGAAATCGACAGTCTTCAGCTTGGAGGAACTATTAATGGAGATTTAAATATTATAAAGCAAAACAAAATTTATACACCAAAATCATTACTTACAATTGATGATTTTGAGGTCAATAAGTTTAATTTAGGCGCCTTTAATGCCGATATAAAAGGTAATACTTCACTTACTAATTATGACGTAAATATATCCTTGAAAGATGATAAAAACGAAACATTTTCTGCACTAGGTAACTTAGATGTTTCTGGTAAAAATTCAAATCTAGATTTAAAACTAGAATTTAAAGATTTTTTACTAGATCCTATAGGTCCTTTCGGTAATGGTGTCATCACAAATATAAGAGGAAAAGTGACTGGAAATACTAGGATTACTGGCCGATTGCAGCGACCACAAATTAATGGTATTTTGAGATTAAATCAGGGAGGGATGTCTGTACCCTATTTAAATATAGATTATGCTTTTGCAGACAATACAAGAGTCGACTTGGAATCTCAAAGTTTTGTATTCAAATCAGCTCAATTTACAGATACAACGTTTTCTTCAGAAGGTATTTTGAATGGAACTATGAGCCATACAAATTTTAGCGATTGGGCATTAGATTTGGATATTGATTCAAACCGACTTTTAGTACTTAACACCAAAGAAACGGAAGAATCTCTCTATTATGGAACTGGTTTTGTGGAAGGTAATATAAACGTTTCAGGCCCAATGAATCAACTTTTTATAGAAGCCAATGTAACAACTTCCGAAGGAACAATTTTCAAAATCCCCTTGAATGATAGTGAAATGATTAGTGAAAATTCATATATAAAGTTTTTGAGTCCAAAAGAAAAACTTAAAAAAACTCAAGGGAGATCCATAAAATTAGATGAGATTGAAGGGGTAGAGATGGAATTTAATATGGATGTTACAGATGATGCTGAAATTGAAATTGTTATTGATAAAGAAACTGGAAGTTCAATTCGTGGACGTGGAAACGGAAGTATGCTAGCGCAAATCAATACCAATGATAAATTTTTAATGTTTGGCGATTTTCTAGTCCTCTCAGGGTATTATAACTACAGTTTGGGACAATTAATTCAGAAAAAATTTAAACTTGTAAAAGATGGTTCACTGGTTTGGGAAGGCGACCCTCTTCAAGCTGAAATAAATCTTGAAGCAATTTATGATGGCATAAATGTAAATCCATCTGTACTTTTAGATAATCCAATCAATCAAACCATACCAGTAGAGGTTGTTACCAACCTCAGAGGAGCCTTGGAAAAACCAGATTTGGAGTTTGATCTTCGCTTTCCAAATATTAACTCCGCACTAAATAGCGAATTAAAAGATCGTCTTCGCGATAAAGATAAAAGAGATTTTCAAGCGTTGTCTTTGCTTGCAACAGGCTCATTTAGAAGCAAACTTGCTTTGGATTCTCAAGACGCATTTGAATTAGTTTCTGATGGTGTAACGAATGTTTTAAATGATATTTTTTCTGATGAAGAGAATAAAGTAAAGTTGGGGCTAGATTTGGATATTGGAAAAAATACACCTGAATTTGAAACGGACAGTAGAGTTGGGGTTACATTATCTACAAAAATCAGTGACAATGTGTTGATTAATGGAAAAGTTGGTGTGCCAGTTGGCGGTGTTAGTGAAACTACAGTTGCTGGAGATTTTGAGGTGCAAGTTTTACTTAACGAGGATAGAACACTATCATTAAAATTTTTCAACAGAGAAAATAGTATTCAAAATTTTGGTGAACAAATAGGATATACCCAAGGATTGGGAGTTTCCTATAATATTGAATTCGATAATTTAAGAGAATTGTTTAAAGAATTGTTTTCAAAAAATAACAAAAAAGAAGATACTCAAGACAAAAAGTCAACCGACAAATCTTTACTTCCAGATTATATGGAATTCAAACAATAAGACTAGTAAAGCTATTAAATACTTAAGTTTTTGCATTAAAAATAGAATAGTTATTAACGAAAACGTTTGAATTTTGAATAGTATAAAAATTATGTGCTTTCCTTTTTATTATTCATTCAGAAGTTTATTACTTTTGCGGTTTAAAGCTAAACAATTATGGCAAATTCAATAAAAAAAATAGGTGTTTTAACATCTGGAGGCGACTCTCCTGGCATGAATGCAGCCATTAGATCTGTGGTCCGCACTTGTGCTTTTCATAATATAGAATGTGTTGGTATTTATAGAGGATACGAAGGCATGATTGATGGTGATTTTAAAGTTCTTGATGCAAGAAGTGTTAATAATATCATCAATAAAGGAGGAACCTTTTTAAAATCTGCGCGTTCAGATCGCTTTAGAACAAAAGAAGGAAGACAACAAGCCTACGGTCAGCTTCAAAAAAGTGGTATTGAAGCCCTTGTACTTATTGGAGGGGATGGCACTTTTACAGGTGGAATGGTTTTTAACGAAGAATTTGATTTTCCTGTGATTGGAATTCCAGGAACTATCGATAATGATATTGTTGGAACAAACTTTACACTAGGATACGACACAGCACTGAACACAGCAGTAGAAGCAATTGATAAAATTAGAGATACTGCAAGTTCACACAAACGCTTGTTTTTTGTTGAAGTAATGGGTAGAGATGTTGGACATATTGCCCTCAATGCAGGTGTTGGCTCCGGAGCAGAAGAAATATTGGTTCCAGAAGAAGACCTTGGACTAGATCGTTTGTTAGAATCTTTAGAAAAAAGTAAACATACAGGAAAATCGTCTAGTATTGTTGTTGTAGCCGAAGGTGATAAAACAGGTAAAAACGTTTTTGAACTTCGTGATTATGTTGAAGAAAATCTTGAAGGATATGACGTAAGAGTATCTGTTTTGGGGCATATGCAACGTGGAGGTTCACCATCTTGTTTCGATCGTGTTTTGGCTTCAAGAATGGGTGTAAAAGCCGTAGAATCTTTAATGGAAGGTAAAAACAATGTGATGGTTGGAACGATCAACAATAAACTAGAATTATACCCAATCGATAAAGCCGTAAAAGGGCATTCAAAAATTGATACAGAACTCCTAAGAGTTTCTGATATAATGAGTACATAAATTAACTAACTAGAAATATAAAACACAAAAATGACAAACGTAAAAATTGGAATCAACGGATTTGGAAGAATTGGAAGAATTGCTTTTAGAATTGCTTCAGAACGTCCTAATGTAGAAGTTGTAGGAATTAATGATTTATTAGATGTAGAGCATTTAGCATATCTTCTTAAATATGATTCGGTACACGGACAGTTTAAGGGGAGCATAGAGATTAAAAACGGCAATTTAGTTGTGAATGGAAATGAAATTCGTGTTACTGCAGAGCGCAATCCAGAAGATCTCAAATGGGATGCTGTTGGTGCCGATGTAGTTATGGACTGTACAGGTATTTTTACTACACTTGAAGGCGCTCAAAAGCATATTACAGCTGGTGCTAAAAAAGTTGCAATTTCTGCTCCGTCTGCAGATGCTCCAATGTTTGTTATGGGTGTTAATCACCACGAAATTACAGCTGATCACAAGATTGTTTCCAACGCTTCTTGTACAACAAACTGTTTGGCACCTTTAGCCAAAGTAATCAATGACAACTTTGGAATTGTTGAGGGACTTATGACAACAGTTCATGCTGCTACTGCAACACAATTTACAGTAGATGGGCCATCACGTAAAAACTACAGACTTGGTCGTGCATCTCTAAATAATATTGTGCCAGCGTCTACAGGAGCTGCAAAAGCTGTTGGAAAAGTTATACCAGAACTGAACGGTAAATTGACAGGAATGGCCTTTAGAGTACCAACAGTAGACGTTTCTGTTGTTGATTTGACATGTCGTTTGGAAAAAAGTGCAACTTTTGAAGAAGTAAAAGCTGCTCTAAAAAAAGCATCTGAAAACGAATTAAATGGAGTTTTAGGATACACTGAAGAAGGTGTAGTGTCTCAGGACTTTGTATCTGAACCAAAAACAAGTACTTTTGATGCCAATGCTAGTATTGGACTAAATGACAACTTTGTAAAGTTGATTTCCTGGTACGATAATGAATATGGGTATTCATCAAAACTAGTCGACTTAGCGCAACATATCAACTCATTATAAATTTTAAAAAAATACTGCCTTTTTTTAGCGCAGTATTTTTTTTCACATTATTATTATGATTTTTATAATAGACAGTGGTTCTACTAAATGCGATTGGATTGCAATCGATCCAAAAACAGGCCATCAAGTTTTTGAAAAGCAACGAACCAAAGGACTAAATCCAGCTATAATTTCAGAAAATGAAGCTTTTGAAATTATAAATGATAATAAGGTACTTGTAGATCATAAATTAGATGTTGATCATGTTTTTTTCTATGGTGCAGGATGTGGGACTGTAGAAGCTCCAAAAATGCTTAAGAAAGTACTAGAGTCAATATTTACAAAAGCAGTTGTAGATGTCAAAGAAGACACCTATGCTGCTATTTTTTCAACGGTTGGTGTCGAGCACAATCCGGCTGTAGTCTGTATATTAGGAACGGGTTCTAATTGCACTTATTTTGATGGTGCTAATATACACCAACGTGTCATCTCTCTAGGTTATTCTATAATGGATGATGCTTCGGGTAATTATTTTGGGCGCCAATTGTTACGTGATTATTACTTTAATTTTATGCCACACGATTTGAAATTAATTTTCAAAACGCGTTATAATATGGATGATGATTTTATTAAAATTAATCTTTATAAAAAACCAAATCCAAATGCATATTTGGCAACTTTTGCAGAATTTTTAATTTTAAATAAAGAATCTGAATACGTACAAAAGGTTATCAAAAAAGGGTTGAGGTCTTTTGTTGAAACAATGATTATGCAATTTAAAGAGGAAATTAAAACGGCTCCAGTTCATTTTGCGGGCTCAATCTCATTTTTCCTACAAAGAGAAATAAAAGAAGTTGCTCAAGAGTATGGATTTACTGTAGGTAATTTTCAAAGACGCCCAATAGAAGGTCTGGCCGACTATCATGTACGTCAAATAAAAGCGGTGTAATTTAATTTTATTAGCGTGAAGCAATTACGCTAATTTCTACATTTACAAATTTTGGTAAATTAGCGACCTCTACAGTTTCTCTTGCTGGTGCAGTTTCACTATTGAAATATTTTCCGTAGACTTCATTTATTTTAGAAAAATTATGCATGTCAGAAACAAAAATAGAAGATTTTATAACATTTTCGAAAGTCATTTGTGCAGCTTCCAAAATTGCTTTCAAATTCTCCATCACTAAAGTCGTTTCTGACTCAATATCATTGGTTTCAAGCGCAGCTGTTTTTGGGTTTATTGCAATTTGTCCTGAGGTGTAAAGAATATCCCCCAAAAGTACAGCTTGGTTGTATGGACCAATTGGTGCAGGGGCATTCTCAGTTGTGATAATTTTTTTCATTCAAATATGTGTTATAGTGTTTTATCGCGTTGTCGTTGCTTGTCGTATTTTATATCGCTAAGAATACTAGAACGTATACCAATAAAGAAATTCCATGAACTTCGACTACTAAAAGGAATCCACGAAAAGTTCATACGCCAACTTTCCAAATCTCTTTCAAAACGCAATTGTGTATACGTGAATCCTTTGTTCTTAAAATCATAACCTGAAGAGGCACCAACACTCCATCTTGGCGATAATTCTATATCTCCAGAAAACATCAGTGAGTGCGAGGAAATCTCACTTTGTCGCCTAGAATTATTATAATTTACAGCATATGCAAGTCGTAAACTCCAAGGGATTTTATACTTGTACAAATCTGTTGGAGTTGGATCTTCATCATTTTTTCTATCGCTATTCAGTCTTCTGTCTGCAAAATCTTGAGGTTTTCCAAATAAATCATCTGCACGACCACCACTTCTCAAAGATTCCTGTGTTGCAGCATCATTATCATTTGAATCATCTCCACCAAAAGTATCACTAGAAAGATTATAACTCATGGTTAGGTTTGCGCTAGAAATACGGAACAAACTCCCTCCATTATCAATATTAAATGTATTGATTTTTTTATTGTTGTTATCCAATGCATAGGGGTCTAGTGTAGCACCAAAATTCAAACTCATTTTATTGTCAAATAATTGTGTTCCACCAGTCATTCTTACAGGATTCCAATTTAAAGAATCACTAGCAATATTATAACTGGTAGAAAAATTAAGTGAATTCAATAAAAATATTTTTTTGGGTTCTGTGGCTGTACTGTCTTTGTCTCTAACTTTAGCTTCTAAATTATTTGTTAATGATAATCCAATACTACTAGAATATCGATTGCTTGGCGCACCAAAAAGCGATTGCTCAAACCTACTATATTCAACCTGTTCGTTGGTTAAGCCATCTGCACTTACGACTTCATAAGTATCATAGTATTGTTCGAAAGATGGTGTAACATTATAGCTAATTGATGGTCGCACAACATGGCGTATGGCTTGAATTTTTTTATCTTCACCAAAATTAAAAAGCCCATAAAAGGTTGTTCCCAAGCTGGTACTAAAATTATAAGTGGTATACGAATCAAACCCTCTTAAATCTGTTGTTACAACTTCTTGATTATCAATATCATATTCTTTTTTTATGGTATTAAAAGCCCAACTATGATTTAAATTGGCACTTGTACTCATACTGAAATATTTGAATAATTTGAAATTTGTACTTATTGGAATTGTATGTTGCATACCTGCTTTTGCATCATCAAACATTTCTTTCTTAAAGAACAAAGAGTCTGTGGTTTGAATACGATTTTCACCACGAACATTATATTGAAAATTAATATTCTGAAAAACCCCTTTCTTGCTCCCTGTTTTTGGTGCAAATGGGAAAACACGATCTACACTCCCTTGAAATGTTGGAAGTGTCATGTTTATCGTTTGAGTATTTGTATTTTGAGAGTGTGTAGCGGTTACGCTAATATTTACTTGAGGTTCTCCACGAAAAGTTTTTGAATACGACACTGATGATGCAAGAGTGTTGTTCAAAAAATTGGAAGTGTTCAGCTGATTTATAGATTCCTGATAATACGTACTACTTCCCAAATTTACTGACGCCGAAAATCGAGAACTTGGATTAGATTTACTGTCTTGACTTTGATTCCATCGTAAATTGTAAATTATACTTTTTGAATAATCAGGAAAGCCTCTTTCGCTATTAATAAGGTTTTCGTATCGAAAACTCAGATTTCCTCTAAATTTGTACCGAACGGCATAGTTGCTTTCCAATCGCAACCCATAGCTTCCATTAGTATAATAATCGCCTAAAGTGGCCAAATCTATATAATCGCTCAAGGCAAAATAATAGCCGCCATTTTGCAGAAAATACCCTCTATTGTTTTGCTCACCAAATGATGGAAAAATGACTCCTGAGGTTCTTTTTTTGCTCAGTGGAAAAAATGCAAAAGGTAAACCAATCGGTGTTGGTACATCTGCAATAAACATATTTGTTAGACCAGTAACCACTTTTTTTCCAGGGACTACTTTTGCCTTGCGTAATAGAAAATAATATTCTGGATTTTCTTCATTTTCGGAAGTTGTAAATTTTGCTCGTTTTACAAAATATACAGAGTCATTTTCTTTTTTGGTAAGTTTAGAAATAATTCTCCCACCTTGTTGCTCTGTTTTGGAATTCCAAATCAATGCTTTTTTTGTTTTCATATTATAAACAATAGAATCTGGTTCCACAACATCGCTACCTTGTTTAAAAACTGGGGCTTGGGAGTAATTTCCCAGAGAGTCTTTAAGTCGGCCTGCATACACCAAATCTTTTCCATAATCGATAATAATAACCCCCGATTTTATGTCCATATCTTGATATTGGACTTCGGCCTCATTGTTTAAGAAAATTTGCTTCGTTTTTTGATTTACTGAAGTGTAATCTTTGGCTTTATAATCGACAATTCCTTCTAAAACTCCCTTAGGCTTTGCAATACTATCTGTATTAATGGAATCTTTTTGAACTTGCGGAGTCTCAATATTTGGTAAAGAATCCAAAATAGTTTTTTCTGGAGCTGGTAGCGCAATTGGAACTTCTGTAGAAGATTTAGGGAGGTCCTGTGCGATACCAATATTGTTAGTAAGCATTGTAAAACTTAAGATAAAAAGTAGTTGAAAGAATGTTGTTTTCAATGCTTTTAGCTGTATTTTTGTATTGAATGGCTTGGTTTTTGAAGCACCAAAGTTAAGGATATTTTCCTCGACTTAATATTATTAAACTGCTTCAGTTGCAAGCCAACTATTATTTAGTATGCAAATTAAATCATTTTTAACAATCCTTTTATGTTTTTTTGGATTGATTTCTCTTGCTCAGTCCAAAAATAATACCAAACCTTTTATTGTGGTTTTAGATGCAGGACATGGTGGTAAAGATCCAGGTCGTCCAACGTCTTTTGGGTACAAAGAAAAAGATATTGCTTTGGATATTGTTTTACGAGTTGGTAAGCAGCTTGAAAACATAGATGATATAGAAGTGATTTACACCCGAAAAAAAGATGTTTTTTTGGAACTTCGTCAGCGTGCAGCTATTGCCAACAAGGCAGATGCAGATCTTTTTATCTCTGTCCATTGTAATGCACACAACACACAAGCCTATGGAACTGAAACCTATGTCTTAGGACTCCATAGGAATGAATCAAATTTTCGGGTAGCACAACAAGAAAATGAAGTCATTTTTATGGAAGATGATTATGAGCAAAATTACGAAGGTTTTGATCCAAGTTCTCCAGAGTCTTTTATTGGATTAACCCTTTTACAAGAAGATTATTTAGATCAAAGCATTTTATTGGCAAGAACCATTCAAAATAATTTTGCTCAAAAGCTAAAGCGTAGAGATAGAGGGGTTAAACAAGCTGGATTTTGGGTTCTTCATAATACTTACATGCCAAGTGTTTTGGTTGAAACAGGTTTTATTACAAATAGAAAAGAAGGCGATTATTTGAATTCTGAACGTGGAAAAGAAGAAATTTCGAAAAGTATTCTTGATGCTGTTTTGGATTATAAATCCAGTTTAAATCCCGAAATTTCAACTGAAAATTTATCAGTAGAAGACACCAAAAATATAGCTCAAATTATATTTAAAGTTCAAATTGCTGCTTCATCAAATAAAGTTGCACCAAAGTCATATAATTTTAAAGGTTTGAGTCCAATTTCTCGAACAAAACTAACATCAGTTTATCGTTATTTTTATGGCGAAACAACAGATTATAATAAGGCTAAAGAGCTCAAAAACGAAGCTATTGGAGTGGGGTATACTTCTGCTTTTGTTGTAGCCTATAAAAATAATACCAGAATTTCATTAAAAGAGGCTTTAAAAACTATTTTGAATTAACCTCTTATTACAAATTAATTAGTTAGATTTGTAAGGCATCAAAATCTAGAATATTGAAAATCACAAAAGAAATAAAAACAGCAATATTAGTCCTTTCAGGGATTTTATTATTCATATTTATTTTTAATTATTTGAAGGGTGAAAACCTTTTGAATAGTTCTAGAAAAATTACCGCAATTTATGACAACGTTGAAGGGCTTATACCTTCTGCAGCAGTAACGATTAATGGTCATAAAATTGGCAAAGTACAGGACATAACATTCACAGAAGATGGAAGTGGTAAACTTGAAGTTTTAATGCTTATTGATAGCAATTTTAAATTTTCTAAAAATAGTACCGCTGAGCTATATGAATCTGGTTTAATAGGTGGAAAAGCAATTGCAATTGTTCCCGCTAATGATGGCGCTGAAAATGTCATTTCTGGCGATGTACTTCGTTCTGAAATAAAACCTGGTCTAACAGATTTAGTCAATCAAAAATTAACCCCTCTGCAGCAAAAAATCGAAAAAGTGATGGAAAGTACAGACGTACTGTTAGCAAATATAAATAGTGTTTTTGACGAAAAAACAAAATCGAATATTAGAGGAAGTTTTTCGCAATTGGAACAAACAATTACTTCTTTTGAATCGACCTCAAATGCACTAAATGCACTTCTTCAAGACAACAAAACATCCATAACAACAACATTAGATAATTTTAGTAATATTTCTGAAAATCTTTCTGAAGTAAGTTCAAATTTAGCAGAAGCAGATTTAAAACAAACCATCAATGGACTTCAATCTACAATTTCAAATTTTGACCAACTTTTGAAGAATATTGAAAAAGGCGAAGGCTCAATTGGTAAACTCATGAAAGACGAAGGATTGTATAATAATTTGGAAGGCGCATTGGGTCAAATGGAAGCACTCTTGGAGGACATGAAATTAAATCCAAAGCGTTATGTCCATTTTTCATTATTTGGTAAAAAACCAAAACCATATTCCACGGATGATTCTAACAATAAATCCAAATAAAATACTGGGATGGAGCTAGTTTCAAATTTTGCATTTGGAGTTTTATTGGTGATTGGCATCGGATTTTTTGTCAGAAACATCAACAAACTCAGAAGAAATATTAAGCTAGGTAAATCTGTTGAAATTTCTGGCTCATCTCATCAAAGATGGAAAAATATGGCAATGATTGCCCTTGGCCAAAGCAAAATGGTAACTAGGCCTATTGCGGGTTTTTTACATATTATTGTTTACATTGGATTTATTGTTATCAATATTGAAGTCTTCGAAATTGTTATTGACGGGCTTTTTGGTACACATCGTATATTTTCTTCAATTGGGCCTGTTTACGGAGTACTTATTGGTACGTTTGAAATATTTGCACTACTAGTTTTTGTTGCTGTTGTTGTTTTTTGGATTCGACGAAATATCATTCGACTTCAACGCTTTATGAGTTCTGAAATGAAAGGATGGCCAAAACAAGATGGAAATTTAATTCTATATTTTGAAATTGTTTTAATGGCTCTATTTATCATAATGAATGCAACTGATGTTCAATTTCAAAGTATGAATTCAGGAAATGTCATTAGTCAGTTTGTAGCGCCATGGTTTGAAGGATTACCACTTCATGCTATTGAAAGAACTGCTTGGTGGTTGCATATTGCTGGAATTTTAATCTTTTTAAATTATTTATATTATTCCAAACATTTACACATCCTATTAGCTTTCCCAAATACCTATTATGGTCGTTTGACCCCCAATGGACAGCTCGACAATTTGGAATCTGTAACAAATGAGGTTAAATTGATGATGGACCCAGATGCTGATCCCTATGCTATGCCAGAAGACACAACTGCAGAGGTAGAAAAATTTGGTGCTATTGATGTTTTTGATTTAAATAGAATTCAATTATTAAATGCTTACACTTGTACAGAATGTGGTCGATGTACTAGTGAATGTCCCGCAAATCAAACAGGGAAAAAATTATCGCCTCGTAAAATCATGATGGACACTCGAGATCGTTTACAAGAAGTTGGCCATAATATCGATATTAATAAGGGAACTTTTAAACCCGATGGAAAACAGTTGCTTGGCGATTATATCACCGATGAGGAATTGTGGGCTTGTACAAGCTGTAATGCATGCGTAGAGGCTTGCCCAATCAGCATCAACCCACTATCAATCATCATGGATATGCGGCGCTATCTTGTGATGGAAAATAGCGCAGCACCAACAGAACTCAACACAATGATGACCAATATTGAAAATAACGGCGCTCCATGGCCGTATAACCAAATGGATAGATTAAACTGGAATAAAGAATAACTTTAATTAAAAAATGAAAAGAGAAGAAGCCGATGCACTATTGCACCAAAAAGTAGAAGAAGGAGAATTAATAAGCCCTGTTTTGCCTGAAGGCGTAAAAAATTATTTAATTGATATTGATGGTACCATAACGGAAGATGTACCAAATGAAGAACCAGAGCGTATGGCCACTTGTTTGCCTTTTGAAGATGCCAAGCAAACCTGTAATAAATGGTATGAAGAAGGGCATATGATATGCTTTTTTACATCAAGAACTGAAGATCATAGAGAAGTTACAGAAGACTGGCTTGCAAAACATGGATTCAATTATCATACGCTATTGATGGGTAAACCAAGAGGTGGCAATTACCACTGGATTGATAACCACTTGGTAAAAGCAACTCGCTATAAAGGTAAATTTACAGATTTGGTTGAAAAAGAAGTAACCATACAAGTCTTTGATGACAGTAAATAATAAATAAACACACACAATGAGTGAGCAACTAAAGGTACCAACAATGGCCGAATTTCATGCGCAAGGAAAATCTCCTGATGTATTGTTTTGGGTAGGATGTGCAGGAAGTTTTGATGATAGAGCAAAAAAAATCACAAAAGCTTTTGTACGAATTCTTCACAAAGCAAATGTGAAATTTGCCGTACTTGGTGCTGAAGAAAGTTGTACTGGTGACCCTGCAAAACGTGCTGGGAATGAGTTTTTATTTCAAATGCAAGCCGTAACAAATATTGAAGTTTTAAATGCTTACGAAATTAAAAAAATAGTCACCGCATGCCCTCATTGTTTTAACACCTTAAAAAATGAATACCCCTCTTTAGGTGGAACATATGAAGTCGTTCACCATACACAGTTTTTGAAAAGTCTATTGGACGAGGGACGACTTACCATAGAGGGTGGTCAATTTAAAGGCAAACGTATAACGTTTCATGATCCATGCTATTTGGGACGTGCCAATAATGTCTATGAGGCTCCAAGAGATCTCATAAAAAAACTTGACGCAGAGTTGGTAGAAATGAAAAATTGTCGAAAAAAAGGACTGTGTTGTGGTGCTGGTGGAGCTCAAATGTTTAAAGAAGCTGAACCTGGCAACAAAGAAATAAATATTGAACGTACAGAACAAGCCATTGAGGTTAAACCAGAAATTATAGCTGCTGGATGTCCATTTTGTAATACGATGATGACTGACGGTGTAAAAAATAAAGCCGAAGGACAAATTGAAGTTTTGGACATTGCTGAGCTTATTGCAAACGCAGAAGATTTATAAAGAAATGTTAGTCAATTTTCAAGACCTTCCAGAGACCTCAAGAGTGTGGATATACCAGTGTAATCGCTCGTTTTCTGATATTGAAAACAATGAAATTTCTCAAAAAATGTCTGAATTTCTTACCTCATGGACTGCTCATGGAGCAGATCTAAAAGCTGGATTTGAAATTAAATATAAACGTTTTATCGTTATAGGTTTAGATCAAAATCTACAAACCGCTACGGGCTGTTCTATTGATGTATCAGTTCATTTTATTCAAAAATTAGAACAAGAGTATTTGGTAGATTTAATGGACAAAATGAATGTCTCTTACAAACAAGGTGATTTTGTAGCCTACAAACCGTTAAAAGATTTTAAAACGATGGCTAAAAATAGAGCTGTATCCAAAAAGACTATTGTTTTCAATAACTTAGTGCAAAATAAAGCAGAGTACTTGGAACACTGGGAAGTCCCTGCCGAAGAAAGCTGGCATAGTCGTTTTTTCTAAACCAATATCTAAGTCCACAACGGTAATTCGTTTGGATTTATCGTTTTTGATTTTTCTATTCGTAATAATAATTTTTTAGTTTGTAAACCTCCTGCATAACCAATCAAACTTCCATCGCTTCCTGTAATTCTGTGACAAGGAATTATTACAGAAATGGCATTTGCTCCATTGGCATTAGCTACAGCTCTTACGCTTGTAGCTTTCATGTTGAGCTTTTTTGTAAGTTCCATATAGCTCAAACTTTGACCATATGGAATATTTTGAAGTGCTTTCCATACACTTTTTTGAAAGGAACTTCCAACGGTTAATATTGGAATGGAAAATTCTTTTGATTCTCCTTTGAGATAAGCCTCCAATTCAATGATTGTTTTCTCAATAATTTCATTATTCTTTTCAATAAAAACAGCATCTAATCCCTTTGATAAACGCGAGTCCACTATTTTTCTTTGCTTTCTGTATTTATAGTCAAGTAAGCACAGTTTTCCCTTGTAAGATCCAATAATAAGCTCTTCAATAGGCGATTTACAATATTGATATTCAATATTTTGTTTAAAAGACATCAGTTTATGGCAAATCGAACAGAAACTTCACTTTCTACCTTTATTTTTGAAAATTCAATATCTATAGGAGTTTCAACAGTCTCTTCAATCGCATAATCTGCTCTTGCAGCCATTCTCATATTTCCATAATAATAAGGGTTACTAAAATATTTATCATTGATATGGATTGCTTTTCCAAGTTGCTGATTTAGAGGCTTAGTTAGTGCTTCAGCTTGTGCTTTTGCTTTTAAAATGGCTTTGGATTTTAGGTCTAATTTTAAGGATTCAATTTTTGAGTATGCGGTTTTAATTAAACGGACATTCGAAATTCCTTCATCTTCCAATCCAATTAGAACGTTTCCGGCGGTCATGACATCATATACTTCTAGGGTATAGGACTTTGATTTTAAAACATTTTTACGCTTTAAAAAGTATTTTTTGTAATTGCTTGCTAGATTATCAAGCTTTAATTGTTTTTTTAAGTCTATTCCCAAATTTTCTAAAACAGCAGCCACCTTTCTTTCTTGTTTTTCCAAAGAGGTTCTGTTGCGATCCTCTCCTTCATGAATATAAATGGACAAATAAATTTGATCTGGAGTGACAAGGGTATCCACCTTTGCAGTAGTTTCCAAATAGGGTTGATCAATAAAGTTTTTTGTTTGAGCAAAATTTACTCCAAAAAATGTGATGGTTAGTAGTAATACAATTTTTTTCATACTGTTGATTTTTAAAAATTATATCTAAACAATATGTATGCCAAATGATTATAAATTTTAAATAAGTAATTCAATTTATTCAATTATAACTACATATATTTATTGAAAAATCATATAAAAAATAGTAATTTGGCATAGTATTTACTTATCTTTTTAGTAAACTCCATTTATGCGACACTTATTTATTTTATTATGGCTTTCTTCAATTTCGTTGTTTGCTCAATCCCCTTTGGTTTCTTCCGACAGTTTGGCTCAAAAACAATGGGTTGATAGTCTTTATAATACCATGAGTTTGAAAGAAAGAGTAGGGCAGATCTTTATGGTTCAGGCGTTTTCAGAAGAAAAAAATCTTCAAAAAACAAAACTTTTGGAACTTATAAAAAAACAGCATATTGGGGGCATTATATATTCAAATGGAGGTCCTGTACGTCAAGCCAAATTGGACAATGAACTGCAGGCCAATTCCAAAATCCCACTTATTGTAGGGATGGATGCAGAGTGGGGGTTAAGCATGCGACTCGATTCAACTTATGCTTTTCCATGGAATATGACTTTGGGTGCTATCAAAGATTTGAATTTAATAAAAAAAACTGGTCAATATATTGGAGAACACTGCAAACGTATGGGTGTTCATTTCAATTTTGCACCTGTTGTTGATATTAATACAAACCCCAAAAACCCCATTATTGGTAATCGTTCTTTTGGAGAAGATAAACTTAATGTGACACAAAAAGCTCTAGCATTTATGCAGGGCATGCAAAGTACAGGAGTTTTGGCCAATGCTAAACATTTCCCAGGTCATGGCGATACCGATAAAGATTCTCATAAAACTTTACCTACAATAAATTTTGATAAAAAGCGGATAGAAGAAGTAGAATTATTTCCATATAATGAACTGATTGCTAATGGATTATCTAGTGTAATGGTTGCCCATTTGAATGTGCCAAGTTTAGAGTCAAGAACGAACTATCCTTCTTCATTATCAAAGCCTATTATAACAGACCTTTTAAAATCAAAACTTAATTTTCAGGGCTTAATCTTTACCGATGCTCTCGATATGAAAGGCGTTTCAAATTTTAGTGTGCCAGGCGAAATTGACTTACAGGCTTTTATGGCAGGGAATGATGTTTTGCTGATGTCCGAAAACGTTGAGATAGGAATGGAAAAAATTATGCTATCGTATTATTCAGGACATATTTCAGAAGATCGATTAGCACATTCTGTAAAAAAGATTTTAATGGCCAAATACAAAGTTGGTCTTAATAATTACAAACCTATAGAGACTAAAAATTTGGTTGCCGATTTGAGTCGTTCAAAAGATGATATTTTGTATTCAAAATTGATGCAAAATGCGATTACTGTAGTAAAAAATAATAATGCTACACTTCCAATAAAGGACCTCGAGTTAAAGAATATAGCTTATGTTGAAATGGGAGACAGTTCTGGAGATACTTTTCTAAAAACATTAAAAAAGTACACCAAAATCACTCCTGTATCTGATAATAATTTAGATGGGCTTATTCGAAAATTAAAGCAATTTAATTTAGTGATAATTGGATTTCATAAATCAAACTCAACCCCTTGGAAGCCCTACAAGTTTACAAACAAAGAACTTGTTTGGCTACAAGAAATAGCCAGAACCAACGAAGTTGTATTGAATGTATTTTCAAAACCATATACATTGGATGCTATAAAGTCATTTTCAAATTTTGAAAGTGTTGTTGTAGGCTATCAAAATAGTAGAGTAGCTCAAGAACTAACGGCTCAAATACTATTTGGAGCACTTTCTGCAACAGGAAAACTACCTGTAAGTATTTCAGATTCAATGTACAAAGTTGGGTATGGTTTTGAAACTTCCAAAATCGATAGACTTTCTTATGGAAATCCTGAAAGTGTTGGAATGAGTCGCCTAAAACTTTCAAAGCTTGATTCTGTTGCTAATTTTGCAATTGAGGACGAAATGACACCTGGAATTCAATTGCTTGTCGCAAGAAAAGGAAAGGTGATTTACAACAAAAATTTCGGATATCATACCTATTCCAAACAACGCAAAGTATCTTTTGAGGATTTGTATGACGTGGCTTCGTTAACCAAAATTTTAGTTACACTTCCATTACTTATGGAGTTGGTAGAACATGGTTCTGTGAATTTAGATGACCGATTGGGAGACCTATTACCCAAATACAAAACAACGAATAAATCAGATATTACACTTAAAGAAATGCTGTCGCATTTTGCACGTCTAAAACCTTGGATTCCTTTTTATAAATCAACTTTGGATTCTGTTACTAATACACCCATCTCAAAGTTTTTTAGTTCAAAAAAATCAAAAAAATATCCCATTCAAATTTTACAAAATTCATTTCTGAGAAAAGATTTTACAGATACAATTCATCAAAATATTGTAGACTCCGAGCTTTTGGAAGAAAAAAAATACCGCTATAGCGATTTACCCTATTACTTTCTTAAAGATTTTCTAGAATCGTATTATGATGTTCCTCTTGATGCACTTATTCAACAACGATTTTATAACGCTATTGGAGCAAATATGTCGACGTATAAACCCTTAGAAAAATTTGATAAATCTCAATTGATTCCTACAGAAAAAGATACATATTTCAGATTTGACACGGTTCATGGTTATGTACACGATATGGGTGCTGCAATGCAAAACGGTGTAGGCGGTCATGCAGGGTTGTTCAGCAATGCTAATGATGTGGCCAAACTCATGCAAATGTATCTTCAATATGGTTATTATGGCGGCAATCAATTTTTAAAATCTGAAACAATTAATGCGTTTAATACTTGCTACTTTTGTGAAGAAGATAATCGACGAGGGGTTGGATTTGATAAGCCTCAACTCGAAGAAGAAGGACCTACTTGTGGTTGTATTTCTATGACAAGTTTTGGACATTCTGGTTTTACAGGCACCTATGCTTGGGCCGATCCCGAAGAAGAAATTATTTATGTATTTTTGTCAAACAGAACTTACCCAGACTCCAAAAATAACCGCTTGTTAAAAGAAAATATTCGAACAGAAATACAGCGCCTAATTTACGAGGCCATAGTGGACTAAAATGAAAATTGGAATTGTATGTTATCCTACCTTTGGCGGTAGTGGTGTAGTCGCCACTGAGCTTGGATTGGAATTGTCTAAAAAAGGTCATGAGGTCCATTTTATTACCTACAGTCAGCCTGTACGTCTAGAACTACTCGGTGCCAATGTTCATTTTCACGAAGTTCATGTACCAAATTATCCATTATTTCACTACCAACCCTACGAATTGGCCTTATCTAGTAAAATTGTAGATATGGTAAAAGTACATCAAATTGACGTATTGCATGTTCATTATGCTATTCCTCATGCCTACGCAGGGTATATGGCCAAAAAAATGTTGCATGAAGAAGGTATTGAGCTTCCAATTGTAACAACCCTTCATGGTACAGATATTACTCTTGTTGGTAGCCATCCCTTTTATAAAACTGCTGTGACGTTTAGCATCAATAAATCAGATGCTGTAACGTCTGTTTCTCAAAGTTTAAAAGAAGACACACAGCGACTATTTAATACTAAAAAAGACATAACAGTCATTCCCAATTTTATTGATTTAGATAAGTACAAGCCAACAACCAAAAACTGTCAACGTGATTTGTTGGCCATGCCAGATGAACGCGTTATTACTCACATAAGTAATTTCCGATCTGTAAAACGTATTCCTGATGTGATTCATATTTTTCATGCGATTCAAAAAGAAATTCCATCAAAATTAATGATGATTGGAGAAGGCCCCGAACGCGAAAAAGCAGAACAACTTTGTACGGAGCTTAATATTGAAAACAAGGTTGTTTTTTTGGGTAATAGCAATGAGGTCAACAAAATTTTATGTTTTAGCGATTTATTTCTTTTACCCTCAGAAACGGAAAGTTTTGGGCTATCTGCTTTGGAAGCTATGGCTTCTGGAGTGCCTGTTGTTTCCAGTAATTCTGGTGGATTACCTGAAGTAAATATCAATGGTCTTTCTGGATTTTTGAGTCCTGTTGGAGATATCAAAAGTATGTCTCAAAATGCCATTCATATTCTTAAAAATAAGACTGACTTAGAGGTCTTCAAAAAAGGTGCAAAATCAACAGCCTTAAAGTTTGATATTCATAAAATCGTTCCTGCTTATGAAGAAATCTATAAAACTGCTTTAAAAAATTGTATCTCAATTTAGTGTCTACTAGAGTTTGTTTTATTAATTTTACCAACATTGAAAATTATATGATATAAATGGCTGGAAATTCTTTTGGTAACGTATTTAAATTAACAACTTTTGGAGAGTCACACGGAGTGGCTATTGGTGGTGTAATTGATGGATGTCCTGCAGGGATTTCAATTGATTTTGATGCTATTCAGCACGAAATGGATCGCAGAAAACCAGGGCAATCCAAAATTGTAACCCAACGAAAAGAACCTGATACTGTTGAGTTTTTATCAGGAATATTTGAGGGAGTTACAACAGGAACGCCCATTGGCTTTATCATCAAAAATGCTAATCAAAAATCTAAGGACTACAGTCACATCAAAGATGTATTTCGTCCAAGTCACGCCGATTTTACTTATAACGAAAAATATGGTCAGCGTGACTACAGAGGTGGAGGACGTAGCTCGGCACGAGAAACCGCATGTAGAGTTGTTGCTGGTGCAATAGCAAAACAATTTTTAAGTACTATCAAAATTAATGCCTATACATCTGCTGTTGGCGATATTTCTTTAGATAAAAATTATCAGGAATTAGATTTTTCCAAAACCGAATCCAACCCAGTACGCTGTCCAGATCCTATTTTGGCTGAACAAATGATTGAAAAAATCAAGGATATTCGTAAAGAAGGCGATACCATAGGAGGAACGGTCTCTTGTGTTATAAAAAATGTTCCAGTGGGTCTTGGCGAGCCGGTATTTGACCGACTCCATGCTCAGTTAGGCAAAGCCATGCTTTCGATTAATGCCGTAAAGGGCTTTGAATATGGTTCAGGTTTTGAAGGTGTAAAAATGAAAGGTAGCGCACATAATGATGTTTTTAACAACGATGGCTCAACCAAAACCAATCGTTCTGGTGGTATACAAGGTGGAATTAGCAATGGAATGGATATCTATTTTAATGTGGCGTTTAAACCTGTAGCCACAGTCATGCAAGCTCAAGAAACCATAGACAAAGATGGAAATACTGTTGAAATGCATGGAAAAGGGCGTCATGACCCTTGCGTTGTACCACGTGCTGTTCCCATTGTGGAAGCGATGGCGGCATTAGTTATTGCAGATTTTATGCTGCTCAATCGACTTTCTAAACTCTAAATTTTATGAAATCCCTAGCTCTACATTGGAAAATACTAATAGGAATGCTCCTAGGTGTTGTTTTTGGCTTCGTTATGCTTCAAATTCAAGGTGGTGAAGCATTTGTTACATCTTGGATAAAGCCTCTAGGAACTATTTTTGTTAAACTCCTAAAACTTATTGCAGTTCCACTAATTTTAGCCTCACTTATCAAAGGAATTTCGGACTTAAAAGATATCTCTAAATTTGCATCAATTGGTGTTAAAACCATTGTGATTTATGTCCTAACCACCGTTATTGCCATCAGTATCGGATTGACGTTGGTCAATATTTTTAACCCAGGGGATGGGGTTTCAGATGCAACTATTTCAAAACTGACCGAAACCTATGCCAATAACAGCAGTGTACAAGGTAAAATTGCAGAAGCCACACGCCAACAACAAAGTGGACCATTAGATTTTGTGGCGGATATGATTCCAGAAAATGCCTTTTCTGCACTCAGCAACAACAAACTTATGCTTCAAGTCATCTTTTTGGCCATATTTTTAGGAATTTCACTGTTATTAATTGGCGAAAAAAGTGCTAAACCCCTAAAAGATGTCTTTGACTCTCTCAATGACGTTGTCCTTAAAATGGTTGATTTAATCATGCTTACTGCACCCTATGCGGTCTTTGCGTTGTTGGCCAATGTGGTGGTATCTTCTGGAGATCCAGAGTTGTTGTATGCGCTTTTATTTTATGCTTCCGTTGTGGTTGGTGGATTGTTGTTGATGGTATGTTTTTATTTGATTGTTGTTGGTGTTGTGGTGAAAAAAAATCCGTTTTGGTTTTTAAAACAAATCAGTCCGGCGCAATTATTGGCGTTTTCAACCAGTAGTAGCGCAGCAACACTGCCTGTAACTATGGAACGTGTTGAAGAGCATGTAGGCGTGGACAAAGAAGTGTCCAGTTTTGTATTGCCTGTAGGGGCAACGATTAATATGGACGGAACGAGTTTATATCAAGCGGTAGCGGCCGTATTTATTGCGCAAGCGCTAAACTTTGATTTGACGTTTACTGACCAACTGATGATTGTCCTTACGGCTTTGTTGGCCTCTATTGGAAGTGCCGCAGTCCCTGGCGCTGGGATGGTCATGTTAGTGATTGTTTTAGAATCTGTTGGTTTTCCTGCCGATAAGCTCGCTATAGGATTGGCTCTTATTTTTGCTGTAGATCGTCCATTAGATATGTGCCGTACGGTGATTAATGTTACAGGCGATGCCACAGTATCTACACTAATTGCAAAACTAGAAGGCAAACTCCATACTCCAAAACCCAAAGACTGGGACGACCATTGGGAAGAGGTGAAGTGATTTTGGGGTTTGTTCCCTATTTGTTTTCAATTTCCATTTCGGTAAGAACGTTAGGTGTTCCATTGTCTTCTGTTACTTCAATAAAATCGTATGAGCTAAAAATCCAAGGACTTGAATTTATCAACATTTCAGATAAAGTTTGTTGGTTGTTATTACTATCATCAGATGAACAAGATAAAATTGTTATTCCGATTAAAATTCTAATAAGTAAATTTAGTTTTTTCATTCGTAATTTAGGTTTTAATTGTTTGTAACTTGTTTATATCCGTAACTTTTCGACTGTTTTTGTGTTTATCGAAAAAGCTCAAGGACAGCGTTTATTTCTTTTATATATCATTTTTAGGGGTGTTTTGCTATATTCTTGTAAATCAATACAATAGCTTGTTTTTATTATGTATATCGATTTTCCAAAAGCGAAACATATACACTTTCCTATCGTTTTAGACACATAAAAACCTAAAAAGTCACATATTTAGGAATTTTTTTTTGGTGTTGTGGTTGGAAAAAAGGGAAAGGCAAGCAGTTTTTAATCCAAAAACCTCTCCTGTATATCCTTTGTAGGTATCATACAATGGTCTTGTTTTCCAAACCATCGGTAGCGGTTTTGGGCGATAAAACTGTAAAGTCCATTTCTTAAAAATGGAGGTAAACTATAGCCCACCAAAAAGAGTTTATGCCATCCCCCTAAAACTTTGCACAGTTCCAATACGGCATCACTCTTTTTGTAAAGCGTTTTTTTATTGTAAAAAAGGAGGCTCTCTAAATTTTTAAGATGTTCAGCGTTGAGTGTTTTTTTAGCATATTGCCCTTGATGTGAAGCGAACTTTAAGACCTTTTTTTTATCGTGTTTAAGGAGGTAGCGTACGCTATGTTGACACAAATTACAAACACCATCAAAAAATACAACCATGGCTCTATTTCTTTGGTTTTACAAACTCTAAACGTTCCAAGCTAACTGTTGTTGTAAACAATCCATAATTGACCACCGCTTTGCCTTTTTCGATTTTGTCTATAGTCCCAATGGCTCTACCATCGTCCATACGGACGTTTTCACCCACCTTAAAATCATGTTTTGGTTTTGGAGGTGCTTGAGCTTCTTTTTCTTTGGCGGCTTTCTTTTCCTTTCGGATTTTGGCTACTTTTTGATCGACCTCTTTTTGTAGGCGGTTTTTTGCTTTGAGTTGCGCTCGTTTTTGTTTGTTGGTAAGTTTTTCTTTTTTGGAATTTTCGATTTGAACCAATTTAAACAACTCTGCCAAAAGCTCACGTTTGCGTTTGTTTTGCTGGAATTTATCCCCTAAATCTTGAATTTTTTTACCTAAATAAATCAACCGTTGGTTGCTGTCGTAGAGTTCTTGATAGTTTTGCAGTTTTTTTTGTGCCTTTTCGTTGATGCTTTCCAAACGTTCTGCTTCCAAACCTTTTTTGACCTCATTTTGTTTTAGTGCCCGTTCTGTTTTTTCCAGTTTAGAACGTTCTTTTTGAAGCTTTGCAATGGTTTTATCAAAACGAATTTTGCCACGCTCTATTTTCTTTTTAGAGCGATTGATTAAACTGTAGGGAATACCATTTTTTTGTGCCACCTCAAACGTAAATGAACTGCCCGCTTGACCAATCACCAGTTTAAAAATAGGTAAAAGTGTTTTTTCATCAAACAACATGTTCGCATTTTGAATATGAGGCAATTCGTTGGCCAAAAGTTTCAAATTACTGTAGTGTGTTGTGATGATGCCAAAGGCCTCACGTTCATAAAACACCTCCAAAAAGGTTTCGGCTAAAGCCCCGCCCAGTTCTGGATCACTTCCTGTTCCAAATTCATCAATCAAAAACAAGGTTTGTTTGGTGCATTTTTTTAGAAAATGATTCATTTGTTTGAGACGATAACTGTAGGTGCTCAAATGATTTTCAATGGATTGGTTATCGCCAATATCACTTAAAATGGTTTCAAAAAAACACATTTTTGAGCGTTCATGAACAGGAATTAATAATCCCGATTGCATCATCACTTGTAGCAACCCAACCGTTTTTAGAGTAATACTTTTTCCTCCGGCATTGGGGCCAGAAATTACAATAATTCTGCTATCGGTAGCCATTTGAATGGTTTGAGGAAAGGTTTTTTTCTTTTCTTCATTATTGGCCACCAAAAGCAAAGGATGATAAGCATCTCTTAAAAACAATTCTTTTGTTTCACTGATTTGAGGTCGAATGGCGTTAATTGATTTTCCATATTTAGCTTTGGAGTAGAGCACATCCATAAGCGTTAAATATTCCTGATATTGCTCCAAAAGGGGTTTAAATCCTCTAATAAAGTTCGTCAATTCAAGAAGTATACGTTTAATTTCTTCGGTTTCTTCAAACTCCAAATTGTTTAAATCACGCTGATAACTTTGTGTAGTATCAGGTTCTATATAAACAATACTTCCTGTTTTGCTAGCCCCTAAAATACTCCCTTTGACTTTTCGGCGATACATGGCTTTGACGGCCAAAACACGCCTGTTTTCCATAACAGTTTCACGGATTTCATCCAAATACTCTGCGTTGTTGTAATGACTAAGCGCTGCATTAAAACTCGTATTTATCTTTGTTCGTACCGATTGTATGGATTTTCTTAAACTATAAAGTGTTTCTGAGGCATCATTTCGAATTTCACCATACTTATTGATGATGCTATTGATTTGATCAGAAATTAAAGATGTTTTTTCTAGTTGCTCCGAATGTTCAAAAAGGAGGGGGTAATATTCATTAAATTTTTTAAAAAACTTCAAAAGAACATTGGTGGTAATGGACAGCGATGCAATTTTTCGAAACTGTTCCACTTCCAAAAAATTATTTTCGATTCTTAAAAGCTTTAACTCCTCAGCGATGTCTTCAAAACCATGATTTGGAATGCGGTTTTCATTTTCAAAAGATGATATAAATTCATGGGTCAAATCCAACATATAAACCGCATCTTTTTGATTTCCATAAGGTTTAAGGTGTTGAATTTTTGCTTTTCCAAGTTGAGTGATAGAAAATGATGCAATTTGTGCAACCACCGCATCAAACTCTAAATCATCTAAGGTTTTTTGAGAAATTGTTATCATACTCCAAAAATCAAAAGCAAATTTAGGTATTAATGTTTAGAATATCCTTTAAATTTCTTTTCTTAGCATTTATTTAAGACCCCAAAAAGATGTAAGCTATGCGCAAATTACACGACAGTTGGAAACCCATTTTAACTCCAGAATTTAAAGCCCCATATTTTTTGGATTTAGTAGATTTTATAAAAAAAGAATACGAATTTCAGACATGTTATCCTCCAAAAGAACAAGTGTTTAATGCTTTTACTTTATGTCCTTTACCAGATTTAAAAGTTGTAATTATTGGCCAAGACCCCTATCATGGCATAGGCCAAGCCAACGGATTATCGTTTTCAGTTAATGATGGTATAGCACACCCGCCATCATTAGTTAATATTTTTAAGGAATTACAAACGGATTTGGGAATTCCCTATCCAAAAAGTGGTGATTTGAGTTCTTGGGCTTCTCAAGGGGTTTTACTTTTAAATGCAACCTTAACAGTTAGAGCAGCAGAGGCGGGAAGTCATCAAAAAAAGGGTTGGGAACAGTTTACAGATTATGTAATTAAAGCAATTTCTAGCGAAAATTCTGATGTTGTTTTTATGCTTTGGGGAGGCTTTGCACGAAAAAAAGCAAAACTGATAGATTCAAAAAAGCATTTAATTTTAGAAAGTGGTCATCCTTCGCCACTGAGTGCAAATCGAGGGTATTGGTTTGGAAATCAGCATTTTAGTAAATGCAATACATTTTTAAAGTCAAAACATAAATCCCCCATAAATTGGCAATTAGATTGATTTTACTAATTCAGAATAGGGGAGTTTATGACCTATAATATCCAAAGCCATCAATTGTTGTTGTACTGCTTCAATTGTATTTTCATCAATATTTTTTTGCGACCATTCCGTACTATCTAACCACGCTTGTACATCTTTTTGTTTTTGTCCATAGCGTTTGGATATAATTTGATCTATTTCGGGAATGGATTTAAAATCTTTAGAAATGCCGTTGATGATTTCCATAACTGAGTGTAATACATCAGAATTGTTTTTGATAAATTCATTTCTAGCTGCAATCACAAAACAAGGCCAAGGTGTAGGGCATTCCCCAATGCGTCTAAAAGTTTTGTTGTCGACAAGTGGTTTTGTGGTAAATTTTTCCCACATAAAATAATCTGCTTCGCCATCTGTTAATGCACGTATACCACCCTCAAGATTTTTAACAATTTTAAATTTCAAATCATGGTCGGTATCCCAGCTCAATTGTTGTGCATTAACATAAGCCATTAAATGCGATCCAGAGCCTTTTCGACTTATTGCAGCATTTTTGTTTTTCAGTTCTGAGAGGTCTAAGTATGGCGATGTTTCAGCCACATGAATGCCCCAAATTAACGGCGATTGTACAAAAGTTTGTACAATTTTACTTTGGTTGCCGTCTGTAATTGCTTTTACAATGCCTTCGGTAAGTACAACAGCCAAATCTATGGTATTGTTTTCCAAAGCCTGAACCATTTCTCCTGTTCCTCCATGGCAGTCTGTCCATCGCAAATTAATACCTCTACTTCTAAATGCTTTACTTTTCAACCCTAAATACCAAGCATAGTTAAAATGCTCTGGTACACCACCAATTCGAACCTCCTTCATTAACAAGTTAATTTTTTTAAAGTGTATTTAATCAATTGATCCACAGTTTCTTCAGAATTTTTACTGAATGTCCCATTGGCTCTATTGGCCAAAATGGCGTTCATAGAGCACGCTTGGTGTCCCAATAATTTTGATAACCCATAAATTGCAGAAGTTTCCATTTCAAAATTGGTAATTCTTAAGTTTTCAAAACGAAATGATTGCAATTTATCTCTAAAAATACTGTCTTTTGGTTGCAAACGCAATATTCTGCCTTGAGGGCCGTAAAATCCTCCACAAGTGGCGGTTATTCCATATTGTATATTGTTGTCTAAAAGTTGAGTTTCAAGCGACTTTGAATTTTGAACAACAACAGGTTTTGCGCGTTCAGAATCCCAATTGATATGTTTGCAAAACGCAGTTTCAATAGCTGTGTTTTGAATCCTTTTTATTTGATATGATTGCAACATACCATTGATGTCTATTGCATAAGAACTTAACAAAAAAGAGTCTATAGGAATATCGGGTTGAAGCGCTCCAGAAGTGCCAATACGTACAATTTTTAGAGACGTCAAATCAGGTTTAATACGTCGAGTTTTAAAGTCAATATTCACTAATGCATCCAATTCATTTAAAACAATATCAATATTATCAGAACCAATTCCCGTAGAAATTACAGAAATCCGCTGGTTATTATACACTCCAGTATGTGTTTTAAATTCTCGTTTTTGAATTTTAAATTCTATCGTATCAAAATAGCGGGACACATGGTCTACTCGGTCAGGATCGCCAACGGTAATTACGATTGGCGCAAGGTGCTCTGGTCTCAAATTGAGATGGTAAATACTCCCGTCTGGATTTAAAATTAATTCAGATTTTTTGATGCTCATACATTTTAGTTTATCCTCCAACACGTTTGACATGAAATCCTAAATCTTTTAGAAATTCCATGATTTTATCTCTGTAATCCCCTTGAATGATAATGCTTTCTTTTTTTAAACTTCCTCCTACACTAAATTTTTTTTTCAATTTAGAAGTTAAAGTTTTAAAATCAGCATCCGCACCAGTGTAACCCTCAATAATAGTAATTGGTTTACCTTTACGCTTTTCATATTTACAAACCAAAGGAGCGTCCTGCATCCACAAACCATGATTTTTTTCGGAGTTGCTTTGTGCTTTGGTTTCTTTGTGATCAGGGAAAAGATGTTGCAGTTGATCTCTTAAGTCCATTATTTTTTGGCTAACCCTAATTCTTTTAGGCGTTGATTTAAAAACTCTCCAGCGGTGATATCTTCAAATTGTTTTGGATTATTTTCATCAATGCAACTTTCTAAAACATCCAATTTCATGGCGCTAATAGGGTGCATAAAAAATGGTATAGAATAACGTGATGTGCCCCACAACTCACGAGGTGGATTTACAACTCTGTGGATGGTTGATTTTAGTTTGTTATTCGTGTGGCGAGAAAGCATATCACCTACATTTATCATCAATTCATCATCTTCTGCAATGGCATCAACCCAATCTCCATTGTGGTTTTGGACTTGGAGTCCACGACCTTGGGCACCCATTAAAAGCGTGATTAAATTGATATCTCCGTGTGCAGCAGCACGCACTGCTTTTTCAGGTTCTTGTGTTATAGGAGGATAGTGTATAGGTCTTAAAATACTATTACCATTATGAATAAATTTATCAAAATATGTTTCTTCCAATTCTAAATACAATGCTAATGCTCGTAAAACATATTTTGCTGTTTTTTCTAACATTTTGTAGGTTTCTTTTCCTGTAGTATTAAATTCAGGAAGTTCTTTAACTTCTACATTTGAATGATATTCATCCTCCAATTCAGGATTATTTTCTACGTATTGACCAAAGTGCCAAAACTCTTTCAAATCACCTTCTTTGCGTCCTTTTGCACTTTCTTTACCAAATGAAACATAACCTCTTTGTCCTCCAATTCCAGGAACTTCATACTGTTGTTTCTTTTCTAAAGGCATATCAAAAAACTTTTTCACTTCGCTGTATAAAGAATTTACTAACGAATCATCAAGAAAATGACCTTTAAGTGCTACAAATCCAATGGCCTCATAGGCATGTCCAATTTCAGAAACAAATTTTTGTTTTAGTTGTAAATCTTCAGACAAAAATTCTTGAAGGTTTACACTAGGAATTTTATTCATAATCAATACAATACTTTACACAAATATATGAAATCAATAAGTTATTTTGAAGTGTTTTATAATTTGATATGTTAGTTCATATTTATTTTTTACATTTGATTAAAACGTTTTCGATATTCTTTGAAGTCTATTTTTTCATATTCATCATTTAAAGTTTCTAAAAAAATAAAGCAAGAACTCTATTTCAATATGCTCAAGTCGAGAATGATTGAAGAAAAAATGTTGATTCTTTTGCGTCAAGGAAAAATTTCAAAGTGGTTTTCAGGTATTGGTCAAGAAGCCATTTCGGTAGGTGTAACCATGGCATTACAAAATGATGAATACATTCTTCCAATGCATCGAAATTTAGGCGTTTTTACCACAAGAAAAATTCCATTAGAACGTCTTTTTTCTCAGTGGCAAGGGAAAGCGAGTGGTTTTACCAAAGGCCGAGATCGCTCGTTTCATTTTGGAACACAAGAGTATAAAATAGTAGGAATGATATCGCACTTAGGTCCACAGCTTGGTGTTGCCGATGGCATTGCATTATCCCATATTTTAAGAAATGAATCCAAACTAACTGCCGTTTTTTCTGGAGAAGGAGGTACTAGTGAGGGGGATTTTCATGAAGCCCTCAATGTGGCCTCTGTATGGAACTTGCCCGTATTGTTTTGTATTGAAAACAACGGATATGGATTATCTACTCCAACAGATGAACAATATAAGTGCAAACATATTGCCGATCGAGGAATAGGTTATGGAATGGAATCTCATGTCATCGAGGGTAACAATGTTTTGGAGGTGTATTCAGAAGTCAATAAAATTGCCAAAAGCGTTCGAAAAAATCCACGTCCAGTGCTTATAGAATTTAAAACCTTTCGTCGCCGTGGTCATGAAGAGGCGAGTGGTACAAAATATGTTCCTAAAGATTTAATGTATTTTTGGAAAACCAAAGACCCGATTTCCAATTTTGAAGCGTTTTTAGTTAAAAAAGATATTTTATCAACATCCAAAATTCAGATTTTAAAAACAGAAATTTCAAATGAAATTCAAAATGGTTTGGACTTAGCTTTTGCTGAAAACGCTATCGTTGCAGATTTAGAAACAGAGCTTAAAGATGTGTATAAAAGTTTTGATTATCAAGAGATTAAGCCAAACCAATCTTTAAAAGAACTTCGCTTTGTAGATGCTATTTCTGAAGGCTTAAAACAATCTATGGAACAACATAATGACCTTGTTATTATGGGACAAGACATTGCCGAATATGGAGGTGTTTTTAAAATTACAGACGGTTTTGTTGAACAATTTGGTAAAGCCCGTGTACGAAACACCCCCATTTGTGAGTCGGCTATCGTTGAAGTTGCTATGGGTTTGTCTATCGCTGGCATCAAATCTGTGGTTGAGTTACAATTTGCCGATTTTGTAAGCTCAGGTTTCAATCCCATTGTTAACTATTTGGCCAAATCACACTATCGTTGGGGTCAAGAGGCCAATATTGTTCTCCGAATGCCTTGTGGTGCAGGTGTAGGAGCAGGCCCTTTTCATTCGCAGACCAATGAGGCTTGGTTTACAAAAACGCCTGGACTAAAAGTGGTGTATCCCGCATTTCCTTTGGATGCCAAAGGACTTTTGGCTACTGCAATTGAAGATCCAAATCCTGTACTTTTTTTCGAACACAAAGCACTTTATCGTAGTGTTAGACAGGATGTTCCAACAGATTATTATACAATTCCTTTTGGAAAAGCAGCGCTACTCAATGAAGGAAATGATGTGACGATCGTTTCCTATGGAGCAGCCGTACATTGGGCACTTGAAACCCTAGATAATAACCCTAATATTTCTGCTGATTTGATTGATTTACGCTCACTTCAACCTCTGGATATGGATTGTATAATTAATTCGGTTAAAAAAACCAACCGTGTAATTATTCTTCAAGAAGATTCTATTTTTGGCGGTATTGCAAGTGATATTTCTGCACAAATTATGGAACAAGCATTCGAATATCTAGATGCCCCTGTCCAACGTGTTGGAAGTTTAAATACCCCAATCCCATTTGCAAATTCCCTAGAACAGCAGTATCTTGCAAAGCGTAATTTTGAGACCGCTCTCAAAACGCTTTTAGAGTATTAAATGGACTATTTAGAACTTTTTTTAAAGGCTTTTTTAGGCACTGTTAAATGGACATGGCGTTCAATTGCTTTTGATGTGCCATGGCATCAAAATTATTTTTGGGGACTGATTGTCATTTCTCTTATAGTTTTTGCTTTAGAATTTGTATTTCCTTGGCGAAAAGAACAAAAAATCTTTAGAAAAGACTTTTGGTTGGATGGATTTTATATGTTCTTTAATTTCTTCATCTTTAGTATCTTTATTAGTGGATTTTATAAATGCATTTCTAAATTTTCGGGTGATATTCTAGGCATAAAAATGACAAGTCTTTCTGTTTTAGATTTATCTAGTTTTTCACCCATAGTTCAGTTGCTTATCTTTTTTGTTGTACTAGATTTTGTACAGTGGTTTACTCATACGTTATTGCATCGTTACGACTTTTTATGGAAATTTCATAAGGTACACCACTCTGTAAAAGAGATGGGTTTTGCAGCACATTTGCGCTACCATTGGATGGAAAATATTTTGTACAAACCTTTAAAAGTTTTAGCTTTAATGCTCTTAGGTGGTTTTCAGCCCGAACAAGCTTTTGTAGTACATTTTTTGGCGATTGCTATCGGTCATCTAAATCATGCCAATATTAAATTGGACTATGGTCCGTTGAAGTACATTTTTAATAACCCCATTATGCACTTGTATCATCATGCACACACCCTTCCTGAGCCATTTAAAAATGGGGTAAATTTCGCTATAAGTTTAAGCGTTTGGGATTATATTTTTAGAACAAATTATGTTCCAAAACCAGATAAAAATTTACGTCTTGGCTACAGCGATGATGCTAAGATGCCTCAAAATTTTTGGGGACAGCTGCGTTATGGTTTCCGAAAAGAAGATTGATTTATTCGCTTTTTGAAGTCACAAAATCCACAATTAAAGCTGTAATCATTTTACCCACATTAAAACCCTTTTTTTTGGGATTTAATTTTGGTGCAGCTTCGCATATATGCAGATAGGTTGCATTAGAATGTTTACCCAAACCAAATACAAATTGTCGAACTTTTGTACTATCAAATCCAGTAGGGGTCATGGCGCTACTTGGGCAATGGGCTATGGCATCACAATCGACCTCTAGTCCAAAAGGTTGTTTGCTCACAAAATCTTGTCCTTTTTCTAGAGCTTTTTTAAATGAAATTTCTTTTCTCACTCCAATACTTTCAAAAGAAATATACGCTATATTTTTAGTGTTTTCAATACTGTTATAAATGGATTCAGAGGTGTAATTTTCATGCACTCCAAAAACAAAATAGCGTTCCAAAAACCCTTCTTCAAGCGCATAGCTAAATCCATTGCCACTATGTCTGCCTTTGAGTCCTCTAAGGTCGGTATGGGCATCAAAATTTATAGTGTTTACTTTACTTTTTAAGGCCAATGCACAACCTTTAATCATGCCATATGCATTGTTGTGACCACCTCCAATGGCGATTGGGATTTTCCCATTTTTTTTAATCAAATGCACCAAATGAGTGACTTCATTGTCTATAATAATTACTTTTTTTCGGAGTTTTTTTTCAATGTTATCATCACTCTTTTTGAAATCTATTTTATCGAAATCAAAATGCCCTAAAATAAGAAGATGGTTGGCCTTTGTAAAACGATTAGATTGAATATTTAAAAGCGTTTTTAACACCGAATTCCAAGCATTTTTTGTTCCAGGTTTACCAAAGTTTGCCCGTACACCGATGTCTTCTGAAATACCAAAAAGAACGAACTTAGCAGATGATTTTTCAAGTTGATTTTCAATAAATTTTTTGGAATTCCCGAAAGAAACATCTTCAAAAAATTTTGTTTCCACCTCTCGTTTTTGAACAAGGTTTTTAGCTTTGTTAGAGGTTAAAATTTTAAAATGTTTCATTTTATAGTTTTTCAAAAAATTTGCCCTCAAGCATCACTTTTTCCACAGGATGATTTCCAAATTCATAAGGAATTTGGTGGTAAGATTCCATTTTTTTGGTTAAAATAAGGTTGGCTTTTTTTCCAATCGTAATACTGCCATAATGCTCAGAAATTCCCATAGCATAAGCACCATTGACGGTAGCGGCATTAATAGCTTCTTCGGGTGTCATTTTCATTTTGATACAAGCCAAACTCACTACAAAATTCATATTTCCACTTGGTGCAGAACCAGGGTTGCAATCACTAGCCAATGCTAATGGTAATCCTGCGCCTATAAGTTTTTGTACAGGGGTATAGGGAATGCCTAAGAAAAAGGAACAGCCTGGCAATGCAACAGGCATGGTTTCGGAGTTTTTAAGCGCTTCAATATCACTATTTGAAAGTTCTTCTAAATGATCTACAGACAAGGCATTATGTTGCACACCAAGAGCGACACCACCAAATGTATTGAATTGATTGACATGGATTTTCGGTTGTAGCTTGTATCGTTTTGCTGCAGATAAAATTCGATTGGTGTCATCAAGGTCAAAATATCCTTTTTCACAAAATACATCGACAAAATCTGCCAAATTTTCTTGATGGACTTTAGGAAACATCTCATTGATTATCAAGTCAATATAGGCGGTTTTATTGGATTTAAATTTTTCAGGTAGGGCATGAGCTCCCAAAAATGTAGCTTTAATTTTTAGATTTGTCTCTTGCTTTATGCGTTGAACAACTCGAAGCATTTTTAGTTCAGCATCAACAGTAAGTCCATAGCCCGATTTGATTTCCAAAGCTCCTGTTCCTAATTGGGTAAGATGTTGAACTCTATTTAAGGATTGCTCAAAAAGTTCATCTTCAGATATGTTTTGAAGACTTTTGGCAGAGTTTAAAATACCTCCACCACGCCGTGCAATGTCTTCGTAACTCAATCCATTAATACGATCCACAAACTCTTGACTGCGATTTCCGGCATACACCACGTGGGAATGACTATCGCACCAACAAGGTAAAACCAATCGGTCGGTAGCATCAATGAGTTCATCACCGTTTTGAGCTCTAAAATCTGTCATTGAGCCAAAATCTAAAATACGGTCGTTTTCTACAATGAGAAAGGCATTATCAATTTTTGGTAGGTTTTTCATCGCATCACCAACCACTTTTTTTTGGCGATTTGGCCGCACTTGTAGCAGCTCTCGAATATTGATAAAAACCTTACGCATTATTTTAGTTTAGACCACCAGTCATCTCTTCGGGTTTAACCCAAGCATCGTATTCTTCAGCAGTAACATATCCCAAATTGATGGCTTCCTCTCGAAGTGTAGTACCATTTTTATGGGCAGTATTGGCAATCTCGGCAGCTTTATAATATCCAATTTTTGTATTCAAAGCAGTAACGAGCATCAGTGAATTGTTGAGTAATGCCTTAATGACTTTATGATTAGGCTCAATACCAGAAGCACAATGTTTTTCAAAACTCAAACAAGCATCTCCAATTAGTTGCGCCGATTGTAATAAATTGGCGGCCATCATGGGTTTAAAGACATTTAATTCATAATGTCCTTGAGTACCACCAACAGTTATGGCCATATCATTCCCCATGACTTGTGCACAAACCATAGTCAATGCTTCACATTGTGTGGGGTTCACTTTTCCAGGCATAATAGAGCTTCCTGGTTCGTTTGCAGGAATTATAATTTCTCCAATTCCAGAACGTGGTCCAGAGGCCATCATTCGGATATCATTGGCTATTTTATTGAGTGAAACAGCCAATTGTTTTAATGCGCCATGCGATTCCACAATAGCATCATGAGCGGCAAGCGCTTCAAATTTATTTTTAGCAGTAACAAATGGGAGGCCTGTAAATTCTGCGATATATTTGGCGACCAACACATCATATCCTTTTGGTGTATTTAGCCCTGTTCCTACGGCCGTACCGCCAAGGGCCAATTCACTAAGGTGTTCCAAAGTGTTTTTTAGTGCTTTTAAACCATGATCCAATTGAGAAACATAACCTGAAAATTCTTGTCCCAAGGTTAGAGGTGTTGCATCCATAAGGTGCGTCCGTCCAATTTTTACAACCTCTTTAAAATCTATTGATTTTTGATGTAAAGTATTTCGAAGTTGTTCTACACCAGGAATTGTGACTTCTATAATTTTTTTATACCCAGCAATATGCATTCCTGTGGGGAATGTATCATTAGACGATTGTGATTTATTTACATCATCATTGGGTTGAATGGTTTTTTCGCCTTCACCAATGGTGTTTCCGGCCAATTCGTGGGCCCTGTTGGCAATGACTTCATTGACATTCATATTGCTTTGTGTTCCAGAGCCTGTTTGCCAAATAACCAGTGGAAATTGGTCGTTGTGTTTTCCATCTAAAATCTCATCACAAACTTGAGCAATTAAATTTCTTTTTTCTTCAGATAAAACACCTAATTCGTGATTGGCAAAAGCCGCTGCTTTTTTAAGGTATGCAAATCCATAGACCACTTCTAGTGGCATAGATCCAGCAGCTCCAATTTTAAAATTATTTCGAGAACGCTCTGTTTGTGCACCCCAGAGTTTATCAGCAGGGACTTGAACCTCGCCCATGGTATCTTTTTCTGTTCTGAATTTCATACAAATGGCTATTAATACTACAAATTTAGGTGTTTTTAAAGAATAAGAACTAAAAAAGCAATAAAAACATTTATTAGATGTCTTTAAATTTTCGGTTAAAATATTTACTTTGGAGTCCCTAAATCTATTAAAATGAACTTTAATTTTTTTGCTCTACTAGCCACACTATCTATTTTTATTCTGTCTTGTCGTGACACCAAAAAAACTTCTCAAGCACAAAATCCTAAACGTGTTTTTAAGGTTAATGTTGTGATTGGACATGAAGCCCAAAGTTTTAGTCCATGTAATAGTCAAAACGCATATTGGATTGACGGAAATCCAAAATTTGAACATTTAGACTCATTATATCAAAAATTTCGATATCCAATGGCCTATTCGCCTGTTTATGTTGAAATGACTGCAACGTTGGATACGGTTTCGGAGCGCATTGGATTTGCTTTTGATTATGATGGTTATATTTTAGTAGACTCTTTTCTTAAAGTTGAAATGTTGGAACATTACAACGATTGTCATAACCATTTAGCAAATACAACTGATCAAACCTTTGCAGCAGAACAAGTATCGTTTAATGTGTTTAATTTTGAATTTGGAAACTATACACATACAACGGTAACACCATTGGAGTTTAGAATTTCCAAAAATTATTTGAAACATACTGTTTTGGGACAGTTAGAAAGTGTTCAAGTTGCTGATTTAGATAAAAATGGTTTTCAAGAATTATATGTTATTTATAATACGCCAAATGAAGATTTATCGACAAAGCTTTGGATATTAAACAATGATTCCAATGACTTTGTCAAAACGGTATATATTCCAAAATTTAAGACCAAAAAAGGGTATCGAGGTCATGTTAGATTTACGTTTTATCCCAACTACTTAAAACGAGAATTCCCTCTTTACAACGACGATGACAAAGATAAATGCCAACAGCAGGAACATGGGTAACTCACTATGGACTGAAAAACAAAGGTGATGGAATATCTCTTATTGAACTTCCAGGCGCCCATTGGCAGGGCGGGATAGATTGGAATTTAAATCCCACGGGAGTAGATTCAAACACAGAACGTCAATGTTTTGAACATTAAGATAAAAACAAAGGAAAAGTTGTTTCTCAATTGGAACTTCGTATTAACAACAACCAATTTGAAGGTCGTTTTGGTTGGGACGATGGCGAAACGGATAATTTTTATGGCACTTTAAGAAACGGTTTGGTTGATGATCAACTATTTTTTGCGGAATACCACTATACAACAGAGGGTGAAACTATGGTACAAGAAGTGGTGTTTAAACAAATTCAACAGGGGTATTTGCAAGGGGAAGCTGAACTTTATGAAGATCATGGTGTTTATAGAATTGACCGAAGCAAAGAAATTAATTTTGCAACAGGGCTATTTTTTAGGAAGACCGATTGCCTGTAAAAAAATTCTGTTAATAATTTTAAATATTTGCGTTGTAATACAACAAATGTTGCCCTATATTTGCATAAAGTTTATTTTGAAAAAAACACATTATGTTCGAATTTGATCAGTATTTAGGATTTTTAGCATTTATGACCATCCTTACCATAGGTTTTTGGTTGATGATTTTTTTACTCACTTTTGCCATTCCGTACTGGTTATTTGGCTCAGCTTTTGAAACGTTTAAAGAAAAACGTGCTGCTAAAAAAGCCAAATTAAAAGAATAATAAAAGTTAACATTTTTATCATCTCAACCAAGCTAAAATGCTTGGTTTTTTTGTATCTTTAGACCAGAAAATAAACCCAAATCTATTTCTGCACCATGAAAATTGTTTTTCATTGTTTTAGTATTTAGATTTATTTAAATCCTATCATGCTGTAAAGGACTGGCAATCCGTAATTTACACCAATTTTATTTTTAAAGATTTGAATTAAATATGTTTAATTTAAAAATCAAAAAAAATGAATACAACAAAACGTGGTGGAACTTGGCGTGGGAATAGAATGATTAGAAAATAATAGTTTGTTATGAAAAAAATCATATTTATTGTTTTAATCTTTAATTCTATTTTTGGCTATTGTCAGAGTAAATTTCAATTTGGGTATAACCTCAGGATAGGTTTGGCCACATATTTTGGCTCTAAAAAGAACCTAATTCTGGGATTTTTTAAAGAAAATGAGACTATTATTTTGGTTCGCTTTTTAAAACGAGCAGACATTTATAAGTTATTTCCGAAAGGATATTAAACCAATTTTTTTAACACTATAAAATTTCAAAAATCTTTTCTGTTGGGCGGCCCACAATAGCCTTGTTGCCATAGACCACAATAGGACGTTCTATTAGCTTTGGATGGTCTATCATCGCTTGAATAAGTTCGTCGTTAGAAAGTGTTTTTCCTTTGTAATTGGATTTCCAAACGGCTTCATTTTGGCGTACCAATTCCAGCGGAGAAATACCAAGTTTTTCAATAATCGTTTTTAACTCATCAAAAGCCAAAGGAGTGTCTAAATATTTTACAATTTCAAACTCTTTTCCGTGTTCTTCAAGCGCTTGAACACCCAAACGAGACTTGCTACAGCGAGGATTGTGGTATATTGTTATCATAGGGTTTGCGGTTTATCGTCATTTTGGCCCATCATCATCAGATAGGATTTTAAAAAGGGCATTAAATCGCCATTCATTACAGCATCAACATTTCCAGTTTCATGGGCAGTACGAACATCTTTGACCAGTTTGTAGGGATGCATCACATAGTTACGAATTTGACTGCCCCATTCAATTTTCATTTTTCCCGCTTCAATGTCCTCGCGTTGTGCCATTTGTTTTTTGAGTTCAATTTCATACAATTGTGATTTTAGCATTTGCAAAGCACGGGCACGGTTGTCATGCTGTGAACGGGTTTCTGAGCATGAAATTTGAATGCCCGTTGGTTTATGAGTGAGTTGAACTTTAGTTTCAACTTTATTGACATTTTGTCCGCCTGCACCACTGGAACGTGCTGTGGTAATTTCGATATCTGCTGGGTTGACCTCAATTTCAATAGTATCGTCTACTAGGGGATACACATAAACTGATGCAAAACTCGTATGACGTTTAGCATTACTATCAAAAGGAGAGATACGCACCAGTCGATGCACACCATTTTCACCTTTTAACCAACCAAAAGCAAAGTCGCCTTCAATTTGTAGTGTCACTGTTTTTATACCTGCCACGTCACCATCTTGAAGGTTGAGTTCTTTGATTTTAAATCCATTTTTTTCGGCATACATGATATACATTCGCATCAGCATACTCGCCCAATCACAACTTTCTGTACCGCCAGCACCTGCTGTAATTTGAAGGACTGCGCTAAGGGCATCGCCTTCTTCAGAAAGCATATTTTTGAATTCTAAGTCCTCAATATGTTGTATAGTTTTTTGATAAAGATTTTCAATCTCAATAGTGTTGGCTTCACCTTCTTTATAAAATTCAAAAAGAACCTCTAAATCTTCAATTTGTACTTGTGTTTTTTCGTAGTCTTTAATCCATTTTTTGTTAACACGAATGGATTTCATAAGCGTCTCAGCGGCTTTTGGGTCGTTCCAAAAATCAGGTGCATATGTTTTTTCTTCATCATTTTGAAGAGAAATGCGTTTGGCATCTAAGTCAAAGATACCTCCTTAACGCGCCAAGGCGTTCCAAAAGATCTTTTATTTGATCGTGGGTTATCATAAATCTATTTTGATGTACAAAAATAGAATTTATAGCAAAGAATTAAAATAATATGTAGATTTACGTTCAAAATTTTTTACCATGCAGATTGATTTACGAAGTGATACGGTAACAAACCCAACGCTGGGTATGGTGGAAGCTATGCAAAATGCGAAGCTTGGTGACGATGTATATGCTGAAGACCCCACAGTCAATGCCTTACAAGCACGTTTAGCTAAAATGTTTGGCAAAGATAAAGCGCTGTTTTTCCCCACAGGTACCATGGCCAATCAAGCGGCCATAAAATTGCATACGCAACCTGGTGAGCAAGTGATTTGTGATAAATATGCGCATATTTATAATTATGAAGGTGGTGGCGCGTCTTTCAATAGCGGTGTCTCTTGCAAATTAGTAGATGGCCAAAGAGGTATGATGACTGCTCAACAAGTCATGGAAGCAATTAATCCTCCTGATTTTTATCATAGCCCTTTAACAACTTTAGTCGCTTTGGAGAACACCACCAATAAAGGAGGTGGTGCCTGTTGGGATTTTCAAGAGATAAAAAATATTAAATCCGTTTGTGAAACCCACAATTTAGGATTGCATCTTGATGGTGCTCGACTTTGGAATGCTTTGGAAACCACAAATGAATCCCCCACAGAATATGGTGCTGTTTTTGATACGATTTCAGTGTGTTTGAGTAAAGGTTTGGGGTGTCCAATTGGCTCTGTTTTGATTGGCAATGAGGCGATTATGGAAAAAGCATTGCGTGTTCGAAAAATGCTTGGAGGCGGTATGCGACAAGTGGGCGTACTGGCAGCTGCCGGATTATATGCTTTAGACCATCACAGAACACGTTTGGCTGATGATCATATCAAAGCAAAAGCGATTGGTGAAACACTTCAAAAATCAGATTATGTTGCTGAGGTTCAGCCCATTGAAACTAATATTGTAATTTTTGAATTGGCTGCACATATTAATCCAGAAACTTTTATTAACAGCCTTAAATCCAAAAATATATTGATTAGTAATATGGGTGGTGGAAAGCTACGTATGGTTACCCACCTTGATTATACGGATGATATGCATGAAAAACTCCTTGAAACTTTAGTGAGTATTTTCTAATTTTTTTACTTTTGTAGTTCCTAAATTCATTTACTATGAGAGCTATTTTTTTATTCATTTTCTATTTTTTTTCTAATTCTATCTTGTAAAAAAAACGCAAGTCAATCCACTATGGCACATTCTATTGAAACTCCAAAACCAAAACAAATCCACAAAGAGTTATCCAAACACGATGATGTGAGAATTGATGAGTTTTATTGCTTAAATGACAGAGATAATTCTGAAGTAATAGATTACTTAAATAAAGAAAATGAGTATTATGAGGCCAAAACGGCTCATACTAAAGAATTTCAGGAGAATTTATTTCAAGAGATGAAATCAAGAATCAAGGAAGATGATAGCTCTGTGCCTTACAAATATAATGGCTATTGGTATATCACTAAGTATGAAAAAGGTAAAGATTATCCCATTTACACTCGAAAAAAAGGTTCTTTAGAATCAAAAGAAGAATTGCTTTTTGATTGTAATGTTATGGCCGAAGGACATTCGTATTTTAATTTGAGGAGTATAAATGTAAGCCCAGATAATTCATTGGTTGCTTTTGCTCTTGATACCATTGGTCGAAGACAATATACTTTACATATAAAGGATTTAAAAACAAATACAATTTTAGGAGATAAAGTTGATAATTGTACAGGAAGTAGCACATGGGCTAATGACAATAAAACGTTGTTTTACTCCTTAAAAAATGAAATAACATTACGCTCTGAAGCCATTTATAAACACAAACTTGGAACAAATTCAGATGATGACCAATTGGTTTTTGAAGAAAAAGATGACACCTTTGGAGTTGGAGTTTATAAGACAAAATCAAAAAAATATTTAGTCATTTCGAGTTACAGTACGCTGACCACAGAATACCAAATTTTGAATGCCAATACACCAGATAAAAAATTTAAATTATTTCAGCCTAGAACAAGAGGATTGGAATATTCAATTTCACACTTTGATGATTCTTTTTATGTGCTTTCTAATGCTGATAATGCTCAAAATTTTAAATTGTCTAAAACTTCTGAAAACACCACTGAAAAGCGTTACTGGAAAGATATTATTCCACACAGAAAAGATGTTTTATTGGAAGGCATAGATATTTTTAAAGACTTTTTAGTCATATCAGAGCGGGAAAATGGGCTGAATCAGATAAAAATTGAACGTTGGGATGGAACAGCTAGTTATTATCTCCCATTTGATAGCGAAACCTATACGGCGTATACGACCACAAATATTGATTTTAATACTGATGTTTTACGTTATGGCTATCAGTCCATGACAACACCTTCTTCTGTGATTGATTTCAACATGGTTACAAAAGAAAAAATCATTAAAAAAGAGCAAGAAGTTTTGGGAGGAAAATTTAAAAAGGAAAATTATGTTTCTGAGCGTCTATGGGCAACAGCTGCAGACGGTACAAAAATTCCTATCTCATTAGTGCGTCATAAAGACACCCCCAAAAGTTCTGAAACACCACTGCTTCTGTATGCCTATGGGTCTTATGGAGCAACAATTGATCCTTATTTCTCAACAGTACGTTTGAGTCTATTAGATCGTGGGTTTATTTACGCTATTGCTCATATTAGAGGCGGGCAATACCTTGGTCGTCAATGGTACGAAGATGGAAAACTATTAAAAAAGAAAAATACATTTACAGATTTTATTGATTGTTCAAAATATTTAATAAATGAAGGATATACTTCTTCCAAGCACCATTATGCCATGGGAGGAAGTGCAGGAGGATTATTAATGGGAGCAGTAGTTAATATGGCACCAGAACTTTATAATGGTGTTGTTGCTGCCGTTCCTTTTGTTGATGTCATAACAACCATGTTAGACGATAGTATTCCGCTAACTACTGGCGAATATGATGAATGGGGAAATCCCAATGATAAAAAATATTACGATTATATGAAGTCATATTCTCCATATGATAATGTAAGCAATCAACAATATCCTAATATCCTTATAACTGCTGGGCTTCATGACTCTCAAGTGCAATATTGGGAGCCTGCAAAATGGATAGCAAGGTTACGACTTCAATCTAAAAATACATCAGATCTATTCTTAAAAACCAATATGGACGCAGGACACGGGGGTGCATCTGGTCGTTTTGAAGCGATCAAAGAGATTGCTTCCGAATACTCTTTTTTACTAGACCTAGAATCTGTAAATAAATAAAATTTGAAAAAAATCCTTATTTTTGTAGTCTAAACCAATTGTATGTCGTTAGATCAACAATGTAAAATTTATAATAATGTTTTGGAGCTTGTGGGAAATACACCACTTGTAAAGCTCAATCATATTACAAAAAACTTTCCTGGAACTTACATAGCAAAGCTAGAGGCTTTCAATCCTGGGCAATCTTCTAAAGATCGTATTGCATTGTACATCATTGAGGAAGCCGAAAGAAAAGGTATTTTGAAGCCTGGCGATACAATTATTGAAACAACATCAGGAAATACAGGTTTTAGTATTGCAATGGTAAGTATTATCAAAGGTTATGATTGTATTTTGGCAGTAAGTTCAAAGTCATCTCCAGATAAGATTGATATGCTTAAAAGTATGGGCGCAAAGGTGTATGTTTGTCCAGCCAATGTAAAGTCAGATGATCCACGTTCATATTATGAAGTTGCAAAACGCTTACATAATGAAATTGAAGGATCAGTTTATATCAATCAATATTTTAATGCCTTAAATACAGAAGCCCATTTTAAAACAACAGGTCCAGAGATTTGGAATCAAACCAACGGAAAAATCACTCATTTAGTGGCCTGCAGTGGAACAGGAGGTACGATTTCTGGAACAGCACAATATTTAAAATCACAAAATCCAGACATCAAAATTATTGGAGTAGATGCTTATGGTTCGGTAATCAAAAAATACCACGAAACCCGTGAATTTGATGCCAATGAAATTTATCCGTACCGCATTGAAGGATTAGGAAAAAATTTAATTCCAACGGCCACTGATTTTGATGTAATTGATCAATTTATAAAAGTTACAGACGAAGACAGTGCACATACTGCCCGAGAATTGGCTCATACCGAAGGCATTTTTGGCGGCTATACGTCTGGAGCTGTTGTACAAGCAGTTAAGCAATTGCAAGAACAATCTTTATGGGTTGAATCCGATGTTGTAGTGATGATTTTTCCAGATCATGGCTCACGATATATGAGTAAAGTTTTTAATGATAAATGGATGAAAGATCAAGGGTTTATGGACGAAACACTCAAGCCTTCAATCAAACCCATTGAATACGTTAAATAACCGAGCTATTTTTTTACCCCAACTTAATTTTCTACGGAACTTTATAAATTTACAAATCATTATGTTTTGAATATATTATTGCATAATTTTGAAAACTAAACCAACACAAAAACTTAGATGAGAGATTTATTTGAGAAGATATATAAAGACAAAGGGCCATTAGGGAAGTGGGCTAGTCAAGCAGAAGGTTATTTTGTATTTCCAAAATTAGAAGGACAGATTTCTAATCGTATGAAATTTCAAGGTAAAGACGTCATCACCTGGAGTATAAATGATTATTTGGGTCTTGCCAATCATCCAGAAGTACGTGAGGTTGATGCTGCCGCTTCAGGCGAATATGGTTCTGCCTATCCAATGGGAGCTCGAATGATGTCTGGACATACAGAACTACACGAGCAATTACAACAAGAACTAGCAGCATTCGTTAATAAGGAAGCAGCTTATGTTTTAAACTTTGGCTACCAAGGCATTATGTCAACAATTGATGCCCTTGTTGGTAAGGATGATATCATTGTTTATGATGTTGATGCTCATGCATGTATCATTGACGGTGTGCGTTTACATATGGGAAAACGCTTTACATATAAGCATAATGATATTGAAAGCTTAGAAAAAAACTTAGAACGTGCTACCAAAATGGCAGAGCAAACAGGTGGTGGTATTCTTGTAATATCAGAAGGTGTTTTTGGTATGCGTGGAGAACAAGGGCAACTCAAAGAAATTGCAGCCTTGAAGAAAAAATATAATTTCCGTTTTCTTGTTGATGATGCACATGGCTTTGGAACATTAGGAGCAACTGGCGCAGGAGCAGGTGAGGAACAAGGCGTTCAAGACGACATAGATGTATATTTTGCAACTTTTGCAAAATCTATGGCAAGTACTGGTGCATTTATTGCAGCAGATCAAGAAATTATTGATTATTTAAAATATAATTTACGCTCACAAATGTTTGCAAAATCATTGCAAATGCAATTAGTTAAAGGTGCTCTAAAGCGTTTAGACATGATTCGAACTATGCCTGAGCTTAAACAAAATCTTTGGAAAATTGTTGATGCGCTTCAATCTGGACTTAAAGAACGAGGGTTTGATATTGGAACAACTCAAAGTTGTGTGACCCCAGTTTACCTGAAAGGTAGTATTCCTGAAGCAATGGCATTGGTAAAAGATTTACGAGAAAATCACGGAATTTTCTGTTCCATTGTTGTGTACCCTGTTATCCCCAAAGGATTGATTCTGTTACGAATGATACCAACAGCAATGCATACACTTGAAGATGTAGAAGAAACACTTCAAGCATTTTCTAGCATTAGAGAACGACTAAATTCTGGACTTTACAAAAGACTTTCCGCTGCAGTATCTGCAGCCATGGGCGAGTAATTTTATAAATTTTTTCTGTACGTACAGCGTTTTTTAATCAGTTGTGGATTAAAATCACGCCATAATTTATGAATTTCAAGATTGTCTGAAAGTTCGGGAGTCCTTCTGCATTCTGTGATTCCTTTAGCTTCAAAAGTTTTGTGGTACTCACTAAAAATGAGTGCATGAACTCCTTTGTTTTGATAATCTGGATGTACTCCAATTAAAAAGAAATTTACAGATTTAGTTTTTTTAGCTTTCAATATTTTTAAAAATCCAAATGGAAACAACTTTCCTTTTATCTGTTGTAGTGCTTTTGCAAAAGAAGGCATTACAACCGCAAAGGCAAGAATTTCATCATTTGAATCAACGACAAACTTGATATATTCTGGATTAATAAAATTCAAAAACTTCTTTTTCATATAGGCTTTTTGAAGCTCTGTGATTTTTACAAATGAAGATAGTTTTGAATAGCTCAAGTTGAATAAATCAAACATTTTATCTGCATAAACCATGACTTCTTTTGTTGAAGTAAAATTTAAAGATTTAAGACCGTATCGTTTTTTAATGACCTCGCCTAAACGCTTGAATTTTTCAATTTTTATATCAGAAAAAGCGTGTTTATGTTCTAAGTATTCTTTTTCAATAGTAAAGTTGTTCGTTTCTAAATGCGAAGCATAATAGGGATGATTATACCAAGAAATCATCGTTCCAATTTCATCGAAACCATATGTAAGCACACCAACTTTATCCAAATTTGAAAATCCAACAGGACCTTCCAAATACTCAAGTTGATGTAGTTTTCCAATTTCAGAAACTTTATTTAGTAATGCTTTACTAACTTCTTTGTTATCAATAAAGTCAAACCATCCAAAGCGCATTTTTTTTACGTTTTGCTCATTGATTTCAATCCAGTTGACAATAGCTGCCACACGTCCTACAATGACATTGTTTTTGTATGCCAAAAAAAGACGAACTTCTCCATCTTGCAGAATTGGATTTTTAGTTTTATCAAATACTGAAATTTCTTCACTTATAATGGGAGGTACCCAATATGGAGAACTCTTATATAATTCAAATGGAAATTTTACAAATGCTTTTATTTCTTCTTTAGAACCAACTTCTTTTATTTCAATCATAAAATTTAACCTTCGTCAAAATCTTCAACTTTTTTCTTTTTTGATTTCTTTTTTTTGGAGCGTGATTTTCTTTTATTTTGATCTTTTGCTGAACTATTATTATTAATTTTTGGTTTATCTACATGACGATCTATTCTGTATGAAACGCCAATATTAACACTAAAAACAGATGGTGTGTCTTTAAAATTTAATGTGATTGCCGTGTCAAATTGTAGATCTTTGTTAAAGAGATATCCACCACCAAAACGTACAAGATTGTCAGCATAAAAATCACTTTTTATACCATGTTTTTCGACAAAAACAGCCCATTTTGGATTGAAAGAATGCGTTAGCGTAAGAATGTAGTGCAAATCTTGTTGATCTGAACTTATGCGATCCATCATTAAATTAGTTACAAAAACCCATCCGCCATAAAAATTATTTTGTGTAATAAGTGCTGCTCGGTAGCTCAATCCTTCTATACCACCTGCGGTGTAAGGATTATCTTTTGTATCATAATTTACACCAGCCGATAAGGCAACTGCCGGAATAAGATGTCTCCATTTGAATCCCCGATTTGCATGATAACTGTAGACGTTTATTTTTTCCTCTCTATTTTTGTTGGGATCGTAAACTAAGTATTTTGCTCCTAAATTTAGATTTTTAAAGTTTGCTCTTTTGCTTTCAACAGGAGTACCAAAAGTGTATGTTTTTGTATCCCTTTGATATGTTCCTTGAAGATTAACCTCTAGGGCTTCCTTGAAAAACCCATAATGAGCAGCAAAGTCTACACCAAAACCTTTGACTTCATAGGACGGGTAAGGAGTTCTTTTTTCATTCATTAAAAAAGGACCAACTTCAAACTGTAATACGTTTATCCCTACTGAAAATGCTGTTTGTGAAGCCCCTGGGCGATTAGAATTAATTACATCAGTGTATTGTGCATGAACAGAGGCTGTATAGCACAATAAAAAAATAAGGGTGTTTTTAAAGATTGAGGTCATTGTTGTTTTGCTTTTATCAAATCTACATATTTTTAAATAAATCATATACAATTAAAAACGTATTTTGGTGCTTTTTGGTATTCATTGCTTTATTAATCCTTAAAAATAAATTAAAGAATTGTATTTTTGAGCAAACTTGTTACTTATGATTCAAACGGCATCTATTGTTGGCTTAGCCAAAACTATTCTTATAATAGTTTTGTTTTATACCATTTTCAAATATGTAATGCGTCTTTTGGCCCCCTTTTTTTTGCGTGCTATTGCTCGTAAAATGGAGCGTCAATTTCATCAGAATGCACCAACAAATCCAACTCAAAAAGAAGGTGAAATATCTATAGATAAATCACCCAAAAAACATTCATCTAATAAAGATGTAGGAGAGTATGTTGATTATGAAGAGGTAGATTAATTAAATGATTATGAATCAATTACTCAAAAAATACGTCAAACATCTACTTGTTTTTATTGGTTTTATATTACTTTCTTTGGCCTATTTTAGTCCGATTTTGCAAGGCAAAAAAATAATTCAAAGCGATATTGTTCAATACACCGGTATGGCCAAACAGCATATCGATTTTAGAGCATCAAATGATACTGAAACCTATTGGACTAATAGTGCTTTTGGGGGAATGCCTACCTATCAGTTGGGTGCAAAATATCCTAACAATTATATCAAAAAATTAGATCTAGCCTTACGTTTTTTGCCTAGACCTGCAGATTATCTATTACTTTACTTCATAGGATTTTATATCCTTCTCTTGGTTTTGGGTCAAGATTTTCGTGTGTCAGCACTTGGTGCGCTCGCATTTGGGTTTTCCACCTATTTAATTATAATTTTAGGAGTAGGTCATAATGCCAAAGCCCATGCTATTGCTTATATGCCATTTGTTTTATCTGGTATAATTTTAGTCTTTCAAAAACGCTATTTGTTAGGATTTATTCTTACGACACTGGCTTCTGGTTTAGAAATTGTCACAAATCATCCACAAATGACATATTACCTGTTATTTGTTATTTTATTTTTAGGTCTTTCTTATTTAATTATAGCATTTAGAGAGAAAGAACTACCAAGATTTTTGAAATCTACAGTTGTGCTATTTTGTGCCGCTATTTTGGCAGTAGGGATGAACGCTGCTAACCTACTTGCCACTAGTGAATATGTCAAAGAAAGTACTCGTAGTCAAAGTGAATTATCTATACTTCCCGACGGTACTCCAAGACCTCAAACAACGGGCTTAGAAAAAGAATATATTACCCAATTTAGTTATGGTATTATAGAAAGTTTTAATTTATTAATTCCCCGATTTATGGGGGGTGGATCTACAGAAGAATTAGATACAAATTCTGAAACCTACAAAGCCTATAAAACTTTGGGAGCAACAGCATTACAAGCGCGAAATGAAATAAAACAAGCACCAATGTACTGGGGCGAACAACCTATTGTTGAAGCTCCAGCATATGTGGGTGCAGTTCCTATTTTTTTGTTTTTGCTTGCCCTAACTTTATATAGAGAACAACATAAATGGTGGCTAGTTTCGGCAATAATTTTATCCTTATTGCTATCCTTTGGGAAAAACTTTTCAGCACTCACAGACTTGTTTATCGATTATGTACCTCTTTATAATAAATTTAGAGCGGTAAGTTCTATTCAGGTTATTCTAGAGCTTTGTATTCCTGTTTTGGCCATGCTAGGTCTCAGTAAGTTTTTTTCAGATGATACATCAGAATCACAAAAACTAAAGGCGCTCAAGTATGCTGCATTTTCAATTCTTGGTTTAACTACAATATTCTTGTTGTTCAAAACGAGTTTGTTTGATTTTGTAGGGCTTCGCGATGGGCAATATCAAAAATTCTATGGTGTCGATTTTGTAAAAGCATTACGCAAAGACCGCATACAGCTATTAAGCAACGATTCGATAAGAACGATTGCTCTTATTGCAGTTGCCTCTGCAACCTTATGGTTTTACCTTCAACATAAAATAAATAAAAACATAACTCTTGTAATCCTTGGTGTTTTGATTGTATTCGATTTAGTTGCCGTTGATCGACGTTATGTCAACAACGATAACTTTGTATCTGCTGTAAAAGTTGATAAACCTTACACAGCCACTTCAATTGATAAAGAAATTTTGAAAGACAAGGATATTTTTAAGGTGTATGACACTTCTGATGCTTCTACAAAAGCGTCTTATTTTCACAATTCTATAAGTGGTTATCATGCGGCCAAAATGCGCCGTTTCAATGAGCTAATGTCGTTTCACATTGAAAAAGGAAATCCAGAGGTCTTTAATATGCTTAACACCAAATACATCATTTACAGGGACGATGATAATCAGTTACAATATGTTGAAAATGATCAAATTAATGGCAATGCATGGTTTATAAATACGCTAACAGCCGTTTCCAATGCCGATGCAGAAATTCGAGCGCTTGACACGTTAAAAACTAAAATTTCAGCAGTTTTAAACAAAAAACACCATGAATCAAAAAGCTATACTATAGATTCAGAGGCCTCTATTGAATTGATAGATTATGCGCCAAACAAACTTGTTTATTCTTCTACTAATCGCAATGATGGTTTTGCTGTTTTTTCTGAAAACTATTACAAAAATGGGTGGCAAGTCACTATTGATGGACAAGAGGTTCCTCATTACAATGTAAACTATGTCTTAAGAGGTTTAGAAATTCCAAAAGGCAATCACACCATAAAGTTTGAGTTCAAACCACAAGTGGTGCATACTGGCGCAAAGATTTCTCTTATAAGTTCTATTGTGTTTTTGATTTTAATTTTAGGTGCTTTTATTTTAATTTATAAAAATAAATGAAAAAGGTGCTTATAATAACATATTATTGGCCTCCTGCTGGTGGACCTGGTGTACAGCGTTGGTTGAAGTTTGTTAAATATTTACCTGAGTTCAATATTCAACCTATTGTATACTGTCCAGAAAACCCCTTATATCCAACCCTAGATTCTTCTCTTTTGCAAGAAGTTGATTCTAAAATTACAGTGCTTAAACACCCCATAAAAGAACCACTTCGTTTTTTGAGTCTATTATTTAAATCAAAAACCAATATATTGTCAAAAGGAGGGATTCTAGATTCAAAAAAGCAAAGTCTTTTTGAACGTTTTCTTCTTTATATTCGTGGTAATTTTTTTGTTCCAGATGCTCGTGTTTTTTGGGTAAAACCCTCTGTAAAATATTTATCATCGTACATTTCAAAACATCAAATCGACACCATCATTACTACAGGTCCGCCGCATAGTGTTCATCTTATTGGAATGCAACTCAAAGTGAAACATAAACTGCGTTGGTATGCCGATTTTAGAGATCCTTGGACGGATATTAGTTATCACAAAAACTTGAATTTAACGCAGAATACCCAACAGAAACATTTAAAATTGGAGCGTCAAGTGTTGAATAGATCAGATCAAATTATTGTGACTTCTTCGCAAACAAAACAGTTGTTTTCTAAAATCACTCAACCCCCCATTTCTGTAATTACTAATGGTTTTGATGACGAAAATGTGTCTTCAATTACTTTAGATTCAAAATTTTCATTGACACATATAGGCTCTCTTTTTGATCAAAGAAACCCCACACTATTGTGGAACGTTCTTTCGGAACTTATTGAAGAATTTCCAGAGTTTAAGGCCAATTTTCAATTGGTTCTTGTAGGCAATGTAAGTGCAGATATCAAAGCCTCAATGGACTCCGCAAAGCTTACCTCTTTTTTAAAAATAGTAGGCTCAGTTACTCATAATGAGGCTATTATGTATCAAAGAAAAACTCAAGTCTTATTGCTTATTGAAGCCAATACAACAGAAGCGTCGTATATTATTCCAGGAAAATTATTTGAATATATCAATGCCAATCGTCCAATTCTAGCCCTTGGCCCAAAACAATCAGATATACCGTCTATTTTAAAGGACACCCAAACAGGAAGATACTTCGATTATGAGAATGAAACTGCATTAAAAACACATATTTTAGAGCTTTTTGAGAATTACAAAACCAATTCACTTTCTGTTGCTTCAAAAGATATAGAACGTTTTTCTCGTAAAAATTGCACTAAGCAGCTGGTAGAAGTATTGAATTCTAAATAAAAAACCACCCTAAAACAAGTTCAGGATGGTTCTTCGTCTAATCAAACAAAAATCAAAATAAGCGTAGGTTTTAGTTGTTTTTTCTTGAGCGACTCGGTATTCTTTTTTGTTGCGAACGTGTATTGTTTTGTGCTATAGAACGTGTTGTTGTTCTTTGACTTTTCTGTGCCACATTAGCGCTTCTTGTACTACTTTCGCTGTTGTATTGCACACGATTTGGAGTTGTTGTACGTACAGTTGTACGAGTACGTGTGGTAGAGCGAACAGGAGTTTGGTTGCGCATTATTATTGGTTCTATTGACAGAACGTCTTGTTGTAGATCTAGTCATAGAATTCTCATTACGATTTCCATTGGTATATCCAAGTGAATGGTTACTTCTTGTTCTACTTCGTGGATTACCATGATACACTTCTGGTCTACGATTATTGCGGTATGGGCCATTGTAATGACGACGAGTAGGGGTATAATACCTTCTGTATGGTCGATCGTATACTACGGCTGTGTGTACACTTGGTCTTCTATATTGTACATGCCATGGGCGTTGTCTGTAAAAAGGGTTTCTACTATTGATATACCCGTGGCAATAAAAACTCAAGTTTGGACGATAATTTACATATAGTCCCCCAAGTTGACGAACATATCCTCTGTGGTTGTAATGAATACGGATATTTCCAATTTGACGTACACGGCCATAAAAATCATAAAAAACGGGAACATTTTGAATTTGAACTATAGCACCAAAATCATCATACTGAATATAGGCGTCATAGCGGAAGCCTGTGTTAAAACTGACATACACATCATCATAAAATCCAACATCCAAGACGCTTACGTTTGATCCATAAACGCCATTGATTTGATTCAAAATATTAAAATCAAATTGTCCGTCTGGAAATACAGCAAATTCAATTCCTTGTTCATCAAAAATGAAAGCATTACTGTAATTGCGAGCACTTAATGGCGCATTCGCAAACGAAAAACTAGAATAAATAGCGGCACTTAAAATAATCAGTAACTTTTTCATAATATAAATATTTAAAGGTTCTTATTTAGTTTTTACCAAACAGTGTGCCATAATTTATATTATTATATAAATAATTGATTATTAGTTATTTAAAACATCTTTAAGATACTTTGCTGTGCTAGATTTTTTTGAATTTATAATTGTTTCGGGAGTGCCTTCGGCCAAAAGATATCCACCGTTTTTTCCACCTTCTGGCCCTAAATCAATAATATAATCAGCAGATTTGATGAGTTCCAAATTATGTTCAATAACAATAATAGAATGGCCATGATTGATTAGTGCATTGAATGATTTAAGAAGTTTTTTAATATCATGGAAATGTAAACCTGTTGTTGGTTCATCAAAAATAAAAAGTCCCGATTCGCTATTAGTTCCCTTACCTAAAAATGAAGCCAATTTAATACGTTGCGCTTCGCCACCTGAAAGCGTAGAGGAGCTTTGTCCAAGCGTTACATAACCCAATCCAACGTCTTGCAGAGGCTGTAATTTCTTTTTTATTTTAGTGCAATTGTGAGTTTCAAAAAAAGTCAAAGATTCATCAATAGTCATATTCAAAATATCATCTATTGTTTTTTCTTTGAATTTGACTTCTAAAACTTCTTTTTTGAAACGTTTTCCATGGCAGCTTTCACATTTGAGTTGTACGTCAGCCATAAACTGCATTTCAATGGTTACAACACCTTCGCCTTTACAGCTAGGGCAGCGACCGCCATCAACATTAAAAGAGAAGTGTTTAGGTTGGTAATTCCTTAGTGTACTGAGTTTTTGTTTTGAAAACAACATTCGGATATCATCATACGCTTTGATATAAGTTACAGGGTTGGAGCGCGAAGACCGTCCAATAGGGTTTTGATCTACAAATTCAATAAATTTTATAGAACTAAAGTTCCCAGAAATATTTGAAAAATCACCAGGTTTATCCCCATATCCAACAAGGGCTTTATTTAGAGCAGGATATAAAATATTTTTAACTAGCGTGCTTTTTCCACTCCCAGAAACACCTGTTACCACAGTAAGCATATTTAATGGAAATTCTACATCTATATTCTTTAGATTGTTGGCACGTGCCCCTTCAATTTTTACAGTATATTTTGATGTTCTGCGGTTTTTTGGGAGATCAATGGCCATTGTTCTATTGAGGTATTTTGCCGTTAGTGTGTTATTTTTTAAAATAGAATTATAATCACCAGTGGCCATAATTTTTCCGCCAAAACTACCAGCTTCAGGACCAATATCAATAATATAATCTGCGGATTTCATAATAACTTCGTCGTGTTCAACCACAATAACCGTATTACCTAAATCACGCAATGATTTTAATACAGAAACAAGCTGTTCGGTATCTTTGGAATGCAAACCTATGCTGGGTTCATCCAAAATATACATTGAGCCAACAAGACTACTTCCTAGAGACGTGGCAAGGTTGATTCGTTGGCTTTCGCCACCAGAAAGTGTATTTGATTTTCTGTTTAGAGTTAAATAATCGAGCCCAACATTAGAAAGAAAACGTAAGCGATTTCTGATTTCGATTAATAGTCTTTTTGCAATTTCGTTTTCATTTTCTGTGAGTGTCAATTGCTCAAAAAAAGCTTTGAGTTCTTTGATTGGTAGCTCTACTAAATCTATAATAGAATGCCCGCCAATTTTTACATAACTGGCTTCTTCACGTAGTCGTTTACCATCACATTTGCTACATTTTGTTTTGCCACGATAACGAGAAAGCATTACCCTGTTTTGAACTTTATAGGCTTTGGCTTCTAACTCTTCAAAAAAGGCATTGAGTCCTGTAAAATATGAATTTCCAGTCCAAAGTAATTTTTTTTGATTTGCATTTAACTCAAAATAGGGTTTGTGTATAGGGAAATCAAATTTATGACTAGTATTGACTAGTTCATTTCTAAAATAAGACATGCTTTCTCCACGCCAAGGGAAAATAGCATTTTCATAAATTGATAGAGTTGTATTGGGGATTACAAGACTTTCATCTATACCTACAACATCTCCGTAACCTTCACATTTTGGACAAGCACCATAGGGATTATTGAAGCTAAAAAGATGGGTTGTAGGTTCAAGAAATGTTTGTCCATCTCGTGTAAAATTATTACTAAAAACTTGGGTTGAATTTTGGTCTAAATTTTCAATTTCACAATTCCCCTTTCCTTCATAAAACGCCATTTCAATAGCATCTGCAAGGCGATTAAAAAAATCCTCTTCTTGACGTACAATAATACGATCGACCACAAGCTTTAGACTAGAAACTTCCGCGCCAATCCCAATACAATGGTCTATACGTTCTACTTTGTTATTGATTTTAATTCTTGCATACCCTTGATTTTGAAGCGTTTTTAGTTTTTCGTCCAATTGGCGGTCTTTTTCTAGATGAATTGGAGCAAGCAGAAGTAATTTTTGATTTTCATCAAAAGATTGAACATAATTTACCACATCTGTGGTGTTGTCTTTTTTTACAATGCCATTTGAAATAGGAGAGTATGTAGTGCCAATTCGAGCAAAAAGTAATTTTAGGTAATCATAAATTTCGGTCGAAGTACCTACTGTAGAGCGTGGATTTGTTGAATTGACTTTTTGTTCAATTGCAATTGCGGGTGCAATGCCTTTTATATAGTCAACATTTGGTTTGTGTAATCGTCCTAAAAACTGACGTGCATAACTCGATAAACTTTCCACATATCGGCGTTGTCCTTCGGCATAAAGTGTATCAAACGCCAAGCTTGATTTTCCAGAACCAGAAAGTCCAGTTAGTACAACCAGTTTGTTACGTGGAATTGCCACATCAACATTTTTTAGGTTGTGTAATTTTGCACCTTTGATTAGAATATAATCCTTTGGGTGAAGCTTAGAAAACGTGTTTGACATTGACCAAAAATAAGTTGTAAAGATACCATTATTGCCAAAAGAAATAAAAGAGATTAACGTCTTATTAAGAATAAAAAAACCAACAAAAATTTGGATTTCTAATTTTAAACTCTTTATATTTGGTTTCAATTCTAAAAGAAACGCTTATAAAATAACATTACTCTTAAAAAGAAATTTTAATCCCAACACCTTATTTGTGTTGCTAAAATTAGTAATGTTATGAATACCAAGTCTTTAAGCGATGCCCAGCTCGTAAACAAATACATTTCAGGACAGGAAAGTGCGCTTTCTATTCTTATTAATAGACACCAACAACGTTTGTATGGTTTTATATTTTCCAAAGTATATGACCGCGATGCAACGGAAGATATTTTTCAAGATACTTTTGTTAAGGTGATAAAAACACTTAAAAAAGGAAAGTACAACGAACAAGGTAAATTTTTGCCTTGGGTGATGCGTATTGCTCATAATCTCGTGATTGATTTTTTTAGAAAAAATAATCGCATTCCAAAATTTAAAAATAATGATGATTTTGATATATTTTCTGTAATATCAGATGGTAGTGCGAATGCAGAACACAGACTTGTAGATCAACAAATTTCGGATCATGTACGCTTATTGCTTGAAGAATTGCCAGAAGATCAAAAAGCGGTAATAAAGATGCGAATGTATCAAGAAATGAGTTTTAAAGAGATTTCAGAAAATACAGGGGTAAGTATCAATACTGCACTAGGACGCATGCGTTATGGCTTGATAAACCTTCGTAAGATGATCGAAAAACACAATATTAGTCTTATAAATTAGAGGAGATGCAATAAAAGTAGAAGTTTTGCGTTATGTTTAAAAATCACATAATAAAAATGATTGCGAATGGCAAAACTTTACACTCAAGAACCCTCAAATTCTGAACAACTTAAACCGCGGGAAGAAACGGTTAACTTTCTTCTGAATTATTCAAAAGCGCTCAAAATTTTGCCAATTGGTACAAAGAATTTTGAAACCTTTATCAACTAAACTTTGAAGTTAAAAAAATCCTGAAACATGTTTCAGGATTTTTTTTGTAGAGTTTTTAGTACGGATTTTCGGCCAATGGTTTTGGTTATCAAATCATTTTCAAGGTTCCACCCGCGAGCAGGAGAATACTCTCGGCCATACCATATAATTTGTAAATGCAGGTCGTTCCAAAGTTCTTTTGGGAATAATCGTTTGGCGTCTTTTTCGGTTTGTGCTACACTTTTTCCATTGGATAAATTCCAGCGGTACATAAGACGATGAATATGTGTATCCACAGGAAATGCAGGAACACCAAAAGCCTGAGCCATCACAACACTTGCGGTTTTATGGCCTACTGCAGGTAGGGCTTCTAGAGCTTCAAAACTTTGTGGAACTTCTCCATTGTGTTTTTCAATCAATATTTTAGATAATCCATAAATTCCTTTACTTTTCATTGGAGATAAACCACAAGGTCGAATGATGCTTTTGATATCTTCTATACTCATTTTAATCATGTCGTAAGGGTTATCAGCTTTGGAAAAAAGAATAGGGGTGATTTGATTGACACGTACATCGGTACATTGTGCCGAGAGTAGCACCGCAATAAGTAGAGTATAAGGATCCCTGTGATCCAAAGGCACAAGAATTTCGGGGTACAAATTATTTAAGGTTTTTATAACAAAATTTACCTTATCTTTTTTTGTCATTCGATTATCTTTGTTGTATCAAAGATACTAAATATGACTACATTACAAATTGGTGACAAAGCCCCTGATTTCCAAAGCATTAACCAAGATGAAAACGCCGTTAGTTTATCTAATTTTGAAGGTAAAAAACTGGTTTTATTTTTCTATCCAAAGGCAAGTACACCTGGTTGTACATTAGAAGCTTGTAATTTGAGTGAAAATTACAGTCGCTTTGTTGCTCAAGGTTATGATATTTTGGGTGTTAGTGCCGATAGTCCAAAGCGCCAATCTAACTTCAAAAATAAATACGAATTTCCTTATGATTTATTAGCCGATGAAGATAAATCTGTTATTAATGCATACGGCGTTTGGGGTCCAAAGAAGTTTATGGGACGTGAATATGATGGAATTCATCGCATCACTTTTGTTATTGATGAGAAAGGGGTTATTGAGGATATTATTACGAAAGTAAAAACAAAAGAGCACACGGCTCAAATTTTGAAATAATTAAAAATATTAAGGGGTTTCAACTTCTTTTTCTGAATATCCAAAAAGTCTTTGTTCTTTAATCATATTGGAGACAACGGTAGGAAGTAAAGGTTCCCAGCCTTCCTCACCAGCGGCAATCATTTTGAGAACTTTTCTAGAAAATATGTTCAGTATTTCTGGTCGGTAATTCTTAATATCGACTAATTTACCAGTATACTTGAAGAATTTGTATAACTCTTTCATTCGTGGGTGTACTTTGAGGTTATCACTAGTTATTAGCGTACCATCATCTGCAAGCATTGGGTATAAGTATACTTTAAGGTCTTTGTGAAATAGTTTACCGAAAGCTTCCAAAATTCCTCCACTTAAATGGCGATAGTATTTTTCATCAAAAATATCCACAAGATTATTTACCCCCATAGATAGCACCATACGTTTTTTAGAATATTGACTAAAATATTCTACAAGTTTGTAATATTCTTGGAAATTCGAGATCAAAACCGTCTGTCCTAAAGAACAAAGCAGTCTTGCTCGATCCATAAAATCTTGTTCATCAATTTCGCCTCCAGAAGCTCTTAAGTTGGATAGTGTAATTTCAAAAACAACCTGTGTTTTTTCGGGGTCTACTTTATTTTCTTTGGTAAACATTTCGAAAGAGTTTTCATACATGTCTACATTTACTCGTGTAACAGGTCTGAAACTCCCTCTAAAGGCTAGAATATTTTTCTTATATAATACACGCGCCGGCAAAACGTTGTTTCCATCTGGTGCAAACATTACAGCATCTGTCATTCCATTTTTCACCAACTGTAAACTCATTAATCGGTTATCAACATCTTTAAATACAGGTCCTGAAAAATTGATCGTATCAATTTCTAGTTGGTCTTTGTCCAAATGATCATAGAGGTAACGAAGTAATTTTTTGGGTTGATTGTGTTTGTAAAATGCACCATAAATTAGATTTGTCCCTAATTTTCCTAAAGTTTCTTGCTGTAATCGTGCATCGTTTTCCTTGAAACGGACATGCAAAATAATTTCGTTGTAGTCCTCTTTTGGATCAATTTGATATTTGATGCCTACCCATCCATGGCCTTTGTAACGTTTAGCAAAATCAATTGTAGTTACCGTATTGGCATAGCTAAAAAACATTTTATTGGGATTGTCCCCTCTAGAAATACGATCTTCAATGAGTCGAACTTCATGCGCTAGCATTTTTCGTAATCTGTTTTCGGTAACATATCTGCGATCGTCTTCTGTACCATATATAGCATCACTAAAGGATTTGTCGTATGCAGACATAGCTTTTGCTATAGTCCCAGAAGCACCACCGGCACGAAAAAAATGTCGAACTGTTTCTTGACCAGCACCAATCTCGGCAAATGTTCCATAAATATTTTCATTGAGGTTAATTCGTAAAGCTTTATCTTTTAGGGACGGTACGCTTTCAATTTTTGCATCACCTTTTAAAGTTATTTCCATCTTTACTGTATGTAGTTATGAGTAATACAAAGGTAGGGTTTTAGTCAAAGTGACAAAAAAAAATACTCTATTTTTGTGAAAAATTCATATAGTTTTGAAAGTTACTTTCTTAGGAACAGGCACATCACAAGGAATTCCCATAATTGGAAGTCATCATCCTGTATGTTTGAGTACAAATCCTAAAGATAAGCGTTTGCGAGTTTCTGTTCTCTTAGAATGGGAGAATTTTACTATTTTGATTGATTGTGGTCCAGATTTCAGACAACAATTACTTAGGACAAATTGTACCAAGATTGATGCTGTTTTATTTACCCACGAGCACAGCGATCATACAGCTGGATTGGATGATTTGCGTCCTTTTTATTTTCGTCAGGGCGATATGCCAGTTTATGCCCACAAGAGAGTTCTTCAGGCTTTAAAAAAACGGTTTGAATATATTTTTGAAACAAAAAATAAATATCCTGGTGTGCTTACTCTTGACACACACCCCATTGAAAACCAATCATTTTTTATTGAAGACAAAAAAATTATTCCTGTAGAAGTTTACCATCATAAACTTCCTGTTTTTGGTTTTAGAGTAGAAAATTTTGCCTATATCACTGATGCAAAGACTATTGCGAAAGAAGAAATTGAAAAACTCCAAAATTTAGACGTGCTTGTTATTAATGCTTTAAGGGTAGAACTTCATTTGTCGCATCTCAATTTGGAGGAAGCTATAGCATTAATCAAACAAATCCGTCCCAAAAAAGCGTATTTAACCCATATAAGTCATCACATGGGCTTTCATGATGAAGTCCAAAAAACACTACCAGAATCCATTTTTTTAGCCTACGATCAATTAGAAATTATAGTATAAATGAAATCAAAATTCCTGACATACGCACTGCTTTTTGCACTTTTAGTCATTGTTTTTCAATATGCCAATTCGAAGAGAATTATTGATAAATATGAAAAAGACATTAAAACTTATCAATCTAAAATTGAACAACTAGAAACAAAAAATTTTGAGCTTGAAACTAAGCTAAAGGAAGTTTAATTGGTTTTTATATTCTTTTTTGTAACCAGTCCTTAAATTCAAAAAAGTTTTGTGGTGCTACACCATGTCCAACTGGAAATTCACTATAGGTATGTTTTATTCCTAATTCATCAAGAATTGTTGTTGTTTTTCGAGCCCATTCTACAGGTATTACCTGATCTGAGTGGCCATGTGAACAATAAAAATCGAGATGATTATAGTCCTCCGGTTGCATAGTATTTTCTAAAAATTCAGGACTGATATAGCCACTCAATCCAACGATGTTTTTAAATTTTTTTGGATAATTGATTGCTAAAGCCATACTTAAAATACACCCTTGACTAAACCCCAATAAACTAACATTTTTTGTGTTTAGCTCATACTTTTCACAAGCTAAGTCAATGCACTCTGTGATGGTTTTCATAGAGGATTTGGCCTGATGAACATCATTCCATTTATTTTGTTGTGCATCAAAATTTATAGCATACCATGCATGGCCATAGGGCTGCAAAGGATGAGGTGCTCTAAGTGAAATGATAAACAGTTCTTCGGGAAGTTCGCTGGAAAACGAAAATAAATCATTTTCATCGCTTCCATAACCGTGTAAAAGTACAAGAAGTGGTGCATTTTTTTGAAGCTTAGATGGTCTTTTTATATAAAAAAGAGGGAGTGTTTTTTCATTCATCTAATGTAAGTTTTTGAAGATGTTTTGATAAAATTTCCCAACCAATGGTAACGCTGTTGTTTTTCCAGTCAATGCTGAAGAAATTCCATAGAATATCAGCACCATAAAAAATGCCCAAAATGATAATGTAATCCACCAGCTGTCAAAATTTCCAACGGTATTACCTAAAATAAAAAAGGTGAGCCAGAGTCCCAACGATTGACGAATATGAAAACTTACAAATGAATTTTTCGGATTATTTTTTAGATAGATAATAAGTAATCCCAATAAGGTAAGGTAGCTTACAAATGCCATTGTTTTTTCAGATTTCATAATGGATTTCAAAATTGTTTAAAGATCAATAGTACATATATTATTGGCAATTATGCCATATACATTACCTTTCAATTGGTGACCTAAGAACATTGAATTTTTTGATTTTGAATGGATATGTTTCGACTCAAAAACATAAGTACTTTTAGGATCAAAAAGCGTCATACTACATTCATTTCCAACAGTAATATTGTTTTCAGGAATATTGAAACGTTTTTTTCCTTTCGTTAAAAATTGTATGGCTTGTTTAGTTGTGAAAATTGAATTAAGTGCACCAAAAGCACTCTCCAAACCTATAGTTCCGAAAGCAGCAAAATCAAATTCTACCTTTTTGTGTTCAATTGCGACTGGATCATGGTCAGAGGTAACCATGTCTATTGTCCCATCTTTTAGACCTTCAATTAGCGCTTCAATATCATTTTGAGTTCTTAGCGGAGGATTCACTTTACAATTTGTATTATAACTTTCTACGCAAGTGTCTGTAAAAATTAAATTATGAATAGCCACGCTACAACTAATGTCCAATCCTTTGGATTTTGCATTACGAATAAGTGCAACAGATTTTGCAGTTGAAATTGTTGGAATATGAAGAGCTCCACCAGTGTATTCTAAAATTGAAATATCTCGTGCAACTTGAAGTTCTTCGGCAAGATTTGGATTTCCTTTCAAACCTAGTCGAGTACTTGTAATATTTTCATTAATCACTCCAGCTCTTGCAATATCTTCATCAAGGGGAAAAGATTGTACCAATCCACCAAAATTTGCGACATATTGAAGTGCAATTTTTAAAACATTTGGATTTGAAATCGGTTTTTTATAATCTCCAAAAGCAACGCTCCCAGCAGTATGCATATCATACAGCTCTGCAAGATGTGTACCTTTTGCACCTTGTGTAAGCGCTCCAACGGCATGAAGTTGAGTTGCAGTATTTTCTGATTTGTTTTGAACAAATGCTACTTCTGAATGGCTATCAATGACTGGCGATGTATTTGGATTAAGCGCAACATTTGTAAATCCAGAATGTGTGGCTACCGAAAGACCATTGGCAATAGTTTCTCTATCTTCATATCCAGGCTCTCCAAAAGACACACTACTATCAAACCAACCTTGTGAAACATGGAGGTTTTCTAAGGAAATTTCAGGAAAATTCTTGGTATTTTTTATTGAATTGGCAATTTCGATAATGCGACCATTTTCAACTAAAATATCTTGTGTTTTATTGTGAAAATCACTTTTTGCATCAAGAATTGTAGCTGATTTTATGAGTACGTTCATTTAAAAAATTTTAAGATGAGCATTTCTAAAGCCAAAAATACTAGGGCAAAAATAACAAACCATTTCCATATGGACTTAATTTTTACACTACTTTTTATGAAGTTCAAGCTACTCTCAATGGTTTCAGTGCTAAAATCAGAGAACAATTCTTCTGGATCTAAGTATCGCAAAACACTTTCATTTCGATTGAAATTATAGCTTAAATATTGTATGGTATCTGACTTATAATGAAGTGCGTAATGTCCTGCTTTTTCAGGTAAATCCTCTGTTGTGATTTTAAGTTTTGAATGCTGTTTATTTTGCAGTGGAATGTAGCTTTTTTCGTTACTTGTTATCTGTAAAACTTCATCTGTATTGATATTATAATTTAATTCAATTTCATTTTTATGGCCAATGGTATATTGTATTTTTGGTAATTGATAACTTGACTTGGCGATGCTATAGAAGGTAGGGACAATCAAGGGTGAATTGATAAAATTAGAATCCTCTGAACTTATATTTGATGAGAACACATAAGCATTACCATACTGTGCCAAAAATGGAGTTTCATTTTGAAGGCTCAAAAGCACATTTGATGTTGGCTTTAAAGGAAAGTGTTTTTTCACTTTAGGGAATTGAAAATTTTTAATACTGTTTTCAAAAACCGTTTTGTAAATAGAGTGGTCAAAATTGATTGTTGTAATTTTTTGATCTGATAGGACTGTTTTGTTTTGTAAAATGTTTTGGTTTAGGATGCTGTTATACTCATCAATATTTTCGTTTGAATGTGGTATTATAACAACATTTCCACCTTTATTCAAAAAGTCTTTGACAGAGGTTATTAATGCTACCGAAATGTTTTCTAAGGCATCTAAAATAAGTAAATCTTGATTTTGAAGCTCGCTATACACTACTGCATTTATGTTTTGTTCTGAAAACAAAAATTCGTCATCTGTAAATATTCGTGATAAATAGGTGTTTTTTTGTTCACTAACCACCATCACCTTAATTTTATTTTCCTTTGGGATATTAAAGTAATACGTGTCATCAAAAACAAGTCCATTGTTATCGTCCAATACAAGTATCCCTTTTGTTAAAAGACTACTTTTTGGTAATGAAAAAGTATTTTTAAAATTCTGATTTTTCAATACAATAGATTTCCCCAAAAGGTTTTGATTATTATATAAACTTAGGGTCAGACTGTCTTGAGCATTAGAGTTGCTATTTGCTTGAATTTCAATATCGTATCCATTTGTATGTGATGAAATTTCAACAGTTTCAATATAAATATTCTCTGTATTAATGGGTTTTTTATGGATTAAAAACAGACTGAAATCGGTATTTTTTTTTATAGTTTCAAAGGCGTTATTTGTTTGTTGAAAATCAGAAATTATGATAAAATATTTAGGATTTAATGTACTTTCAGAAAACAACATTTTTCCTTTAGAAATAACAGTTTTTATATCCAATTGATGTGCTACATATTCTATATCAAGAAGTTCATTTCGAAGGGTTTTAAGCGTTCTATTTCGATATGTTTTTGTATTTGTAAGAATGGTTACACTCAGTTTTTCATCCAGATGATTTAGCACTTCTTGTACGGATCTTTCTAGAAGCGCACCATTAGGACCAAGTGCTTGCATACTGAATGAATTATCGATGTAAATCACTACTTCAGGAGTGGTGTTTTTTATTTTTTGATTGGAAAAATAGGGTTGAGCAAATGCTAAAACTAAACAACCAAGTGCCAATAATCTAAGTAGCATGATTAGCCATTTTTTTAGAATTGCACTTTGACGTGTTTGGAGCTCAATTTTTTTTAAAAATGCAATATTTGTAAATTCTTGCCTCTTGAATTTTCGAAGATGAAACAAGTGCACCACAATTGGAATAATCAGTGCAAAAAGTGCATATAAAACTTCTGGATATACAAACTGCATTCTAAAAAACATAGCTCAAATATAATTTAATAAAATGAACACTTAGCAAAAGAAAAAGTAATCTTTCATGGCCTTTTTTTGATGGGATTCAAAATAAGTTTTAATCACTTCTTGAGCTGTATGATTTGCAACAGTAATTATGCTTTGATAATTTTCCATTTCTGAAAGTGATTCAAAAGGTAGTAGTGTTTTTCCATAAATAGTTTTGCCTATTTTTTTTGGATTATCACAAATCCATTCGAAAGGAATAGTTGCTTTTGAAAGGAGTTTGGCCATTTTTTTGCCTTTTGTTCCAGCTCCCCAAATAATTAAAGTTTTCGATGGGTCATAAGATAACTCCATGAAATAATTGAGTTTCAATTCCAAAAAAGAGTTTTCTGCATAATGTTCACTCGTTCTTGAAGTTCTAATGGCATAATCTCTCCAATGGTGAAATACTTCATTGCTAGGAATACATTTTAAACCATATTTGAAAAATCGAAATGTGAGGTCATAATCTTCGGGATAGATGTTTGGTGTAAAACCTTCGCAGCGCTCAAAATCAGAAGTGAAAACCATCCAGCAGGGCGATGGAATTACACATTCTTTATAAATTTCAGTGAAATTTTGTCCTTTTTTGGTCAAACCGTTGAGCCATTTTTCGTAGCGTTTGTATCCGTCTTTTATACCTTCTTTTGAGAAATATTTGACAAGACCTAATGCAACATATCCAGGCCCATATTTTTTGAGCATTGCACTCATTTTAAGTAATTTATCACTCGTCATGATATCATCGCTATCCATTCGTGTAATCAATTTTCCATTGGCAACGGCATATGCAGTTTTAAGCGCATTAATTATGCCTATTCCTGAGTTCGTGAGTAAGCGTATCCGATGGTCTTTTTTAGCAAAATCTGAAATGATTTGTACACTATTATCCGTTGAGTGATCATCAACTACAAGTGCTTCCCAATTAGAATAGCTTTGTGATAGTATAGATTCCAAACATTCTGGAAGAAATTCTGCTGTATTTTTTGCAGGAATAACAATGCTGACTTTTAATTCAGACATTAATATTTTGCTGCTTTTCCATTTGCAGAAGATGCTTTGATGAATTCTCTTAAATCTTCACTAGATTGAATTAAATCCTCATTACGCAGATACATCATATGCCCACTTCTATAGCCTTTAAATGTAAAGCGATCTTTCATTTTTCCACTTGGATCGATTTGCGAAAGCGTATATTTTGCACTAAAATAGGTGGTTGCGCCATCATAATATCCAGATTGATTTAGTACTTTCAAATAAGGATTTTGAGCCATGGCTAAACGCAAATTATCTCTCGTATTGTCATTATCATTGTTCCATGGTCGAACAGGGCCAAACATGTTGTATTTGAGGTCAGTTTCAAATTTCAATTCATTTTTTATATAATGATTTATTGCTGGCGTAAAAGAATGTAGCCAAGAGGTAAGTTCAGCATTATAGTCTGGGCTTGAGCCTGCTTCTTTTTTATCAATTCCCAAATATCTTGAGTCAAGTCGTCCAATGGTTTGTCCTTTTTTATCTCTCAATAATTCTTTCCAAAAAAAGCTATTTGGGACATCCAGATTATGTTGAAGTACTGCTTTTTGACTTATGCCAGAGTAATACGCCATTTTTTCGCTGACGCTCATTTTTTCTTCTTCTGAAATAAATCCACCTTTAGCCAATGCAGGGATTAGAGTATTTATCGTAAAATTTTCAACTTCAGGTAAAACATCTAATAGATCTTTGGACTGAAGTTTTTCTGGAAGCATTTTGTGATGCCAAGCTGTTGCGGCATAGTAGGGGAGATTGAGCGCCGAAGAAACAGGGCCGCCAACACGTAAGGTTTTATAATCTGCTGGAGAAACTAAAATCACACCATTGAGATACATCCATTGATTTTGTTGTAAAGCCAAAGAAAGCCCCATTACGCGAGTTCCACCATAACTTTCTCCAATAATGTATTTTGGAGATTCCCATCGATTTTTTCGTGTAACAAAAGTATTGATCCATCCAGATAGATATTCAATATCCTCATTGATTCCAAAAAACTGACTACGATCTGGAATTTCGCCCTCTTTGTTAGGTATCATTCGCGAGTAAGCGGTATTTACAGGATTTACAAATACAATATCAGCAACATCCAAAATGGAATTTGGATTACTTTTAAATCCATAAGGTTGAACAGGGTAGCCTTCTTCATCAACCTTTAAAATTCGAGGTCCAGTATAAGCCATATGCATCCAAACTGACGCTGAGCCAGGTCCACCATTGAATGAAATAATCAATGGACGCTCTGCACGACTTTTAACGTTATTTCGTGTGTAATAGGTGTAAAAAAGACTGGCAATAACAGTGCCTTTTTTGTCCCATACGGGTTGCATACCCGTTTCGGCAGTGTAGACGATGGAAACTCCTTTTATGGTTGTTTTATGTTGTGTAATAACAGATGTATCTACAGGAACTTCCAAGTTTTGAGAAACACCAAAATTTAAACAAAGGCTTAATAAAATGATTATACTATTGCGCATGATGGATTGTATTTGAACCCCTAAAATACAACAAATGATTTGAAATAACAGTCTGCTAATTGATAGCTATGACTAAAGCTCCAAATTTGCTAATGTTGATGTTATAATTTGTTGCGCTTTTTCTTTTTCGCTTTCATGAACAAAAACGTCTTGATGACCATAAGTTGTTGGGCCAAATCCAGCCAAACGGCCAGATTCTGTTTCATCTTTTATGATCGCTGTAATACCTTGATCATCAAGATTTTTACGAATCAATTCTACGATAATAAAACTTCCACCATAGATTTTGTGGTATGCCATTTTTAATTATTTTATGATTTAAGACAACAAAATCGATACCAAATCTATGATAATTTCTAAAATATATTTAAACAACTGAAACATAATTTAGTTTTTACAATCTAAACATTCTAAGGTGTTAGATTTTACTTTTAAAAAATGTTCTTCTTCTCCATTTTTCAAAAGGTCTTGGTGTTTATCATAATTTCGATGGAATGTATAGGTATTTTTGTTTGCATAGAGCACAGCTTCTTTTGGAAGCGTTACAATAACTTCAATCCCTTGATCTCTAAATTTATGACTAATATCAGTTGTAAAATAGGAGTTCAGCATTAGTGTATTTTTATCAAAAGTATATCCATATTGTACGTTTTCCGCGCGTTTTTTTGCGAGTTCATAGGTTTTTCCACGTGAAGATTTTTCAACAGAAATAGAACCCAATGAATCATTTGTGGAACGTACAATCAGTCGAATGTTAGAACCATAAATCAACTGGTTCTGATTATCGTCTCTATACACTTTAAACTCATCACTTTTAAATATATCTCTATATGTTAACTTTGTGTAATTAGCATTTTTAGACATTTCCAAAAATAAGGTGTCATTTTTAGTCACTGGAAGTTCATTTATTTTTGTAACATACGCTTTTTCTTTAAAATCAACGAGCTGTACCATACTAAACACAACAAGATGTAAAACTGCAATAATCCATATAACAAACAATGAAATACGAGCTTTTTTGTTGAGGAATGTATTTTTTGTTTTCAACAATCGTAGTCCAAGAAAAACAACAAATAATGGCGGAATTATGACTGTAATTAGCAAAACAACTGTCATCCACCAAAGCGGTATACTTGTTGTGTTCAATAGACTTTCAATTTTAATTCCTGGAATTGATACTCCAAAAATTCCTAATGTAAAAAAGCTAATCGTTGTTGTAATAATTGCAAAAACTCCAGAAACAATTAATAAAATTCCAAGTACTTTTATAAACAATTTAAAAAGGATAGATAAAAATGAGCTAAGGGCTTCAAAAAAGGAACGAGATTTATTTTGTAATGCATTTAAATCTTGTTGTTTTACTTTTTCAGTCACTTTATCTAAATGTTCTTTTACATTACCAAACCCTTCTTTAACTTGTTCTTCTATATTGGTAATGTTAATGGGCTTTCCCATCATTGACAGTTTTTCGGCTGTTGTATTTGCAGCTGGAATCAAACACCACAAAATCACATAAAGCAGTACTCCTGTGCCAAGGCCAAAAACGAGTAATATCCAAATCAATCGCACCCATAGCGCTTCAATACCAAGATAGTGTCCTAGTCCCGCAGAAACACCGCCTACAAATGCATTTTCTTTATCTCGAAATAATCGCTTGGTGTTGTTATTTGTATGTTCATCAGTAGTGTTATTATGGTTTTCATCATCAATGTTATAATCTTCAGGTTGTCCCATGATATTAATAATATCTTCAACAATTTTTGAAGTGATGACTTGTTGGCTAGAACTGATGCGTTCCGAAAATAATTCTGCAATTCGTGCTTCAATATCAGCAATAATTTCTGATGTACCTTGTTCGTTTTGCATGGAGCGTTTTACAGCAGCCAAATAGTTTTGGAGTTGATTATATGCATCTTCATCGATATGAAAAAAGAGCCCTGCTAAATTTATACTTATTGTTTTTTTCATTTTTTAGTTTGATTTTGGGTCACAACAGAAACTGCAGTTTGCAATGCGTTCCATGTTGTGTTTAATTCTTTTAAAAATAGTTTTCCAGATTCAGTTAATCCATAATATTTGCGTGGAGGCCCTGTGGGCGATTCTTCCCAACGGTATTCCAAAAGGCCAGAGTTTTTTAAACGTGTCAGTAGAGGGTAAATTGTACCTTCTACTACCAGCATTTTGGCATCTTTTAGCGTTTCTAAAATTTCTGCAACATAGGCGTCTTTGGGTTCTAAAACGGAAAGAATACAGAATTCCAAAACCCCTTTTCGCATTTGCGCTTTCGTATTTTCTAACTTCATGTTTTATTCAAAATTTTTACAAATCTATACATTAAAAGGTATTATGTATTACATAGTATTATATTTTAACATTTATTTAACACATGAATTACATCATTAATAATGACTATATTAGCAGTGTAACATTAGTTTAAGCAATTTTGACTCCGAGAAAATTTAATCTTTTTTTGATCTATAATCTACCTTCAGCTTTTTTGTGTGGGGTAAGGGTAAAACATATTGATGCAGAGTATTGTCGAGTCCATGTTCGGCACAAATGGATAAATAAGAACCCATTTAAATCCATGTTTTGGGCCGTTCAAGGGATGGCAGCCGAGCTCTCCACAGGAGCACTTATCATAATGAAAATCAAGCAATTAAATAGAAATATTTCTATGCTTGTCATAAAAAATGAAGCACAATTTACAAAGAAAGCTAAGGGCCAAATTATTTTCTCATGTTCTCAAGGAAAAGAGATTGATATGTTATTGCAAAAAGCTATTGAAACTGGAATTGGACAGACGATAACGCTAACTGCAGAGGGGCGTGACGCGTCTGGAGATGTAGTTTCTGTTTTTAATTTTCTTTGGAGTGTAAAACTTAAGTCCTAAATGTTAAATTTTTTGGTGGCTTTATATTTTTTTCTAATTTTATAAAACTGTAAAACACACTGCCTATATATCAAAATTACTTTTAATTTCTAAATCTAAAATAAATGGCAAGAGCAATGTTTGAGTATACCAAAATGATACTTAAAAAAGTAAGTTTTGACACCGACCTATTTTGTACTGAAGTAAAAAAAGCGATGGAACGCTTATTACCTTATGAAATTGAAGAATTAAAAGTATTTATTGAATCTTTAATCAAAATTAACCCTGATTTGAGACGCTGCTCGGTCTATTTGGTTTAATTTTTATTTCGTCACAGGGCTAATGATTTCTACGTTTTGAAAGGCAATAGCCCCTCGAATAATTCCAGAAATACTTTTATGCAAGGCGTCAATAATTTGAATTTTCAATTCGTTACGATTGTAAATTAAACTCACTTCGCGTGCTGGAGAAGGCTCTTTAAAATGACGTAAATTTTGTTGTTCTTTTTCTTTTAAATCGATGGTATTTAGATAGGGAAGTAGTGTCATTCCCATCCCTTCATTGGCAAGCTTGACCAACATTTCGATACTTCCACTTTCTAATTGAACCGTTTTATCCTCAGGTTTTTTTAGTGTTTTACATAAATTTAAAACTCCATCTCTAAAACAATGCCCATCTTCTAAGAGCAACATATCATTTATATCTAAATCTTCGGTTTCAATGTGTTTTTTGTGTGCCAACCGATGGTTGGATGGAATATACCCTACAAAAGGTTCATAATATAATACACGTTCTTTTATGGATTCTATTTTGAGTGGGGTAGCGGCAATGGCCGCATCCAGATGACCGTCGTGGATACGTTGAATTAATTCTTCTGTGTTGAGTTCCTCAATTTTGAGTTTAATTTTTGGGTATCTTTTGATAAAGGTTTTGAGAAACATCGGCAGAAGTGTTGGCATTACCGTGGGGATAATCCCTAGTTTGAATTCTCCACCAATAAAGCCCTTATCTTGATCTACAATGTCATTAATACGATCGGCTTCTGCAACAATATTTTTTGCTTGATTGACAATTTTTTGACCGACTTGAGTTAACTCAATAGGTTTTTTGTTACGATTAAAAATTTGAACGTTTAATTCTTCTTCCAACTTTTGAATTTGCATACTAAGCGTGGGTTGAGTAACAAAACAATATTCTGCAGCTTTTGTGAAATTTTGGTGCTCTGCAACCGCCAAGACATAATTCAATTGAGTGATGGTCATATTCGTGTTTTATACAAATGTATAATTTTTATCTATTATTTTTTAGATTTTGATAGACAAATAAAAAAGCCCCCCTAAGAGAGCTTTATTAAAAGTATGTTGTAATAATTTAATTGATAAACCCACGATCACGCATTAGGGCTTCAATTTGTGCATCACGGCCTCTAAATAGGCGGTAGGCCTCTGCGGGGTCAATAGAATTACGTGGCGCAAATAAGTATTTTACAAGTTTATTGGCCATATCTTCATCATAAAATCCGCCTTCACTCTCTGTAAAGGCTTCAGCGGCATCAGCCGTAAGAACATCCGCCCACATATAGCCATAATAGGCCGTCGCGTAACCCTCTCCAGAGAACACATGACCGAAGTGAGGTGTTCGGTGGCGCATCGGTAATTCTTTTGGCATTTTTAGAGCGTCTAAAGTTTCCTTTTCAAAAACACCAACATCCATGTCCTCTGGGTCGGCAAGGTGTAGTTTCATATCCATTAGTGCAGAAGCTAAATATTCTGTAGTTCCAAAGCCTTGATTAAAGGTTGCTGCTTTTTTAATTTTTGCCACTAAAGCATCCGGGATAACTTCTCCAGTTTTGTAATGTACCAAATATTTTGAGATGACTTCATCTGTTGATAACCAACGTTCCAATAACTGTGATTGAAATTCGGTATAATCACGAACACCACCATTTAGGGTGGGGTATTTTACATTTGAAGAAAAGAAGTGCAACGCATGACCAAATTCATGGAAAAAAGTTTCGGCATCGTCCCAAGAAATGAGGACTGCTTCGCCTGGCGCAGCTTTTATGAAGTTAGAATTATTGGAAGCCAAAACGGTTTTTTTACCATCAAAAGTGGTATGGCTTCGGTAGGTTGTGGCCCATGCCCCAGAGCGTTTTCCCTCTCTTGCAAAGGGATCTAAATACCATAGACCAATGTGCTCTCCTGAATCCAAATCTGTAACTTCCCAAACGTTTACATCTTCATGAAAGACAGGGACACTACCTACAGGAACAGGTTCAAATTTGTAATTAAATAATCGTCCTGCAACATAAAACATCGCTTCGCGAAGTTTATCTAATTGTAAGTATTGTTTGACTTCATCACTGTTTAAATCATATTTTACAACACGTACTTTTTCGGCATAATAGCGGTAATCCCATGGTTCAATAGTGATATTATCACCATTGGTATTAGCAATAGCTTGCATATCGGCGACTTCTTCAGCGACTCTAGCGATGGCAGCGGGCCAAACGGCTTCCATAAGTTGCATGGCATTTTCTGGATTTTTGGCCATTCGATCTTGCAAACGCCATTCGGCATAATTTTGATGTCCTAAAAGTTCTACACGCTCTCGTCTAAGTTTTAGAATTTCTGCAATAAGTGCTTTATTATCATATTCATCATTATTATCACCTCTTGAATAATAATTGGTCCAAACTTGCTTACGCAAAGCTCTTTCGGTAGAGTAAGTTAGAAAAGGATCCATTGAGGAACGGGTATTGGTAATGGCATATTTTCCGTCTTGACCTTTGCTTTTGGCAATGGCTGCTGCCGATTTTATAAACCCTTCAGAAAGTCCTCCAAGCTGGGTGTCATCAAGATAGGTGACATAGTTTTCCTCGTCATGTAATACATTATCGGAAAAGGTATTATACAATGTTGAAAGTTCTTTGTCAATCGCTGCATAACGTGATTTTTTGTCTTCATCAAGTGCAGCACCTCGCATGGCAAAGCCTTTATAAATGAGGTCTACAACACGTTGTTGGTCATCTTCCAAAGGGGTTTTTTGAGCATTTTCATAAACGGTTTTTATACGCTCAAATAGTTTTTGATTTTGACTGATTTTTGAGGAAAATTCAGATAATTTTGGAGCAAGAGTAGCCTGGACTTCTCTAAATTCTGGTGAAGACATATTGCTACTCAAAATGCCATAATAGGTAAAAACATTGTCTAAAGTTGATCCCGAGCGTTCCATAGCTTCAATGGTATTTTCAAAAGTTGGAGCTTCAGTAGAATTGGCAATAGCATCAATTTCTTCTAAATTTTCTTTCATGCCTTGCTCTACAGCAGACTGAATATCAGCAACTTGCATTTTATCAAAAGCAGGAATACCACCATAGGGGCCATTCCATTCTTGTAGTAGTACGTTAGTTGTACTCTTATTATTTTTGCAACTCAAAACAATTGAGAAGACAAATAAGTAAATGAGTACAATATTGATCGTGTATTTTTGTTTGTTCATAATAATTTAGTTTTAACATAAAATTAAAGTCTTACAATGTATAAAAAAGTAATTGATTCTTAGTCGATGATTTCAATTTTGTTGATATATACATTGCTTTGCGGCCAGTCGCCTTTGTCTGTTGGAACAGCAGCAATTTTATCGACAACCTCTATCCCTCGAATTACTTTTCCAAAAACAGCATAGTCGCCATCAAGATGATGTGCACCACCGCGTTGTTGTACAATAAAAAACTCAAAAGGGGAGGCCATTTTATAGGGGTTTTCCACAGCACTACTTGGCATACTTACCATCCCTCTATCGTGTTTGAACCCTTTTTTGTGGTCGTTGGGAAGCAAATAGCGTCCAATTTTTTTGCGCTTGTTTAGTGTTTTTTGGTCATCACTATTACCCCCTTGAATGATATAGTTATTGATGACTCTATAAAATTGAGTATTATCGAAATATTTTTTCTTAGTTAAATAAATAAAGTTTGAACGATGAAATTTAGTAGCTTCAAAAAGTTTGATATCAATTTCGCCAAAATCTGTAGAGATTCGAACTTTATCTTCTTTGTGAATTTTATCATATTCCAAGAAAAATTCCATCACATTTTTGTCTGTTAAAAGAAAAGGTTTTTCTGATGTTTTCACTGCTTTTTTTGTTGTAAGTGTTGGGGTTTCAGATACTGAACTTTGGGTCGTATTTTTCTTTTCGGATTTAGTATCTTGACAACTTATAAAAAATATAAAAAGCAATACAATATAGCGCATAAAATAAAAGGCGTTTGATTTAGTTTTGAAATATATGAGATTTGATGCATTTGAAAAAATATTATCAGAAATAAAATATTTGGAGCTCAAAGGTGTGACTTCACAATTGAAAATGGCACCTCCATTTCGAAAAGAATTATTGGAACGCAATAAATCTGTAATAAAAGATGCAAAAAAAGCTGCTGTTATGGCATTATTTTATCCCAACAAATGTAATGATGTACAGCTTGTTTTTATAGTTCGAAAATCTTACGATGGTGTACATTCGGGGCAAATAGGCTTCCCGGGCGGAAAACCTGAGCCTGAAGATGCAAATCTCGAGCAAACGGCATTGCGTGAGACATGGGAAGAAATAGGAGTAAAGTCCAACAAAGTAGAAATGGTATGTGCATTAACTAATTTATATATTCCACCTAGTAATTTTATGGTTTTTCCTTTTGTTGGTTTTTCTGTAAATACTCCAAAATTTAAACTACAAACCTCTGAGGTTGAGTCTATTGTGGAAATTCCACTACACAAGCTCTTGGAGGACTCTTTTCAAATACATACAAAAGTAACAACTTCGTATGGTCCAACCGTTCAAGTACCTGCTTTTAATTTTGATGGACATATTATTTGGGGGGCAACCGCAATGATTCTGATAGAAATTGTAGATATGATAAAAGATATTATAAAAAATTAACTTAGGTTTGCATTTGATTTTTGAATTCTATGGGGTTATTCAAGACTAATATTTTTGGCCAGTATTTATTTATAAAAAAATGGATTATTCGCATTCTAGGAGTGATAAGCCATCAGCGCTACCAAGGATTTAATGAATTAAAAATTGAAGGTTCTGATATTCTTAGAGAGCTTCCCGAAACAAATGTGTTGTTTATTTCAAATCATCAAACCTATTTTGCCGACGTTGTAGCGATGTTCCATGTGTTTAATGCCGCCCTAAGTGGTCGTGATGATTCTATAAAAAATGTGGGGTATTTATGGCATCCAAAATTAAATCTTTATTATGTTGCCGCCAAAGAGACTATGAAAGCTGGATTGCTTCCCAAAATATTTGCTTATGCTGGATCTATTAGTATAGAAAGAACTTGGCGTGCCTCTGGAAAAGATGTTAATCGACAGGTAAAAATGAGTGATATTTCAAACATTAAAAAAGCACTAGATGATGGTTGGGTGATTACCTTTCCTCAGGGCACTACAACGCCTTTTAAACCTATTCGAAAGGGCACAGCTCATATCATTAAGCATTACAAACCTATTGTTGTCCCCATTGTTATTGATGGTTTTAGACGAGCTTTTGATAAAAAAGGAATTCGTATAAAAAAGAAAAATATTCTGCAATCCATGGAAATTAAAGCACCACTAGAGATTGATTATGATAATGAAACTATCGAGCAGATTGTTGAAAAAATCGAATATGCTATTGAGCAACACCCTTCTTTTCTTAAAGTGATTTCTCAAGAGGAACTTGCAGAAAATGAATCGCTAAACCAAAAGCGTAATTGGTAGTTATTCTACTTCTATAGCTTCAAGTTCTTTGTAATTTTGTTTTAAGCGCTTCAACAAAATCCCATAGACCAAATAATAGAACCCTAATAGAATTGCCGATAATATTACAATTGTAATTAGTGTAATTCCTATAACAATGGCATAGAAAATATACAGGTCATTTGTGTTTTCAAATTGTAAAATAGTGAGCTTTAAATCTGGGTTATTTGACAATTCTATGGCCGCTCCAACTATTGAAGAAATAAATAAAAACACTAAATTAAAAATCACATAATGTTTAACTGTTTTTCGTGTGTTTAGAATCTTTTGCATGAGCGATTTTGTAGAATCGGTATTAGATATTTCTTTATAGTTTTTATAAAATATCACAAAAAAGTAAATCAAAATAACATACCCAATTACCATCAACGGAATCATGATGTGATCTACGTTATAGGAGTCAAATCGCTGTTGCGTTTCATTGTTTTTGGTGGCTAATGCAATAAGTGACCAAAACCCAAATTCTAGTAAACTTATGATAAAAATCCACTTTACAATAGAAGATGATTTTTTATGCAAAAATTTATAAATCTCTTCTTTTGACAACTCTGGAAAATTTTGATGCTTATTCCAGTCTTTTTTTAATCGTTCTAATTCTTTCATAAATTAGGGATTTAGTTGTTTTTTTAATTTCTTCTTAACACGGTTCATTTTTACTCGTGCATTTACTTCACTAATACCGATAGTTTCGCTTATTTCTTTGTAATTTTTATTCTCTAAATACAAGAATATCAAAGCTTTTTCAATGTCATTAAGTTTTTTTATGGCCTCATAAATCAATCGAAGTTGTTGATCTTCGGTATCGTCGTAGGCTTCTGTTTGAGGAATTTTGTAAGAAAAATCATCAATATTCTGACTTTGTATTCTTCGTTTTGATTTTCGATATAATGTAATTGCAGTATTTAATCCCACTCTATACATCCATGTACTAAATTTTGAATCGCCACGAAATTTAGGGTATGCTTTCCAGAGTTGTATAGTAATTTCTTGAAACAAATCTTTATGTTCGGCATCACTTCTTGTGTATAAACGACAGATTTTGTGAATCAAATTCTGATGCTTTTGTACAAGCGTTACAAATTCATTTTCGTTAGTTGACTTCAAATTATTAAATTGGTTATCAATAAGACGTTATTTAACGAAAATGTTACCATTTTTTTTATTTATTTTTTGAAAGTCAAAAGTTCTCCTGCTTCAATGGCTATGGGAAGTACATTTTGTCTTGGTGGAAAAAGGCAGGTTGTATACTCGGAATAACGACAGGGGGGATTGTATAAATAATTAAAATCCAAGGTCACTTTTCCGTTAGTTTCTGGTAAATCAATATACATGTATCGACCGCCACCATAGGTGCTATTGCCAGAAGTAGCATCGCCTACCATCATCCAACCTTGCTCGCCCATATCAAGTGTATAGAATGTTCCATCATATTGAAATTGCACTTTACCTATAAAATTTGTAACATCATTAACCCCCAATTTTGAGGCTACTGATTCTGATTTAGTAGTCGAAAAATATTCAACATCTGCTTCAAAAATAAAATCTGAATTAGGCGCATAGTTTTCAAATCCTTTAAAGGCATCAATAGCAGGGTTGTTTTTGTCCCAAACACGCAAATAAAGTGCCCCAGAACGTGTAATAACGCGCCAACTAATAGCACTGAAGAATAATTTTTCAGAGTCGCCAATAGCGTTTAAAACCAAAGATTTAGTTTGTACTTCTGCACCATTACTATCGGTGATTTTGATGTCATTGAATGCCTCAAAGTTAAATACCTTTCCATCCCATTGAAATTTACCAATATTTTGATTTATTTCATTAGGTGAAGTGCTGACTTTATTGCTTTTATCGATTCCAAAAATGGTTCCAGTGGTATCTAATTTGAAGAGACCACATAATTCTAAATATTTTACACGTCTATTATCGCGATCTTTTCTTTCTTTTTCTAGACTTTCGATATAGGCTTTATCAATTTGAAACGTTTTTGCATCATTTTTACATTGAGTGTATAGTGTTAGAATGAAGCAATAAAAAAGTAATTTTTTCATGATTTTTTGATTTGTTTTTGCGGCATTGGACCTCTTAGGTGAATAATTAAGCCATCCAAAAAATTACGTAAAAACTGATCGCCACAGGGCATAAATTTTGGATGATTTTCGTTTCTAAAAAGAGCATTAATTTCTCCTTTTGTAACTTTAAAATCTTTTAATGCACATATTTTGATGATATCTTCATCTCTCAATTTGTGTGCTACTCTTAATTTTTTAAAAATATCATTGTTGGTTAGTCCCATTATTTGGTATTAAGATTTGTCTTCTATTCTGTTATCGTCAAATGCGGAAGGTAATAATTTTGGTATAAATTTTATAAAAAGTGGCAATAAAACAGCGCCACCAGGCAACATAAAAATGGCCAAACTTGGAATAGATTTTAAAACATCTAGTAGTTGTTCTTGCATTTTATCGACTTCTTCATCGGTTAAATCTCGTACTGTAGATTGAGAGAGCAATACCATCAGTTCTTTACTTTCCTTTAATTCTTGATAAAGTTTTTTGCTATTACGGGTAATGAGTTTTTTAACCAATTTACTAGAATTATCATAGAAACGTTCAGCTAAATTTTTAGTACTTAGCAATTCAACGTCATCTTTATATTTGATATAGAAGTTTTCTACAGACAAAATGGCATCATCAATTTGTTGGTTAGAAAAATCAAATTTTTCTTTTAATTTATTAAAATAAAGCTGTTCACCTTTATCAATTTTTTGATCACTCCATGTCGCCATACACGCCAAATCTAAAAAATATAAGCGTTCTAGTTCAGAGTACGTTGATGCTTTTAGTGTATCAAATGCTATATTTTTTGTATTGGATACACGTAATGACGACTCCAGCAAACGAATCAAACTTTTATCGTATTTGTTTTTTTTAGATTTAGAATTTAGTGCTTCTGAAACTACTGCTCTGATGCTATATTCAATTTCTTTTAAATACACTAAAGTATGTTTAGGCATTTTTAGAAAAACATCAAATGCCAAAACATCCATAAACAATAGGGCGTTGGTTAAGGAATTATTAAAGTTTTTGGTAATGACGTTGTTGTCAATTTGAATGCGCTTATGAATGATCAACTCAATATCTTCACCCAAAAGCTCTTCAATAAAGCTTTTTTTATAAAACCCAATATTTTCGTAAAATGATTTGATGGATTGCACAAAATCTTGAGTTGTATTCTTCTCTTTTTTATACACCTTAAGTAAGGCAAGTATAAGGTTGATTTTGCAACGTTCTTCTTGTGTAAAATCAGTATTTATAAAAACACTATTGGCAACACTTATGTTACTACCATAAATAAAACCAACACGCTTTAGTTTAGGATAAAAATCTTTTAGACCATCATCATTATTGGGATGTTGGTCTAGGGTTTTAAGCAATTTTTTTAGCCAACCTTTTGCCGAAGGATTCATATGGAGGTTTTAAAAAAATTATTCAATGATTCCAGCACAACTTACTCTACTACCAGCCGCACCAGAGGGTTGAGAGACAAAATCGTCCTCTCCTTGATGAATAATAACACCTTTGCCAACAATATTTTTAGTTTCATCTCCACATCCAATACACCATTCGTTGGTGGAGAATTCGACAACGACTTCTTCGTTGTCATTTTTTACCATAAAATTTCCAATATCGCCTTTGTGAAAACCGGTCTCTGCACCCCACTTGCCATGGGGTTGGGCCGTAGGGTTCCAATGTCCGCCAGCCGATGTTCCATCGGTAGAGGAACAGTCACTTTTTTCGTGGATGTGAATGGCATGCATACCTTTTGAAAGCCCAACAATTTTGGCCTTCATTTTTACAACATCTCCAGATTGAGCAAAACGAACTTTTCCGTTGACATTACTCTCATTTTTTGGATTGAGAAGTATATTTATATCCGTTTTATAATCTTCATTTGAAGTTTTGGTTTCAATGGTTGTTGGTTCTATTTTTGTGTTTTTTTCAGATTTAGATTTGCAGCTAATAATGCAACTACTAAATAATACAATCATCAATAAAGTTCTCATAAAATTATTTTTTATAAAGTTAATTAAAATTAACAGTCCTACAATTCTATTTTTTTCTTTAAGATTAAAAAACATGACTTTAGTCATATTTTATTTTTAGGAGATTTATTTATTTAGTACAAGAACTATAAATTTCCCCAAACTATGAAAAAAATAATTATCCCAGTTGATTTTTCTGAACACTCAGAATTTACCCTTGAAGATGCGGCTTTTTTGGCCAAAAAGTTTGATTCCGAACTTCTTATATTACATATGCTAGAACTGTCTAACATGATGTATTCTTCATCTGTAAATGACCAATATGAAGAGGTTGCATTTTATTTAAAACTCGCAGAACAAAAGTTTGATAATTTTTTATACAAACCTTACCTGGAATGCTAATACCATCAATCATAATTTCAGTTGAAGGGTCTAAGTCTTCCATATTCGCTTTGGTTAGGCTGTCCAAAAGCTCGTTTTGTGCATTTAAATTTGATAGAGTTAGGGCACTTATTAAAATAAGTAATAGATTAAGTTTTAATTTCATAAGTTGTTTTTTTATTTATTATTATTCAATAATCACACCAAAAATTAGTTTTCAATGTGAATTGTTTCAATATTTTTAAAAGGGTTAAGGTCAATAGTTTCTATTTTAGATCGATAATCTTTCCAGTCATTCTCAAAAAATGAATTAACCTGCTCCAGAGCATTTGTCAAATCATTTTTTGCATTTTTAATAAGAGTTTCTTCTGTTGAGGTTAATCCGTTTTGACGTGTACTAACATAATAGCTAGCTGTTCCAAGACGCTCCAAAACCGAAACATTTGGATCGGAGGTGATGCCTTGACGCTCATCCACTTTTCCAAAGAATAATGCAAATTTATCTTCTATGGTTTCAATGATTGACTCTGTTTGTTCAATACTATTGCTATAAGTGTCTTTGTCTTTTTTCTTTAATGCTTTTAAATAATCTTCTGCAATTTCCTTGCTTTCAGCGAGTTTTTTTGTTGCTTTTGCAGCAGTACTTTGGTAGGTCTCCAATTGTTTAGAGGCTTTATAAACTGCTTTTTGAGCTTCAATATTTATTTCTAGTCTTGGATCATTTTTGACTTCAATTGTTGTTTCTGTACTCAAGTTTCCATAATTCAAAACCGCTTTGTATGTGCCAGGAAGAACTCTTACTCCCGATGGTTCTCTTTTTGATTTTCTAACAGATTTTGAAGGCCTTTGAACACCTTTTTCATCCATGTACCAACTCCAATAGTGAACACCATTGTCTTCAGGTGTTTTTTGTTTTAGTGTTCTAATTAAACGTTCTCCATCAAAAATTTGAAGTTTTAATGTATCCCACTGCGCTATAGTATCTTTTTCGCTTTTTGGATTAAAATGATATGCAAATCGTGCTCCAAAACCTCTATTTGTACCATGATACATTGCATCACCACCAAAGCGGCTCCCTGTCGGTTGTTGGTACGCTGCCAAATATGCTGTTGGAGGTTCAAAAAGCTTTATATTTTCATTTGTAATTGTGTTATTTTTAGCGATTTCACGCAAAGGTCGAATATCATCTAAAACCCAAGCCGCTCTTCCAAAAGTACCTATAATTAAATCATGTTCTCTAGGATGAATTACCAAGTCTTTTACTGAAACTGTAGGAAAACCATTAGTCCATTTGGTCCATTCTGTTCCTGCGTCAATAGAAATATAAAGGCCATCATCTGTACCCAAAAACATCAAATGGGGTTCAATGACATCTTCTACAATACAAAGCGTATAACTTTCTGTGTCATTTTCATCGACAATTCGTTTCCATGTTTTTCCATAATTGGTAGTTCTGTAGGCGTATGGAGTATAATTAAATCTCCTGTAGTCATTTGCTACAAGTAGTGCCTCTCCTTTATTGTTTTTAGAGGCCTTTATTTGAGTAATCCAACTGCCTTTTGGAAGTCCTTTTATATTTTTGGTGACCTCATTCCAGTCATTACCCCCATTTGTTGTAAAATGTACTCTTCCGTCATCGGTTCCTACCCAAAGCATATTTTGCTCAACTTCAGATGGTTCTATTACTAAAATTGTACAGTGATTTTCAGCTCCTGTGGCATCCATTGTAAGCCCTCCGCTTTCATGTTGTTTTAGTTTTTCAGGATCATTTGTTGTTAAATCTGGAGAAATGATGTTCCATGTTTCGCCCTTATCAGTTGATTTATGTACAAATTGACTACCAAAATACAACGTACTATTGTCTTTTGGGTCAATATTAATGGCAGCATTCCAATTGAAACGCAGTGTTATATCAGGATTTGGATGTGTAGGTCGAACAGTGTAGTTATTGCCTGTTTTCCAGTCATAACGACTCACATAGCCTTGTTGACTCATGGACCATCCAAAACGTGAATCATCGCGATCAGGAACAACATCAAAGCCATCACCAAAACTAATTTCTTGCCAGTATGAATTTCGAATTCCTTGGTCGCGCCAAACATAAGACGGCCCACGCCATGAACCATTGTCTTGCATACCTCCGTAAACATTATAAGGGATTTCATTGTCTACGCTAATATGATAAAACTGTGCAACAGGTAAGTTTCCAATAAAACGCCAAGAAGTTCCTCCATCTTTTGTAATATTTAAACCACCATCGTTTCCATCAATCATAAAATCTCCATTTTTGGGATGTATCCACCACGCATGATGATCGGGGTGAACACCATTTGAAACTCCGTAGGCAGGCATCAGTTGTTTAAAGCTATTTCCACCATCTTCACTAACGTTCACGTATGTAAATATGGAATACAATCGATTTTCATTTTGAGGATCAACATATAAATCTGCATAATAAAATGGACGGTTACCAATTTCGTTCATGTTTTCGTTGACTTTAATCCATTTTAAACCTCCATCTAAACTTTTATATAATCCATTTTTTTTGGCTTCTACCAAAGCATAAACAATATTGGTTTTGTTAGGTGCAATAGCTAGGCCAATTCGCCCTAAATCTCCCTCTGGAAATCCATCTTTTGAAGTAATTTTTTTCCAGTTTTTTCCACCATCATAAGTGATGTGAATTCCTGAACCTACGCCACCAGAATTGAAAAACCAAGGATCTCTTTTGTGTTCCCAAAGTGCTGCAATAAGTTTATTAGGATTCTTAGGATCCATCACTAAATCTGCTACTCCTGTTTTGGTGTTAGCATATAAAACTTTGTTCCAAGTTTCTCCACCGTCAGTAGTTTTAAACACTCCACGTTCTTTGTGTGTACCCCATGGCGATCCAATTGCACCAACATAAACTGTATTTGGATTTGTAGGATCAATGATTACACGATGAATATGTCGTGTTTGTTCGAGTCCCATAGAACTCCAAGTTTTTCCTCCGTCTAAACTTTTGTAAATACCATAACCTCCATTAAGACTATTTCTAGGATTACCCTCTCCAGTTCCCACCCATATCACATCGGGGTTAGATTGTTGTATGGCCACAGCACCAATTGATGCGGTTACTTCGTTATCAAAAATTGGTTCCCATGTTATCCCGCCTGATACAGATTTCCATAAACCTCCAGAGGCTGTACCTGCATAAATGATATCATGGTTAGAAATAACAACATCAATAGCAGTTACGCGCCCCGACATTCCACCTGGACCAATGTTGCGCGGTGTAATATTTTTGACTAAATCCATGGAAAATTCTTGAGAATATCCAATAATCGATATCAAAACGAAAAGTAATTTTAGTGCAGTTTTCATAGTTTATTGATTCAAATTTTTTATTGAAATGTAATAGTCTTCATCAATTGTAATTTTTGGAGATTTTACAATTGTAGTTTGCCAAGTTTCAGTAGGGTAGAGCCATTGTATCTCGTTATTTGATTCGATTTCCACAGGCATATCAAATCCATCAACGACATTATTCCAACGATAGAACAGTACATTGTTTTCTATAGAATATTCTAAAATAGGGATACGAGTATCACGTAAATATTGATTAAAAAACGGATTTAATTTAAGTCCTATTTCTTTTGATAAAAATGTTTCTATTTGTTGTGTTGTAACAGTTTGATGGTAAAAATTCGCATTCATTTTTCTGAGAATTTTTCGCCATTTCTCATCATTTTTTGTCAGTTGTCGCAACATATGAATCATATTTGCGCCTTTATAGTACATATCGGATGAGCCCTCCGAGTTTACATTATAATCTCCTATAATAGGACGATCATTTCGGATTCTTTTTCGTGTACCAATAACATATTCTGCGGAAGCTTTTTCTCCATAATAATAGTCCAAAAATATATTTTCCGAATAGGCTGTAAATCCTTCATGAATCCACATGTCCGCTATATCGATATTGGTAATATTGTTGGCAAACCATTCGTGGCCAGATTCGTGAATAATAATAAAATCAAATTGCAACCCCCAACCAGTCCCTGATAAATCACGCCCTAGATATCCTTTTTTAAATTGATTGCCATAGGTCACCGAACTTTGGTGCTCCATACCCAAATAGGGGACTTCAACCAATTTAAAACTATCTTCATAAAAAGGATAGGGGCCAAACCAATGTTCAAAAGCTTTCATCATTTTTGGAGCATCCAAAAATTGTGTTTTTGCTTTTTCTAAATGATGTTTCAATACATAATAATCCATATCTAAATCACCTTTTTCGCCTTGAAAATTCTCAGAAAAACAAACATAATCTCCAATATTGATATTAACACCGTAGTTATTTATAGGGTTTGAAACAAACCATGTATAAGTGGCAGTATTTTGTGATTTAGAAACATTTTTTAGTCGTCCATTGGCAACTGCGGTAAGATGCTTTGGAACAGTGGTCTTAATTTGCATACTATCGACTTCATCGTACAGATGGTCTTTATTGGGCCACCACACACTAGCACCAAGTCCTTGACAAGAGGTTGCAATAAATTCAGTTCCATTTTCATCTTTTTTCCAAGAGAAGCCTCCGTCCCATGGTGCATTTTTGGCTTCTTTTGGTTTGCCCTCAAAATGAACAGTAATGTTTTGTTTGGAGTTTATTTTTTGCAGCTCTTTGAGCTGAACAAAATGAGCATTACCATCACGTATAACTTCTAAAATTTCTCCATTTTGTGTCACTTTTGTAATTGACATTGGAGGTTGTAAGTCAATTTGTAGGCTCTTATTTTCTTCTATAACTTTATAATGAACAGTATTATGTCCATAGATTGTTTTTGTTTTGGGATCAATACTAAGTTCTAAGTCGTAGTAGGTAAGATCCCACCAGCTTCGCTCTGATGTGATACTCCCCCGAAGTGTATCTTGATGAGTGTAATTTTTTATGAGTTCAGAATTATTTTGTGCATATAAATCACAGAGTAGATTGATAAGTGCATAAAATATCAGCTGAAAACGTATCATTTTTGATCTGTGAGTTGTAAGAATTTTTCTTCTAAACTTTCCTTTCGTTTAACAAAATGTGTCAAAATTATGTTGTGCTTAAAAAGCTTTTGAATAAATTCTTCTGTTTCAAGAGGTTCTGTAAGAAATGCAGTGATTAGCCCGCCATCTTTTTTGTAATGTGCTATTTTTGGGTGGTTTTCAATAATCTGTAGTAGTGCTTTTTCTTGATTACTTTTCATTTCAAAAAAACCATGACTAGAAATCATTTCATCGACGCGTCCAGCATATAATTTCACTCCTTTTCTGAGGACTACAACATGCGAACATACTTTTTCAACCTCATCGAGCAAGTGGGAAGCCAAAAGAATGGTAGTTCCTCTTTGAGCAATTTCTTTTATAATTTCTCGAATTTGATGTATCCCTTGTGGATCTAAGCCATTTGTTGGTTCATCCAAAATCAAAACTTCGGGATCGTTGAGTAGTGCTGAAGCAATAGCAAGACGCTGTTTCATTCCCAATGAAAAAGTACTAAAAGAACTATCTTTTCGGTCTAATAATCCAACTGTTTCTAAAACGTTATCGATGGAGGAGAGAGAAACATCTTTGATTTTACAGACTAACTTTAGGTTTTGATAAGCAGACATGTAGGGATAAAAGTTTGGGCGCTCTATGATTGCACCTACTTTTTTTAAGGCATTATGAGTATCCATTGTTCCACCAAACCAACTGTAGCTTCCAGAGGTTTTATTGACAACGTTTAGAATTATTCCCAAAGTGGTTGATTTTCCACTACCATTTGGTCCCAAAATCCCATAAATATTACCTTTTTCTATGGTAAAAGAAAGGTCGCTTACGGCGGTGAGATAGCCAAATTTTTTAGTGATATGTTCTAAGCTGAGTATGGAATCCAAATTATTGGGATTTATTAAATAGACGAATTAAGTTACTAAACGTTACAAAAATTAGTTCCAATGTTCATCAAAATTGAGTTCATCGTAATCATCTAATCTATAGTTTTCATTATCATCTTCGAAAGATTGGTCGGCTTCAAATTGTTTTTCGGGTGCTTCTGAAGGTACTTGACCACAAACAAACATAAGGTTTGGGTAGTCTGTTCCTTGAGCTTCTTCTACAATTTCACCCAATTCTACCAAAAATGTCCACATGTTTAAAAAATCATAAACAAAAATAAGTTTGGTTTGATCTTCATCAACAATATCCTCAATAATAGTTTCGTTCATCAATCGAATATCTTCGTTTTCACCCATGTCAAACAACGCAATTTCTTGACCTTGTTGCCATTGGTCATCACTAATATAAAAAGAGGCCATTTCGCTTCCATCAAACCCAAAAGATTGCGTAAGTACATTAAATAAATCTTCAAAAGTATCTGTTTTTCGTATTTCAATGTCTCGAAAAATATCTTCCTTATTGTCGTGATCTAATATAGCTCTAAATCTGTAAATCATAATTATTTATTATTAAGCAATGGTTTTGTTAATCATTCTTTTTTGGTGTAAAATTTCAAGTAAAATATACATTTGTATTCCAAATAAAATTGAGGCAATGACTAAATGTAGTGGTTGACTCAGAAATGGAAAATCAAAGTAGTACATCATAATTCCAGAGAAAACTTCTAGTAGAATACAGTTCAAAACAAGATTTATTTTTTTGTATCCTAAATTTAATTTTTTATTAATAAACCACAAATACCCATTGATTACAAGCACCAAAATAGAGGTAGAGCGATGGACATAAAAATCAAGTTCTGGTTGTGCCAGCCAAAGCGATTTTTCATAACCCATCATTTTGGTTTGTTCGTCTACAAACTGACGTACTTGAGTCCCAAGTACAATTTGAATCAATGTTAAAACGATTCCTATGACAAGTAAAGTATAAAAAAATGAGTGATACTTTTGAAGTTTAAAACTTGTTTTGGTTGCAAATATCAAGTACAAAACAAAAGCAACAATAAGTAATGCCATAACCATATGAATTGTAATTTTGTATGGTGCTAAATTTGAGTCAACAACGGTTTTTCCCAACCATGCTTGAAATCCCATACCAAAAAGCGTTAGCAATGCAATAACTGTAATCCACTTATTTTTATTAAAAAACCACAACGACCAGATACCCAAAATTAGAATTGGAAGTCCTGAAAATGCACCAATAAGTCTATTGATATATTCTGTCCAAGTATGAACAGGGTTGTAAATAGCATAGTCGTGTGTACTATACAATTCCCAATTGTTGGCATCGTAGACTTTGTTGCTTATAAAATCTTTTTTGGCGACCATAAATTGTTCGCTCTCCAAAAGAATCATCATTCCTTTTTCGTAGCTGTGATTGGGCTTAAATAGCAATTGTGATTCATGTGTAGGAGGGATGTAGTACCCAAAACATTTTGGCCAATCGGGGCATCCCATACCAGAGCCTGTCATTCTTACAACAGATCCAGCTATGATGACTAAATAGATCAGAACAAGTGCTATTTTTGATAAAGTTCTAAAATTTTTCATGAGGCAGTAGTTAATCCAAGTTCAATTCCTTTTTTAAGCATCAAATCATATGCAGCTTGATGTTCGTTGGGGATATATCCTTCCAAAATGGCTTCTTTGATGTGTTCTTTTATGATTCCAATTTCGCGACAGGGTTTTAATTGAAAGGCATTCATAATTTCTTCGCCAGTTACTGGAGGTTGAAAATCTCTGATACGATCGCGTTCTTCAACTTCCACCATTTTTTCACGAACAATTTTAAAATTATTATGGTATTTTTTAAACTTTCGTGGGTTTTTGGTGGTAATATCAGCTTCGCAAAGTGTCATCAAATCTTCAATGTAATCCCCTGCATCAAATACCAATCGTCTTACTGCTGCGTCAGTGATATTCTCGCTTGCCAATGCAATAGGTCGAGAGCTCATAAATACTAATTTTTGAACATATTTCATTTTATCGTTTAGTGGCATCTTTAAGCGTTTAAACAAATGGTAAACCATCTTTGAACCTTTTAGTTCATGACCATGAAATGTCCATCCTACTTTCTTGCTAAACTTTTTTGTTGGAGCTTTACCAATGTCATGCAATAGTGCAGTCCATCTGAGCCAAACATTCTTGGTGTGGTTGCAGATGTTGTCTACAACTTCCAAGGTGTGATAAAAATTGTCTTTGTGACGCTGTCCTTCAACTTCATCAATTCCTTTTAATGCTGTAATTTCAGGTAAAATAATATCTAAAAGACCTGTTTTTTCCAGCAATAAAAATCCAATAGATGGCTTTTGGCTTTCTAATATTTTGTGTAATTCTACAACGATGCGTTCTTTGGTAATGATATCAATTCTTTGAAAATTTTCTTTAATAGCTTCTAAAGATTTTTGATCTATTTCAAATTCCAATTGTGTAGCAAATCGAATTGCACGCAACATCCGTAAAGGGTCATCACTAAATGTGATTTTTGGCTCTAATGGTGTAACAATACGTTTGTCCTCTAAATCTTTTAGTCCATTGAATGGGTCAAGTAGTGCCCCGAAGTTTGAAGTATTCAATCCAATAGCCAGTGCATTAATTGTAAAATCTCTCCGCTTTTGATCATCTTCTAAAGTACCATTTTCTACTTCAGGATTTCGACTGTTTTTAGTGTATGATTCTTTTCGAGCTCCAACAAATTCTAGTTCTATGTTATCATAGCGAATCATGGCTGTACCATAAGTTTTAAAAACACTGACTTTTGGTTGATTTGGCAAGTTCTTTGCAACTTGCTTTGCCAATTCAATTCCACTACCAATAGCGACGATATCTATATCTTGACCAATATTTCGCTCTAATAAAAAATCTCGAACATATCCGCCAACTACATAGCATTCTATTCCAAGCTCATCAGCAGAAGCTGAAATGATTTTGAAAACAGGTTTTTTCAAAGCGTGCTTAAGATTCATAGACTTTTTTTGTAATTGCAATTTTTTAACGAATAACCTTGACTTCTCCATTAGAACTCAATTTAATAATTGAAGAAGGATTTGATGGTTTTTTATTACGCTCCAAAGTTACAACATAGTCTACACCTTTTAAAATCTCATTTTCAATTTCTTGAAACACTTTTGGTGTAGGTTTTCCAGAAATATTGGCAGAGGTTGAAACGATTGGCTTTTTAAAGTGTTTGAGCAATTCACCGCAAAATCCAGTTTGTACCATTCTGATAGCCAATGTATTGTCTTGTGCAATTAAGTTTTCTGACACCCTAAGTGGACGATCATAAATAATGGTTGTTGGAGTATTCGCATATTTTAAAATAGTATATGCCGTTTCAGGAATTTCTTCTATATATTGATTGAGCATTTGAATAGAATTCACCAAACAAATCATAGTTTTTGAATCCTCTCTTTTTTTAAGTTCAAATATTTTTTGAACCGCTTCATAATTGGTCGCATCACAACCTATACCCCAAACGGTGTCTGTAGGATAAAGAAGAATGCCGCCTTTTTTTAGTATTTTCAAGGCTTTTAATATATCGTTGTTATCCATTAATTTAATTCCTGAGATTTTACAACTTGCTTTTGTTTGAGCGATGATTCCATATTACCCCCCATTATTGCTATCGACAATAAGTTCCATTTTTTTGGTTTTACAAGGAATGTAATTACTAAATATAATTGTATAATTTTAAATTTTAAATAACTATAATTTTTTTTCAAAACATATAAATAGGATATGAATCCTTCTTTTTTTAGGGCTGTTGATATACCTGTACTAGCCCCTTGAAAGTGTACAATTTTTGCTTTAGGTAATAATACACACTTGTAATCTCTTTTTCTTAATCTATAGCAAATATCCATTTCTTCAAAGTATAGAAAAATATTGGTGTCAAAACCTCCAACTTCTTCAAATTGTTTTTTTCTAAAGAACATAAAAGCACCGTTTACAAAATTCACCTCCAAAGGGACTTTATGTTGTAGTTTTCGTTTTGGGTATTTTTGAGGATTAATAGCTTCTAAAAAACTTCTGCCAAAAATTAATTTACGTAATCCTTTATCATGGTCAAAAGAGGGTACAAAATTGTTATGTTCATCAAAATTTTGTGCTGTACAAACACCAACATTTGGATTCGATTCCATAAAATTATGGGCAATAGCCAGCACATCATTTTTCAAAACCACATCATTGTTTATAAATAATACATATTGACCTATTGCATATTGAAAGCCAAGCATATTTCCGCCTCCAAAACCAGTATTTAAAGAACTACTATGCAAAACAACATCAGGTTTTTTTTTGAGTCCTTCGCATAAAATTTTATAATCTTCTTCCTCCGAATTATTGTCTACAACAATAATTTCAAAATCAATGGTTTTTTTGATTTTTTTATATATTGAAGTAATACAATCTAAAGTAAACTTAGCAGTATTATAATTGATTAAAATGATGGAAATATCTTTCAAGAATTTTTTATTAAATTTACCAAAATATTTTGACTAATATGCCCAAAAAAAAAATATTAATCATTGCTCCTATTGCTTATGGTTATTCTGAATACATTTTCAAATCCGTTTCAAAGTTTAACTCTGTTCATAGTTTTTTAATCTATATAGAATACGGCAAATTCAAATACAAAAACTTTCTTTATCGCGCACAAAATTTTCTTTACAAGACTTTTTTAAATAGAAATTTAAAAAAAGAATATGTTAATTCTTTAGTTGTTGAACAATTAAGAGAAATTGGATTTGTGGATACGATTTTTATCATTAGACCAGATTATCTTAATAATAAAACGTTGAGAATTTTACGAGAATCAACACATCATTTTAAAACACTTTTTTATGACAGTACTAGAAGATTTCCTGCAAAATTGAAATTATTGCCTTTGTTTGATAAAGTGTATAGCTATGATAAAATAGACGTAGAGAAATATGGTTTTGAGTTCCTAACAAATTATATTTTTGAGGAAAGTAATTCTAAAGATTATGACTATTTGTTTTTTAATATCTTCACTTTTGATTATCGTTTTGATTTAGTTGAAAAGTTGGCTATGTATATAGAACATCGCAATTGGTCGAAATCTATTTTTGTTTTTAATCATAATGGAGTGCTTGAGTCAGATTATTTAAACGTTATTTCAGAACCTATTCCTGTAGATGAAATGGGTGATATTATTAAATCTTGTAAGATTATGATTGATATCCAACGTGATGATCAAATTGGACTTTCTTTCCGTGTTTTTGAAGCGCTTGGTCATAGAAAAAAGCTTGTAACGACCAATATAGATATTGTTAATTATGACTTTTATAATCCTCAAAATATCTTGGTTATTGATCCCAACAACATAAAAATCCCAACATCTTTTGTAGAATCTCCATATGTAGATATTCCAAAACATATTTTGGATCCCTATCGCATAAACAATTGGGTGAGAAAAGTTTTTGAACTAGAGGATTGATCGGTAAACTTCAATGTATTGTTTTGCAGCTTTGTTCCAATCAAAACTTTGAGCGTGTTTAATGTACTGTTCTGAATACCAGTCTTTTTTGGTAATATATGTTGTCATCCCTTTTGTAAAAACTTCTGCCATATATTTTGGTTCATAGTGATCCCAATAAAAAGCATATTTTCCTCCAATTTCTGGAAGAGACGTATTGTTCGATAAAAATACAGGTTTACCAAAGCGCATGGCTTCAATGGGAGGAATTCCGAAGCCTTCTCTCAAACTTGGAAACACAAATGCAGAGCAATATTTTAAATAATATTGTTTTTCAGTATCATTAATTTTTCCTGTTAAAATCACTCGTTTTTCCAAGTTTTCGGATTTTATAAATGCTGCTAATTTTTCCTTTGCATATTCTGTATTTTGATTTCCAGAAATTATAAGGTCATACTCTGGAAGCTCTTTAAGCATATTTACAAGTGTATGAAAATTTTTTCTAGGAGTACACTCACCAATTGTAAATAAAAATGGACGTTTTGTCGTGTATTTTGGTACAAAATCCCCCTCTATTTTAGTAGATTGAATTGGGTTTCCATTATAAATCACAAACTCTGGCACTTTCGGGACTTTAAAATATTGATGTGTTGAGTGCTTTGCAAATTCTGAAATATAGGTAATGGCAGTGCTTCGATTTAATTTTTCTTGAAACCGAAGGTTTCTAGGGTGTCGAGCATCACTTGAAACTTCATCTATAAAATTAACATCATGAACGGTAAGTAAATATGGACTTACAGATTGCGGTTCTATCTTTATATTTTGATTTAAAGAATGCCATACATCGTATTTTTTTCTGATACCAAAAAGAGGATATCTTCTATGACTGTAGTATTTTTTATATTCAAAATAATCACCAAATTCTTCTTTTAATTTAGTAATATCTTTGGCATGAATTACCATTTTAAAATCATCAACATTGGCAGTATAAAGCCCCTTTATAAGATGATAATTAAACTGCCCAAATCCAAAATAAGGGTTTTTTATATTGTGTGCTTCAAGGAATACTCTTTTTGTCATCTTTTCATGTTATTTTGTCGCCACAACTCCCGAAGTTTAATGTATTTTAAAAACGTTACATTGTAGGTTTGAACACAAATTACCCAACCATTAAAACCATCCAAAAAGCCACGTCTAAGGAAATAGGCTTTAAAAAAAGCCCAACTTGGTCGCCAGAGAATTTTAAAAATTGATGCTTTGATACCTAAATCAAAATAGGCTTGTGCGGCAATACTCGAAAAACGTTCAATTTTTTGGTTGTGTTCTTCGTAATCTCTATAAATCCAATGTAATAAATCGCCTTTTAGATGTCCACTTTTTTTACCTGAAATTAGTGTAAAACAATCATGTGGATTTATGCCTTTCCATGTCCCACTATCTTTTTTGAATAGCCTCAATTTTCGGTCTGGATACCAGTCTGAATGTCGTATCCATTGTCCGCAATAGTTATTTAAACGGTTACAATAATACCCATCTTTATTCCAATTGTTTTTGACTTTAAGGATCGACTTTTTTAGAGTATCAGAAAGCGCTTCATCGCCATCCAAAGATAGAATATAATCGTGTTTTGCTTGAGTCAAAGCAAAGTTCTTTTGTTCTTTGTATCCCAAGAATTTTTGTTCAATAAAGCGTACATTAAAATGCTCGCATATTTTTCTTGTGTCATCTGTAGAATAGGAGTCTACCACAACAATTTCATCGGCAATTCCTAGCAGCGATGAAAGACATTTTTCCAAATGTTCCTCCTCATTAAAAGTGATGATAACCGCCGATAGTTTAATCATATTTTTATTCTAAATTTCGGTAATTTAACCAGAGAAAAAGATAAGTTTTTAGTTGCATAAATGCTCTTAGATAAGCCAAAATAAAACCTTGTTTGCCATCCAATATACAAAGGTTAAAAACACATTCTTTTTTTAATGTCCAAAATGGTTTCCAAATAAAATCGATCATATTTGGTTTTACTTTTTTTGAGTAGAGACTAAAAGCTTTTCTTTTTGCAATTTGTGTGGTTTGTTGCGAAAATGAATCAAAATCCAAGTACAATGTTGTAAACTTTGAGTTTAGTTGTGATGTGCTAATATTGTTTGATTTTTTTGGCCATAAAATGGGTTTCCATTTTGTTCTAAACCCAGAAAATCTCATGGATTTCCCCATAAAGTCAAAGTGAGTTTTAGCTTTGAAAATTTTGGGTGTTTTTTGGGTTTCAACTATGGATTGAATTTCATTTTTTAAGTCTGTTGGAACAATCATATTGGCCTCTAATCCCAGAATCCAATCATAAATACAATGTTGTTTGGCAATTTCAAAAAGTATTGAAATGTTATCTTTTTTATTTTCAATAAAATCAAAATCAAATTCTTTTTTTAGCTTTACTTTAACTTCTGACTCTAAAGTTCCAATTACAATAATTTGGTTTACAAATGATAAATGTTTTAAACACGCTTCTAAGTACGCATTATCATCAAAAGAAATTACAACAGCACTGATCATAAATTTAAAAACTGTACGATTAATTGTGTAGTACTAAACAAAAGTAATAATTTTACAACGATAAAAGGTTTTATTTTATGGCAAAGCTTTCAATTTTGATGTACCACAATGTCTCTGCTTATAATACTGAGAGTAAGGGGCTTACAATCTCAGTTGAAAAATTGGAGCAACAGTTTCAGTACTTGGTTTCAAAAGGTTATACAAGTATTTTTTTCTCGGACATGGGATCTAAAAAAATCGCACCTCCAAAGAAACCAATCATCATTACTTTTGATGATGTTTATGAAAATCAACTGAAGTACGCCTATCCTTTGCTTCAGAAATATAAACTAAAAGCTAGTTTTTTTGTTCCTTTTGCATATGTAGGAGGTTATGATGATTGGAATGATGGACAAGAAAAAATCATGTCTGTAGAACAGTTAAAATCTTTGGATTCGAATGTGATTGAGTTGGGGCTTCACTCATTTAGGCATCGCCCTTATGATAGTATGAGTAAAGAAGCGGTAGACACTGATTTTCAAGAATGTCAAGATTTTATACAAGAACACAAATTAGACATCAAAAATATTTTAGCCTATCCTTATGGAAAATTTCCAAGAGAAAAGTCTAAAAAATCAGGTTTCTTTAATCAATTATCTGCTCATAGAATTGCGTTTGGACTTCGCATTGGAAATCGAATAAATCGGCTCCCATTACAAACAAAATATGAACTCAATCGTTTGGATATCAAAGGCGATATGAGTTTGTCCTCTTTTAAGCTTAAAGTGAAGTTCGGAAAGTTATTATTTTAAATTTTTTTGTAACAACATAAGCTTTGCATATCTAGAAAATACGCCATAAGCGTTAGCAGCTGCAACGGCCAATGCCGGCAAACCATCTTTAAAACCTCCTTTAATGATATAACTATGAAAAAAACGGTAAAAAGGTTTGAAAGCCAAATGAAAGTAATTTGTTTTTTTGCCTTTTTTTAGCATCTGTTCGGCTTGAAACCAGGCATACGAATCTTTCTTTTTTAGATAATGCTCAATGCCTTTATAAGTATAGTGTAGCACAGAAGTTTTGAGCTGACCAATTTTTCCATCAATGATTAATTTTTCATGTACACTACCTTCAAACCTGCATTTTTTACGTTGTACAAGACGAATAACAGAACTACCTTGATGAAACAAAAATCTGTTCATAAAAAAATGTGGAAATTTCAGTTTAAAACCTTTAATTTCAGATTGATTTATAGCTGTTTTGATTTCAACTTGTAGTTGATATGGAATGCGCTCATCTGCATCCAAAAATAAAACCCATTCGCAGTTTGCAAATTCTAAGGCATAATTTTTTTGATTAGAAAAGTTATCAAAAGCTCGAGCCACAACTTTACATCCATGCTGTTCTGCAATTTCAACAGTTTTGTCTGTACTTAGGGAATCAACAACAATAATTTCATCGGCAAATTGAACGGAATGAAGCGCGCCTTTTAGATACTTGTCTTCATTGTAAGTTGGAATAATGACCGATAGTTTTGGCATTGCTGATTTTAGGGCAAATTTATAAAAAATATTTATCTTCGCACTCAGATGAATAAGATTGATACTTCCATAATTATAAGCACTTATAATTCTCCAAAATGGTTAGAAAAGGTACTGATTGGCTACAATAATCAATCTTACCAATTTTTCGAAATTGTAATTGCTGATGATGGTTCTGGGCAAGAAACTCTAGATCTTATTGAATTTATTCAATCTAAAGTATTTTATCCTATTGTTCATGTTTGGCACAAAGATAATGGCTTTCAAAAATCTCAAATTTTGAACAAAGCCATTCAGAAATGTAGTACGCCGTATATTATTATGTCTGATGGTGATTGTATTCCAAGACAAGATTTTGTTGCATGTCATGTTAAATACAAAGAAGAGGGTTTTTTCCTTTCAGGTGGCTATTTTATGCTTCCCATGTCAATTTCTAAATTGATTTCAAACGAAGATATAAATACAGGTCGCTGTTTTGATTTAAAATGGTTAAAATCGCATGGATTGAAACGTACATTTAAGAATTTCAAGTTGACTGCTAAAGGGTTTGTATCTTGGGTTTTAAATACAATTACTCCAACAAATGCAAGTTGGAATGGTCATAATGCATCGGGTTGGAAAAAAGATATTCTTTCTGTAAATGGATTTGATGAACGAATGCAATATGGTGGTCAAGATCGTGAACTTGGTGAGCGTCTTTTTAATTATGGTATAAAAAGTAAACAACTACGCTATAGTGCTGTTTGTGTGCATTTGGATCATCCAAGAGGCTACAAAACAAAGGAATCCATAGAAAAAAATCTTCAAATACGAAGTAAAGTAAAATCTGAAAAATCAGTTTGGACAGCTTCTGGAATTATTAAATCTGAACAGGCTTAGTTTTAGTTCTTTTTTCTGTACACCCCTAATTTCCAGTATCTATTTTCTTTTGAAGATTCAATTTTTTTAAATTCTAATGGCTTTAAATCAACATGATTAAAAAACTCCCAACAGCCTTCACCTTCTTTAAAAATAGAAACAATTAAAACTCCATTAGTATTTAGCTTAGATAAAACACGTTCTAAGACATCAGACTTTAACTTATGGTTTATGTAGTAAAATGCTTCATTAAAAATAATGGCATCATAATTTTCTTCGGGGGTATAGTAGTGTAAGTCTGCAACTACAAATTTTGAGTTATCGAAATTAAATTTTTTAGCTTTTTTTATGGAGACTTGAGAAAAATCTACGCCGCAATAATATTTCAATGAAGATTTTTGCTCTTTTAATTTAAATTTTAAAACACCCTCTCCAGCTCCTAAATCCAATAATTTTGGATTTTCAGTGTATTTTGTGATGGCATTTATGATTCCATTATAGCGCGGTTCTTCTTCATTTTCAAATAAATAGTTCCATTTTCCGCTTTTATACTGTCTATCCCAACGGAGTTTCCTTTTCCAATTTTTTAGACTTTCAAGAAAGGTTAGTTTTTTCATTAGTTATATGGTGTTTTAAAAATGGATCCAGTTTATCAAGAATCAATTTTGGTGTAAGTTGATGATATAGATATTGAGGATTTTCTTCAATCTTTTTTAAGTTACTTCTGTTTGTTGAAAATAATTCTGGCTTTTCGTCAAGTAAGTGTATTGAATCGTGAAACACACCATCTTCAAAACTCGCCCAGCTAGATTTTAAAACATAAGGTGAGAAAATAGTAAATGTTGATTTTTTAAGTGCTTTAGCAATGTGCACTGCACCACCTTCGTTAGAAACCAAAAGGGAGCACTTGTTCATTAGTGTTATAAACCCTCTGATGCTATCTTTATAAATGTCAAAAATAATTGCATTTTTGTGTTTGCAACCATCGTATATTTTTTGCGCTTCACTTTTTTGATGTGGCGCATAATTGAATAAAATGTTGATGTCATACTTTGATGTCATATGGTCTATGAGTTCAATCACATAAGTACTTGGCATCGATTTTTGAGGGGTGCTTCCCAATATCCCAAACATAATAATAGGCTTTTTATAGACTTTAAGCTCAGATTGCATTTTTTCACTTTTATCTAAATAAATTTTAGGCTTGTAAATGGGTTTTTTTAATGGAAAAGCACTGCTAACCAAATGCACACGATCTTGTATGGATTTTCCGCAAATGTGTGTTTTTTCTTTTAAAAAATTCACATTGTGTGTATAAAATGGAAGTATCGGATCTTTTTGTTTTTTCTTGAAACCTACTCGAATTTTTGCGCCAGAGAACAAACATATAAATCGGCTTTGAAACTTGGCATAGGGGTCAAAAATGATATCATATTTTTCTCTGCTTAACTGCCAGGTTGTTTTTATGAGATTTGGGATTTTCTTGAGTTGTTTTTCATTGATTCGTATAATTTTATCAATACAATCATGATTTTCAATAACCCCAGAAGTGTAGTCATAAACAAAATAGTGAATTTCTGATTCAGGAAAAACAGTTTTAATATTAGAAGCTATTAGCGATGCGATAAGAACATCTCCAATACGTTTATTTTGAATCACAAGTATTTTTTTCATAAAAGTCTATAACCTATCTTAGCAAGATATTACTTTTTTCAAAGTTGTAAAAACATCCATGAAGAATCTTATCATACATTCTAACTTTCAAGACAAAAAAGTTGCTATTGAACAAGCAATCTTAAATTTTGAAACAAAGAACGAAAATCTTCTAAAATCAGATCGAAATAGTATTAAATCTATTGAAATTGAGGATTTAAATTTGAATTTAAAAAAATTTAAAACGCCTAATTTTTTTAATGCGTTTATTTATAAATTTATTCGCCCGTCAAAAGCAAAACGCTCCTACAAATATGCTAATATTTTACTTCAAAAATCAATTCTAACACCAACTCCGGTTGCTTATTTTGAAGCCACTAATTTTTTTGGTTTAAAAGAAAGTTATTACATCAGTCTTCAAGTTGATTATGATTTGGATTTTAGAGTTTTAATTCACCATTTAAATTACCCAAACCGCGATGAAATATTAAAACAATTTACAGCATTTACATTTCTATTACATGAATCAGATATCAATTTTTTGGATCATTCGCCTGGAAATACACTTATTGTTAAAACAAAAAATAACCACTACGATTTTTATCTAATTGATTTAAATAGAATGCGTTTTGAAACTCTGAATTTTGACCAAAGAATGCACAATATTAGACGTTTGTGGCCTTCAAAATATATGGTTAAAATTATGGCAAAAACCTATGCTAAATTGTCTGAAAAATCTTTTGAAGAAACGTACAATCTCATGCTCAAGCACAGTCGTGCTTTTCAGAAAAAAGTAAACTCAAAAAAACTACGTAAGCGTGGGCAAAAATTACAGTTTAAAAAAGTTTAAACCGCTACATTATGTGTTCTTAGCGCATCATTCAAAGAGGTTTTTTTGTTTGTACTCTCTTTTCGTTTTCCAATAATTAGTGCACATGGTACATTAAAATCTCCAGCAGGGAATTTTTTGGTATAACTTCCAGGAATTACCACTGAACGAGATGGTACAATGCCTTTCAATTCAACAGGTTCAGCTCCCGTAACGTTTATAATTTTTGTTGAACCCGTAAGGACTACATTAGCCCCTAAAACCGCTTCTTTTTCTACACGAACTCCTTCTACAACAATACATCTAGAACCAATAAAAGCATCATCTTCAATAATGACCGGCGCAGCTTGTAGGGGTTCCAAAACACCGCCAATACCTACGCCACCAGAAAGGTGTACATTTTTACCAATTTGAGCACAGCTCCCTACAGTGGCCCATGTGTCTACCATTGTACCTTCGTCTACATATGCTCCAATGTTTACATAACTTGGCATCAAAATAGTGCCTTTGGAAATATAAGCCCCATGGCGTGCAACAGCATGTGGTACCACACGAATTCCTTTAGCTTTATAGTCTTTTTTGAGTGGAATTTTATCGTGAAATTCAAAAGGTCCAACTTCAATTGTTTCCATAGTTTGAATAGGGAAATACATCACAACAGCTTTTTTTACCCATTCATTCACTTGCCATCCATTTTCAATTGGTTCAGCAACACGAAGACTACCTTCATCTAATAATGAAATAATTTCACGTATGGCATCTTGAGTATTTTTTTCGTTGAGCAATTCTCGATTATCCCATGCAGTTTCTATTGTTTGTTGTAATGTGGTCATTTAGATTGAATTAAAGAGCAAATATATATCATATTAAAAAAAAGAGTGTAAATTTCCCACTAGTTTTTTAAAAAATAAGGCCTTGTTATATAAGTGAAGTTGTATTTTTGTTGAAATGGGAAGAATTCTTGCATTAGATTTTGGAAAAAAACGAACCGGTGTTGCTGTAACTGATCCGCTTCAAATTATTGCATCGGGACTTGCTACTGTTGAAACCAAACAACTCCTGGTATTCTTGAAGGACTACATTTCTAAAGAGGAAGTTGATATTTTTGTAGTAGGTTTGCCTAAGCAAATGAACAATCAACCTTCTGAGAGTGAGCATCTTATTCAACCATTCATCAAAAAATTAAAGAACACTTTCCCAAATATCCCCATAAAAAGAGAAGATGAACGCTTTACATCCAAACTAGCCTTTCAATCTATGATTGATAGTGGAATGAAGAAAAAGCAGCGTCAAAACAAAGCGACTATCGATGAAATTAGTGCCACACTTATACTTCAATCCTTTTTGAATCGTAAATAATTCTTTTTCCTTTGTTTTTTACGATTTGAGTGTTGTATTTTTGACCCAAAATTGTTGAAGAATGATATTACCAATTGTTGCATACGGAGATCCAGTTTTAAAGAAGAAAGCTACTGAAATTACATCAGATTATGCAGATTTAAAATCACTCATTGCCAATATGTATGAAACCATGTACGGCGCTTATGGTGTAGGATTGGCTGCTCCACAAATTGGATTATCTATTCGGCTTTTTTTAGTTGATACATCGCCTTTTGCAGAAGATGAATCCTATTCAGAATTAGAAAAAAAAGCGCTTAAATCATTTAAAAAAACATTTATCAATCCTGAAATTTTAGAAGAAACGGGCGAGGAGTGGGCCTTTAATGAAGGCTGTTTGAGTATTCCTAATGTTCGTGAAGATGTTTTAAGAAAACCACATATAAAAATTCGCTATCAGGATGAAAATTTTGATACGCATACGGAAGAGTTTGATGGTTTAATTGCTCGAGTGATTCAACATGAATATGATCATATAGAGGGTGTTTTATTTACTGATAAAGTTTCAACATTGAAAAAGCGTTTAATAAAAAGTAAATTAACCTCTATTTCGAAAGGAAAAATAAATGTGGACTACCGTATGCGTTTTCCGAAAATTTCTAAAAAAAGATTTTAAAAAAACATTATAATGACTTTAGATAAAATACTCGCTATAACCAACAAACCTGGTCTTTTTAAACTTGTCAATCCAAGCCGAAGTGGTTACATTGTAGAATCTTTATTAGATAACAAACGAACATTTATCAAAATAGATAAAACACAAAGTTTACTTAGCGATATTTCAATGTACACTTTAGAAGGAGAAGTTCCTTTATCCGATGTTTTTGATAAAATTTTCGATAAAGAAAATGGAAATGAGACCTCCATTTCTCCCAATGCTTCAAAAGACGATTTGGAAGAATATTTATTCTCAATTTTACCTAAATACGATGAAGATCGTGTATATCCAAGCGATATCAAAAAATTGTTACGCTGGTACAATTTGTTGCTGTCTGTAGGTGCTTTTGATGCACAAAAGTCTTCAAATGACGAAGAAGAATAATCTTCTTTATTTTCAAATATTTATTATGTTTTCTGCATACACAAAAGAATTTAGATATAATTGGCATTTAGCAGCACCTGTTATAATGGGTATGCTAGGTCATACTTTTGTGGGTTTGGTAGACAATCTAATGGTTGGACAGCTTGGTGCAGCAGAGCTAGCCGCGGTATCTTTAGGGAATAGCTTCTTTTTTGTAGCTATGTCCTTAGGTATTGGTTTTTCTACAGCCATCACACCCTTGGTTGCCGAAGCAGATTCTGAAGGAAATTTTGCACTTGGAAAATCTGCATTAAAACATGGAATGGTACTATGTACAGCAATTGCTGTTGTTCTGTTTGTTATAATTTTACTAGCCAAACCATTGATGTATATGATGAATCAGCCAGAAGAAGTAGTGGTTTATGCCTTACCTTATTTGGATATGATTGCAGTTTCATTAATTCCATTAATTATTTTTCAAGCGTTAAAGCAATTTAGCGATGGTATGTCACTAACAAGATATCCAATGTACGCCACAATTTTAGCTAATGTAATTAATGTTTTCTTTAATTATGTATTGATTTTTGGATTGTGGGGGTTTCCGAAAATGGGTGTTGTTGGTGCAGGTATTGGTACACTTATTTCCCGATTTGTGATGGTAGTACTAATGTGGTATTTCTTAGTTCAATTGAAAAAAACTAAATCATATTTAAAAGATTTAAAATTTTTTGTTCTAGAACATTCAATGATAAAAAAAATCATCAGTTTGGGATTGCCTAGTGCATTGCAAATGTTTTTTGAAATTGGCGTATTTACAGCTGCCATTTGGCTGAGTGGAACTTTGGGTAAAAATGCACAAGCAGCCAATCAAATTGCACTAAATTTATCGTCTATGACATACATGATAGCTGTAGGTTTGAGTGTGACTGCTACCATTAGAGTTGGCAATCAAAAAGGGTTAAAAAGACCAGGTGAACTTAGGAGAATTGCAAAATCTATTTTTCTTATGGGTTTTATTTTTGCAACCATTTTTGCGATTATTTTCCTTACTTTTCATCAAGTTTTACCAACATTCTATTTAGATTTAAATGATATAAAACATTTTTCAGACAATCAAAATGTGGTCCAAATTGCTTCAACACTGCTTATTATTGCTGCATTATTTCAAATTAGCGATAGTACTCAAGTTGTGTTTTTGGGAGCATTACGAGGATTACAAGACGTAAAAATTCCAACATTTATTACATTTATTGCCTATTGGGTTATTGGTTTTCCTATAAGTTATTATTTGGGAGATGCATCACGATATGGGAGTATAGGTATTTGGATAGGGCTTTTGGCAGGGTTAACCGCATCATCAGTTTTTTTATACATTCGTTTTGATTATCTTTCGAATAAACTCATACTTAAACAAGAGCAATCATGACATTACCAAAATTTATTCTTGGAGACAACTCTGAATTTCCAGAGGCCATATTTATAATACACACAGAATTCCCACGTTTTGTTATAAATTTGGAAAATGATGAATTGGAATGGCTTGAAGATTTTGATCAACAAGATGAAAAAGAGTTACAAAGTGAAGCGGAAAATGCCATACAACAAGCCACTTTTTTTTATGATTCAGAAGTTGCCAAATACGAAAATGAGTAATGCAAATTATTGATCAAATTTTAGAATTAGACCGTGATTTACTTCTATACCTCAATAATTTGGGAAGTCCAACCTGGGATTCTTTTTGGTTAGTCGTTACAAACAAACTAAGCTATATTCCTCTTTATATCTTTTTGCTTTATTTGATGTGTAAAAACTTGAGTAAAAAAGCGATTTTAATTTTAGTTTTATCACTTATAGCGATGATTACATTTACAGATCAAATTACCAATCTTTTTAAATTTAGTTTTGAAAGACTAAGACCATGTGCTCAAGAGGGAGTCATGGAGCAAATCCGTCAGAGTTCGTGTTGGGGATATGGTTTTTTCTCTGGACATTCTTCCAATACAATGGCAGTTGCTATTTTTACAATTTTAATGTTAAAGTCACCAAATAGAAAACTGATTTATCTCATGTTACCATGGAGTATCGTTGTTGGTTACAGTCGTATTTATTTGGGCCTACACTATCCACTTGATGTTTTGTGTGGTTTGACTTTTGGGGTATTTTCAGGGCTCTTATTTTATACTTTATTCAAATATTTAGAACGAAGACTTGTGGTAGTTTAAAACCTCTAGCGCAGCAACAAAGGGAGAAATCTTATTTTCTTTTACAAGTTGAATTTGTTTTTCAAGAAATTTTTTGGTGTTTTTATGCTGAAAAAAATCAATACGAAGTTGATTTTCAATGGATTGCATCATCCAAAAAATATTTTGTTCTTCTCTTTTTTTAAAGAAAAAGGCATTAGATATTGTTAGCTTTACATATGATTCAATCATATCCCACGCCTCAACAATTCCTTGGCTTTCCAAAGCACTACATAGCATCACTTTTGGGTTCCATTCCGAAGGATTTGTAGCATAGAGATGCAATGCGCTCTTGAAAGCACTTTTGGCTAATTTTGCTGCATCTACGTTTGTACCATCTGCTTTATTTACTAGCACTGCATCGGCCATTTCAATAATTCCTCGTTTTATACCTTGAAGTTCATCACCAGCACCTGCTAATTTTAATAACAGGAAAAAATCAACCATTTCATAAACAGCAGTTTCCCCTTGACCAACTCCTACAGTTTCAACCAAAATTTTGTCATATCCAGCGGCCTCACACAAAATTATAGCTTCTCTTGTATATTGACCCACACCACCCAGAGTTGATCCAGAAGCTGTAGGTCGAATAAATACATTATCTTCTCGTACCAATTCTGTCATTCGTGTTTTGTCTCCTAAAATACTCCCTTTGCTTTTACTACTGCTGGGGTCTATGGCGAGCACCGCTATTTTATGATTTTTAGATACCAGATGTTTGCCAAGTGCTTCAATAAATGTACTTTTTCCAACACCAGGAACACCAGTAATTCCAACTCGAATAGTAGGCGAGGGGTTGGGATGATTTAGGCATTTATCGATTAATGTATTTGCTAAAGTTCTATCGGATTGTTTAGTACTTTCAATGAGTGTGATACCTTGGCTTAAAGCAGTTCTATCACCTTGTATAATCCCCAAAAACAATTCTTCAACAGTGCGTTTATTTTGCCGTTTTTGTTTTAGTCTTTTTACAGCACTATCGTTAGTCATTTCTTGATTAGAAACGCCTTTTTGTTCTTTTATGCCTTTAAACTCCTCTTTTTTTTTCTTCAACTTAGTATTTTGACAAAGCCTTAAATTTAAGGCTTTGTCAAAGTTAATCATAATTTATGATTTTGAATTTCGATCTAAATTGACTTTAAAACTTTTGTTTTAAAACTTTTTTAATACTAATTTTATTTTCGCTATAAATTTTTAAAGTATAAAGGCCTGAGTTTAATGATTTAATATTGATTGTATTTTCAATCGGAGATTCAATTTTCATTACAGTTTTTCCTAAATTGTCAATTACTTCCACATAATCAATTTTTTTAAGCCCTTTAAAATTCAATACATCATTGGTTGGATTTGGAAATATAGTTATGACCTCTCTTTTTTCATGCTTAGATGTTGACAATGTAGTTTCAATTGATACATTATCAATAAATAAAATACCCGTGCCATTTGTGTTATTTGGTTGATGATGCCTAAAAGTTACATATAACTTTTTTCCTAAAAAGCTGCTTGGAATCTGCACTGATTTTGATGCTCTATTTGGAACAACTGCCGTTGGTGATCCATTGTAAATTGGGGTTGAAGCAGCAGTTAATATTGAATTAATATCATTTTGTTCGGTAATTATTACCTCATAATATTTTGTAAAATTACTATGTAAAATAAACTCTTCCCATTTTAGATGAGTTGTAGTAGAGATTGTCGATAAATCTATTTCAGGCGAGGTGATAAAATTATTTGGTTTGCGCTTGACTGAAGCATCTCCTAAAATTGAGCCATTAGAATGCTATGTTGTAGTTGTTGGTGCCCAATTATTGCCATCAGAATCATAATCGACAAGCGTCCAGTCAGAAATATTTAGGTAATCAAAATTATCACTCCAAATCTGAGTTTGGGAGTGTGAAATAAATGCAAATACAAGGAGTAGTGCAAAAAAAGTAGTTTTTTTCATGATAATTTAAATTTGGGTTATATTAGCTATATATAATTTTTAATTTTCATTTATTTAAACTTTTTTATGTTTTTTCTTGCTAAAAAATATCGGAAGGTTTTGTTTTATGATTCAAATGAATATACTGAAATTAATTTGTCAAATAAAAATCCCAATTTAATTGATGTTGATTTTACCTCCTCTTCCTCATTATCAAAATACATTAATAATTATTTAAAAATCCATTCAAAAAAAGTTGCTTTTGGGGGGTATTTGGAGAAAAGAGAGATATACAATAGAAGTTCACATTTTAATACTCAAAACACTAAAAATCAACGTAATATTCATTTAGGAATCGACCTTTGGTGTGAGGCCAACACTGCTGTTTTGGCGGCTCTAAATGGTGTTATTCATAGTTTTAAAAATAATACTGCATATGGTGATTATGGGCCAACAATCATTTTAGAACATTGCATTAATGGTTTCACATTTTATACTTTATATGGCCATCTTTCGTTGGGTTCTATTACTAATTTAAGAGTTGGTACAAAGGTAAAAGCTGCCGAAGTTATAGGGTATTTAGGCACAGCTGAGGTCAACGGAGATTATCCTCCACATTTGCATTTTCAAATCATAAATGATCTTCAAGGGAATTTTGGTGATTATCCTGGTGTGTGTAGTGCAAATGAACTTGATTTTTATAAAGAGAATTGTCCAGATCCAAACTTGATTTTAAAACTCAAATAAGTACTTTTATTCTCTTACCAATATCCAATCTCCTTTTTTAATCAATGGTTCAGCTTGTTTGTATTTGAGCGTTTTACTTTCACCACTCATTACATTTTTGATGGTCACGCGATCGTTTCTTCCAATTTTTGGTTGCTCTCTAACAATTGTTTCAACCGGCTGATTTCTTTGTTGTGTATTGCCTGCGGCTCTGCTTTGAGCAGCGCGCTCGTCCATATTTGGAATAATATCTTTTGAAGTTTGAACTTTTTCGCGACGTCTAGCCTTGGCTTCTTGAATTGTATTGGCGGTTTCATGAGGGATTTCACCTTTAAATAAAAATGAAATAACATCTTTGTTTACCTGGTCAATCATGGCCTTGAACAATTCAAAAGATTCAAATTTATAAATCAAAAGAGGGTCTTTTTGCTCGTGTACGGCAAGCTGAACAGATTGCTTTAATTCGTCCATTTTTCGAAGATGGGTTTTCCATGATTCGTCAATAATGGCCAAAGAAATATTTTTTTCGAAATCAGTCACTAATTGTTTACCATTAGTTTCATAGGACTTTTCTAAGTCCGTAATAACTTGAAGCGTTTTTGTACCATCTGTAAATGGTACCACAATTCTCTTGAACTTGTCGCGCTGTGTTTCGTATACATTTTTGATAACAGGGAAGGCTAAATCTGCATTACGTTCCATTTTGGCCTCGTAGTGTTCAAAAGCGACTTTATAAACTTCTTTTGTGATTTCTTGAATGCTTTTGTTTTCAAATTCAGTCTTATCCATTGGCGCACTCATCGAAAAGTATCGAATCAATTCAAATTCAAAGTTTTTGAAGTCATTAGCTTCTTTGTTAGTTTCTGTAATGATTTCAGCGGTGTCGTAGACCATATTGGCCAAATCTACTCTTAGACGTTCTCCGTTCAATGCATTATAACGTCTTTTGTATACCACTTCGCGTTGAGCATTCATGACATCATCATATTCCAGGAGTCGTTTTCGAATTCCAAACTGATTTTCTTCTACTTTTTTCTGCGCTCTTTCAATAGACTTAGAAATCATGGAATGTTGAATCACTTCGCCTTCTTCGAGTCCCATTCGATCCATCATTTTTGCAATACGTTCACTTCCAAAAAGACGCATTAAATTGTCTTCGAGTGAAACATAAAACTGAGAACTTCCTGGATCTCCTTGTCGACCCGCACGCCCTCTCAATTGTCGGTCTACACGGCGAGAATCGTGGCGCTCAGTTCCAACAATAGCAAGTCCTCCTGCATTTTTTACTTCTTCAGACAATTTGATATCTGTACCTCGACCAGCCATATTGGTAGCAATGGTGACTTGTCCAGGCTTTCCTGCTTCTGCAACAATATCAGCTTCTTTTTTGTGGAGTTTTGCATTTAATACATTGTGTGGAATTTTTCTAATGCTTAGCATTTTTCCTAACAATTCACTAATTTCCACACTTGTTGTTCCAATTAACACCGGTCTTCCTGCTTTTGAAAGATTAGTGACTTCTTCAATTACAGCATTGTATTTTTCACGCTTTGTTTTGTAGACTAAATCGTTTCGATCATCTCTTGCAATTGGACGATTTGTTGGAATTTCAACAACATCGAGATTGTAAATTTCCCAAAACTCTCCAGCCTCTGTTACAGCCGTACCAGTCATCCCTGAAAGTTTACGGTACATTCGAAAGTAATTTTGCAAGGTAATTGTCGCAAATGTTTGTGTTGCTGCTTCAATTTTTACATTTTCTTTGGCTTCAATGGCTTGATGTAATCCATCACTGTAGCGGCGACCATCCATGATACGACCCGTTTGCTCATCAACAATCATAACTTTGTTATCCATAACCACATATTGAATATCTTTTTCAAATAGGGCATAGGCTTTTAGCAATTGATTCATGGTGTGAATCCGTTCAGATTTTACACCAAACTCTCTGAATAATTCTTCTTTGAGTTCTGCTTCTTTTACGTCCTCTAAGTTTTGACTTTCAATTTTTGAAATCTCCATTCCCATTTCTGGCATAACAAAAAAGTTGGGGTCATCTGCTCCTGAAAGATAATCGACACCTTTGTCTGATAATTCGATTTGATTATTTTTTTCATCTATAACATAATAGAGTTCTGCATCCACTTTTGGCATTTCTCTATTGTTGTCTTGCATGTAGAAGTTTTCTGTTTTTTGTAAAAGTTGTTTGATTCCTTCTTCACTCAAAAATTTAATAAGTGCTTTGTTTTTTGGCATTCCTCTGTATACGCGCAACAATTGGAATCCTCCTTCTTTTGTATCACCGCTAGCGATGATTTTTTTGGCTTCAGCAAGTACAGTAGTGAGATACTTTCTTTGAACGCTTACGATGTCCTGAATTTTTGGTTTGAGTTCCATAAACTCATGACGATCACCTTGAGGCACTGGCCCAGATATAATCAATGGTGTTCGAGCATCATCAATTAAAACAGAGTCAATTTCATCAACTATGGCATAGTGATGTGGTTTTTGTACCAAATCGTCTGTGGTGTGTGCCATATTGTCTCTAAGGTAGTCAAATCCAAATTCATTATTTGTCCCATATGTGATATCTGCGTTATATGCTTTTTTTCGCTCAGCAGAATTTGGTTTGTGCAAATCAATACAATCAACACTTAAACCATGAAATTGAAAGATTGGCGCCATCCATGCACTATCTCTTTTTGCTAAATAATCATTTACGGTAACTAAATGTACACCTTTTCCAGTAAGAGCATTCAGATAAACGGGTAGGGTAGCTACAAGTGTTTTTCCTTCACCAGTTTGCATTTCTGCAATTTTGCCTTGATGCATAGCTACACCACCAATGAGCTGAACATCATAGTGTATCATATCCCATGTGATAGGTTTTCCAGCAGCATCCCAAGAATTTGCCCACAATGCATAATCTCCATCAAGTGTTACATAGTCTTTGCCTCCAGCAACTTCTCTATCAAAAGCATTAGCTTTGACTTTTATAGATGTATTGTTTACAAAACGTTTTGCAGTTTCTTTTACAACAGCAAAAGCTTCAGGTAAAATTGAGTTTAAAACGTCTTGAGTTGTAGAATATATTTCATTATTTATTTGGTCTATTTCTTCATAGATTTCTTCTTTTTCATCAATATCAGAAATAACTTTTATTGTTTCTCTTAACTGCTCAATTTTTGTATGATGTTGAGCACAGGCAGATTGTATTTTAGATTTGAATCCCTCAGTTTTTGCTCTTAGCTCATCGTGGCTTAGGTTAGATACTTTGGGTTCAAAGCGTTTAATTTCGTTGACGATAGGCATGATAGACTTTACGTCTTGTTTAGATTTGTCGCCAACAAATACTTTTAATACAGAATTGAGTAGACTCATTTTTGTGCTGTTCTAATTTTTTGTCTTTACATTTTAGTACGTAAGACTGTCAAATATACGTTTTGTTCTCTTTTTTAGAGAATAATTATTCCAAAAAAAAAGTCTCTTTTGCGAGACTTTTAATTAATATTCATCTTCATTCCAAAGATAATCTTCGTCTGAAGGATAGTCAGGCCAAATTTCTTGGATTGAATCGTAGGTTTCTCCTTCGTCTTCAATAGCCTGTAAGTTTTCTACAACTTCAAGCGGAGAACCAGTTCTAATAGAGTAATCTATCAACTCATCTTTTGTTGCAGGCCATGGCGCATCACTTAAATACGATGCTAGTTCGAGTGTCCAGTACATAATTAAAAGGTTTAATTTCTTGCAAAAATAAATTTTTACCTGAAAAAGTCAAGAAAAATCGCATTTATTTAGTACTCAAAGTTATTAACCGTTTTTAAAGCAGTTATTTGTTAAGTATTTTTTGATGGAATCCACTTGATTTCTTCAATTTTCAAATCATTGGACAATTTTCGTGCCAACACAAAAAGAAAGTCGGATAAGCGATTCAAATATATGATAATATTAGAGTTAATGTTCTGATTTTCAGAAACTTGACACACTCTTCGCTCTGCTCTTCTGCATACCGTTCTAGCAATATGACAAAACGACACCAACGTGTGTCCGCCTGGTAAAATAAAATGTGTCATTGGAGCTAATGTGTTGTTCATATGGTCAATTTTATGTTCTAAAAATTCAATTGAATTTTGTTTTAATTCAGGAATTTTAGATTGATTTTTCTTATCATTTTCTGAATCTGATGCCAAATGTGAACCAATTTCGAAAAGCACATTTTGAATGGAAATGAGATTCGCTTTAGTGTCAGAATCATCCACATTGTCGCGTATAAGTCCAATGAATGTATTTAGTTCATCAACGGTTCCATAGGCTTCTACTAACAGGTGATGTTTTTGAACTCTTTTTCCACCAACTAAAGAAGTTGAACCGTTGTCACCGGTTTTGGTATATATTTTCATCATATTTAAAATAGAACTTAAAGTTAAGTATAAATTTTATATATTAAAGTCGAATTATAAAATGCTCTTTGTGTTGCTCTTTCCTAAAACATAAAATTCCCCAATCAAAAGTATCAATACTCACTCGAACAGCGGTTTGGGATATGAGTCTTTTCCACTGCTTAAAAGCCTGTGAATTATATCTTATATTTTCGATCAAAACAATAGAATCATTACTAGAATTTTCTAAAATATTTTCAATTTCTTTGATGTTTTTTAATGATTGATGATTGAAATAAATGAGTTGTTTTTTGTCAAAATTTTTAATTTTTAGAATTTTTGAAGAATAAGTTATAATGTCATTTGGTTGATGTACTAACTCTATGGCTAATTTATAATTAGAATTGATATTTTCAGGAATATAAATAGATTCAAATTCAAAATAATGGACAAAACGATAAAGGAATTTTGCTTTATTTAAGTTCTTATAATCAGTGTTGAACTTTTTGTAAATTTTTAGATTTTTTTTGTTGTAAAAACATTTGGTGACCAATGCAAAAACAAAAGGAGAATGTACACCATGTTGGTTGGTGGAACTCCACAGAAACTTTATATAAAGCCACCATTTTTCCATTCAAATTTTAAAGTTTTATTTTTATTGAGTTAAATTTTTACCAAACCAATGACTCAAAAATGTATAGCGATGTAATATTGCAATCCATACAGGAATTAGACTAATGTTGAACGATTGTACACCTGTACTCCAATGAAGTGCCATTAAGAACATCATTAAAATTAGAAATTTAAGATATCCAACAAATCGTTTTTTCACTCTTTTTTTCAAAAGGGTAGGGATGAATAAAAGATTAAAAACAAATGCCCACAACAGATTATAATTGTAAGCTGTTGCAGTATGATCTGTAGCAAACCACAATAACAGTAGAAGAACACCAGTCAATCCTGTAACAGAGAAAATCGAGATGTCTAGCCATTTTGCTCTAGTGTTATTTTTATAATTTTTATACGTTACTAAAAGAATTAAAAAACTTAAAATACTAAATATAAAAAGTGGGCTACTCCAAAAAGAATGTTTTACATTTAACTGTTGGCCATTTAAAACTTCTTGTTTTTTGACTAATGGTTCGTTTGTGTTTTTAAATTTTGCAACTTCAAAAAAACGATGAATGTATCTTGGCAAAAACATGTGGTCATCAACTGGTGCAACTCGATCAATGATTGACCCTAGCGCAAGATCAATTCCAAATCCTCCCCAAGAATTTTGCTCTACTTGAGCCCGAATTAACGCTCTAAATGTGTGTTGCTCAAAGTCCTGTGGTTGCTCAAATTCTATGGGTTTTTCGCTAACAGATACTATGATATCTTTTATTTTTGTTGCACAATTGTTGTAAAAAAAGTCGTAGGCGTAGCTTTTATTTTGTGGTAAAATATTTTGTTGAAGTTTCTGAAAAAGCGCTTGTTTTTCGGTAAGACTTAGACTGAGAGTTTGAGATTTTACTTCTCGTCCTTCATTTTTATAAAACGAAATAAAAGGTTTGTAATTAGCACCTCCAATTTCATAATTCAACTTTCCTTTGGCAAAATTCAAATAAAAACCCTCGGTTTCAAAATCATATCGACCATAATCATAAACAATATCCAAACGATACATCGGATCTTTTATACGAATTGCACTGTGCCCAAACGCATCATTTAGTGAGGCACCAGGACCAATTGTTAAAATACTAACTTCAGAGTATGCAGACAATTGAATTTGTCCATAAGCCATTGAAAATAGTGTGGCAAAAAAGATTAAAAAGTAATGTAATTTTTTCATGCTTATCTTCTAAATACTCCTAAATCAATTTTAAGCGAAAACACATTAGAATACAAGGCCACACTTTGGTCGCCTATATCTGTTATGGCATAATCAATTGCGATCCCTTTATATTTGAATCCTACGCCCAAATTTGGTTGAAAACTCAGTTTTTTAGTATTATCAAATTGCAATTCGTTTTGAAAATTACCAACTCCACCACGAAGGTAAACCAAATCGATATATCCAAATTCAAATCCTAGTGCAGGGTTGATGCTTACAAATGAAGTAGAAATTAAATCGTTGTTTTGTTCGAAACGCATAATAAGGTCAAACTCAGCTTTTAGACTGTAATCATAATCGAAAATAAAACTTTTTGCCACACCAAATTGAAGTTTTGGAAGTGTAAGTTCACTCGCTTCGGGCTCTTCTTGATTTTGACCTGGAATTGCATTTTGGATATCTTGAAGACGGTCGTCATCAAATGCCCAAGAATTAAAAGTTGTTGTAATGTCTCGTGCCATAAGGCCAAACTTCCATTGTTTTGTTTCAAATTGTATTCCAACATCGAGTCCAAAGCCCCAAGATGATGCAAAATCACCAATAATTCTTCTAATTATTTTTGCATTTACACCATAATTTAATCCTGGAATAGTAAGTTTTCGTGCATAAGAAAATGTAACTCCATAATCTACAGCAGAAAATAAATTAATTCGATCATAATTAATATTTCCTTGCTGGTCAATTAGTTTTGTTGTGTCTAAAATATCATCGACACCAAATCGAATCATAGAAATTCCAATGGCACTTCGATCGTCCAAAGGCATTGCAAACGCTAAGTAATTATAATTGGCAATATTTGCAAAATAGCTTGAGTGCATCAGTGCCAAAGCATTATCTTCCAAATGTACCAATCCTGCGGGATTCCAATAACCAGAATTAACATCGTTGCTAGTTGCACTAACTGCACCACTCATGGCGAGAGCAGCAGCATCGACACCAATATTCATAAATTCATTCGAATATTTTCGTGCAGATTGACTTATTCCATTTGTAGTAATTGAAATAAATAAAATCAGAATTAAATACTTTTTGTTCAATGTTTTGGCTTATGACGTACTACAAAAACTATATTTTGATGTGTATATTGTCTTTTACTTGTGCGAAACAAAAATAGTTTATTATTTTTACTAAATAAATATTATTCGATTTGAAAACTTTTGTTCCAAATTTTATTACACTTTTAAACCTATTGTCGGGAACGATTGCAACCATCTTTGCTATTGAAGGCCATATGACAAACGCTGCACTTTTTGTGTTTTTGGGTATTTTCTTTGACTTTTTCGATGGATTCTTTGCTAGAAAACTTAATGCAACCTCAGATTTTGGACTTCAGTTAGATTCTCTTGCCGATATGGTAACAAGTGGTCTAGTACCTGCATTAGTATTATTTCATTTATTGGAACTGGCCATTGCTCCGTCGTGGGATACATATCAAATTTTACCTTATTTTGGGTTGCTTGTTGCTTTGGCTTCTGCCTACAGATTAGCAAAATTTAATATTTCTACAGAACAGTCGAGTTATTTTATTGGGTTGCCAACTCCTGCCAATGCATTGCTTATCGTGAGTTTACCTCTTATTTTGGCGTATCAAAATAATGATAGCTATAATGCTATTATTTTGAATCCTCTATTTTTGATTACAGTTACTGTCATAAGTTGTTTTTTATTGAATGCTCCTGTAAAATTAATTGCTTTAAAATTCAAAACTTGGAAATTTTCAGAAAATGCTTCGAGATATATTCTTATTATTTTTTCGATCGTAGCTTTAATTGTTTTTAAATTTGCAGGTATTACGTTGCTTATTATATTTTATATTATTTTATCTTTAATAAATCCGCCAAACAATGCTTGATTACATCATTACTTTAATTATGCTTGTCATGTTGCAAGCAGTTTTAGGTTTCGACAACTTATTATATATATCATTAGAAAGTAAAAAAGCACCCAAAGAACGACAATCTTTTGTCCGAAAAATGGGCATTGGTCTTGCTATTGTATTTCGTATTATTTTGCTTTTTGTTCTAGTAAAATTGATTAGTTATTTTCAAGATCCAGTATTACATATTCCTTTTACAGATGTTATTGAGGGGCATTTTAATATCCATAGTATTATTGTTTTGATTGGTGGTGTTTTTATTCTTTTTACAGCCATGAAAGAAATATGGCATATGGTTAGTTTTAAGAATTTTACGGTATCTGACTCAAAATCAAATGGTTCTGTATCTAGTGTAATTACTATGATTGTTGTTATGAATGTTATTTTTTCATTTGATTCAATTCTTAGTGCCATGGCTCTAACCAATGTATTGTGGATCATGACAACTGCAATTATCATTGGAGGTCTTCTTATGATTTGGCTTTCAGAAAAAGTCACAGAATTTTTAACCAAAAATAGAATGTATGAAGTTTTAGGCCTATTTATTTTGTTTATCGTTGGGATTATGTTGCTTACCGAGGGTGGTCATTTGGCACACCTCAAACTTTTTGGCGAAGAAATCGTACCAATGAGTAAAACTACCTTTTACTTTGTTATTGTAATATTAGTACTAATTGATATCGTTCAAGGGCGTTATCAGAAAAAAATTATGAAAGCACAGGAATTAGATAAGGACGAATTTTAAAATTCAAGTTTCTTTTTTCTCAGCTCAAAATTTTGACCTAAATATACTTTTCTAACCATTTCATCATTGGCTAAAGTTTCTGGATCACCAGCTTTTAGAATACTACCTTCAAACATCAGATACGTACGGTCTGTGATGGCAAGTGTTTCTTGTACATTGTGGTCAGTTATAAGAATACCAATATTCTTTTTTGTGAGTCTTGCTACAATTCGCTGAATATCTTCTACTGCAACGGGGTCGACCCCAGCAAAAGGTTCGTCCAAAAGAATAAAACTAGGGTCGGTTGCCAAAGCACGAGCAATTTCTGTTCGTCTACGTTCTCCACCAGACAACAAATCTCCTCTGTTTTTTCGGATATGAGAAAGACCAAATTCTTCAATAAGAGATTCCATTTTGTTGAGTTGTTCTTTTTTAGACAGTTTAGTCATTTGTAAAACACTCAAAATATTGTCCTCAATACTCAATTTTCGGAACACCGATGCTTCTTGTGCAAGATATCCAATACCACTTTGTGCTCTTTTGTACATGGGGTAATTTGTGATTTCTTTATTATCCAAAAATATAGTGCCTCCATTGGGTTTAATCAGCCCAACAGTCATGTAAAATGATGTGGTTTTCCCAGCGCCATTTGGACCCAAAAGCCCAACAATCTCGCCTTGTTTGACTTCAAAAGAAACGTCTTTTACAACCTTTCGGCCGCTGTAGGATTTCATCAGATTTTGAACGCTTAACTTCATTGTAAATTTATATGGATGTAAATATAATTAAATCTATACTTCTAGGCTTCCAAAGCTTCAAGAAATTCATAAGCTCGCCTTAAATGAGGGATCATAATTGTACCACCAATAAGTGTAGCAATACTTAATGCCTCAACAATTTGTTCTCTTGATAGTCCTTCCTTGTGACACTTTTCTAGATGGTATTTTATACAGTCGTCACAACGCAACACAGCAGAGGCTACTAAACCCAAAAGCTCTTTCGTGGTAGCATCCAGTGCACCCTCTTTAAATGCATTAGTATCTAGATTAAAAATACGTTTAATCACAGTATTGTTATCGGATAAAATTTGAGCATTCATTTTCTCACGATAGGCATTAAATTCTTTTACAGGGTTACTCATGTTTTTCGATTTTGTTTTTTTATGACAATTTTTGAAATAAGAATACTAACTTGATATAATATAATAACAGGAATAGCAACAATAATTTGACTGGCCACATCGGGTGGTGTGATGATGGCTGCAACAATCAAAACGATAACTAACGCATATTTTCTGTTTCGTCTTAAAAATTCTGGTGTTACAAGCCCAACTTTGGTAAGAAAGTAGATGATTATGGGAAGTTCAAAAATAAAACCAGAGGCTAAAACAGAGGCACGCACTAATCCTATATATGAATTCAAATCAAAATCATTATGAACCTGATCAGCTACACTATAAGTTCCTAAAAAGTTGATGGATAATGGACAGATGACATAATACCCAAATAAAACTCCAATAAAAAAAAGTAAAGAAGATGTTATTAGAAACCCTCTAGAGTATTTTCTTTCGTTTGAATACAGTCCAGGGCTTATAAATTTCCAAAATTCATAAAGGACATAAGGAAAAGTAATTATAAACCCAAAGGTAATTGAAGTCCAAATATGTGCAGAAAATTGTCCTGCCATAGTTCTGCTTTGTACTTCAAAATCAAAAGAGGTGTTACAAAAACTATCGTAGCCAATAAGTGCTGATGCTTTACACAGCAAATCATAGGTAAAAAAATCTGCTTTTGTTGGGCCAAAAATAAGCTTATCAAACAAAAAACTTTTTCCCAAAAACGCAAAAGTTGCAGTCGCAATAATTGCTATAGTACATCTAATGATATGCCATCTAAGTTCTTCAAGATGATCCAGAAAGGACATTTCTTTTTCTTGCACCATATCTACAATATTCCTTCTTTGACTAAGTCATGCAAATGGATGACACCAGCGTATGCGTCGTTTTGAGTAACTAGCAATTGTGAGATTTGATATTTTTCCATCAGCTGCATAGCATCAACTGCCATCGCATCAATGTCTATTGATTTTGGGTTTTCGGACATGATATCTGCTGCACAAAAGTTTGAAAAATCATCGGTTTTGGCCAGCATACGTCTTAGGTCACCATCGGTAATAATTCCCTGAATTTTATTTTGTTTTACAACAGCACTTACCCCTAGGCGTTTTTCAGAGATTTCAATAATTACCTCTTTTACGTTTGAATTGAGCTCAACACTAGGTTTTTCATTTTGCTCGACAAGGTCTTTCACAGTCAAAAATAATTTTTTACCTAAAGTTCCTCCAGGATGATATTTTGCAAAATCATTACTTGAAAAATTTCGCATATGCAAAAGAGTAACTGCAAGAGCATCACCCAAAACGAGCTGTGCAGTTGTGCTAGTTGTTGGCGCTAAATTATTTGGACAAACTTCTTTTTCTACATAAGAATTAAACACAAAATCGGCTTCTTCTGCTAAAAAAGAATTTTTATTTCCTGTGATGGCAATCAAAGGATTACCTGCTTTTTTTAGAAGAGGGATCAGGACTTTAATTTCTGGTGTATTCCCACTTTTAGAAATACAAATCACAACATCTTTCTCTTGAACCAAACCAAGATCGCCATGAATGGCATCTGCAGCATGCATAAAAATGGCTGGTGTACCTGTAGAATTTAGCGTAGCAACAATTTTATTAGCTATTATGGCACTTTTTCCTATTCCAGTAATAATGACACGTCCATTGGACTTAAAAATAAGTTCAACAGCGTCAGCGAACGATTCATCAATAAGAGAAGCGATATTTTTTACCGCAAGGCTTTGTTCTTCTACAGAACGTTTTGCTGTTTCAACAATAGCGCTTTTTGATATTAAAGTTTTCATAAATTTAATGTCTACTATAGTAAATATAGTTATCTTAGAATTGGAATACAAAAAAACGAAAAATTACCGTAAAAAACGCTATTTTAATTTATGTTAACTTTTTATTGTAAATAATAGTTTTTAGTTTGATTTAAATCTTTTAATGAATACATCTTCAGATCAACTCCACGCAGCACTCAAAAAATATTTTGGCTTTAATAAATTTAAGGGCTTGCAAGAGCAAGTCATATCCAGTATAATGTCAAAACAACATACCTTTGCAATTATGCCTACAGGTGGAGGCAAGTCTTTGTGTTACCAATTACCAGCACTGATGCAAGAAGGAACAGCAATTGTAGTATCTCCACTTATTGCATTAATGAAAAACCAGGTTGATGCCATTCGGGGAATATCAGATAAGGAAGGTGTTGCTCATGTCCTTAATTCCTCTTTAAATAAAACGGAAATAAAACAAGTAAAAGCAGATATAGAATCAGGCATTACAAAATTACTTTATGTTGCCCCAGAATCTTTAGCCAAAGAAGAAAACACAGAGTTTTTACAAAATCAAACCATATCTTTTATGGCCATTGATGAGGCGCACTGCATCAGTGAATGGGGACATGACTTTAGACCTGAATACCGAAATCTAAGACGAATCATTAAAAAAATAGGAGACAATATTCCAATTATTGGACTTACCGCTACAGCTACACCAAAAGTTCAAGAAGATATTCTTAAAAATCTTGCAATCACAGAAGCTAAAACATTTAAAGCCTCCTTCAATCGTCCAAATCTTTATTATGAAATTGTTCCAAAAACCCAACAAGTTGATAATGATATTATTCGTTTTATAAAGCAAAACCAAGGCAAATCAGGAATTGTTTATTGTTTGAGTAGAAAACGTGTAGAAGAATTAGCACAAATACTTCAAGTCAACGAAATTAAAGCCCTACCATATCATGCTGGTTTAGATTCCAAATCGCGAACTAGCCATCAAGATATGTTTTTGATGGAAGATGTAGATGTTATTGTAGCAACCATAGCCTTTGGTATGGGGATTGATAAACCTGATGTGCGATTTGTAATCCATCATGATATTCCAAAAAGCATTGAAAGTTATTATCAAGAAACAGGTCGCGCTGGGCGTGATGGTGGCGAGGGACATTGTTTAGCTTACTATTCCTACAAGGACATCGAAAAGCTTGAAAAATTTATGCATGGTAAACCTGTTGCAGAGCAAGAAATTGGATTTGCACTTCTACAAGAAGTGGTGGCATTAGCTGAAACGTCTATTTCGAGACGAAAATTTATCCTCCATTATTTTGGAGAAGAATTTGATAATGCAACTGGCGAAGGTGGTGATATGGATGATAATGTCCGTTTTCCAAAAAAACTAGTCGAAGCTCAAGACCATGTAGAAATGGTTCTGAATATGGTAATAAATACCAAGGAAAAATACAAAATAAAGGATCTTGTAAAGGTTCTTACAGGAAAAGAAAATGCTTTAATTATTTCTCATAAAACTCATGAACAACCGTTTTTTGGATTTGGAAAATCTAAAGAAAATCATTACTGGATGGCACTTACACGACAGGTATTGGTTACAGGTATGCTCAGAAAAGATATAGAATCTTATGGGGTTATAAAAATGACAGACAAAGGTTATGAATTTTTAAAAACTCCAGAGTCCTTTATGATGGCTGAAGACCATAATTATGACAACGATTCTGCGTCAATTAGCAAAAGCTCAAAAATTGAAACAGACAAAACCTTGTTTCGTATGCTTAAAGATTTGAGAAAATCCAATGCCAAAAAATTAGGTGTACCTCCATTTGCAATTTTTCAGGATCCTTCTTTGGAAGATATGGCACTAAAATACCCAATTACTATAGAAGAACTCTATAACATTCACGGTGTTGGCGAAGGAAAAGCAAAACGATACGGAAGAGATTTCGTAGCTCTTATTGAGCGTTATGTTGAAGAAAATGATATTGTTCGTGTAGAAGATTTAGTCATTAAATCTACAGGGTCAAATTCATCACTAAAACTCTACATTATTCAAAATATTGATAGAAAATTACCTTTAACAGATATTTCTTCTGCAAAAGGAATGGAAATGAATGAATTTTTAACTGAACTCGAATCCATTGTATTTTCTGGAACAAAATTGAATATCAATTATTGGATTGACGAAATTTTTGATGAAGATCAACAAGAAGAAATTCATGAGTATTTTATGGAAACTGACACCGACAATATTGATGAAGCAATTGAAGAATTTGACGGCGATTATGACGAAGAGGAACTTCGTTTGTATCGCATAAAGTTTTTTAGTGAAGTCGCTAATTAATTTCTATAGATTTTTTCATTTTTAATTGAAAAGTTTTTCAAATCCTGCTTACCTTTGTGCCTTTAAAAATTAGAACCAAAAACAAAACAAATGCAAGACGGTTTATATGCCAAGTTTACAACTTCAAAAGGAGAGATTTTAGTCAATTTAGAATTCCAAAAAACACCAGGAACAGTTGGTAACTTTGTGGCACTCGCACAAGGAAATTTAGAAAATGATGTCAAAAAACAAGGACAACCATACTATGATGGATTGAAATTCCATCGTGTTATTCCAGATTTTATGATTCAAGGAGGTTGCCCACTTGGAACTGGGACAGGAAATCCCGGCTACCAATTTGATGATGAATTTCACCCAGAATTAAAGCACGATCAACCAGGAATTTTATCAATGGCAAATGCAGGACCTGGTACAAATGGCAGTCAGTTTTTTATTACTCATACGCCAACGCCATGGTTAGATGGAAAACACACTGTTTTTGGAAAAACCATTAAAGGTCAATCAGTTGTAGATGCAATAGCTCAAGGTGATACTATTGAATCCTTAGAGATTATGGCTGTGGGAGCAGATGCAGAAGCATTTAATGCTATTGAGTCATTTAGAGTTTTTGAAGGTTCACGTGCAAAACGTCTTGAAGCTGAAAAAGCAGCCATTGAAGCAGAGCTCGAAAAATTAGCTAGTGGATTTGAAAAAACAGAAAGTGGACTTCGCTATCAAATCCTACAAAAAGGAGAGGGTAAACAAGCTCAAAAAAATGATGTTGTTTCTGTACATTACAAAGGACAATTGGCCGATGGAACTGTATTTGATTCTTCTTACAAGCGCAACGATCCAATTGAATTTACACTTGGTGTAGGCCAAGTTATTCCAGGTTGGGACGAAGGTATTGCATTACTTCATGTAGGCGAAAAAGCTCGATTTGTAATACCAAGCATTTTGGCTTATGGAAGTCGTGGTGCAGGAGGAGTTATTCCTCCAAATGCAAATCTTATTTTTGATGTAGAACTAATGGGAATAAAATAAATTTTTATTTCCTATTGAAAGTTTTCATAGCGCAAACAAATAAAAAAACACATTTGTTTACAAACAACTTGATTTTATTCGTAAAATTTAAATAGTTATTTGTAAATTTGTTTGCGTTTAAAAGCGCACAATGACACAAACCACAACGAAATACATCTTTGTTACAGGAGGTGTGAGTTCTTCATTAGGAAAGGGCATTATTGCAGCCTCACTTGCAAAGCTTCTTCAGTCACAAGGTTATCGTGTTACAATCCAAAAACTTGATCCATACATTAATATTGATCCAGGAACACTCAATCCTTATGAGCATGGCGAATGTTATGTGACAGATGATGGCGCAGAAACAGACTTGGATTTGGGACATTATGAGCGCTTTTTAAATGTACCTACTTCGCAAGCCAATAATGTAACTACTGGTAGAATTTATCAAAGTGTTATTGACAAAGAACGCCGAGGGGTGTTTTTAGGTAAAACAGTCCAAGTGATCCCTCATATTACTGATGAAATAAAGCATCGAATTAAATTATTGGGCTCTTCTGGAGATTATGATATTGTTATAACTGAAATTGGTGGAACAGTTGGTGATATAGAATCCTTGCCCTATGTAGAAGCTGTACGCCAGTTGAAATGGGAAATGGGCAACGACAATGCTATTGCCATTCATCTTACTCTAATTCCTTACCTTTCTGCTGCAGGCGAATTAAAAACAAAACCCACTCAGCATAGTGTGAAAACGCTTATGGAAAGTGGGGTTCAAGCCGATATTTTGGTGTGTAGAACAGAACACCAATTAAGTCAATCGATACGTACAAAACTTGCTCGTTTTTGCAATGTAAAAGAAGAATGTGTCATTCAATCCATTGATGCATCAACAATATATGATGTGCCAAATTTAATGCTTGAAGAAGGGTTAGATAAAGTCGTATTAAAACAATTAAATTTAGATCGTCATATACCTGATTTAACGTCTTGGAATACATTTTTACAAAGGCATAAAAATCCTACTGATGAAGTAAAAATTGGTTTGATTGGAAAATATGTGGAGTTACAAGATTCTTACAAATCTATTTTGGAAGCCTTTACCCATGCAGGAGCAGCAAACGAGGTAAAAGTTGAGGTAAAATCTATTCATTCCGAGCATATTACAGCAAAAAATGTTTCTGAACTACTATCAAACCTCGATGGTATATTAGTGGCTCCAGGCTTTGGCGAACGAGGCATTGAAGGAAAAATTGAAGCCATACGTTATGTTCGTAAAAATAATATTCCATTTTTTGGTATATGTCTAGGAATGCAAATGGCCGTTATAGAATTTGCTCGGACAGTTCTAGGACTTTCAGACGCTAATTCTTCCGAAATGAATAAAACCTCCAAAAACCCTGTTATTGATTTGATGGAAGATCAAAAACAAATTGAAAATATGGGTGGAACAATGCGTCTTGGAGCATGGGAATGTACGCTTTCATCGCCATCTATTTCTTATGATGCCTATAAAAAAGACATCATTAATGAACGACATAGACATCGATACGAATATAATAATTCATATAAAAAGCAATTAGAGGAAAAAGGAATGATAGCCACAGGAATTAATCCTGATACTGGTCTTGTTGAAATTGTAGAAATACCAACTCATCCATGGTTCGTAGGTGTTCAATATCATCCAGAATATAAAAGTACTGTAGCCAACCCACATCCTTTATTTAAAGCATTTATTGAAGCGGCTCTAAGGCATAAAACATCAAATTAAAAATTATATTTAATTTGGATCATACATTGACCAATTAAGTTTCTAAATATGGAAGAAAAAAAATTAGACACAAATTCACTCATTGGGTTTTTACTCATTGGGGCAATTTTATTGTATATGTTGTGGCAAAACCAACCTACGCCAGAACAACTTGCAGCAGAACAACAAGCAAAGCAAGAACAAATTGATAAGAGTTCCAATCAAAAACCTGAAAATAGCACCCTTGAAAATACTCAAAATACCTCAAATACTCAGCAAAAATCTAGACTAGGAGATTTTGCATATTCTTTGGAGATAACCTCAGCTAACGACAATTTTACCCTACTAGAAAATGATGTTTTATTATTAAAAATAAACAACAAGGGTGGCGGGATTTCAGAAGCTAAACTCAAAACCTTTGTAAATTATGACTCTGTTCCTGTATATCTTATCAAAGACCAAACAGCACGTTTCAATTTGAATTTTTCAACTTCGGATAATCGTACTTTAAACACTTCAGATCTTTATTTTGAACCCACATTGAAAAATGAAGGTGCTAATAAGGTCTTATCAATGAAATTGAAAGTTTCAGAAGATCAATATTTGGAATACTTGTATACAATCACACCAGACGACTATATGTTAGGTTTTAATATACGTTCTAAGGGTCTTTCAGGAATATTGGATTCAAATAAAAATGCAAATTTTGAATGGGATTTAAAAGCTCTTAGACAAGATCAAAGTATTACTTTTGAAAATCGCTACACTCGACTTTCATATGAATATGAAGGTGATAAAACAGGAAAACTTTCTCAAGCTGGCGAGGATGACGAAACATTAGATAAAGTATCTTGGATTTCTTATAGACAGCATTTTTTTAGCTCTATTTTGGTGCCAGATTCTCCTCTAAGTAAGGTAGAATTAAAGTCTTATGATTTAGTTGAGGATGAAACTGTTGATACTGTCTTTACAAAACGTTATAATACAAAATTTCCATTGACATATTCTTCAGGAGAATTAGCACAAAATATGAGTTTATATTTTGGACCAACATATAACAAAGTGCTAAAAAAATATGATAAAAATCTTGAGAGTAGTATTCCTTTCGGTTGGGGTATTTTTGGCTGGATCAACAAATCTGTATTTAGTCCATTGTATGCATGGCTCAGTAGTTTTTTATCCTATGGAATTGCGATTATAGTAATGACCATAATGGTAAAAATATTGCTTTCATTTGTTCAGTATAAGCAATTTTTATCTCAGGCAAAAATGAAAATATTGAAGCCTGAATTAGATGCCATTCGAGAAAAATATAAAAAGGATAAAATGAAGGCTCAGCAAGAAACTCTTGCATTGCAAAACAAAGCAGGAGCAAGTCCTCTTAGTGGATGTTTACCTGGACTACTTCAAATTCCAGTATTTTATTCCTTATTTATGTTTTTTCCAATTGCATTTGAACTACGCCAAAAACCATTCCTATGGGTAGAGGATTTAAGTTCTTATGATACCATTGCAGAATTACCATTCAATATTCCATTTTATGGCGATCATATCAGTTTATTCCCAATTTTGGCCTCTATTGCAATATTCTTTTATATGCGAATGACAACAGGTCAAAACATGGCAAGCCAACCGCAACAAGAAGGTATGCCAGACATGGCCAAAATGATGAAATATATGATATATTTTTCACCACTTTTGATGTTGTTTTTCTTCAATAATTATGCTTCTGGTTTGAGTTTATATTATTTTGTTTCAAACCTTATTAGTATTGGTATTATGCTTGTCATCAAGAACTATATCATTGATGAAGAAAAGGTATTAGCAAAAATTAATGTGAGTAAGGCAAAGACCAAAAAACAAAGTCGTTTTCAAAAGAAAATGGCCGAAATTATGGAGCAAGCCGAAAAGCAAAAAGTAGCCCAAGAACGCCGTAAGAGATAAGATAATAATCGTCTTGAGTTATATTTCATAACTTTGTAAAATGAAAACAGTTGTTGTTGGACTTTCTGGTGGAGTAGATTCTAGTGTAGCTGCATATTTACTCAAAAAACAAGGCTGTAATGTGATTGGATTGTTCATGAAAAATTGGCATGACGATTCCGTTACAATTTCTGATGAATGCCCATGGCTAGATGACAGCAATGATGCTATGCTCGTAGCTGAAAAATTGGAAATTCCATTTCAAACTGTTGATTTAAGCGAAGAATATAAGGAACGTATTGTGGACTATATGTTTCGTGAATATGAAAAAGGTCGCACACCAAACCCTGATGTTTTATGCAATAGAGAAATTAAATTCGATGTTTTTCTTAAAATAGCACTTTCTTTAGGTGCAGATTTTGTTGCCACAGGCCATTATTGTAGAAAAGCTGAGGTTAATTCCAATTCAAACACACCAATTTATCGCTTATTATCTGGTATTGATACAACCAAAGATCAGTCCTATTTTTTATGTCAACTTTCTCAAGAACAATTGGCTAAAACACTTTTTCCAATAGGCGAATTAACAAAACCTGAGGTTAGAAAAATTGCTCAAGAACTGAATTTAGTCACAGCCGATAAAAAGGACTCTCAAGGTCTTTGTTTTATTGGAAAAGTGCGCTTACCAGATTTTTTACAACAACAACTCAGACCGAAAACGGGAGATATTGTTGCTATTTCTAATACATTTGAGTCCTATAATCAAACGCCACCTGTTTTTAATGCTAAGGAGGATAGACTCGAATTTGAATCTAAAAAAATCATTTATAAAAAAGAGGATGGTTTGGTTATAGGGACACATCAGGGTGCTCATTTTTTTACAAAAGGTCAACGAAAAGGATTGGCAGTTGGAGGTACAAAAGAGCCATTATTCGTAATAGATACTGATGTTGTTGAAAATATAATTTATGTTGGCGAAGGCAAAAATCACCCTGGACTACTGCGCAACACATTATTTGTTCAAAACGATGATCTACATTGGGTTCGTCCAGATTTATCATTAAACCCTAATGAAGAGCATGATGTTATGGCTCGCATTCGCTATCGACAACCTTTAGAGGAAGCAACACTTTTTAAATCTAACAAAGGTTTATATGTTACATTTAAAAATCCACAAACTGCTATTACAGAAGGACAATTTGTGGCGTGGTATTCAAATGATGAATTAGTTGGTTCAGGAGTAATTTCTTAAATTGTATCATTGTTTTTAAAACAATGAACTCATTATGAACAATACAATTACTAATATTTTTGGTATACAATATCCAATTATTCAAGCTGGTATGGTCTGGAATAGCGGTTGGAAATTAGCTTCAGCGTCTTCAAATTCAGGGATTTTAGGCCTTATTGGTGCAGGGTCTATGTACCCCGATGTTCTTCGAAAACATATTCAAAAATGTACATTAGCTACTGATAAACCTTTTGGTATCAATATTCCATTGCTCTATCCAAATATTGAAGAAATAATGCAGATTATTGTAGAAGAAGATGTGAAAATTGTATTCACTTCTGCAGGTAATCCTTCAACTTGGACAAATTGGTTGAAAAATTATGGAATTACAGTTGTTCATGTAGTGAGTAGTGTAAAATTTGCTTTGAAAGCGGAAGCCAGTGGTGTAGATGCCATTGTAGCAGAAGGTTTTGAAGCAGGAGGTCACAATGGGCGAGAAGAGACTACAACCTTTACGCTTATTCCTATGGTGTGCAAAGCCGTTTCTATTCCAGTCATTGCCGCTGGAGGAATTGCAACAGGAAAAGGAATGTTGTCTGCAATGGCATTAGGAGCACAAGGAGTACAAATAGGAAGTCGTTTTGTAGCTAGTAAAGAGTCCTCTGCACATCAAGCTTTCAAAACCGAGGTGCTCAAGGCAAAAGATGGAGCTACGCAACTTACACTAAAGGAATTAACACCTGTAAGATTATTAAAGAATAAATTTTATCAAGATGTTGTTCGATTATATCAAAACCATCCAACACAGGAAGATTTAAAAAAATTGCTTGGGAGAGCCAGGGCAAAAAAAGGAATGTTTGAGGGGGATTTGGAAGAAGGAGAATTGGAAATTGGACAAATAGCAGGATTGATAGATGATATTTTACCTGTAAAAGAAATTGTAGAACAAATTATAACTGAATTTAATGCTACCAATAAAGAAATGAGCAATCTAAAACTTTAATCAATGACAAAACGTACACAACAATTAAAAGCTTTTGATCGCTTACTCACTATTATGGACGAATTGCGCTCACAATGTCCATGGGACAAAAAACAAACCATGGAAACCCTTAGACCTCTTACTATAGAGGAAACATATGAGCTCGCTGATGCCATCTTGGAACAAAATTTAGACGAAGTTAAGGGCGAATTAGGTGATTTGATACTCCATATTGTGTTTTATGCAAAAATTGGGAGTGAGACCAATACTTTTGATATTGCAGATGTTTTGAATGGAATTTGTGAAAAACTAGTTCAACGTCATCCACATATTTATGGAGACATAAAGGTTGATAATGAAGAGGAGGTTAAACAAAATTGGGAAAAAATAAAATTAAAAGAAGGAAAAACAAGTGTTTTACAAGGTGTACCAAAAAGTTTACCAGCATTGGTTAAAGCAATACGTATTCAAGAAAAAGTCGCCGGTGTAGGTTTCGATTGGGAAGAACCCCAACAAGTTTTTGAAAAAGTAGAGGAGGAGTTGCAAGAATTTAATGCAGAAATAAAAGCCAAAAACCAAGTAGCGATAGAGTCTGAATTTGGGGATGTGTTATTTTCATTAATAAATTATGCACGTTTTTTGAACATCAATCCTGAAAATGCTTTGGAACGCACCAATAAAAAATTCATTAAAAGATTTCAATACTTGGAGCAACAAGCCAAACTCAAAAAGCGTTCTCTTTCAGAAATGTCACTTTCTGAAATGGATGTCATTTGGGAGGAAGCAAAAAGGCAACAAGAACCTTAGTCGATTACTTTTTTGATGTTTGACAATTTCTTGGTCCACTGCTGTAGTTGATCTTTATGTTTTTCAATTTTCTTATGAACATCAATTACCATTGGATTGTCATCTGCTACATTGGAGAAAAACTGTAGATTATTTTCCAATTGATTCATTTCAGATTTAATTTCATCAATCTTTTTTCGCACAAAAGAAATTTCGTTGTTTAGTGCTCTGGGATCTTTGCTCAGTTCCTGAATTTTATTCGTGTATTTCAAAGATTTTAATTCTTCTTCATTCACTCCAACTTTTGCAAATAATTTGCTTATTGTTTTAAAGAAATCACGATCGATATGGCGCTTGTTTTTTGGTACTCGACCAAGTGCATTCCATTGTTTAGAAAAATCTTTAATTGCTTTTAAATCATCCTCTTTATTGTCTCCAATTTCAAAAGATTTTACCTCTTTGAAAAGCTGTTCCTTTTGAGCTAAATTTTCAATTTCTTCTGGAGTTTCAGCATTTTTTTGTTCATGATAACGATCAAAGAAATGGTTGCATGCTCCTCGAAATTCTTTCCACAGTTTGTTGCTGTCTTTTTTTGAAATATGACCAATTTTTTTCCATTGATTTTGAATCGTTTTCATCAATGTTGCAGTGGTTTCAAAATCCTCACTGTCTTTATTTTGTAAAGCAATTTTTACTAATTCTTTTTTCTTTTTTAAGTTTTCTAAATGAGATTTTTTTAGGTCTTTATAGAAGTTATTTTTAGTTTTGTTGAAAGTTCTTAAAGCACTTTTAAAATCCGCCCAAGATTGATTTCTTAGCTTTTTTGGAACGCCGCCAATTTTAAAGAAATTTTCTCTTAGTTTTTCTACTTCATTCACTCTATTTTGCCATTTTCCGTGTGAGCTATTTTCAACATCAGTTAAAGATTTAATTTTTTCAATAATAACTTTTTTACTATCAAAATTCGCCATTAATTCTTGCTCAATGTGCGCATTATACTCATGACGCTTGTCATTGATAACTTTAGTTGCAGCACTAAATTGCTCCCACAAAATTTCGCGATATTCTTTAGAAACAGGTCCTAATTCCTCTTTCCATATTTTATGTATTGCTTGAAGTTCTCTAAATGCACGTCCAAGATTTTCCTCGTTAGCTAAGGCTTCTACACTTTTGATGAGCTTTTGTTTTTTCTCTAAATTGTACTTGTAGTCACGTTCCCTTAGATCTCTGTTCAGATGAAGAAAATCATAAAATTTTTCTACATGATGACGGTAGTTGTTCCATACATCATTTGCATTTTTTACAGGAACTTTTCCAAGACTTCTCCATTTTTCTTGTAAATTTTTAAATTTATTATAGGTTGCATTGCTGCTCTGACTTACATCAATTAAGCCCTTAATTTCCTCAATTATATGTAATCTAGATTCTAGATTTTGTTTTAAACTTTCTGTTTTTTTCTTTTCAAATTTTTCATTTTTTTCTCGAAAGGTTTTGGACAGTTCATTGAATTGCTTTTTTATTGGATTGTCGAAACTAAAATCAATACTGTTTCCACCTTCAGCCATAAAGGCTTCTTTTTTTTCATTTAGAATTATAGAGAATTTTTGATTAAAAACCTTTTTTATAGCATTAACTTTTCGGCGAATGCTATAAATATCATCGTTTTTAAGTAGTTGTTCAAATTCAGATATCAAAGACTCCAAAGACAAATCTTCGTATTTGATGTCTTTTTCTTCATTTATTTCTTCTATTTTTTCTGACTCAACTTCTTCTTCTTGAGCTTCAGTTGTTTCTTCCAAAGGTTCAGGTGTTTGTTTAACACTTTTTAGTTCAGATACTTCAACCTTTTCGTTTATTTGTGTATGCTGTTGTTTTTCAACATTTTCCACTTCCTCTTGAGGAGTTTGATTCTCTGTAGTATTATTTTTTTGTTCTTCTAATGTTCCGTCTGCATCTTGCAGGTTGTCTAGCGTTGTCATAAATAAGGTTTTTTGGGTTATTTTATTCCTTAAGAGTATAAATATACACTTATCCCATAAATTTACAAATTCAAAATTTATATCTAAAGATTATGAATGCCAAATTTCCCAAGACTTTTCGGCTTGTAACTCCAACATTTTCAGTCCATTCAGTGTCTTTGCATTTGCTTTTTTTCCATAGCTCAAAAATTTAGTTTCACTAGGATTGTAGATTAAATCGTAAAGCAAATGGTTTTTTCCAATTCCATTGTAGGGAATTGACGGACATTCTTCTATGTTTGGATATGTACCAAGCGGAGTACAGTTTACAATTAGTGTATGTTCTTTAATATCAGAGGTGTTCAAATCTTTATAATTTAGAGTCCCTTTATTTTTTTTTGATCTTGATACAAATTGAGTTTCAATTCCAAGTGATTCTAATGCATAAACTACTGCTTTTGAAGCGCCTCCTGTTCCTAAAATGAGAGCTTTTTTGTGTGTAGAGTTTAAATGTGTAATAAGACTAGTTTTAAATCCATAATGATCTGTATTACAGCCAATTAACTTGTTATTTTTTATATGAATGGTGTTTACAGCACCAATAGCTTCTGCCTCGTGGTCTAGAGCGTCTAAATATGGGATAACAGCTTCTTTGTATGGGATAGTAACATTGAGTCCACATATATTATTTCGATCAAAAATATGGGGAAATTCTTCAATGGAATTCAAGTCAAAATTTTGATACACACAGTCCATATGGTGTTGTTTAAATTTTTCAGAAAAATATGTTCTTGAAAAAGAGTAATCTATATTTTTTCCAATTAACCCAAATAGTTTCATATCTATTTTTTTTGACGATTTCCGTACCATTCTAAACTCAAAACAATGCCTATTCCTAGAAAAGCAAAGATAATGGCATAAATGGTTTCAGTATTAAATTCTGGAATATATCTTTCGTAATTTTCTATAATTTGTTTACCTCTTGAGTCTAATAAAAAATCGCCGGTAAAATTTTTCTTATATATTGTGTTTTTCCATGGCCATACGACTCCGAGTGAACCTGTAATAAAACCCATTATAAGTGCAAGTGTTGTGCTTTTGTAATGTTTTAAAACATAGTTTAGTACATGAGATAAACTAACTAGACCAACAACTGAACCTATTGTAAACACAAGTAATATTTTAAGCATTTTTTTGGTGTAGGGGTCAGATAATACTGAAAAATCTCCAGTACTTAATCCTAAAAACACATCAAAAAGAGCATTAACGGCATCGACCAATAGGAGCACATAATTACCCAATAGCATGAGTATAAATGAACCAGAAAAACCTGGAAGTGTCATTCCTGTGATACTGATGATGCCACAAAAAAACACAAATAGAAGATGATCATTTTCAGTTGCTGGATTTAGAAAGCTTATACCAAGTCCCAAAATAACACCAAAGATTGTGCTAAAAATGGTAGTTCTGTTCCAAGATTTAAAATCGTTAAAAATATAAATAACAGAGCCAATAATCATTCCAAAAAATACACTCCAAACATACAATTCGTATTTTATAATCAGATAATCTAGTAATTTTGAAATACTAAAATAACTGATAATCATTCCCAAAAACAATAAACTCAAGAAGCGTCCATTAACATAATTGTAAAAAGAATTAAAATTCCCTGAAAAAAGAAGTTTAAATCCTTTTCGGTTAAACCTTTGAAGCGAATAAATAAATTCTTCATAAAAGCCAGCAACAAATGCTACGACACCACCTGAAACACCAGGGACTTTGTTGGCCGTACCCATTGCTAGCCCTTTAAGAACAAGGAATATTTTGTCTTTTATAGTGCTGTACTTATCCAATTGTTTTGTTTTTGGAGCCAATTTTTTCGAGGATCAATATCATTAAAAATCCAAAAACCATTAGTGCAATAGCAGATAAAATTTGTGGATTTCCATCAAAAGACAATGGCGAAATACATTCTTCATTTAGTGGAACATTGATTCCTTTTGAGTTAATTCTGTAGGTGAGCGCCTTTTTCCATGGCCATATTTTTGCTAACGCACCAACCATAAACCCTGTGAGTACCGCCAAAGTTATGCTTTTATAGGTCTTGAATAACCACTTAAGTAGTTTTGAAAATGATAATATTCCAACAATTGCACCAGCCATAAATACCGCTAATTTTCCAATAGATTTATCATTTATGGCCTGCAAAACAGTATTATAGCTTCCCAATAGCACTAAAATAAATGCTCCAGAAATTCCTGGTAAAATCATTGCGCAAATTGCAATAGAACCTGAAATAAATAAATAAAACATACTTTCAGAATTGCCTATGGCTCCAAGTTTTGTAAGCTGATAGGCAAAAAACGTACCGATGATTAAACCTAAGAATTCACCTAATTTCCATTGATTTATTTTTTTAATAACAAATAAAATACTAGCTAAAACTAATCCAAAAAAGAAGGCCCAAACTAGTATAGGTTTTTCAAGAAGCAACCATGTAATCAGTTTTGAAAGTGATAATATACTTATTGCAATTCCTAGTAGAATCGCAACTAAGAAATTTCCATTTATTTTTCCCCAAGTGGATTTTAATCCCTCTGTTTTTATGGTTTTTATCAGACTTAAATTGATAGCATTTAAACTTGAAATTAATTCTTCATAAACACCAGAAATAAAAGCAATTGTTCCTCCTGACACACCTGGAACTAGGTCGGCTGCACCCATGGCTATTCCTTTCAAAATTAGCACAAAATAATCTAATAAATTACGTTTCATGTCAATGCGTTATTGAGCACTAAAGATAACTAATTTTACCTGGATGTTTTGTTGTAGCTTTTAATGAAATGAAGTACCTCTTTTTGAGCATAAACGTCAGGAAATAATTCTTCAAGAATGAAAGCGTGTTCAGCGTTATAGTGTAAAGCGGTGAGTAAATGCGTGTAGGCTGTTTCTGTTTCATTGAGTTTAAAGCAAATTCCGGAAATCCTAAATTCTAACTCCTCACTTTTTGGGTGGTGCTCTAATGCTTGTACAAAGTTGAATTTTGCGGCTTCCAATTCCCCCAATTTTATCAAAATATCTCCTCTAGATATCCATGTTTCTAGAGAATAGTTGCCAAGTTCAAGAGTTTTTTTATAACCACGCTCAGCTTCTTCTAAATAATTTAAACGTTCGTTAATTTTTGAATAAAACAACCAATAGTCTGTATTTTCATCGTCAATATCTATAGCTTTATTGACATAAAACAAGGATTTGAAAAAATCTTTTTTTGAAAAGTAAAATATCGATATTCCCATCCAACCTTTGTCAAAAGCTGGATCTTCCTCCACAGATTTCATATAAAACTTGAGGGCTTGGTCATCTTTTTTTATTTTCTCATAACAATATCCAATTTTCAATAGCGTATAAGCTGTAGCACCCTCAATAGCCACCGAAATACTGTATTGTTCAATGGCTTCCTCGTGGCGGTTCAAGCGTTCCAAAACTTTTGCTTTTTCTAGATAGGCGCCAATAAATGTATCATCAGAAATGATTGCAAAATCAAAAGCGGTTAGTGCTTTTTGAAGCTCTTTTTCTACGAGATATTGTTTACCTAACTGATGCCAAGCCACTTCACAATATGGATTTTGATCTAAATACCAATTTAAATATTTTATAGCTTCCTTAGTTTGATCCAAAAATTCAAAACAATAAATGATATTGTATAGAGATGAATAATCTTCAATATCCAAATCTACACATTTAATAAAATGTGTTTTTGCGTCTTCATATTGATCCATGAACAGGTATTCCATACCTATTAATGAGTGAATTTCAGAACAATCTTCTGCTATTTTTAGGGCTTCCTTAAAAGTGTCAATAGCTTTTTGATGTTGGTCTTTTTTAGAATAAATATTTGCTCTTTGAATGTAAAGCTCTTCATTGTTTGGCTCTAATTCAAACAATGAATTTAGCAAGCGCTCGGCAGCATTAAAATCGTTTTCAAAAATTAATATTTCAACTTTGAACAACCTTAAATTTACAGACGAAGGGTGTTGGTCTAATCCTAAATTGATGGCTTTTTTTGCCAATGCAATTTTTCCGATTTCTAAATAATGGTGGATAATGTTTTCAAATTCATTGGAATCAAAGAAAAAAACATTATTGGTCTTTAACATTGACTCGAATTTATTTAACGAGATATTTTGACTTTCGTTTGAAGGGCTTAACTCCATAGAGTATTTTTTGTTATAATAAATTTATAATTATATCACTCAGAGTTGATACATCAATGCGAATGTTTTCAACAAAATAATTAACAGTTTTTATGAATAGAGTCTAAAATATCTAGAATGATATTGCATCCTTCCTCTAATTCTTTGAATGAAATTGTGAGTGGAGGCGTAATTCTGATGGCTTTTGGTTCATATAATAACCAAAACAGAATCAATCCTTTATCCATGGCCTCAAGAACAATTTTGTTTGTGATTTCGGCACTTGATGTCATTGCAGACAGCATAAGGCCTTTTCCGCGAATTTCTGTAATTAGTGGGTGCTTTAATTTCTCACGAATATATTTTTCTTTTTCTAAAGCATCCTTCATTAAATTACTTTGGGTAATTTCTTTGAGTGTAGCCAATGCTGCAGCTGCAATGACCGGGTGTCCCCCAAACGTAGTGATATGCCCTAATTTTGGAAAATTGGATAAACTGTCCATCATTTTGGCGGAAGCCGAAAATGCACCAATTGGCATTCCACCTCCAAGTCCTTTCCCGACGACCACAATATCGGGAGTACAATTATAGTTATCATATCCAAAGACCTGTCCTGTTCGACCAAAACCCGGTTGAATTTCATCCAAAATTAGTAAAGCACCCATGGCTTTACATCTTTTTTCTACTTTATGTAAATAATCGTTTTTGGGCTCAATAAAGCCTGCACCACCCTGAATGGTTTCTAAAATCACTGCGGCTGTTTTTGTAGTAATTTTTTGTAATTCTTTTTCTTCATTAAAATGTATAAAACGTACATCGGGGAGAAGTGGGCGGAAGGGCTGCTTCCGTTCTTCGTAGCCCATAACACTCAATGCACCCATAGTATTTCCATGATAGGCCTTGTGCGCTGCAATTATTTCTGAACGACCTGTATACCGTCTGGCTAGTTTTAGAGCACCATCTATTGCTTCTGTGCCAGAGTTAGTTAAGTATGTTTTTTTAATATGATTTGGTAAATGTTTTGCTAATAATTGTGTGAGTTCCAAAGCAGGCTTTTGAATATATTCGCCATAGACCATAACATGCATATAGCTATCCAACTGCTTTTTTATTGCATCCACAACTTTTGGATGACGATGCCCCAAGCTACAGGCCGATACTCCTGCAACGAAATCTAAATAGGACTTTTGATTTTGATCATAAATATAACTGCCCTCTGCATGTGATATTTCCATTGCCAAAGGGTGTGGTGTTGTTTGTGCTTGAAATCTTAAAAAATCGTCTTTACTCAAATTTGCTTTTTCAGTGTTTTAGGTTTCAATGCTTTATCGCGTTTTGGAGCAGATTCCTGCATTTTATTGATTTTCTCAAGAGGTAAGTTTCTTGCCGCTTTATTGTCTTTTTCTAGAGGTTTATTTTTTTGTTTTTTCTTAGAATCTTCTTTTAAATTTCCAGCATCTTCAACGCGTTTGATAAGGTCTCTATCAAAAAATTCTGATTGGGGAATGTAGGGTTCTAAACCTTTAATTTTTACTAATTCTAGTGGTGGGTCATCTGAAAATAAATCATCAACGGTTCTTGGACGTTCTTCGTTGCGCCAAATAAATCCTTTTAGTTTTCTTTCTTTTTCTAGAAAATCTTCTTCAGGATATGTTTTACCACCTATTTGATTAATTTTTCTTAGCTCATCTATCTGATTCTCTGAAATAAATATTTTAATCGATCCAGATTTTGATTTATCAATACCAACCAGTTCATTTTCGCTATTTCTTAGGTAGTAAATAGTTTCAGCATTTTTTATAACATCAATTGTGTTCAATTCATTATTCTCAAATAAACCATATAATACTTTTCCTGAAATTTGATTAAATCCATCGCCCAAACTGTCCTTACTAATAACAAATGCGCTATTGAATACCTTTAACGAGTCTAGAGTTTCATTCTTTGTATTTGAAATTAAATGAATGGAATCGCCTGTAATCTGACTTTCAAAATGCCATAAAACTGGATGTTCTTTTTTTGAAAAAGCATCGGCATCAACATCATAAAAATTAATCAATTGTGTGAGTCCTGTTTTTTGATTCATATGAATAGAGTCTGCTTTTCCACTTAAATTGGATTTAAACATCTTAGCATTATAATAACCCCGAATAATCCGTTCATCAGGTGGTCCTGTTACCATAAGCGTATCGCTATGCATAAAAATAGAATCATTTTCTTGTTCTGTAATTGCTAGTGCTCTTTTGGTGATAAAAACAGAGTCTTTTTCTCTGAAAACTTCGGCATAATGGCCCTTTATAATACTTTTGTTTAAAGTATCAATTACCGTAATATTATTAGTTGCTGAAGCAAAATTTTTGTTACGATCAAAGTATACGCTATCGCCTTCAACAATACGGTCGTCGTAGTTTATTTTTGATTTTTTTACAAAATATCCAGTATCATTATTTGTATTATAAAACCCTCTTTCACAATAAATTACACTTGTTTCACTCGTAATTGTTGTTGGTCCAAACATAAATGCATAGCCGGATTCGGTGTAAAAATCCAAACGTTCTGTATCAATTTCATATTCTGGATTAACCAATTTTACATTATCCACAAATTGATACTTTTTGGAATTCACATAGTAACGCCCAACAGTACTTGTAATTGTACCTGATGTATCACGAACTACCTTACCTTTTTGATTATAATAAGCTTGTTGTTTAATACGATCAAAATGTAATATATCGGTATATAGTTTTGAGTCAGGGTCTATCAGAACCACATCGCCACTTGCATAGGCGAGTTGTGTTTTCCCGCTATATTCAACGTATTTTGAGGTCATATTGATGCTATCTCCTTGTTTGACTCTCACGCTTCCATAGGCTTCTATGAAATCTTCTTTACCATAATAAATAGCTTCATCACACCACATTTCAATGCCTTTATGTTTGATGTGAACTTGATCAGAACCATCACGTGTAAGGATTGTAGCATCGGGTTTATCCTCTTCAAAAGTCATATAAGGTGCATATTCAATCTCAATTTGTTTCCGTTCTTGAGCAAATGTTAGAATGGAAAAAGAAAGAATAAATAAAATTAGGAGCTGTTTATTTTTCACGACTTTGAGTTCGAATTTTAACAAAAATAGGGATTCTCCAAAATTTAACGCTCAATTACGACTAAAATTAAGAGGATTTAGTAATTTCAAATAAAAATCAATTACCTAAAAATAGTTTGCTTTCTGTCTGGGCCAACCGATACTATTTTAATTGGAATTTGTAATTCATTTTCCAAAAACTCAATATATTCAATTAATGTTTGTGGGAGTGTGTCGACACTGTTCATAGACGTTAAATCTTTATCCCAGCCATTAAAATCGGTGTAAATTGGAGTGACATTTTCAGATTCAATATTGTATGGTAAATGTTTAATTTCTTGTCCTTTATAGTTGTATGCTGTACAAACTTTTAATGTTTTAAACCCAGATAAAACATCGGCTTTCATCATCATTAGCTGCGTAACACCATTGACTTGACATGCGTAACGTAGTGCAACCAAATCTAGCCACCCACAACGTCTTGGTCTACCTGTTGTTGCTCCAAATTCATGTCCAACACGACTCATCGTTTCTCCATTTTCATCAAAAAGCTCTGTTGGGAATGGACCAGAGCCAACACGTGTTGTATAGGCTTTAAAAATTCCAAATACATCGTTGATGGAGTTTGGTGCAACTCCAAGCCCTGTACAAGCACCAGCTGCAGTGGTATTTGAAGAAGTTACAAATGGATATGTTCCAAAATCAATATCGAGTAGAGAACCTTGTGCTCCTTCAGCAAGTATCGATTTTTTATCACGTTGTGCTTGATGTAAATATTCCTCAGAATCAATAAATTCTAATGATTTTAACGTTTCCACGGCCTCAAAAAATTCATTTTCAAGTTCTTTTAAATCATATTCAAGCTCAACATTGTAGAAATCAATCATGGCTTGATGTTTATTTGCCAAATTACGGTATTTGTCTTTCCAATCACTAAGTTCCAAATCACCAACACGAATTCCATTTCTGCCTGTTTTGTCCATATATGTTGGGCCAATACCTTTTAGGGTAGAGCCAATTTTTGCTTTACCTTTTGAAGTCTCAGAAGCAGCATCCAATAGGCGGTGTGTAGGCAAAATGAGGTGGGCTTTTCTAGAAATTAATAACGTTTTTCGAAAGTCTACATCTTGTTCAGAAAGTTTATCCAACTCTTTTTTGAAAATTACAGGGTCAATCACAACCCCATTTCCTACAAGGTTTTTTACGTTATCATGAAAAATTCCGGATGGAATTGTATGTAGTACATGTTTCATTCCATTGAAAACAAGGGTGTGACCAGCATTTGGCCCTCCTTGAAATCGAGCAATAATATCGTAGTTTTTGGTAAGTACATCAACAATTTTTCCTTTTCCTTCATCACCCCATTGGAGTCCTAGTAGCAAATCTACAGCCATTTCGTTTTGTTAGTTTTTAGTGTTTTTTTTAGTTCCATAGAAGTATAAAGAATGATTTTGAATATCAATATCAAACACCTCTTCAATGGTTTTTTTTATGGATTGAATTCTTGGATCACAAAATTCTATGACTTCTCCAGTGTCTGTAAGAATAACATGATCGTGTTGTTTGTCAAAATATGATTTTTCGTATTGTGCTTGGCTTAGACCAAATTGATGTTTTCTTACAAGACCACATTCTAATAAAAGTTCAATCGTATTGTAAAGAGTTGCACGAGAAACACGATATTTTTTATTTTTCATTTTGATATACAGAGATTCAATATCAAAGTGTTCATCATTATAATAAATCTCTTGTAAGATGGCAAAGCGTTCAGGGGTTTTTCGCTGACTATTTTCTTCAAGATATTTTGTAAAAACATTTTTTACAATTTCCTGATCTTTATGTTTGGTTTTTGCGCTCATGATCAAAGCCTCAAATTTAACTAATTTTTAGACTCTAGTAACCTTTTCAATGCCATTTATTTTTTTTAGACGTTCCATCAGTTTAGAAACAAAACTTGTATTGTTAACTTCTACCGCTATTTCACCGTTGAATGTACCGCTGTGAGAGTCAAATTTGATACTTTTTATATTCACATTCATGTTGGCTGAAATAAGCTTTGTAATGTCATTTACGAGTCCTTTTTCATCAATTCCTGTAAGTTTAATTACTGCTCTAAATACTTGTTGGCTAGAATCAATCCATTTTGCCAATATAATTCTGTAGGCGTAATTGGATTGTAAACTTACAGCATTTGGACAATTTTTCTTGTGAACCTTTATTCCCTCTCGAATGCTTAAAAACCCAAAAACTTTGTCTCCAGGAATTGGGTTACAACAGGACGCCACTTTGTAGTTAAGTTTTTCCTCTTCCTTGCCAAAAACGAGCATGTCATATTTAGAGGTAATCTCGTCATCATCAATAGTTTCTGCAGTTGTAGCTTTTTTACGTTGAATTTTATTTTTAATAAAACTCACCAAAACATTACTCCTCGATGCGGCAAATTTCTTCAACATGGAGTTGTCAATACTTCCAATTCCAACTCTATAAAATAAATCTAGACTCGTTTGTAGTTTAAAAAAATTGACCAATTCATTAATGGAACGTTCATTGAGATTAATTTTAAGCTGTTTGAGTTTACGTCTTAAAATTTCTTTTCCATCTTCTGCAATAAGTTTTTTCTCCTCTTTTAGCGAAGATTTTATTTTACTACGTGCACGTGCGGTGGTGGCATAATCTAGCCAGTTTGAATTTGGTTTTGCATTTTCAGAAGTAATAATACTAACTTGATCTCCGCTATGCAATGTATGACTCAATGGAACTAGCTTTCCGTTAACTTTTGCTCCTCTAGTTTTTAGACCAACTTCGGTATGAATGCTAAAAGCAAAATCGAGAGGTGTTGCTTCTTTCGGTAAAGATTTTAAGTCACCATCTGGTGTAAAGACAAAAATTTCTTTTGCATAAAGATTTAACTTGAATTCTTCAACAAAATCAACAGCATTGGCACTCGGGTTATCCATGACTTCTTGTAATTTGCCAATCCAACTTTCAAGGTTTTCATCATTACTGCTATCGCCTTCTTTGTACTTATAGTGTGCTGCATAACCTTTTTCAGCAATTTCATTCATTCTTTCGCTACGAATTTGAACTTCTACCCAGCGTCCTTTAGGTCCCATTACAGTAATGTGTAATGCTTCGTATCCTGTAGATTTTGGAGATGATATCCAGTCGCGTAGTCGAGTAGGGTTGGGCCTAAAAAAATCGGTAACAATAGAGTATATTTTCCAGGCCAGAAATTTTTCATTTTTTAAACCAGATTTGTAAATGATACGTACTGCAAATTTGTCATAAACTTCTTCAAAAGAAACCCCCTGTTTTTGCATTTTACGACGAATAGAAAATATAGATTTTGGTCGACCTTTAATCTCATATTTGATACGTTCTTTTTTTAATGCACCCTCTAGTATTGAACTGATTTCTTTGATGTATAAATCTTGTTCTTCTTTGCTTTCTTTTATTTTAAGTAAAATAGATTCATAAATATCTGGTTCTGTGTATTTTAGAGCTAAATCCTCAAGTTCTGATTTAACATTATATAAACCAATTTTATGTGCCAAAGGCGCATAAATATACAGTGTTTCGGAAGCGATTTTTATTTGTTTGTCCTCGCGAAGTGAATGGATGGTTTGCATGTTGTGCAAGCGATCGGCGATTTTAATAATAATTACACGTACATCATCATTAAGAGTGAGGAGCATTTTTCGAAAATTCTCGGCTTGTAGCGATATATCTTTGTCTTTCTTTAAGCTCGAAATTTTTGTCAATCCATTTACAATGCGTGCAATGGTTTCTCCAAAAAGTTGTTCAATATCACTGATGTTATAGTCCTCACAATCTTCTACAACATCATGAAGAAGTGCTGCAGCAATAGAGGTGGCATCCAATCCAATTTCTGATGCGACTATTTTTGCAACCGAAATCGGATGAAAAATATAGGCCTCTCCTGATTTTCGGCGTTGATTTTTATGTGCATCAACGGCAACATCAAAGGCTTTTCGAATGACTTTTTTGTCTGCAGCAGAAAGGTTTCTATAGCTGATTCTTAGGAGTTCTTTATACTCCTTTGCTATTGCGGCATTTTCTTTTTTGATATCTTCTGCAGTCATACCCTAAAACTAAAACAAACATTTGTAACAACCAACCGTGTGTAGTACTTTTTAAGAACAATTCTTTAAACATTCAATTGTAACAATTATTGAAATCTACGTTGCCGCTTGGCTTCATATAACATAATACCGGCAGCAACAGAAACGTTCATAGAATCTACAGTACCTAGCATTGGGATATGTATACATTGTGTGGCCAAAGTTCGCCACTTATCCGTTAGCCCATTAGATTCTGTGCCTACAACTATTGCACTAGAATTTTGAAAATTGATGTCTGTATAGGACTTTGAATCTTGTAAAATAGCGCTATAAATCGAAATGTTTTTTTGTTTTATAAATGCAATGACTTCATCTGTTGGAGCAGTTGCAATTTGAGTTGAAAAAATACCACCTACACTCGAGCGAATAATATTTGGATTGTACATATCTGTTAGAGGATCTGCAATAATGACCGCATCAATTTTTGCTGCATCAGCAGTTCGTAGCAATGCACCAATATTACCAGGTTTTTCAGGGGATTCAGCGATTAGTATTAAAGGATTTGGGGATTCAATTTTTAATTGATTTAATGATAAATCTTTACATTTTGCAACTGCAAAAATGCCCTCTGTACTTCCGCGATACGCCACTTTTTCATAAATCTTTGCATCAATTCGAATACATTCAAAATTATATTTTTCAAATTGAAAAAGATCATTTTCTGAAAATAATTGGGGTTCAAAATAAATGGTTTCTATTGTATACCCACTTTTGATAGCTAGAAACACCTCACGTTTCCCCTCGATAATAAAAAGTCCTTGCTCTCTTCGTTGCTTTGATTTTTCTTTAAGCAACAACACATTTTTAATTCTAGGATTTTTTAGACTGGTGATTTCTTGTATCATATCACAAAAATAGGTTTATTTTTTATGCAAAAAAAAGCCCAAACCATTGGCTTGGACTTTGAGTTGATTTTTTTTGTTTTATTGATTTTTATACTTGTTGGAATATCTTTTCCATAGTTTTGTTTGATGACTTTCCAAACTTATTTTTCTTCCGTCAATATACGCGTTTTTCAGATGGTTTGTACGCATATCCAAAGCATCACCTTTACTGATAAACAGTGTGGCACTTTTTCCAACTTCCAAGCTCCCATATTTTGCGTCAATTCCAAGAATTTTTGCAGCATTCAACGTTATGAGTTGAAGCGCTTGCTCCTTGCTTAGGCCATGAGCTACCGTAGTTCCTGCATAAAATGGTAAATTCCTAGAATTCATACGTTCCATATCTCCGCTTGCTTCAAGTGCTACAGTAACTCCAGCATCTACAAGCATTTTTGCTAGTTTGAAGGGCAAATCATAATCTTCATCAGATTTTTCTGGTCGTGTGTGGATGCGTCTAAGTAATACAGAAATATCATTTTCTTTTAGCAATGCAGTTTGTTTGTAAGCTTCATAAGCCCCAACTAAAACAACTTTATGTATGTTTTGTGTTTTCGAAAATGCAACAGCATCAATAATTCCTTTTTCATCATCAACATGAACATACAAAGTTTTATTGCCGTCAAATACTCCTTTCATTGCTTCAAAAGGTAAATTCAAACCGGGGTTTTCGTTGGCATTATGAACTCTTGCATTGTTAAAATAGGAGGTAAGCTCTTGAATTTCGCCATTGTAATTTTTGTTGATTTTTAGTCCAGGATCTTCTCCGGCCCACCAACGACCTCTTGAGAAAGAGTTAGGCCAATTCATATGAATACCATCATCAACTTTTACAGCAGCATCTTCCCAATTCCAAGCATCCAATTGTACAACAGATGAAGTTCCAGAAATTCGACCTCCTCTTGGTGTAATTTGCGCCAAAAGCACTCCATTTGGACGCATTGTTTCTACAACTTTCGACTCTGTATTGTATGCAATTAAACTTCTAATATGGGGGTTCCAAGTCCCAATTTCTGAATCATCATCAGAAGCACGAACTGCATCGATTTCTATAAGTCCCAATGTAGAATTTGGAATGATAAATCCTGGGTAAACATGTTGTCCACTTGCATTGATAACTTCGGTATCAGAATTTATTTTCCCTTCATCATATGCGCCTACATATTGAAGTACCCCATCTTTGAAAATGACAAGGCTATTTTCTAGAATATTTCCATTTCCAATATGAGCTGTTGCTCCAACAATTGCAATCGTATTTTGTTGCTGGGGTGCAGGGGTTTGTTGTGCGCTTCCCAAAAATGAAATGGTCAAAAGTGCAATGATATATATATTAATTCTTTTCATAGTTTTAGTATTAATTGTGATTGTGATTATGTTCGTGATCGAGTGTATCACAATGCATATCTTGTTTCTTTTTCACCTTGACAGCTTGTGTTTTCATACCTTTATTTTTGGCTTTGAGCATCATTTGAATTAAGGTATTTCGTTCTGAAGTAATGTTTTTTCGGTGCTCTTGATCTTGATCGATATCAAAATATATAGTCCCTTCAATAAGGGTTTGCTCTGCTTTTGTATAAATTGATAATGGATGTTCGCTCCACAGTACCAAATCGGCATCTTTACCAACTTTTATACTTCCAACTTTATCGTCAATATGTAAAAGTTTTGCTGGATTTAGAGTTACCATTTTCCATGCATCTTCTTCTGAAGCACCACCATATTTTACAGCTTTTGCAGCCTCTTGGTTTAAACGGCGAGACATTTCAGCATCATCACTATTGATGGCTGTAATTACCCCAACGTTATTCAAAATTGCTGCGTTGTAAGGAATAGCATCATTCACTTCGTATTTGTAGGCCCACCAATCGCTAAATGTTGAAGCACCAACGCCGTGTGCTTTCATTTTATCTGCTACTTTATAGCCCTCCAAAATATGAGTAAACGTATTGATATTGAAATTAAAGCGTTCTGCAACTTTCATCAGCATATTGATTTCACTTTGTACATATGAATGACAGCTAATAAAACGCTCTTTATTTAAAATTTCAGCCAAAACCTCTAGTTCTAAATCAACTCTGTAGGCTTGTCCACTTTTTTTCTTTAAATCATAGGCTTTAGCTCTAGAAAAGTAATCCATGTAGGTTTGCTCAACCCCCATTCGTGTTTGTGGGAAACGTTCATAACTTCCCCAGTTCGATTGTTTTACATTTTCACCCAATGCAAATTTGATGAACTTTGGAGAGTTCTTGTAAATCAGGTTTTTAGCGGATTCTCCCCATTTCAATTTAATAATCGCTGAACGTCCACCAATTGGATTGGCTGATCCATGTAAGATTTGAATGGTTGTTACACCACCTGAAAGATTTCTGTAAATATTGACATCATCAGCATCTACAACATCTTCTATACTAACTTCAGCTGAAGAATTTTGTCCTGCTTCATTGATGCTTGCTGCCGCAATATGTGAGTGTTCATCAATAATTCCAGAGGTCAGATGCTTGCCTGTAGCATCTACAATTCTTGCATTTTTACTTTTAAGATTTTGACCGATGGCTGCAATTTTTCCATCTTTGATTAATACATCTGTATGGGTAAGAATTCCATCATTTTCATTGGTCCAAACTGTTGCATTTTTAAAAAGTAAAGTTTCAGCTTCAGGGAGTTTATCAAATCCATAAGGACCATTTGGATAACTAACAGGCAAAACTGTTTTTGCTTTGTTTTCCTTTTTTTCTTTTTTGGTTGTTTTATCTTCTTTTTTTTCGTCCTTAATTAATGTTAGATTTTGCGATGAGCCGTCAGAAAAATTAAGTAATCCACTTAAATTAGAACTTGTTTCATTGACTTTAGCGCTAAAACGCATAAAATTTTGTTGTAAAGTGTCTTTGGAAGTAAACAAAAGATACACCCAGTCTTTATCTTGTTTTATGGAACAACTCAATTTTAGACTATCTGCCTTAAGTGTTGCTTTTGGCGCTTCTTTTTTACCTGAAATATCAAGTTTATATTCACTTTTATTAAAGTTAAAGGTATATGATCCTCTAACGTCTTTACTATTCAAATCTCCAAAAACAGTTCTAGATCCTCTAATCCAATGCTCATAGATAGAAGTTGTAGTTTCAAATATATCTCCAGAAGTGATGGTAAAATTAGCATAACTTCCATTTTGAAGATTTCCGATTTTGTTATTTCTTAATAATTGCGAGGGGACTGTTGTAAGCGCTTCTAATGCCATTGTTGGACTTAAACCATGATCGATAGCATTTTTGATATGAGTTTTAAATTCTTTTACAGATTTTAATCCATTGGTTGTAAGTGCAAATTTAATATTATGCTCTTCAAAAACTTTTGGATTTGAAGGTCTTTGGTTCCATTCTTTCATGCTTTCCAATTCCAATTTGTTGGCAAGAAAGCTATTTTCAACATCATAAGGTTTTGGAAAATTAACAGGGAGAATAAAAGCAGCATTGGTGTTTTTGATGGTATTGATACGCTCATATTCGTCACCACCACCAAGAATGATATATTGAATTCCAAATTGATCACCTACGGCATCGGCTCTAAGCGCATTGGCTCTGCTTCCTGCTCCCATGATTTGTACCAAATCAGAATTGCTATTAAAAGCCTCAATAGAGCGGTCTGTTGTTTTAGCATTTCCATTTTTATACCAGTCAGCATCGTGATACAATTGTCTTAGAAGTGCCATACCTCCCATGATAGAAGTCGGGTAGGATTGTCGTGATTGTACACTTTTCGAAAACGAAAGATATTGTCCAGACCGTCCAGATATGATTCTTTTGGCATCAGTACCATCTAAATCGAGTGCGATTAGCGCACCACTTCCTCGAACAATACCGTCTTCCATATGAGTATTTACGACTCCAAACCCTTGCTCGAGCATCGATTTGGCAGTTTTTTCATCAAATTTAAATACATCAATGGCATTTTGTTCGGGGCGGATATGATCATTCCAATAAAAGCCTTCTCTAGAGGGGCCATACTGTGGCGATCTTCCGCTTCCACTAACACGTTTTGGTTTGGCCACACCAAAAGTAGAATACATATCTACAAAGGATGGGTAAACACTATTGCCTTTGGCATCAATAACTTCAGAATTTTCAGGAATTTGAATATTTTTCCCGCTGCGTAACACCATACCATCTTTTATTAAAAGTGTACCATTTTCGATCACTTTTGTTGGGGTGATATAGAGTTTTGCGTTGGTAATGGCAGTGTAGTTTGTAATTTCAGACTTTACACCATCATTTTTGGGGAAATAATCTTGTGCATAACCTGTATAAATACACAAAATCCCCATGAGTAGGAGTTGAATTTTTTTCATAGCAATAATTTTCGTTGTTAAATATAAGCATAAACTTTCTAAAGAAAATCATAAAACTTTGGAGTATACTTTTTCTAAAGTTGTGCTTTAAAATGCCCAACAATCAACCCAACAACATAGCTATAGCTCTCAATTCCCTTATCTTGAGCATTAGCTTTTAAAAAATGGCTGTAAATGGATTTGAATAAGGGTTCCAAAGGATTGTTGTATTGTGCCCATTTGGCACTTCTTTTTTCAAAATCAATCAAAATACCAGTATTGATACGTTCTTTTAGTGATTTGTATGCTTCTCTATCTCTTTTGTATACTTCACTTAAGCAATAGCGTAAAGCAAAGGAGTATCCGCTATATTTGAAATAATCGTCAGAATGATTAGCACATACCAGAAACCCTATAAAATTGGCCTCATTTTCTGCAGCATAGCCAATTTGATGGGCCTGCTCATGAGCCAATGTCATTGGCATTGAATTTTTTGGATTATGACAATTAACTTGTGCTTCATTGGTAAATGGGTTTAAGTATCCACTAAACCCCATATAGGCGAGTGGTGTACTCAGTAAAGAATATTTTTGGCTAGAATTATCATACTTAAAACCACTATTTTCATACCCCTCTAAAGATAATACAGCGAGTTTTTCAAATGTATATGAAGAACTTACAACTGCGCTACTATCCTTTGTTAATTTTTGGTGAAGCGTATTGGATTTTTTAATGATATGTTCCGTAGTTCTCAAAAGTTGTTCGGTTGTGTATATGGGGTTAATATCTTGTTTTTTGTGAAGTGGTAAGCGGTAATAATTTAACCCCCAAAATAAATGAAAAACAAAATACAAAACAGAAACCACACACAGCAAATTGAGAATTGATTGTATAGGAGTTTTTAAAAATTGTTTTAGGTTTTTGAATCCCCACCAAAGTCCAAAGCCAATTGCAGTAATATAAAGCAAATCGCCTACCGAAAATGGAATCCATCCATAGAAAAAACGAAGCGTACTCGAAATTTTTGGATAAAGCCATTCACTGTAATTTTGCTCTACCCATGTTCTATTTTTTGCTAAAATATTGATAATGAGTATTTGGGGCAAAATACTGAACGTAATACAAAGTCTTAAAGTTTTTGACATGATCCAAAAATAAAAAATAATATTTAGGTTTAGACTGTTATGCCTACCTTTGTAACTGAAAAACTATAGCTATGAGTGATGCAATAAGACAATTAGAACCCATAGAAATCTGGTCAAATTTTGCCGATTTAAACGCCGTTCCTCGTCCCTCCAAAAAAGAGGAACGTGTGATTTCTTTTATAAAAACTTTTGGCGCTTCTTTAGATTTGGAAACGTTTGAAGATGAGGTTGGTAATGTCATCATCAAAAAACCTGCAACACCAGGAATGGAAGATCGAAAAACGGTGGTATTGCAATCGCACTTGGATATGGTGCACCAAAAAAATGCAGACACCGACTTTGATTTTCTTACTCAAGGGATTCAAATGTACATTGATGGCGATTGGGTAAAGGCCAAGGGGACTACACTTGGAGCCGATAATGGTTTGGGTGTGGCCTCAATAATGGCAGTTTTACAAAGTACAGATATATCACATCCAGCAATTGAAGCCCTTTTTACCATTGATGAAGAAACGGGAATGACTGGCGCTATGGGACTAAAGGGTGGACTACTAAAGGGCGATATTTTACTTAATTTGGATACCGAAGAAGACGATGAAATAGGGGTGGGCTGTGCCGGTGGAGTAGATGTCACTGCCACAAGATCATATATTGAAGAACCAACCTCACAAACATCGATTCCATATATTATTTCAGTAAAAGGGCTTCAGGGCGGTCATTCTGGTATGGATATTCATAAAGGTTTTGGTAATGCCAATAAAATTTTGAGCCGATTGTTGTACAATGGTTTTGAACGCTTTGGTTTACGCGTGTCAAAAATAGATGGAGGAAGTTTACGCAATGCCATTCCTAGAGAAAGCACTGCTATTGTTTTGGTTGACGCTGTGCATAAAACAACTTTTGAGGACGCTACAACTACGTTAATCTCTGCTATTGAAAAAGAATTCCAAACGCTAGAACCTGATTTAAATATCTCTGTAAACCCCACAAATTTACCCGAAACAGTAATGGAATTGGGTGTACAACAACCCTTACTTAAAGCCTTGAATGTCGCACACAATGGAGTGTTTCGTATGAGTCCAGATATTGAAGGTTTGGTAGAAACCTCCAACAACGTAGCTCGGGTTTTGGTAGAAAAAGGCCAACTTAAAGTAGGTTGTCTTACACGTTCTTCAGTAGAAAGCTCAAAGTGGGACTTGGCACAAGTCTTAGGTGCTACTTTTGAATTGGCGGGGTGTACGGTAGAATTTTCAGGGGATTATCCAGGTTGGACTCCCAATATGAATGCATCTATTTTAAAAGTTTTAAAAGAATTATATATCAAATTGAATAATGCTGAACCTCATGTCGCCGCTTGTCATGCTGGGTTGGAATGCGGGATTTTAGGTACCCATTACCCCGAAATGGAAATGATAAGTTTTGGTCCAAACATCAAAGGTGCACACTCCCCAGATGAACGTGCACAAATCTCTTCGGTACAGAAATTTTGGGTATTTTTAAAAGCGATTTTAGCTGATATTCCAAAAAGATAATAAAAAAACCCCGCATTTACGGGGTTTCTTATGTATTGAAAGTTAAGCTTTAGTTTTCTTGTTCTTCATCAACCATTTCAATAATAAATATCAAATCGGAGTTTGGCGCAATAGGACCTCGGCCAGCTTCGCCATAAGCCAGATGAGAAGGAAGGTATAAAAAGGTTTTATCGCCTTTTTTCATATTGAATACCCCTTCTTTAAAACCAGGAATCATTTGTGCGTCGGCACTAATTTGCATGGGCATCAAATTATAAAAACCACGTTGTTCTTTCTTTTCATCATAAGTGCCACATTTTATGTCAATATCTTTAACGTTGGTACCAAACAATTTTCCATCGGTAAAGTAGCCTTGATAATAGAGTTTGACGGATTGTCCTTGTTTTGGTTTTTCACCTGTACCTTCTTTAATTGTATAGCTTAATAATCCTGAATCGCTTGTAGTTGCTTTGCTTTTATAGTCTTCCAAAATAGGGAGGATTTCGGCAGCCGCAGTTTCCATTTTTTCTTCTGCAATTTTCTTTTGACGCTCTGCTTCCTGCTTCGCTTCTTCAATTTTCTTTAATCGTTTCTCTTCAAGTAAAGGAAATTCTCTATTCCAAGTTTTGGCAGCATTAAAACGCTTTGCACCAAATCCTTGTCTAATAATATTTAACGATAAAATTCGTATATCTTCTAGAGGTTTATTGCTACCAGGCATCACTTGAACGTTAGAAATGGAATCAACGACTTCTTGACCTTTTACAACTTGCCCAAAAATGCTATGCTTATTGTCTAACCATGGTGTTGGAACTTCTGTAATAAAAAACTGACTACCATTGGTTGCAGGGCCAGAGTTGGCCATAGACAAGACTCCAGGTTTATCATGCTTTAAAGTTTCGTCAAATTCATCACCAAATGTAAAGCCAGGCTTCCCCATTCCAGTCCCTGAAGGATCTCCGCCTTGAATCATAAATTCATTAATGACTCTATGAAAAATAGTGCCGTTATAAAATGGTATTCCTTGTACAGAATCAGCAAGTTTTGGGTGAGTTCCTTCTGCAAGTCCAACAAAATTGGCTACTGTAAGTGGTGTTTTTTCATAAAATAACTCCACAATTATAGTGTCTTTTGTCGTTGCAAATTCGGCATACAATCCATTGCCAAGTTCTGGATATTTGTTTTGACATGATAAGGTACTTAGCAAGAATATGAGTCCAAGTACAGAAGTAAAAGATTTTGTAAGTTTCATGTTGTTGTTTTGTTTTAGTTTATTGATTTTGAAGTATTTTTTGAACAGTCACTTCATAAATAAGAGGTGTGTTCGATCCTATTTTATTGTTGTCTCCATAATAGCCATAGGCCAGTTGTGATGGAAAAATAAATGTTATGGTTTCATTTTCTTTCATCAGTTTTAATCCTTCTCTAAGCCCAGCAAAAAGTTCTTCTTGTTCTACAAAATATGTTTTTTCTGTGGTTTCATTTGAGGAATAAATCCAATGTCCATCCAAATTTTTTACAGTATAAGTGTAAAACACTTGATCACCAAATTCTGGTGTGTATTCGTTTTGATTATTTTTTTGAACATATTGATACCAAAATCCATAATCGGAAACTATAAAGGGATTTTCAGCTTCATCAACAAGTTTTTTGATGACGGTATATTCTTTTTCATTTAAAGCTTTGTTGCGTTCGATAGAGGTATCAAAAAAACGTCCAGAATTTTGCTGAACGGGTTTCCGTGCCTCAGAAGGTTTACATCCAATGAAAACGAGCAGAATTAGAAGTAGGCGATAAACATTCACTAGGCTAAATTTGATTTTAGGGTTTCTACTAAATTTTCGAATTTTTCAACAGTTTTTTCAAGAGACAACATACTTTTGCCACCAGCGGCATTTTGGTGTCCACCACCATGAAAATGTTCTCGTGCCAATTGATTGACATCAAAATCTCCTTTGGAACGCAAAGATATTTTAATGATATCGTCTTCTTTATTTTCAATAAAAATAGCTGCAAATTTGATGCCTTTAATGGATAATCCATAATTGACCAACCCTTCTGTATTTCCTTTTTGGTGTCCAAAAGAATCCAATTCCTGTTGCGAAAGTGTGATGTAAGCAGTATTTAAATGCTCAATGACTTTTAAATTATTTAAGGCAACTCCTACAAGTTTGATGCGTTCAAAACGGTTTGCATCATAAACTTTGTTGTGAATTTCAGAATGGTTCACTCCAACTTCAATAAAATGCGCTACAACGCGGTGCGTAGTGCTTGTTGTTTTTGGAAATCGGAACGATGCGGTGTCTGTCATGATTCCCGTATAGAGTGCTGTTCCAATATCAGAATTCATCAACTCCAAATCACCGATTTGCTCCATAAAATGATAAATCATCTCAGAAGTAGAGCACATGTTAACATCAGAGTAGCTGTATGCAGCATAATCTTCAGGTTGCTGATGATGGTCAATCATGATTTTTGGCGTATTATTTTCTTCAAGAGCAACTTGCATGGGACCACTGCGGTGAAGCGCATTAAAATCTAAGGTGAACAATAGTTCTGAATCCTCCAATTTTTGTTGTGCAAGTTCTGTTTGAGAATCAAAATAAATAATTGCTGAAGTTCCAGGCATCCATTTCAAGAAATCGGGATAATCGTTGGGCACAACAACAGAAACATGATGTCCTTTTTGAATCAAATAATGGTATAGACCAAGTGAGGAACCTACCGCATCACCATCGGGGTTGACATGAGGTACAATCACCACATTTTTGGGTGTTTGTAACAATGATTTTACAGCTTCAAAAGTTAAACTTTTCATAAGAAACAAAGATACAACTTTTTATAAATAGGCGATTAGGGGATTTTCTGTACAAAATGATTACTTTTGCACGAATTAAATTTTTACAATGGCAAACAATAAAACTTTTACAATGCTCAAGCCCGACTCTGTTGAGAAAGGCAATATTGGAGCAATTTTAGAAAAAATTACTTCCTCTGGATTTCGTATTGTGGCAATGAAATTGACACAACTCACAACAGCTGATGCTGAAGCATTTTATGCGATTCATAAAGACCGTCCATTTTTTGGCGATTTGGTGACCTATATGACACGGGGTCCAATTGTTGCTGCGATATTGGAAAAAGACAATGCAGTAGAGGACTTTAGAGCCCTCATTGGTGCCACCAATCCTGCAGAAGCAGCAGAAGGCACCATCCGAAATATGTTTGCAGATTCCATTAGTGAAAATGCCGTACATGGAAGTGATAGTGACGATAATGCTGCTATTGAAAGTGCATTTCACTTTTCTTGTCGCGAAATGTTTTAGGTAAATCACAACCACAAAAACTTAGAAAACCACTTTATAATAGGTGGTTTTTTTATACCCCATTTTCCCGCTTATGACGTAAAAATGACCGAATATTACGTCAAATGGCCGTTTGTTACATGACTCTTGACATGTATTTTGGGATTCCCTAACTTGTACGCAAATTTTTAAAACACCCAAAATCTACTACATTATGAAAGCACACCTACAGTACGAACGGTAACTAAACCTATTAACCCTGCTAATAAGGGAATTAGCGATAGAAAAGAACATTTTCAAAAAGCAAAAAATACAATTAATTGTTTATTAAATAAAAAAAATTAAAAAATTAAAATTTATATCATTAGTAATTATATTTTCAACTTTAAGTTGTAAAGCACAGCAAGTACCAGAAGATCAGTATTCTAATAATGTTATTGGTAGCTGGATATTAGAGGAGGATACAAACGATAAATTAGTATTCACATCAAACGGTCTTTGTAAATTATATGAAGCTGGTGTTCATCAAACTACTTATGAATACACATTTTCAAATAATTGTTACCAGAGCCAAAATGCAATTGGTGTTGTGTATTTGAAATGGAAAGAAATTAACAAATCAGAAACTTACTGTTTGGAGGTTTCAGGGATGACAAGTAACACACTTTCATTAATGATTGTTGATAGTGCACAAATATTATATTATAATAGAGAATAACATAAAAAACCACACGATAGTAATCGTGCGGTAGTAATGCAATATGATTTAAAAATAAAAACCCAAACCACAATGAAACTTAAAATTTTATTTCTAGCTCTTTTATTAACCACAATAACTCTGAATGCGCAAAACAAATCACATAAACATTTTAATACAAAAAAAATATATTGTTATGTAGAATTCGAAGATGAAAATGGTAAAATTCAAGGTGTTTGGATGAAATATAGAACATCAAAATTTTTTACAGCGATGGAAAAAGACGAGCTAATCAGTTATCAAAAGAAGATGAAAAGCAAAGGTCTTGATGTCAATACCATTGGCTATATTGATCAAAAAACGGTTGAAGTACACAAGGAATACAAAAAAATATTAAAAAAAGAAAAACGTCAAAAGCGTAGAGAAAAGCGAAAAGCTAAACATAAAATGCCTTAGTTGTATGACTACTGCAACACCACTTTTTTTACGACCTCTTTTCCGAGTTCTTCGTTAATCATAGCAATGATTTTATCTTTACCATAGTTCAGTTCTTCTCGAAGTACAGAAGAGGTTAAACTTACATACAAAGTACCGTTGTGGAGTTTAATACTATTGGTATAGTTTTGTACACCATTGCCCATCAGTTCGCGCCAAGCATTGGCCACATTAACACTGTCTAGTCCTTTTTCGAGTTTGTTGTTTTCTACAAAAGAAGCCAGCACTTCGTCTATTTTTTGATGGTCGTTGTGCCGCTTGCTCATTTGTCCAAGTTTAAAGGTTCGTAAGGTTTGTAGTGGTATTCAAACCCCTCTGTATTGGCAATCACAAGCGCTGTTGCACTCGCCAATACAATTTCTTCACTATATGAAGTTCCATTATCAATGTACTCCAACAAAAGGGTATTGTTGTCAAGTTTTAAATTAAAATTTAATTGGTCATCCGAAGTTTCAAATGTACCTTGAAAGTTTGGCTTTAGTTTTTTTCGAAATCCCGTTTTATTAGCATTGATTTTAAAGTAATCAATCCCTGTATTGATTTTAAATTCCTTGATGATACGGTCGTTTTTTGTAACCTGTTCAATTTCCCAATAGCCCTCAATAAAATTGATATACTGACTTGCATTGGGTTTACAACTCAATACCATCAACAGAAAAAAGAAAACACTATTTTTCATAATTGAAAAATTTCAAAAGAGTTGTGGGTATTTTTTACCGCTTTTTCGGTTCGATCGGCATGGGTGTCTGAGATGAATAGTTGTCCAAAACTCTCGTCATTTACCATACCAATAATGCGTTCTACCCGTTGTTCGTCCAATTTATCAAAAATATCATCCAAAAGCAAAATAGGAGTGGTGCCACTCTGTGATTTTATAATATCGAATTGTGCTAATTTTAGGGCAATTAGAAACGATTTTTGCTGTCCTTGACTACCAAATTTTTTAATAGGATACTCACCAATATTAAACTCTATATCATCTTTATGAATACCAACACTCGTATATTGTAACACACGATCTTTGTTAATTTGTGTTTTAAGTAATGTGTCCAAAGGCTGTTCGTTGAGTTGACTTTTGTAGTGTAAACTCACCGCTTCATTTTGGTTGCTGATGGCTTTATATTGTTTTAGAAAAACAGGGGTAAAGGCCTCAATAAATGCCTGTCTTTTTTTGTGAATTTCTGTACCGAATTCAGAAAGTTGAGTATTGTAGACCTCAATAGCATCATTATCGAACGTGTTGTTGTTTGAGAAATATTTGAGTAATGCATTGCGTTGCCCCAATATTTTATTGTATTGAATCAAGTTTTCAAGATAAATTTTATCGCTTTGCGATATTACACCATCAATAAATTTACGCCGCATATCGCTGCCTTCTGTAATTAAATCACGGTCGGCGGGAGATATGATGACTAGGGGTAAAAAACCAATATGATCACTAAATCGGTCATAGGATTTAGCGTTGCGTTTAATAATTTTTTTATGCCCTTTTTTGAGAGAAACAACTATTTTTTCATCTCTATTGTCTTTCGTATAACGTCCATCGACTACAAAAAAATCTTCTCCATGTTTTATATTTTGTGTCGCAATAGGATTGAAGTAGCTTTTCCCAAAAGAAAGATGATAAATGGCGTCCAAAATATTTGTTTTACCAATACCGTTGGGGCCTACAAAACAATTTACCTTTTGGTTAAATTCAAATGATTGACTGTCAAAATTTTTATAATTCACTAAACTGATGGACTTGAGAAGCATTAGTGTATAAATTGGTTTTAAATTTAAACTTGATTAAGTATTACGACTAAATAAGCTGCAAAATATTGAAAAATAACAAATAAATTATCATTATTTTAAGAATAAAATTATATTTTTGCCCCTCATATTTTAGAACATTATGGCAACATACAAGAAACGTGGCGGTAAGCCAAAAACAAAAGTAGAAAAGCAACAATCTATTGAAGAGGGATCTACAACAGCAGAGGTTTTTAATACATTAGATGAAAATGTTTCAAAAACGGAACAATGGGTTGCAGCTAATCAAAAATACATTTTTATAATTGTAGGCTTGGCCGCTGTTTTGGTTTTAGGGTTTTTAGGTTTTGATAAATACGTTCAGCAACCAAAAGAAAGTCAAGCGATGAATGATATGTATTCTGCCCAAAAATATTTTGATGAAGCTGTTGCTACTGCACAAGATTCTTTGTTTACATTATCTTTAAACGGTGCCGATGGAAAATATGGAATGCTTGATATTGCAGACACTTACAGTGGAACTAATGCAGGAAATCTTGCCAATTACTATGCAGGTATGGCCTATTTGAACATGAAAGATTATGTAAATGCTATTGAATATCTAAACGCATTTGAATCTACTGATGATGTACTGGGGCCAATTGCCAAAGGGGGTATTGGTGATGCTTTTGTTCAATTGGAGCAGTTAGAAGATGCTTACGATTATTATGTTCAGGCTGCCAACGCAAAAACAAATAATTATACAACTCCAATGTATCTATACAAAGCGGGTGTTTTAGGTTTAAAACTCGATAAAAACTCCAAAGCTCTAGAATACTTTAAAACTATAAAAGCTGATTTTCCAGAAAGTACAGAAGCCAAAGATATTGACGTCTTTATTGGAAAAGCACAAGCAGCGAGTAACTAAAAACCCCAATGGCAACGGCAAACACAAACCTCTCTAATTACGATAAATCGGCACTTCCAAACGCCACAGATTTTAAGATTGGTATTGTTGTTTCTGAATGGAATTCAGATGTAACCAATGGGCTATTAGAAGGAGCACTTCAAACATTAACAGATTGTGGAGTTTCTCAACAAAATATTTCTGTACATAAAGTCCCTGGTAGTTTTGAGTTGATTTTTGGCGCAAAAAAATTGCAATCTTCAGGTGTTGATGCTGTCATCACAATCGGTTGTGTCATTCAAGGCGAAACAAAACATTTTGACTATGTCTGTGCAGGCGTTACTCAAGGAATAAAAGATTTAAATATTCAACATACCACACCAGTCATTTTCTGTGTTCTAACCGATAATAACAAGCAACAGTCCTTGGATCGTTCTGGTGGGAAACATGGCAATAAAGGTGTTGAAGCTGCTGTTACAGCACTCAAAATGATTGATTTTAATCGATCAATTTAATTGTATTTAAATTTTCCTCTCTTCTTTTTTATCCTGTAATTTTTAAGTATTTTTGAGGGAATAGAGCTTTTAAATTCTTATGTCAAAATTCAAGCTAAATAAACGCCGTAAACAACCATTTTCATTAATTTGGCTTGTTGTTGCCTTAGCTTTATTATTGATAGGTATGTTTGTTTTGGAGACTAAATATTTATAAATCATGGGGTTATTTAAACTCAGAAAAAATAAAAAATTTAATTACGAACCACGTTATTACAAAGGCGATTCTAGTCCTTTTGAAATCAAACATAAATTTGATGATCAACGTGTAACTGTTCAAAAGACAAATTTAAAAAGAACTCTAAAAAATGCTTTGAGCGACATGAAAAGTACAGATCGCCAAACATCCTATAGAATTAGAATCATAGTGCTTATTCTCGTTTTTATATTTTTATGGTTTATAGATTTTGACCTCTCATTATTTTTTTAGCTAATGGCCGATATTATACACCTTTTACCAGATCATGTTGCCAATCAAATTGCAGCTGGAGAAGTCGTACAACGACCCTCTTCAGTTGTAAAAGAATTGCTTGAAAATTCTATAGATGCCGAATCAACAGAAATAAAATTACTAATCAAAAATGCTGGTAAAACCCTTATTCAAGTTATAGATAACGGCAAGGGGATGAGTGTTACAGATGCACGCCTTAGTTTTGAGCGTCATGCCACCTCAAAAATTAAAGCTGCAGAAGATTTATTTGCTTTGCATACAAAAGGGTTTAGAGGCGAAGCGCTGGCAAGTATAGCTGCAATTGCACATGTTGAACTCAAAACCAAACAAGAATATACAGAACTTGGTACAGCCATTACAATAGAGGGCAGTACAATAACAGACCAAAACTCTGTTGCTGCACCAAAAGGAACGTCTATTGCAGTTAAAAATTTATTTTTTAACATTCCCGCTCGTCGTAATTTTTTAAAATCTGATGCTGTAGAATTACGCCATATTATTGATGAATTTCATCGAGTAGTTTTGGCACATCCACAAATCAATTTTTCAATGTATCACAATGGAAATAATCTTTTTGACTTACGTTCAGAAAATTTTAGACAACGTATTGTACATACTTTTGGAAAAAAAACCAATGAAAAACTAGTCCCTGTAGACGAGGATACAGAACTTCTAAAAATTTCAGGTTTTGTTGGCAAACCAGAATATGCTAAAAAATCTAGAGGAGAGCAGTTTTTCTTTGTCAATCAGCGGTTTATAAAAAGTCCTTATCTAAATCATGCCATTCAAGCGGCTTTTGAAGGTTTGCTTCCAACTCATAAATTCCCAAGTTATTTTCTCAATTTATCAGTAGATCCAAAATCTATAGATATCAATATTCACCCGACAAAAACAGAAGTTAAATTTGATGACGAACCTACAATGTATGCACTTCTAAGGGCAGCCGTAAAACACAGTTTAGGACAATTCAGTATTGCGCCTATTCTCGATTTTCAGCATGATCCTTCAATGGATACGCCCTATCATCAACACAATGAGCAAGTCTCTAGTCCAAAAGTAGAAGTAGATCCCAATTTCAATCCTTTTTCAAAATCAAATACTAAAGTATCTCCTTCTACAGCACCTGCTTGGGAAGCGCTTTATACAGTTTTAAATTCTGAAACAACAGAAAATCAAAATGATTTTAGTGAAGTACAGTTCGAATCAGATGAATTACAATCGTCCATTTTTGATGAAGATGAAGGAAAGAAAGTTCAAAATACATTTCAACTTCAAAACAAATATATCATTAGTACGATTAAATCTGGTATGGTGGTTATCGATCAAAATAGAGCACATGAACGTATTTTGTACGAAGACTTTTTAAAGCAAATCACCGTAAAAGATACTGTATGTCAACAATTGATGTTTACTTTAGAGCTAGAATTTTCAACTCAGGAAATGGGAGTCCTTCAAACAATTAGAGAACAATTGGAACAGGCAGGTTTTGTTTTTGATGCTTTAGCTAATAAAAAAGCAGTTATTTCTGCAATCCCTGTAGCCTTAAAAGAAAATGATGTTTTAAAAGTATTTGTGCAGCTTATTGATGATGTTCAGAATGAAGTACCTGATTTTAACTTTAGTTCAAGTGACTTACTTGCCAAAACTTTTGCGAAAAGTTTAGCCATTAAAAATGGAAAAAAATTAAATATTACAGAGCAAGAATTTATTGTTAATTCACTTTTTGCATGTAAGGAACCTTCTATTTCATTGAATAATAAGGCAATTTTCACAACAATAGAAACCTCTGAAATAGAATCTAAATTTAATTAATATGCTAAGAATATCACCTACAGTAAAGCATCTTCTCATTTTAAATGTTATCGTCTTTGTGGGAACCTATTTGATGGGTAATGAAGAGTTGTTTTACAGATTATTAGCGCTATTTTATCCAATGAGTGATTATTTTGGCTTTTGGCAAATTATCACTCATATGTTTATGCATGGTAGTTTTCAGCATTTATTGTTTAATATGTTTGCGCTATGGATGTTTGGAACTGCAGTAGAGCAAATTTTTGGTCAGCGAAAATTTATTACGTTTTATATCAGTTGTGGATTGGGTGCAGTTGCACTCACATTTTTGGTGTATTTTATTCAAATTTACCCTGTTTTAAGCGATTTGGAAGCTCGTGGATTTTCCTATGAAATAATTAAAGAGATTTCTAGTTTAAATATTCTAGAAAACAACATGTTTAAAGGCGAAATTTTAGCTCAAAAAATGCAACCTCTTTTAGAAAGTTATGGTAAAAGTTTAGCTCAAATTGATACATCCACATTTCGAATGTTTTTTGATTTGAACGTAAAAAGCAATGGTTCTATGGTTGGTGCTTCGGGTGCTATTTTTGGTGTTTTAGTGGCTTTTGGTATGCTCAATCCAAATGCGGAATTGATGCTAATTTTCTTACCAATTCCTATTAAAGCAAAGTATTTTATCCCTGGAATTATAGCCATTGATTTGTTTTCGGCAATCTCAGGTGTCTCAGTTTTTAGTCCTAGCAATACGGCTTATGTTGCGCATATTGGAGGAGCACTTACAGGATTTTTATTGATGTATTTTTGGAAAAAAAATCAATTTGACAAATACCGCTGGAATTAGATGACTACACTTTCACAAGATATCAAAGAGAAATTATCGCGACTTCATATTTTGGAAAAAATAATTGTAGCAAATACAATGGTTTTTGTAGCAGGTATTTTTTTAAATCTGATTGGATTTAATCTCTTAGAGTGGTTTTCTTTACCTTATATACTATCAGATTTTTTTGGTCGTCCATGGAGTATTGTAAGTTATGGTTTTTTACATAAAAGCATAAGTCATCTGTTTTTTAATATGCTTGTTTTATATTTTATAGCACAAACATTTTCTAATTTATTTTCGGCTCGTCTTTCCCTAAAAATTTATCTGCTTGGTGTAATTTACGGAGGACTGGCTTTTATTATTGTTGCTTTTTTGTTGCCGAATACATTACAAATTAACGGATCTTTGGTTGGTGCTTCAGCAGGTGTTCGAGCGTGTATTATTTTTTTGTGTGTGTATTTACCAAATAAATCCATTGGCTTTTTCACACTTCGATTTCCATTAAAATATTTGGGGATCGCTATGGTTGTTTTGGATTTACCAGGACTTTTGTCGGTTAATTCTGGGGGAACAGTAGCTCATATTGGGGGCTATTTGTCAGGATATTTTTATGCAAAACAATTTAATAATGGAAAAGATTTTGGAGGCTTCCTAGATAGTATTCTAAATTATTTTAAATCTAATAAAGTTCTAAAAACAGTTTACAAGAAGAAAAAAACTTCAACAATGGCTGGCCAAAAGAAACAAGAGTTTAACAGTTTTACACATCAAAAACAAATTGATTTGATTTTAGATAAAATCAGTAAAAGTGGTTATGAAAGTTTAACACAAGCTGAAAAAGATTTTTTGTTTCGTGCTGGAAAAAATAAATAGTTTTGAAACCACTGCATTTTTTTGATAAACTTATTTTTCTGATTAACTCTTTAGTTGCAACACTTCTATTGTTGTCTTATGCGTTGCCTTTTGTTCCACCAAAAACATTTTCCTTTTTAGCTGTTTTAAGTCTTGCCGTCCCTTTTTTAATTATCATAAACCTGATATTTTGTTTGTTTTGGGTATTAAAGCTAAAAAAACAGTTCTTGCTCTCTGGACTTGTTTTAGCTCTTGGTTTTGGGCATTTAACCTCTTTATATAATTTTTCTGGAGAAAATGAACAATCTTCTAACGATACACTCTCTTTGATGAGTTATAATGTACGATTGTTGAATCTTTACGATTGGATTGATGATGATGCAATTCCAGAAAAAATTCATGGCTTTATAGAACAAGCCGCTCCAGATATTTTATCCGTTCAAGAATACAACAGTGGAATTGCAAAAAAAACAACTTATCCATATGTATTTAATTCAAATTCAAAAACAAAATCTGAATTGGCAATTTTTTCAAAATTTCCATTTTTGAATACAGGAATTATAAAATTTCCAAACTCAGCTAATAGCGCTATTTTTGTCGATATTTTAGTGAAGAATGACACCCTTAGGGTTTATAACATTCATTTGCAATCCTCTGGCATCAACCCCAACGTTAAGCAGTTAGACTCTGAAACCTCAGATCGCCTTTTTAAACGCATTAGCAAAACCTTTGAAGCTCAACAATATCAAGCAGAATTAGTTCTAAAACACATGAACAAATCTCCTTATAAAACCATTTTGAATGGAGATTTTAACAACACGACACATTCATATGTTTATCGTCTTTTAAGATCAAATTTTGATGATGCTTTTGATATCGCAGGCAAAGGTTTTGGGCGTACTTATTCTTTTGATTTTTTTCCTCTTCGTATCGATTTTATACTTGTAGATAAGACCTTAAAAATAGTAGATTTCCAAACGCATAACGTTCGATATTCCGATCACTTTCCAATTTCTACAACGCTAGAACTTCGTAAAAAAAAATAGAGTTTTATATGTTTATTGACGGATGATTTGTAAGGTAAGAAAGCGCCTCTGGTCCAAGATTAAATATAACATCCAATATACTTAGGTTATTTATATATCCATGTTTGTTTTCAAAAACTTGTATATAAGGATTGGTTTGAATGTTTTCATGATTTTTTACATTAATTAATGGTCTAAAATCATCCTTAATTTCTTTTTCAAAAGTAGTAGAGGTTTTGTAACTAAAATCAACGTCTAAACACTGTTGAATTAGATCTATACACTTAAAATTATAATCCATTAGCCATTCACTTTTATTTTTGAAAAGTGATTGAAAATCATCTTCATAAAACTCAAAATAGGGTGAAGTTCTGTAGGCACTTTCAATTGATTTCCAATGAATCGATTTCCAATTGGAGCTGTTATCTGTTCGAATATCTTTTGTTTTTTGACGCTTTTTTTGAGTGTAATGTACAGGAATATGAAGACCTAGTTTTCCGTTAGCACCATAAATATAACATCGATTTCTGAAGGTTTGTTTTTGGTAGTTGTCTTCAATTTCAAAACATATTGTTTTGGATTGTATAATGGTAATACAACTAGCAATATTTGGAAAATAAGAGGGATAGATTAGACTCATAGTCTATATTTAAGCCGCTTCTTTTTTACGTTTTCTCCATTTTCTGTAGCCGTAATTTAAAAGCAGTAAAATCACAAAATGAATTAAATATGAGCGTCTTGGACCATCGGCGTGAACAGTAGTAAATACACGATCCCAACGAATTTTGTTTAATCCTTTTCCATTTGTATTCCAACTCATCCAAATAAAAACAGGCTTTCCTACAACATGATTTTCTGGAACAAATCCCCATCGGCGTGCATCAATTGAACTATTGCGGTTATCACCCATCATCCAATAATAATCTTGTTTAAAGGAGTAGGTCGTTGCCACTTTACCGTTAATATAAATCTGATTGCCTTTAGCATAAATCGTATTACCTTCGTACTCAGAAATTAGACGTTTATACAGTGGTAAATTGGTTGTATCAATAGAAATTGTAACCCCTTTTTTTGGAATATAAATTGGACCAAATTGATCTATATTCCAATTGTATGCAGGGTCTTGAGGGAAAAGACTTCTATCAACCTGACCTTTAGGAACAATTCTTCGTTCTACACTCCCTACACTTGGATGCTTTTTAAATAATTCAATAGATTCCTCAGTGGCTGCAGACAATTCAAAATTTGTGCTATTGAATCGCATACCATCTGTTATATCATAATATGTTTTTAAACGAGTATTGATATTTCTACTAAAACCTTTACCTGGCTTAATGGTTCCCATATAAGAAAACTGTAATCTAGCTCTACCAGGAAGTTTGTTTTTCTTTCCGTTGATGTAAACATAACCATCAATGATTTCTAGCGTATCACCAGCAATTCCAACACAACGTTTAACCAAGTTTGTTTTTTTGTCAATAGGTTTATAATAATTTCGATTTGGTGTAAAATCGTTCATGTCCAACAGCGTATCCGCAGGTTGATTGAACACTACAATTTCATTACGCTTTATTTTTTCCCAACCTGGAATTCGTAGGTAGGGGAGTTGCAATTTGTTTTTCCAAGATGTATTTTTTTCTTCAATTTTATCGTTAAATAAATATGATTTTTTTCCGCTAAATGGAATAGAATCGTGTACCATTGGTAAACTTACCGTGGTCATTGGTACTCGTGCTCCATAATGCATTTTACTAACAATCAATGCATCTCCAACAAGTAATGATTTCTCTAATGATGAGGAAGGGATGATAAAAGGCTGTAAAAAGTAAATATGTACAGCACTTGCGACTACAATTGCAAAAAGTATAGAGTTCAAAAGTTGTCCAGCATTTGATTTTGGTTCTCCATCACGGTTTTTAACATGTTCTAAATCAAGAAAATAATTTAAATAGTAATTATAAAAACCAAGTGAGACAACGGCTAATATGGTGTCTTTGGTGGAGTTTTTCCCAAAACTTCTTGCAGTTTCTACCCAAATTACAGGAAACATCACACAATTAATTACTGGTAAAAAGATAAAGAAAATCCAATACCATGGTCTATTCATAATTTTAAAAAGAACAAGCGCATTGTAAACAGGTACAAAAGCCTCCCACGCTTTACGCCCAGCTTTTTGATACAATTTCCACGTCCCAAGCCCATGGATGATTTGAATAACCAAAATAAAATTAAACCACTGTATTAATGTCATACTATTTTACTTTACTTGTTTGTTGTGGGGACTTTAAATTTGTTACAAATTTATTTAATATTTAAAACGTCTTTCATCGTAAAAATACCTTTTTTGCCAATAATCCATTCTGCAGCCACAACTGCTCCTAGTCCAAAACCATGTCTGTTGTGCGCTGTATGTGTGATTTCTATAGAGTCAATTTCAGAATTGTAATTGATGTTGTGTGTACCTGGTACGTTTTCTATACGCTTGGCTTTGATTTCAATTTTATTGGGTGTTGTTTCTGGACTTAATGTCCAACCATTATAACTAGATTCTTCTGATATACCTTCGGCTAGTGTAATGGCGGTTCCAGATGGCGCGTCTTGTTTTTGGGTGTGATGTGTTTCTTCAATTTGAACGGAATAGTCTTCAAAGGGAGTGATAAGTTTTGCTAAAACCCTATTGAGTTCAAAAAACAAATTTACTCCCAAACTAAAGTTTGAAGCATAGATAAAAGCACCATTTGTTTTTTCACAAAGTGTTTTAATAGTGTCAAAATTATCAAGCCAACCTGTTGTTCCAGAAATCACAGGAACATTTTGATTTAAGGCCATGCTAATGTTTCCAACGGCAGCCGTAGGAACACTAAAATCTATAGCCACATCGGCAATGCTAAGGTCAAAATTTGTATCGCCCTTATCAATTCTTAAAACCACTTCGTGCCCTCTGTTAATTGCAATTTTATCGATAACTTTTCCCATCTTTCCATAACCTAGCAAAGCAATTTTCATATCTTAAAATTTAATATTTAAGGTTAGCCCCATTTGAGCTGTATAATTAGGATTATTAAAATCTATATAAGGTTTTAGGGCTAAGTTTTCGTCTAAGTTGTATTGCATTAAGTGTGCATTCACATTGGCTTCAATAATATTTAAAACATAAAGCCCTACAGTAACTAGCAACGACAATTCTTTGTTTCTTTTAAGACTTCGCTGTGCTCTAATAAGTGCATCATCAGACAGAAAAGGAATATCTCCACTACCATAAAATTCATCATCTGTAAATCCAGCTAAGCGTCTTTTGTAGGCATTACGATAGCGTTTGTAGACGTTATTATTATCAATATAAAAATAAAGACCAGTTCCAATAGCTGCATAAACAATTGGAATTTTCCAATATTTTTTGTTGTAAGCTTGACCTAGTCCTGGCAAGATTGCAGAATAAAATGCTGCTTTTGCTGGACGTAAAGGGTCCAGTTGTCTTGAATTGTTTTCTGTGCTAATAACAATGCCTTCTTCAAGTTCTTTCTTGTCGTCCTGTGCTTGAATTGTGATACACAAAAGCAAGCAAAATAATGTCATCAAACTTTTATTGATCACCCTTCAAAAGTTTTAAAATACGCTTATAGTCTTCTTTGGAATGAAATGGGATACTTATAGAGCCAGTGTCTTTTTTTCCCATTTTTATACCGATTTTTTTGCCGAAGAAATCAGAAATAATCTCTACGCCATCCTTGACGAATTTTGGGGTTTCAGTTGTTGTTTTTGTAGAAACTGCTTTTGGATTGTTAAGATTTTTCACCAATTCTTCGGTAGCTCTTACCGATAATTTTTTTGATAAAATTTGCTCATAAATAGAAAGCTGATCGGTTGAATTTGTAACATTAATAATCGCACGCCCATGACCCATACTAATAAATCCATCACGCATTCCAGTTTGGATAATGGGGTCTAGTTTTAATAAACGAAGATAATTAGCAATGGTCGAACGTTTTTTTCCTACGCGTTGACTCATTTGATCTTGAGTTAATTTTACTTCATCCATTAATCGTTGATAGCTCATGGCAATTTCTATAGGATCTAAATCTTGGCGTTGAATATTTTCAACCAAAGCCATTTCCAAAGCTTCTTGATCGTTGGCGAGTCGCAAAAATGCTGGAATTGTTTTATTGCCCAACATTTTAGAGGCTCTAAAGCGGCGTTCTCCAGAAACAAGTTGAAATTTATTCTGACCAATTTTACGAACTGTAATAGGTTGAATAACCCCTAATTCTTTTATTGATCCAGCTAGTTCTTTAAGTTGCTCTTCGTTAAATTGTGATCGTGGCTGAAAAGGATTAACTTCAATAGAAGTTAAATCAATTTCTATAATAGAACCCATGGCACGCTTGGCCGTTTGTTCATCAACACCTGAAAGATCGTTCTTCGATTCATTCAAAAGTGCAGATAACCCACGTCCCAGAGCTTGTTTTTTTATTGCCTTTGCCATTAGCTTTATGTTTTACTTATAATTTCTTTAGCCAAACTTAAGTAATTTGAAGCACCTTTACTATTAACATCGTAATTAATTATACTTTCGCCATAGCTTGGAGCTTCGCTGAGTCGTACATTTCGTTGAATAATGGTTTTAAAAACCATGTCATGAAAGTGATTTTGAACTTCCTCTACCACTTGATTTGAAAGACGTAATCTAGAATCGTACATTGTAAGGAGTAGCCCCTCAATATCCAGATTTGCGTTGTGTATTCTTTGTACACTTTTAATGGTATTGAGTAGTTTTCCTAGTCCTTCAAGTGCAAAATATTCACATTGAATAGGGATGATAATAGAATTTGCTGCAGTGAGGGCATTTAGGGTAAGTAATCCAAGCGAAGGCGCACAATCAATGAGTATGTAATCATAATTGTTTTTGATAGATTCTAGAGCTTTTTGAAGCATGTATTCTCGTTTTTCAACATGAACAAGTTCAATTTCGGAGGCCACTAAATCGATATGAGCAGGGATGATATCAACATGAGGCGAAGAAGTTTTTTGTATAGCTTCTTCTGCAGTGCAATTATGTTCAAGCAATTGATAAGTTCCTTTTTCAACGCTTTCAACGTCTATTCCTAATCCAGAGCTTGCATTGGCCTGCGGATCGGCATCAATAAGCAAGACTTTTTTTTCCAAAACACCAAGGGAAGCCGCTAAATTTACTGTAGTGGTTGTTTTCCCAACACCACCTTTTTGATTTGCAATAGCTATGATTTTCCCCATAGAGATAAGACCTTTTTATAAGTTCAAAAATACAATTATTTGTGTGGAATAAAAACCTACGATTATAAGATTTTCAACAATTTTAAAAAAAAATTAACTTCGCTTAAATCGTCTTAGTTCAAAGCTTTCTACGTGATTATCAACAAAAAATAAATAAAGATAATTTTTTCTATATACAGTTGCTCTTACTGGTACGCGATACATCCATACATTAGAATAAATATCATTATATACAAGCCCAAGACTTTTTATAATTTCTTTTTTGTGCATTCCTTTTAGCTTGTCGTAGTTTTTCTTTTTGATATCAAAAGGTTCAAAATGATGTAAATGTTTTTTATGCTTAGATTTTTCTAATGTTACTGTTTCATTGCTTTCCAAAACGTGTTGGATTGATTTTCTAAGAATTATGTTTGTTTTTTCCATTGTATTGTAGTTTGTTATAATTTCACGAGATAGATTGAGGTAGTTGTTGGAACCTTCACTTTCAATTTTATAATCAAAAATATTGGTGCCAAAACTAGGGGCTTCACTTAGGCTTATATTTCTTTTGATTATGGCTTTAAAAACCATATCCTCAAAATAGTGTTTAAGCTGTTTTATGATATAATTATTATGTTTTAGTCTTTGATCATACATTGTAATTAAAAGACCTTCAATTTCTAGATTTTTATTAAAATCTGCTTTTATTTCTTTTATCGTTTGGAGTAATTTATTTAGACCTTCCATAGCTAAATATTCACATTGTACAGGAATCAAAATACTATCTGAGGCAACAAATGAATTAACAGAAATATACCCCAAAGAGGGAGAACAGTCTATTATGATGTAGTCATAATTAGTTCTTATGTCATCTATTGCATTTTTTAGTTTAAATACATTTGTGCTACTGTTGTTAATCTCTAACTCCGCTAACTTTATTGTGCCGGGAATGAGGTCTAGATTAGGACTATGTGTTTGAATGATTTGGTGGTGAATATCACTTTCTTCATTGAAAATCTTTAATAGGTTTTTATTTTGATTATTTTCGAACCCTAAACCAGAGCTTGCATTGGCTTGTGGATCGGCATCAATCAAAAGGACTTTTTGTTCTAAAATTCCTAGAGCAGAGGCCAAGTTTATGGCTGTGGTTGTTTTTCCAACACCACCTTTTTGGTTTGCGATTGCAATGACTTTGGATTCAAGCATTTTCGATTTGGGATCAAAATTTACTTTAAAATCTTATTTGAAGAAATAGATTGGTATGGTATGTGTAAATATAATTAATTAATCAATATATCCAAAACGGTTATGGCGGCCTCACTAATTTTTGTTCCTGGTCCAAAAATGGCTACTGCTCCAGCTTCAAAAAGTATATCATAATCTTGCTTTGGAATCACGCCTCCTACAATAACCATAATGTCTTCGCGCTGCATCAATTTTAATTGTTCTATAACCTTAGGAACCAATGTTTTATGTCCGCCAGCAAGCGTAGAAATACCAAGAATATGTACATCATTTTCTACCGCTTGTTTTGCTGCTTCTTGCGCAGTTTGAAACAGAGGCCCAATATCCACATCAAAACCAAGATCAGCATAACCGGTAGCCACTACTTTTGCACCACGATCGTGGCCATCTTGCCCCATTTTTGCAATCATAATTCGTGGACGACGCCCTTCAATCTCTGCAAATTGATCGGCCATAAGCTTGGCTTTTTCAAAAGAGGGATCGTTTTTTATTTCTTTTTTATACACACCAGATATCGATTTTATTTTTGCTTGATAGCGTCCAAAGACCACTTCTAGCGCTGAACTAATTTCACCTAGAGTTGCTCTTGATTTTGCTGCTTCTATGGCTAAAGCTAATAAATTTCCCTTACCATTTTGTGCTGCGGCTGTAATATTTTTAAGACATCGGTCTACATCATCTTGATTTCGTTTTTCTTTAATGCTTTTTAGACGCTCTATTTGTTGTTTGCGTACAAGGTCGTTGTCAACCTCCAAAATATGAAGCGGATCTTCATTTTCTAAAACATATTTATTAACTCCAACAATAATATCTTCTCCAGAATCAATTTTTGCTTGTTTCTTTGCTGCCGATTCTTCTATTTTTAGTTTTGGAATACCTGCTTCTATCGCTTTGGTCATACCTCCTTGATTTTCAATATCCTGAATAATCTTCCAAGCGTTGGAAGCGATTTGGTGCGTTAATGTTTCAACGAAGTAACTTCCAGCCCATGGGTCCACAGTTTTTGTTATTTGCGTTTCTTTTTGTAAATACAATTGTGTATTTCTAGCAATTCGAGCTGAAAAATCTGTTGGTAATGCAATTGCTTCGTCAAGAGCATTCGTGTGAAGACTTTGAGTGCCACCAAAAACCGCAGAAGTAGCTTCGATGCATGTTCGAGCAACATTGTTGAACGGATCTTGTTCTGTAAGACTCCAACCACTCGTTTGACAATGCGTTCGTAACGCCATTGATTTTGGATTTTTTGGTTTGAATTGCTTTACAATTTTTGCCCATAAAAGTCTTGCAGCACGCATTTTGGCAATCTCCATAAAGTGATCCATTCCAATACCCCAAAAAAATGAAAGTCGAGGCGCAAATGTATCTATGTCGAGTCCAATTTCAAGTCCTTTTTTTAGATATTCAAGCCCATTGGCAAGGGTGTATGCCAATTCTGTTTCGGGACTTGCTCCAGCTTCTTTCATATGATAACCAGAAATACTAATGCTGTTGAATTTTGGCATATTTTTACTGGTATATTCAAAGATTTCACCAATAATTTTCATTGATGGTGTAGGAGGGTATATGTAGGTGTTTCTTACCATAAATTCTTTTAGAATATCATTTTGAATCGTACCACTAAGTTGCTCTAAACGAACACCTTGCTCTTGTGCAGCAACAATATAGAATGCCATAATTGGCAAAACAGCGCCATTCATGGTCATGGAAACACTCATTCTATCTAATGGAATCTCATTAAATAGAATTTTCATATCCTCAACAGAATCAATAGCTACACCAGCTTTTCCAACATCTCCAATAACACGTTCATGATCGCTGTCATATCCTCTGTGTGTTGGTAAATCAAAAGCAACAGAAAGTCCTTTTTGTCCTGCTGCTAAATTTTTTTTGTAAAAAGTATTGGAGTCTTCCGCTGTAGAAAACCCAGCATATTGGCGAATGGTCCATGGTCTACGAACATACATTGTAGAGTAGGGGCCTCTTAAAAATGGTGGAGCTCCTGCTCCAAAATTTAAGTGTTCAATATTGGATAGTCTTTCTTTTTTGTAGAATTTTTTTTCACCTTTTGTATTTGATATATCGTTATTAACTGATGACAAAAGCTCGATATGTTGCATATTTTTTCTACTCATCGTCTAAACGCTTTTTCTCTAGGGGCTCCGCTATTCTTTTTGCAAGAATGGGCTCCAATAAGGTTTTTCTTGGATTGTGTTTTAAGAAAGGATAAAGCTCTAGTTGAGACTTCATTTTATCGTCCTTGTTTTGTTGTACATGAATACCAACTAGTTCCTGTTCTTTTGCATCAAAAATTTGTTGTTCTTTTTGTGATTGTTCTTTAATTTTTCTTTGAATTACCCCAGATTTTAAGAGTTCTAAAAACCCACCTTGCTTTTCAATATCTTTGAATAATTTTAATGCTTTTTCAGCCAATTGTAGTGTGAGGTGCTCTATATAGTATGCGCCTTCGGTTGGGTTATTGACTTCACTAAATTTACTTTCATGTTTCAAAATAAGCAATTGATTTCTTGAAAGCCGTCTTCCAAATTCATTGTCTTTGTGGTAAAGTGCATCATATGGTAAATTTATTATCGTATCACTACCACCTAGTGCCGCACTCATAATTTCTGTTGTACTACGCAACATATTAATGTTATAGTCATAAATTGTTTTATTACGTCTACTCGGTTTAGAAATAATATGACACTTGATATTTTTCCCATAATCTTCCATCAATGTTTGCCATAGCCATCGTAACGCTTGAAGTTTGGCAATTTCAAAAAAGTAATTTCCGCCAATTGCATTTTTAAAGACAAAATTTAATGAATTAATCTTTTCATTATCAACTATATACTCATGCGCATGGACTAGGGCATAGGCCAATTGTTGTACAATGCTCGCTCCTGCGTTTTGGTAATTTGCCATATCTATTGATATTACCGACTGTGCGCCAGTCATTGCATTGCAATAGTTGATGGTATTTTTTTTGTCTGAGATTAAATTTTTGTACCAATTTCCGCTTTTTGCTAGATGACCGATACAATCAGTAAGAATAAATAATTTTGAATTTTGATTTAAATTTAGTGCTTCAATTTGTATGGCAAAGTTGGGATCCAAAAACTGTAAATCAAGATAAATTCTAAATGTTGAAATATCAATTCCATCAAGTAGTTTTTGAATGTCTATAGATGGTTTAGATAAAATAAAGTAAATACTTTCTGCACCTTTCTTCAAGCACTCTTTGGCTAAGACATTGGCTGATGTTGTATTTTGAACATATACTTCTTCCCCAATTTTCCAAGCATCGCATTGATGTTTTATTGGATTTGTCGCAATACCAGAATCGCAATGATAAAAGGGTTTGACATCAATTCCTTCCAAAGATTTCCATACGAGATTTGAATTAAAATCTTCTCCATTCAATTCAAATTGAATGCGTTGTTTCCACGCCTGTGAAGATAGCCCATCAAATTCATCAAATTTCATTCTTTTGGCTTTAGTGTATCCGTCTCTATAATATAAATATCTTCGTTTTCTTTTTTCATATTATACTTCTCACGAGCATATTTTTCTGCACCTTCTGGAGTTTGAAGTATTTTAATTTCCTTTTTATCAGAATTAATTTCACTTTCGTAAAATTCTTTTTTTACGTTTAAAGCATCAATTTCTTTATTCAATTCTCGATGAATCAACCATGAGTTTGCATCAAAAAATAGCATCCATACGATAAAAATAATGGTCACCAACAAAAAAATATTTTTGAATGGTTTAAAGATATTTTTTAATCTGTTCATACAAGCATTGATTTTATTTTTTCGATGAGATCTGAAAGATTTAGTGTTGTATTTTTATGATTTCCTAAAACATACTCAGCATGCACTTTCATGGGTTCAATAAACTGATGATGCATAGGCTTTAGCGTTTTTAGATAGCGCTCCAATACTTCTTCTGAAGTCCTACCACGTTCTGTAATGTCTCTACTCACACGACGTTCCATTCGCATATCGCTATGTGCATCAATAAACACTTTGAGGTCAAATAAACTGCGAAGTTTTGGGTAATTCATAATTAGAATTCCTTCAATAATCAATATTTTTTTTGGAGAAATTGAAATTGTTTTGTCTGTTCTGTTGTGTGTCTTAAAGGAATAGACAGGTTGTTCTATAGTTTCGCCATTTTTTAGGGCAAATATATGTTGACAAAGCAATTTGAAATCAATAGCATCTGGATGATCAAAATTAAGCGCACAACGTTCTTCAAAACTTATATTCGAATTGTCTTTGTAATAAGAATCCTGAGAAATGACCTGAATTTCAGACGATGGAAACTCGGAAACTATTTGCTTAACGATTGTAGTTTTTCCACTGCCAGTTCCTCCGTAGACGCCTATTGTTAGCATTTGTTTGTGTTTTATTTTCCACAAAGTTAAGATTTATTTATTGTTTAACCATAATTAATAAGTTTGCACATTCTGTTGATAACTTAACACTCAATTTATGATTAAAACATCTATTTTTGTAAACTAAATTTTGAAAATATGTCACAAACTATTGAATCTGTAAAATGCTTAATAATTGGCTCTGGCCCTGCAGGATACACTGCTGCAATTTATGCTGCTCGTGCCAATATGAATCCAGTACTATACCAAGGTACTCAGCCAGGAGGTCAGCTTACTACAACCAATGAAGTTGAAAATTTTCCAGGTTATCCTGATGGAGTAACTGGACCAGAAATGATGCTTGAACTCAAAGCTCAGGCAGAGAGATTTGGGTCAGATGTTCGTGATGGTTGGATTACAAAAGTCGATTTTTCAGGTGATATTCATAAAGTTTGGGTTAATGACACTAAAGAAATTCATTGCCAAACCGTTATTATTTCTACGGGGGCATCCGCAAAGTATTTAGGGTTAGAATCTGAACAAAAATATTTAAAATTGGGTGGTGGAGTATCGGCATGTGCTGTATGTGATGGCTTCTTTTACAGAAATCAAGAAGTTGTTATTGTTGGTGCTGGAGATTCTGCTTGTGAAGAAGCACATTATCTTTCAAAATTGTGCTCAAAAGTAACAATGCTTGTAAGAAGAGATGTATTTCGTGCTTCAAAAATTATGGCCAACAGAGTAAAAAACACAGAAAATATTCACATTTTGTTTAATACTGAAACTGTTGAAGTTCTTGGTGACAATCAAGTTGTTACTGGTGTTAAAGTAAAAAATAACAAAACTGAAGCTGAGACAGAAATTCCGGCAACAGGATTTTTTGTTGCTATTGGTCACAAACCTAATACTGATATTTTTAAAGACTTTTTAAATTTAGATGAAACAGGTTATATCATTAATGAACCTGGAACATCTCGAACAAATATTGAAGGTGTTTTTGTCAGTGGAGATGCAGCAGATCATGTGTACAGACAAGCGATTACTGCTGCAGGTACAGGATGTATGGCTGCTTTGGATGCAGAGCGCTATCTTGCTGCTAAAGAAGGTTAGTTTAAAGATATATTAAAGAAATTTTTTAGCGAAGTTCAGCGCCAATTTCATTTTCAAACTTCTGTTGAAGTTTATTCATTATTTTATCTATTTGCTTATCAGTTAGCGTTTTAGTGTCATCTTTTAATGTAAAACTTATAGCATAACTTTTTTTGCCCTCTGGTAAGTTTTTACCCTTATAGACATCAAACAAATTAATTTCAGTAAGCACTTTGCTGTCTGTTTGTTTTGCGAGCTCATATATTGTTTCAAACTTTACGTCATCGTCTAGCAACAATGCAAAATCACGTCTAACCTCAGGAAATTTAGAAATTGGTTTGAATTTTACTTTAGTTGTTTTGATGCAGTTAAAAATCAAATCCCAATTAAAATCTGCATAATATACATCTTGATCAATACTAAAAGCCTTGCAGATTTTTTGTTTTACAATTCCAAACTCTACAGCATTAGTTTTACCTATAGCAAGGGCCAAACCTTCGTCAAATACATCACTTTTTATTGGTTTTGTTTTGAGGTTTTTAATGCCCATTTTCTCGAAAAGAGAAGATACTAAACCTTTTAGATAAAAGAAGTCAACATTTGATAATGGAGTGTTCCAGCTTTCCGATGTTTTTGGACCTGTCAAGAATAGTCCTAGGTGTTTGAATTCTTCGCGTTGTTCTCCAAATTGATGGTATGTTTTTCCAAACTCAAATAGTTTCAACTGCGTTTGTTGTCTGTTCAAATTAAAAGCCAAAGCTTCAAGTCCAGAAAACAACCCTGTTCTTCTCATTAATGATAAATCACTACTCAAAGGGTTTAATATCTTTACATATTCATTTTCATTTAGTTGATGACTCAGAGAAATGTATTTTTCAGAATTTAAAGAATTGGTCATGATCTCATAAAATCCAAGACTCACCAAGTGATTGGCTATATGATTTTCTATTTTATGTTGTTCTTTTTTTGAACTTGTGGAAATCGAAGCGTTTAATTTATTTGTAATATGAACGTTATTATAACCATATACACGTAGAATTTCTTCGATGACATCAATCTCTCTTTGAACATCATTTCTGTAAGCAGGAATGGTAAGTCCAAGTCCAGTTTCTGTAACACTATTGACTTTTATTTCTAACGAAGTGAGTATTTGTTTAATAATTTCACGAGGTATTTCTTGCCCAATAATACTTTTGATATTTTCAAAATTGAGCAATACCTGTACATCTTCAATTTTTATAGGATATTCATCCCAAAGATCACTTGAAATTTCGCCACCAGCAATTTCTGTAATGAGTATAGCAGCATGTTTTAGTGCATATTTAGTGATATTTGGATCTACACCACGCTCAAATCTAAATGAAGCATCAGTACTTAATCCATGTCTTTTTGCAGTTTTTCGAATACTTACAGGATCAAAGTACGCAGATTCCAAGAAAATATTAGTGGTTTGCTCACTAATACCAGAGTCTAATCCACCAAAAACGCCAGCAATACACATTGGTTTTTTAGCATCACAAATCATGAGATCTTCTTCGTTGAGCGTGCGTTCTACACCGTCAAGCGTTATAAATTTTTCATTTTTTTGCGCTGTCCGAACGATAAGTTTTTTGCCATTAATCTTATCGGCATCAAAAGCATGAAGTGGTTGTCCTAGTCCGTGTAAAACAAAATTTGTGATATCTACTATATTATTTATAGGGGTCAATCCAATTGCTTTTAATTTATTTTGTAGCCAAGTAGGGGAGTCTTGAACTTTAACATCAGAAATAGTAACACCACAATAGCGTGGAGCTTTTAATTTATCTTTAACTTCAATATCTATTTTGAGCGTTCTACTGTTGACATGAAATCCAGAAACAGAGGGACTCATTAACTCAGAACTGATACCATTTTGAATTAATCCTGCACGTAAATCTCTAGCAGTACCGAAATGACTCATGGCATCTGCACGATTAGGGGTTAGTCCAATTTCAAAGATAATATCATTTTCAACTTCATAATAATTAGCTAGTGGGGTGCCAATTTCAGCATTGTCATCTAAAATAAGTATACCATCATGACTATCACCAAGTCCAAGTTCGTCTTCAGCACAAAGCATTCCATGACTTTCCTCTCCACGAATTTTACCTTTTTTTATTTTCCATGCCTCACCTTCTTTGGTATATAATGTTGTTCCAATTGTAGCAACTGCAACTTTTTGGTTCTTTTCCACATTTGGAGCACCACAAACAATTTTAAGGGGTTCTCCCGCTCCAATGTCAACAGTAGTTAGTTTTAATCGGTCTGCGTTGGGATGCTGTGAACACTCCAAAACATGCCCTACAACAATCCCTTCTAATCCTCCTTTAACAGATTGAAATACCTCTGTACCTTCAACCTCGAGACCTAGATCGGTAAGTAGTTCAGATGTTTTTTCGGAGTCCCAGTCGGTATTGACATATTGTTTGAGCCAGTTGTATGAAATTTTCATGCTATCAATTTATTGCATTGCAAAGATAATCTAAAGGAATAAGCTTTCAAATAAAAAGCCCTACCAAAAGGTCGGGCTTTTTTATCCAAATTTGTTGTTGTTATTGTCCAGACAATTGTTTCATTTCTTTTTCGATCAAATCATAAAATTGATCAATTTTTGGCATAACCACCACACGAGTACGTCTGTTTTTTGCTCGATTTTCTGCAGTTTCATTATCAACTAACGGCACATAACTACTTCGTCCTGCGGCAATAAGTTGAGATGGATTGACCCCCAATTTTTGTAATTCACGAATTATAGAGGTCGATCTTTTTACACTCAAATCCCAGTTATCTAAAAGCACACCATTACTAAAACTTCTACTGTCTGTATGACCTTCAATCATGGCTTCAAAATCAGGCTTATCAGAGATGACTTTAGCTACTTTTTCAAGAACTGTTTTTGCTTTTTCAGTTACAACATAGCTTCCGCTCTTAAATAAAAGCTTGTCTGAAATTGAGATAAAAACTACACCTTTTTCAACATTGATTTCGATGTCTGGATCATCAATACCAACGGATTTTTTAAGACTTGAAACGATGGCAAGAGTTACACTATCTTTTTTGGTTAATGCATCCTGAAGACGGTTGATTTTCAAATCACGTTCTTGCAAGCTTTCGAGTGTTTTTTCAAGGTTTTCAGCGCCTTTTGTAGTCAATACTGTCATTTCTTTAGTACTGGTAAAAAGTGCATCGTTGGTTTTTCTTAAATCTATTAACTGCTCTTTCATGGCTGCTAAACTTGCGTCTGCTGCGGCTTTGTCTGATAGACAAACATTAAGTTTCATTGAGGTAGAATTTAATAAATCTTTTGTTTCTTTCAATTCTTCTTGTGCTGCAACCAACTCTTTGTTTGGTCCACATGAAGTTAAAATTAAGGCGGAAATAATTCCTAGTGTAAATAGCTTATTCATGTTAAAAAAAATTAATTTATTAGAAGATTTATCAAATTTAAAAAAAATCTATTTCTTGTGCCAATAAACGAGGTTATTTAATGATTATTTTTTTTAGAGAATTTGGAAATTTTTAAAACAAAATAATTCCAAATAATAGAATTGACACTTGAATAGGTCTTTTTTTGAGTGTTAATTCTCCTAAACTTAAGTAATCCTGGCAGTTTAGTATAAAAACTTCCGTGCGCTTTAATAATAGCCCAAGTATGCTTTGGTTTTCCTTGTATCAAAAAGTGTACGCCTGCTATTCCATCTAAAATCAATCGCAAAATAATGAGAAATAATAGTGTGCCTTTGGCGTTTTTTGTAAGGGTGTAAAGACTGTTTCTAAAATTGAAATATGTTTTTTTTGGATTTGAAGCATTTAGAGTTGCACCACCAACATGCAAAACGGTTGAATTTCCAACATATTTGATGTTGAATCCTCTATTATACGCGCGCCAACATAGGTCTATTTCTTCCATATGAGCAAAAAAATCAGCATCAAAGCCTCCCAACATATTAAAGACTTTTGAACGGACAAAAAAGCAAGCTCCAGAAGCCCAAAATATGTCTTTTGTATCGTCATATTGTCCATTATCATCTTCAATCGAATTAAATATTCTTCCTCTACAATAGGGGTATCCAAGTCTGTCAATAAATCCCCCGCCAGCGCCTGCATATTCAAATTTATTTGCGTCTTTTTGATCTAAAATTTTCGGTTGAATAATGGCTACATTTGTTTGTTTTTCAAAACACTCAATTATAGGGCTTAGCCAGTTTTTAGTAACAGCAACATCGGAATTAAGAAAGCAAAAAACATCAGTTTTTATTTCTTTTACAGCTCTATTGTAGGCTCCCGTGTAACCATAATTTTCAGTAAATTCAATTGTTTTTACTTTTGGATGGTTATTTTTAATGTAATCAATGGAGTTATCACTAGAAGCATTATCTACAACATAGATATCATGTCCAGCGCTATATTTAATTACGGATGGTAGAAATACTTCAAGAAGTGACTTTCCATTCCAATTCAATATAAGGATGGTAATATTCATTTTTTGTTGTTTTGTTGTAAATAATCAGGTAAAGATTCCAAAAATTGGTATGATTTTTTTGATTTATCCATTGTGCAATAATAATGATGTATACCATTGGTAATCATCATGAAAGAGGTGTCTAAAGTTAAGTTATATTGCGCAATTTGATCAAAAACCTTTTGATTTATTAAGACATTTGGAGCTTTACATTCAACAATACAAAAGACGCTACCGTTATTGTTATAAATTACAATATCATAACGCTTTTTTTGATGATGGACATAAAGTTCTTTTTCTACATTAATCAATGAAATAGGATATTTTTTTTCTTTAATTAAATAGTGTAAACAATGTTGACGTACCCATTCTTCGGGTTGAAGCACCACAAATTTTTTACGAATTTCATCAAAGATTTGCGTTTTATTTTCGCTATTTTTGATTCGGAATTTGTATGATGGAAAATTTAATTTTTGCACATTACAAATTTGCTAAATTTTTTCTGAATGCAGACAGTACAATCTATTTTAAATGAAATTAAATCTGGAAAAATTCACCCGATCTATTTTTTAATGGGAGAGGAGTCATTTTTTATTGATCAGATTTCATCTTATATAGAAACTTCTGTACTTGCAGAAGCCGAGCGCGGTTTTGATCAAACTGTAATTTATGGAAAAGACACGTCTATAGATGCTATTGTTTCTAGTGCAAAACGTTTTCCAATGATGGCAAGTAGACAGGTTATAATTGTCAAAGAAGCACAAAATTTAAGCAGAACGATAGAGCAATTATTACCATACGCTCAAAATCCCCAACTTACAACCACATTGGTTTTTTGTTATAAATACAAAACCATTGACAAAAGAAAAGCGTTATATAAGGCCTTATCCAAAGCTCATGTTGTTTTTGAAAGTAAAAAAGTTTATGACAGTCAAATACCAGCTTTTATCAGTAGTGAGCTTCAAAAAAAGAATCTTCAAATTACTCCAAAAGCAAACTATTTGTTGAGCGATTATTTAGGTAATGATTTATCCAAAATTTCAAATGAGCTCACTAAATTACAACTTGTTTTGGGTAATGAAAATACGATTACTCCAGAGCTCATTCAAGAAAATATTGGAATTTCAAAAGATTACAATAATTTTGAATTACAAAATGCTATTGCACAGCTCAATCACAAAAAAGCCTATCAAATTGTACATTATTTTTCGGAAAATCCAAATCAACATCCAATGGTGGTTACGGTAGCAACCTTATATAATTTTTTTACAAAATTGATGACCTTACATACCGTTTCTGACAGAAATCCAAAGACTCTTTCTAGGGCGATTGGTGTAAATCCTTATTTTTTAGAAGATTATGTTGTTGGTGCTAGAAATTTTCCCATGCGACGTATCAGTGGAGTTTTTCAAATATTGAGAACTATAGACACAAAAAGCAAAGGTGTAGATGCTAATTTGAAACCAAAAGACTTGTATAACGAACTCGTATTTAGGATTTTAAATTAATTCTTAAAAACCAATTTCTTTTTGCAAAAAGTGCAGCACCAACAATTCCAGCATTATTTTTGAGTTCGGCTGCTTTAAACGGGGTTTCAATATCGATATACTTAGCAAATTGATCTATTTTTTTACTGACCCCACCACTTAGAATAATTAAATCTGGATTAAAACTTTTTTCAATATGATTTAAGAAGAAATTTAAACGTTTACCCCATTTTTTAAACTCCCAATCATTTCGTTTTCGAGCAGCATCTGAAGCAAATGATTCCATGATATCCCCCTTTTTTCCATATAAACGACCCAATTCAAAATTAGAAAGTAGTTCTCCATTAAAAAAAACACCAGAGCCTATTCCGGTTCCAATAGTTATGGTCATCACAAGTCCTTTTTCATTTTTTCCCTCTCCAAATTCCATTACTCCCATTGCAGCAGCATCGGCATCATTCACTACAAAAAAATCTGCACCAACTTTAGATCTAAACAGTTGGTCAACTTGTGTACCTTGCCAAGACTTATCTAAATTGCCATAATGCATGGCTTTTCCATTTTTTATAATTGTTGGAAATGAAACGCCTATGGTACCGTTCCATTGGTGTTTATTGCAGAGTGTTTTTATTACTTCAGAAATCGCTTCTGGTTTAGCTGGTTTTGGTGTAGGAATACGCAATCTTTCACTAACAATTTCACCTTTATTGGTGTCTACAATAGCACCTTTTATTCCTGATCCTCCAATGTCTATTCCAAGTATTTCCATAATCAATGTTTTAAATCTTCAACATGAAGGTTGTACTCATATTGTAAATCTTCATGAAGTTTTTTCGTTTTTTTTTGTGCAGATTCAATCTGTCTATTGTAAATATTTGTTAGTGTTTTGTTTTTAAAAATAGATGGTTTAATATCCTGCATTTTCAAACAAAAGTACAATAGTAATTCCACTTCTGTTTCAGGTTGATTTGAATATCGTGCAAATTTCCGAATACTGCGCAAAATTTTTCTAACACTTTTTTTTACATAAAAATAATTGTTGGTATTGATGTCTAAAAAAAGTGTGTCTAATTGATTTTTAATGCTTTGAATATAACTTGATTCATCTTCTGATTCGAAAAGAAGATAGGTAAGTAGTTCTTTATTTTCAAGTTTGAAACGTGATAATCGTAAGCAAAGTTGCTTGAGTTTTTCCTTATCTAAATGTTCTAACTCTTTGCGGAGTTCAACGACGCTTGCTGCTTTCATGTGATTGTAATATTACAATTTTTCAAAAATTATAACAATAGTTCTTCTACTTTATTTAATTTTTTGGATGAAATAAAATTAAGTTAAATATCGACGCACAATCAAACAGATATGTATTTTTGCTTGAGCATATGGATTCATTAACACAAATTGTTTTGGGTGCTGCTTGTGGAGAGGCAGTTTTAGGAAAAAAAATTGGAAATAAGGCATTGTTCTTTGGTGCAATTGGTGGCACCTTACCTGATTTAGATGTTTTTGTTGGAAATTGGATATTCAATAACGAAATTCAAGCGATGGCATTTCATAGAGGGTTTATGCATTCAATTCTGTTTGCAATTTTGGCAGGAGTAGGGCTTGGATATGCTGTTTTTTGGATGTACAATAGCGGAACGCGAACAGGTAAGACCTCTCGAAATGATTGGATAAAATTGTTTTTAATTTCAATAGTTACGCATCCAATTTTGGATTGCTTTACAGGATATGGAACTCAGTTATTTACACCATTCTCAAACTACAGAGTTGCTTTTGATAATATTGCGGTTGCCGATCCTTTTTACACATTGCCTTTTTTAGTGTCACTTATTATTTTGATGTTTTTTAGGCGAGCCTCCAAAACGAGAGCTATTTTCTTAAGTATTGGTTTAGGAATTAGCTCATTATATATGGTCTTTACTTTGATAAATAAGTTTTATGTTAGTTCAGTTTTTAAGTCTGATTTACAACAAAAGAATATAAACTACAACCGCTTTAAAAGTCAACCTACAATTTTAAATAATATTTTGTGGTATGGTGTTGCAGAATCTGATACAGCGTATCATGTAGCTTTTTATTCAATTTTAGATAAAAATAAAGCGCCACGAAAATGGCAAAGTATTTCAAAAAATCACCAGCTTATATCGTCAAATGATAGCGATATTAAAACCTTAATTTGGTTTAGTGATGGGTTTTATTCAATAGCTGAAACCCCTGAAAAGGATACTTATGTGTTTAAGGATTTGCGTTATCCTTTGATGAACGAAGAGGATCCAAATTCTTCAGTTTTTAATTTCAAAATTAAGAAGAAAAAACAACGTTGGATGGCACAACCATTTTACCCAAAAGAGGTAAAAGAAAAAGACATTTCTGCATTTTGGGAACGACTAAAAGGTATTTAGAGTACACCAACAGATTTGATGCATTTTTTCATGGACTGGAAGGTTCGTTCAATATCATTATCTAATCCAACGGAAAAACGAATTAATCCTTCGCTTAATCCCATTTCCTTTTGTTCATCTTCTGGAATTTCAGATGAAGTTGAACTTCCAGATGCGCTAAATAAGGTTTTATAAAAACCTAAACTTACCGCCAAGTAGCCAAGGTTTTGTTTTTGCATCAATTCCATCAATTCGTTGGCCTTTTTAAGCGTTCCAACATCAATTGTAAGCATGCCACCAAAGCCATATTCTTTGTTCATTTGTTGTTTAAACACATTGTGTGAGGGATGAGATCTGAGTCCAGGATAAACGGTTTTTATACCTTCATATTCAAATTTTTCTGCCAAATACATGGCATTGTGACTATGTTGTTTCATCCTAATGTGAAGTGTTCTTAAGTTTTTTAGAATTGATGCAGCTCTAAGACTATCCATGCTAGCTCCCAAAAGCATTGCTGCGCCATCGTTTACATTTCTAAGATGATCAATCAATTCTTGACTGCCACAAACCACACCTCCAATGGTATCACTTGACCCATTAATGAATTTGGTGAGACTATGAATAACAATATCAGCGCCTAATATTTTTGGTGATATCGAAAGTGGTGAGAACGTGTTGTCTACAACCAATTGAATATTGTGCTTTTTTGCAATTTTTGCTAAAGCCCGAATATCAGCAACTTCAAGCAAAGGGTTGCTAACGGATTCACAATATAGGGTAGTGGTTTTTTGTGTAATAGATTTTTCAACAGCCTCCAAATCAGTGATGTCTACAAAAGAGGTGTTTATTCCAAACTTAGGTGCAAAATTCTTAAGAAAAGCATAAGTACCTCCGTAAATTGTTCGACTAGAAACCACATGATTTCCAGCACTGCATAATTGCATCAAAACAGCAGTAATTGCTCCCATTCCAGAAGCTGAAACATTGGATGTTTCTGTACCTTCCATCGCAGCCAACGCCTCTCCTAAATACAGGTTTGAGGGTGAACTATGTCTAGAATAAAGGTAGCACCCGTCAGCATTACCTTCAAAAGTGTCAAACATGGTTTTTGCGGAAAGGAAAGTGTATGTCGATGAATCTGAAATAGAAGGGTTTACACCTCCAAATTCTCCAAAATATTGTAAATCTTGAATAGAGTCTGCGGGCTTCATAAATATTGATTATTTTTAATCAAATATCTATTTTTAAAGATTTAAAAACAATAACTATTAATTGTTTTAGAAAAATATTCATAATAATTAACTAATTTTAGATAAAAATTTTATAATTTTGTTGAAATTAATATAATAAAAGATATTTTTTCAACATGAAACTAGACGTACTTGATTTAAAAATACTTCGTTTACTCCAAAAGGATGCAAAACTTACAAACAAAGCGCTGTCTGCAAAGTTATCACTTTCTGTGACAGCAATTTATGAACGTATTAAAAAACTTGAAAAAACAGGATTCATTGAAGGCTATGTAGCTCTAGTCTCAAAAGAAAAAGTAGGGAAATCATTTGTTGCATTTTGTCATGTGAAACTCGTTCAACACACTCAAAATAATGTCAAGCAATTTGAACGAGAGGTTATTGCTATTGAAGAAGTTTTGGAATGTTACCATCTTAGTGGTGATTATGATTATTTACTAAAAGTTCATGTAAAAGACATGGAATCTTACCGAAAATTTATGATTGATAAACTAACAAATTTAAATCATATTGGCAGTACCCATAGTATGTTTATGATCAATCAAGTGAAGTATACAACGGCTCTAAATATTTAAATTTTTATTCTAATCTATTGAATGGAAGTTTGTACTTTTGTTCCTATTAAAATTTAAAAAATATGAAATCATATGATGTTGCTGTAATTGGCTCTGGCCCTGGCGGATATGTAGCAGCTATTCGTTGTGCTCAACTTGGAAAAAGTGTTGCCATTATTGAAAAATATAGCACTATGGGGGGAACTTGTCTAAATGTAGGCTGTATTCCTAGTAAAGCCTTATTGGATTCTTCTCATCATTTTGAAGATGCTGTAAAACATTTTGATACGCATGGTATTGAGCTTCCTGGAGAAGTAAAAGTCAATCTTGAAAAAATGATGTCAAGAAAACAGTCTGTTGTTGATCAAACAACTGTAGGAATAGAGTTTTTAATGAAGAAAAACAATATTGATGTCTATCAAGGCGTTGGTGCTTTCAAAGATGCAACACATATTACTATAAGTGGAGATACTGCCCAAGAAATTGAAGCAAAACACACCATCATTGCCACAGGAAGCAAGCCTTCTGTACTTCCATTTGTTGCTATTGACAAAGAACGTATCATTACATCAACAGAAGCCTTAAAACTCAAAGAGATACCAAAACACCTTATTATTATCGGAGGGGGAGTAATTGGTCTAGAACTTGGTCAAGTATATAAACGTCTTGGCGCAGAAGTTACTGTCATTGAATATATGGATCGTATTATTCCAACAATGGACAAAGGTCTATCAAAAGAACTCAATAAAGTCCTAAAAAAGCAAAAATTTAAAATTAACACTTCCCATAAAGTAACTTCAGTAATACGCAAAGGTGATACCGTAACAGTAACTGCCGAAAACAAAAAAGGAGAAACCGTTACTTTTGCAGGTGATTATTGTTTGGTATCTGTAGGTCGAAGTGCTTATACAGTAGGGCTTAATGTCGAAGCTGCTGGAGTAGAATTAAATGAACGTGGTCAAGTGAATGTAAATGAACGTTTGCAAACAACTGCTTCAAATATATACGCCATTGGTGATGTTGTTCGAGGAGCAATGTTGGCACATAAAGCAGAAGAGGAAGGTGTTTTTGTTGCCGAAACCATTGCAGGTCAAAAACCACATATAAATTATAACCTTATTCCTGGTGTTGTATATACATGGCCAGAAGTGGCTGCTGTTGGAAAAACAGAAGAGCAACTAACTGAAGAAGGAGTGGCCTATAAATCAGGACAATTTCCAATGCGTGCTTTAGGTAGGAGTCGTGCAAGTATGGATTTGGATGGATTCGTAAAGATTTTAGCCGATCAAACAACCGATGAAATTTTGGGGGTTCATATGATTGGAGCACGTTGTGCCGACCTTATTTCAGAAGCTGTAGTTGCTATGGAATTCCGAGCATCTGCAGAAGACATTTCCAGAATGTCTCATGCACATCCAACATTTACTGAAGCTATTAAAGAAGCTGCACTTGCAGCAACCGAAAATAGAGCATTGCATATCTAATTGATAAACAAGATTTTATATTTAAAGCGGTCACAAAATGACCGCTTTTTTTTGAAAATTATTATTTGACATTTTTTTGTTTTAAAAAATAATGTATATTTAAATGATTGATTTACAATGAATTGTCTAATATTTAAACAATTTTATTAAACAAAATTAATATTACTAACATAGCACCCAAAATGTAAAGTGCAAAAGCAACCCAAATCGCTTTGAATCAAGACAACCTAAAATACCAACACTCCGACGAGGCATTAGTATTTGCTATCATTCATAAGGAAGAAATACATCTTTTTGAAACCTTACATCAGCGCTACTATTCAATAGTCTATGGTCGATGTCTTAGCTTTTTAAAAACAAACAAGATGCAGAAGATGTCTCTCAAGAAATATTTTTTAAAGTATTTTTAAAGCTAGACACCTTCTTATTCAAGTCAAAATTTTCAACTTGGCTGTATAGTTTTACACATAACTATTGTATTAATTACAAACGAAATATTGAATACAGAAAATTTGAAAATAAACTAATTGATCCAGAAAGATTAAGTGAAGAGTTTTTCAGTTATAATTATGATTCTTGTATTATAGATGAATATCAATTAATACGATTGAAACTTGCAATTACTTTATTACCAAAACATGAACAAAAGCTAGTTTTATTAAAATACTGTGGACATATGACCATAAGAGAATTGCCGAAGTTTACAATCTAGGCGAAAGTGCTATCAAAATGAAGTTGAAACGCATCAAAAATAAAATTATTAAAAATTATAGGACGGCAGATTTCGAAGAGTTGAAATTTGCTTAATTATTTTCATTTTTTGCGATTAAAATTTTTGTCCCCTCTTGTTTTTGGTTTTTTATATTTTTTTCCAATAGTTCTTTTGTAGGATCCACCAAGATTCACCTTTTTATTTTTTTCCTTTTTTTCATGAAACGCAGGTCCAGGAACATCATCATTTTTCTTTTTATTTGGATTATAACGCTCCTTTATAACTTTTCGTTCCTCTGGCATCAATTCATTTGATATATCCACTTCAGCAGGCCAATTACAAACTTGAATTTCAAAATTCATATAACGCTCAATTTGAATCCTAAATTCTTGTTCTTTTTTTGTTGATAACAATATGCTTTCCCCTTGTTTTTGAGCTCGTCCAGTACGACCAATTCGATGCATGTAATTTTCGGAAAACTCTGGTGTATTGAAGCTAATAACATGAGAAACTTCATCTATGTCTATACCCCGTGCCATCAGATCTGTGGTGACTAAAATTTTACAGCTTCCATTTTTAAATTCTTCAATAGCATTACGCCTGTAATTTTGTGATTTATTGGAGTGAAGCACACCACATTCATTCCCAAAATTAAGTTCTAGTGCTTCAAATAATCGGTCGGCTATACGTTTTTGGTCTACAAAAATGAGGACTCTTTTGAACACTTCTTTTTTAGCCAACAGGAACAATAAAAGGTTGAGCTTTGAATTATAATTTGGTGCATCAAAACGCGTTTGTTTAATGTTTTTTAGTGGGGTTCCCGAAAGTGCAGTAGATACTTTATTGGGGTTTATAAAGAAGTTTGAAATTATATTTTCAACCTCTGAATTCATTGTTGCTGAAAACATAATATTTTGATGTTGCTCTGGGAGTAAATCAAAAATATTTATAAGCTGGTGTCTAAATCCCAAATCGAGCATCACATCGACTTCATCAATAACTAGCTTTTGTATATTTTTTAGTCGCAATGCTCTACTAACGGCCAAATCATAAAGTCGGCCAGGGGTTGCGACCACAATATCTGCACCGTTTTCAATTTGTTTTTTTTGTGTATTGATGTTTGTCCCGCCAAAAATTCCAACAATTTGAAATGGTAATTCTTTGTTTAGTTTATCAATCGATTCAACCACTTGTAGCACCAATTCTCTTGTAGGAACAAGAATTAAAATACGTGGAGAACTTTGAGAGGGTTGTGTAAGGTTTCTTAGCAATGGCAAAGTGTAGGCCATTGTTTTTCCAGTTCCTGTTTGTGCAATACCAATCAGGTCTCTACCAGAGCAAATTTTTGAAAAGGAAGCGCTTTGAATTGCAGTAGGGTGTTTGAATCCTAGTTGCATAATTGCATCATACAGAATAGGGGGAAGTTTAAAATTACTGAAAGTGTCCAAATTGAAATATTTATTCAAAGGTAATGTATTCTGATAAAGTAGGTGTATATTTCAATATATCTGATTAAATTTACATATAATTAGTTTGTATACCATTTTTGAGAACACACTTTCATTTTAAACCAAAACATTTAGAAACTTTCAAAAGGCAACTTTTGCAATGGGCCAATAATTTTAATGAAGTTGTTTGGTTGGATTCAAATCATCATAACCAAACCCACAGTAGTTTTGAGGCTATTTTGGCAGTAGATGCTTTTTCCAGCCTGCAACTTTCTGAAAATCAAAGTTTTAAACAATTGGAAAATTATAGAAATACAACTTCAGATTGGATTTTTGGTTATCTTTCTTATGACTTAAAAAATAATATTGAAAAGCTATATTCTACAAATTTTGATGGTCTTCAATTTCCAGATTTGTTTTTTTTTCAACCCAAAAAAGTATTTATTTTCCAAGGCAATCAGGTAAGTATTCATTACTTAGAGGAGTTTTCATTTTGTATTCAAGATGATTTAAAAACAATTCGAAAAGAATCGTTATTATTTGAGAATTTAGATTCCTTAAAATTGAAAATTGAATCAAGAACATCAAAATCATCATATTTAGAAAAAGTAAAATCTTTGCAAAATCATATCCATAGAGGAGATATTTATGAAGCCAATTTTTGTCAAGAATTTTTTTCGCATGGTGTTATAGATCCTCTAGCAACTTTTTACAAACTTCAAAACAGTTCTCAACCCCCATTTTCTGCATATTTAAAAAATGGTGAACATTTTGCATTGTCTGCTTCTCCGGAGCGATATTTGAAGAAAAATGGAAATCTTGTCATTTCTCAACCTATAAAGGGGACTTCCAAGCGATCTGTTCATGTTGAAGAAGATGAAAAATTGAAAGCCAATTTAGAAGCCAACCCCAAAGAACGCAGTGAAAATGTAATGATTGTAGATTTGGTGCGCAATGATTTGTCAAGAATTGCAGAAAAAGGTTCTGTAAACGTTGACGAACTTTGTGGCCCTTATACATTTGCTCAAGTTCATCATTTAATTTCAACAGTAAGTGCTACAATAAAAGAGGAGTATTCATCTGTAGATGTCATCAAATCTACTTTTCCAATGGGCAGCATGACAGGTGCACCAAAGATATCAGCTATGAAAATAATTGAACAATTGGAAGATGCCAAACGAGGGCTATATTCTGGCGCAATAGGGTATTTTACTCCATCTGGTGATTTTGATTTTAATGTGGTCATTAGAAGTATTTTATACAATAAATCAACTTCTTATATTTCTTTTTCTGTAGGAAGTGCTATCACTTACAAAAGCCAACCAGAACACGAATATGAAGAATGTATTGTAAAAGCACAAGCAATGCGAGAAGCTCTGGAAAATTAATTTGTATTTTTGTGCAATGCAATTGGCTTTTGAACAACATATAAAATCACAGTTTCCGTTCCTTTATGAACAAAAGATTCTGGTCGCAGTTTCTAGTGGTATCGACAGTATGGTTTTAACGGATTTATGTTTAAAATCAGGGTTAAATATTGCTTTAGCACATTGTAATTTTAAATTACGAAAGGCGGAAAGTGATAAAGAAGAAGCTTTTGTTTTGGATTATGCAAAAACACATAAATTAACTTTTTTTACTAAACAATTCAATACCAATAATTTTGCGGAGACCTCCAAAATTTCGATTCAAATGGCCGCTCGAGAGTTGCGCTATAATTTTTTTGATGTACTCTGTAGAACTCAACAATTTGATACGATTCTTACCGCCCATCATGCCAATGATAATTTAGAAACATTTTTTATCAATCTTAGCAGAGGTTCTGGTATTGATGGATTGATAGGAATTCCAAAGGTCAATGATAAGATCGTAAGACCACTTTTGCCATTTTCTAGAAATCAGATTTGTGAATATGCAAAAATGCATAATATTCAATGGTGTGAAGACAGTAGTAATGCAAGTTTAAAATACCAACGTAACGCATTACGCCATGAGCTTATTCCTGTGCTAAAATCTATTTATCCAACAATTCTTGAAGCGATAAATACAACTCAAAATAATCTGTTAGCATCGCAAGATTTATTAAAAAATCATATTGAAGATATTGAAAATAGAGTTATAACATTTTTAGGCTCTGACGAAACCCATTATGACATTGAACAGCTTAAATTACTCAATCCATTACGCTCTTATATTTACCCTTTGTTTGGAAAATATGGATTTACAGATTTGGATGAGCTTTATCATTTGATTGACGCACAATCGGGGAAGCAAATCCATTCAAATACATATACGATATTAAAAGATAGAAACGTTATGATTTTGACACCAAAATCAGCTATAAAATCGGACTTATTGTTAAGTATTACTGATTTAGAAAAGGAAATAAAACTAAGTGAATTTGGTATTCATCTCAATTTTGAAAGAGAATCAAATTTGGGTAATTCTTCTAAAAATACTTTGTTTTTAGATCATGATAAACTTCAATTTCCATTAGTCCTGCGCTCGTGGGTAGAAGGCGATTTTTTCTATCCCTCTGGAATGAATGGTAAAAAGAAGTTGAGCAAGTATTTTAAAGATGAAAAATTATCACTTATACAAAAATCAAAAGTACTTTTGTTGTGTTCAAATGAAGATGTTGTTTGGGTTTTAGGAATGCGACCAGACGCTCGATTTTTAGCCACTTCAAACACAAAACATATTTTAAATGTCAATGTAGTTCATGCCACAGATTGATCCTTTATTTACTCCTTTAAAATTATTCAAAAATGCATTTGTATCAACAGTCTACTCGGGCTTGTTTCGCCGTATAAAGATTCACCAAAATAGAGAGCGCATTAACCTGAGTGATGGTGATTTTTTAGATTTAGATTGGAGTTATGCCAACTCACCATCCGATGAACTTATTATATTATTACATGGCATGGAGGGCGATGGTCAACGTCCCTATGTAACTGGTGTTGCAAGACATTTCAATAACAATGGAGTTGATGCTGTTTGTGTAAATTTTAGAAGTTGTAGTGGAGAATTAAATAAAAAATTTTCAAGCTTTCATTCTGGTCAAACAAATGATTTAAAAGAGGTAATTGCCCATATTATTACAAATTACAAGTATAATTCACTTTTCCTTAAAGGGGTGAGTTTGGGAGGAAATATTGTTTTAAAATACCTGGGTGAAAATCAAAATATACCTACGCAATTAAAAGCTGCAATGGCAGTATCTGTTCCAGTTGATTTGGCAGCCTCCTCAAAAGCATTGCATCAATTTAAAAATATATTATTTCATATTTATTTTATGATAGGCTTGAAGTATAAATTGATGCAAAAGCAACGTCAATTTCCAGAAAAAATTTCTAGAAAAGCATTGTATTCTGTTTGGACTTTAAGAAAGCTAGATGAGGTGTATACCGCCAAAGCTAATGGTTTTAAAAGTGCAGCAGATTATTATAAAAAATCAAGTAGTTTACATATTTTATCTTCAATAGAAACCCCTGTTTTGTTGCTTAATGCCAAAAATGATTCGTTTTTAACATCTTCTTGTTTTCCATATGAAATGGCTCAAATGAGTAACTATTTATTTTTGGAAACTCCAGAAAAAGGAGGTCATGTTGGGTTTATTTCAAAAGGCTTAGTGTATTACAACGAAAAAAGAGCTTTAGAGTTCTTTAGAGAATTTCAATAATTGAAAGTAGATTTTATGAACAGGGAACCCCATGACATTAAAGTATGATCCTTCAATTTTTGTAACCCCAATTTGTCCAATCCAATCTTGAATGCCATACGCTCCAGCTTTATCCATTGGATTGTAGTTATCAATATAAAACTGAATTTCTTCGCTTGATAATTCTTTGATTGTCACTTTTGTTATGCAATTAAAAATATCTTCTTTTTGTAGGCTTTTTATGCAAACAGAGGTGATTACTTCGTGTGTTTTTCCACTTAGTTTTTGAAGCATTTGAAAGGCATCATCTTTAGATTTTGGTTTCCCTAATGCCATATTATGATACCAAACAATAGTGTCACTTGTAATGAGGAGATCTTTAGGGTTTAATTCTTCTACAAATGCATTTGATTTAAGCTGAGCAAGATAGTCTGAAATTTCACTTTTCTTAAGATGTTTAGGATAGACTTCGTCTATTTCTTTAATTCGAATTTCAAAAGGTACACCTAATGACTTTAGCAGCTCTTGTCTTCTTGGAGAACCTGAAGCTAAAATCAAATTTTTGGATTTTAGTCTATTTTTAAGCATTTAAAATTAGTCATTTTGAGCATCAAAATCACTCATCCAAAGTCCTTTTACTTTCATGACTTGTTCTATGATATCTCTAACGGCACCACAACCACCATTGACATGAGATATATAGTCTGAAATAGCTTTAATTTCCGGTGCAGCATCTTGAGGACAGCAGGGGAGACCAACTAATTTCATAACAGGAAAATCAGGAATATCGTCACCCATATACAACACCTGTTCAGAAGACAAATTATATTGGTCTAACAATTGGTGATAATGCTTCACTTTGTCATGTGCACCCAAAACAACGTCTTTTATTCCCAAACCTTCTAATCGTTGGCGAACACCTTCATTTTTTCCTCCAGAAATGATGCATATATTCAAGCCTGCATCAACGGCTGCTCTAAGTGCATAGCCATCTCTTGTGTGCATTTTACGAAGTAAATCTCCATTAGTATTGACCAACAATGAGCTATCTGTTAGAACACCGTCTACATCAAAAATAAGCGTTGTAATAGTTTTCAAAAGTGTTTTGTAATTTTTTTTAGCCATGTGTTTTTTGAATTGATTTTGTAAGTTGCTCGTATAATTCCTTATAATCTGGATATGATTCCAAATCTTTTAAATGAGTTTTTATCGTTTTTTTATCGCCTCTTTTCGCAGGCCCAGTTTGTGCCATATATGGTGATAAATGTTGTACTTTTTTTGCCGTTTCAAGGATGAGTGGTTTTAGAATTTCAAAATCCAAGTTTTTTTTATCGGTGAGCTCGTGTGCGATTCGATACAAGTGGTTGGTAAAATTATTTACAAAAACAGCAGTTAAATGCAATGCTTGCCGTTGCTCTGAATTGATAAAATATGTAGGACTATCTAGAGCTTCTGCAATTTGTTTTAAAGTATTTCTGTCGTTTTTGTTTGTTGATTCAATACAAATGGGAACGTTTTTAAAATCAACAGCTGCAATTTTTGAAAATGTTTGAAGCGGATAAAAAACACCTCTTCTGTTTTTGGCATTTAAAAACCGCATTGAAATACTTCCCGAGGTATGTACTACGAGTTGATTTTTGAACGGAAAATCGTTTGAAAGTTGTTCGATTGCGTTATCACTAACCGCAATAATATAAACATCTGCAGAAGCAAGATTATTTAGATTATAACATTTTTTTATAGTCGTATTTTCTGTGGAATTATTACTCTTAGACCTGTTGTACCATTGAACGAGATTCAAGTTTTTAGCATTATTAATTCCCTTACACAAATGTGTACCAACGTTTCCAGCTCCTAATACTACAATAGAAATCATAATGCTAATTTACATAAGTATCGGGTTTTTTGAAAGTTAATAATCTGCTTTGTAAAATAAATATTAAAATAAGTGTTAAAAGCATTGTTTTAAAATTACTTTTTTGTAAAAAGTAAGTACCTTTGTCGTCCACAAAATTTTCTTTGTTTGATGTTCAAAAAAATTGCTAATATTCTTTTTTCTACACGCCTAACAGCAGTTTTATTTATTGTCTATGCCACAGCAATGGCTGTAGGAACATTTTTGGACGTTGGTCAAAGCACTTCGCCAACACCATACTCAAGAAATTTAATATACAATGCTTGGTGGTTTGAGGCCATTATGGTTGTTTTCATGATTAATTTTGTGGGAAATATTTTTAGATATCGCCTTCTGCGAAAAGAAAAATGGGCTACACTTGTGCTGCATTTATCATTTATTTTTATTCTTTTAGGCGCTTTTATTACACGTTACCATGGTTTTGAAGGCATGATGGCCATACGAGAAGGTGCGATTGAAAATACATTCTTATCTCAAAAAACATATTTAACCACATATATTGATGGCGATTATAAAATTAATGGTGAGTTTCAGCGGTTGGTTCGCAATGATGATGTAGATTTTTCGCCTCGATTAGAAAACAACTATAGCTTTAGTACAACATACGGAAATACACCAGTAGTTGTGGAGCTTATCGATTTTATTTCAGGAGCAGAAGAAGATATTGTTCCTGATGAAACTGGAGAATATTACTTAAAATTGGTCGAAGCGGGTAGTGGAGCACCGCACAATCATTTCTTGAAAGTTGGAGAAGTTAGTAGTATACACAATGTTTTGTATGCGCTTAATAAACCAACACCTGGTGCCATTAATTTAACTTTTTCTGATGAAGGATTGACCATTCAATCCCCTTTTGAGGGAGAGTATATGACCATGGCAACGGGTGCTCAAGGACAACTTGTTAAAGATAGTATTCAGCCTTTGGTGTTACGATCACGATATATTATTGGAAATCAAGCTATTGTATTTCCCAAACCGGTTATAAAAGGCGTCTTTGATGTGGTGAAAAAGTCTAAACTTCTCAAAGGAGATGAAGATGGTATTGCTCTTAAAGTGACCACAAATGGAGAAACAAAAACTGTTAAACTTCTAGGAGGACAGGGGATAAGCAACCCCTTTAAACAAATCACTGTTGGAGGATTAGATTTTGCATTTAAATACGGTTCAAAAACACTTGAATTGCCATTTGATATCAAACTCAATGATTTTATTGCTGAGCGTTATCCTGGAACAGAAAAAAGCTATTCATCTTATGAAAGTAAAGTCACTGTTTTTGATGATAAAGAAGGTGATTTTGATTTTCATATTTATATGAATAATATTTTAAACCATAGAGGTTATCGCTTTTTTCAATCTTCTTTTGATCCCGATGAAAAAGGAACTATTCTTTCAGTAAATCACGATTATTGGGGGACTTGGTTTACGTATTTTGGGTACTATTTATTGTATTTTGGTTTGATGGCTATTTTACTTAGTAAAGGGGCTAGAATGGAAGCTTTACGACAGCAATTGGATAAAATTAAGCGCAAAAAGGCAAAGCTTTCAATTATTGTATTCTCCTTTTTCTCATTTGGAGTCAATGCTCAATTATCACATACTTCTGATCATCAAATGTTGCGACCTACACAACAACAATTAGATTCTATTCTTTCGGCGAATATAACGCCTGTAGAGGAGTCCAATCGATTTGGTGAGTTGGTCATTCAAGACTCCGATGGCCGAATGAAACCTGTAAATACTTATGCTTCAGAGCTATTAAGGAAGCTCTCAAAAAAAGACACCTACAATGATTATGAAGCCAATCAGGTGTTTTTGTCCATGCAAGAGAGTCCACAATTGTGGTATAATGTGCCTATAATTTATTTAAAACCAAAAAAAGCTGACACCATTCGCAGTGTCATAGGTCTTCAAAAAGAGCAAAAATATGCCGCACTGATTGATTTTTTGGATAAAAATTTAAATTATAAATTAGGCCCATACCTAGAGGAAGCATATAATGCACAAGTACCTACCGCCATTCAAAAAGAATTTAAGGAAACCGATCAACGCGTGAGTCTATTATTTAATTCATTAGAAGGTGATGCACTACGTCTTTTCCCAATACCAGATGACGAAAATAATAAATGGGTGTCTCCAAAAGAATTTGTGCAACAGGGTAGAGTAATCAAGGATTCATTATATAGCAATTTTATCAAGACAGGATTCTTGGCCTATCTTGCTACTCTTCAAAATGATAAATTACAAAACACTGATTTTACGCAAAGTCAAAAACTTGTTGAAGCCATTAAAAAAACGCAGCAACGCTATGGAGGTAAAACCATGCTCTCCGAAAAGAAAATAAAAACCGAAATCACATACAATAAATATGATATTTTCAAAAAACTATTCAGTTGGTATATGTATGCCAGTAGTTTGATGTTTGTATTGTTGATCGTTCAGATTTTAAGAGATAAAAGTAAAGTATTGAAACTATCGGTAAATATCTTTAAAATTTTACTTTACGTTTGCTTTGGGTTACACACAGCTGGTTTGATTGTACGTTGGTATATTTCCGGTCATGCCCCATGGAGTGATGCCTATGAATCTATGATTTATGTAGCTTGGGCAACTATGGCATTTGGCGTAATGTTAGGCCAAAAAAGCAACCTTACTTTTGCATCTACTGCATTTGTAACAGCAATGATATTGATGATTGCACACTGGAATTGGATGGATCCGTCAATAGGAAATCTACAACCGGTTTTGAATAGTTATTGGTTAATGATTCATGTAGCCGTTATTATTGGAAGCTATGGCCCTATGGCTTTGGGGATGATTTTAGGTATAATTAGCTTGTTGCTAATAATTCTTACAACATCAAAGAACAAAGATAAGATGTCGTTAAATATCAAAGAACTCACCGTAATTAACGAAATGGCACTTACAGTTGGACTTGTTATGCTTACAATAGGGAATTTTTTGGGCGGCATGTGGGCCAACGAAAGCTGGGGACGGTATTGGGGTTGGGATCCAAAAGAAACTTGGGCGCTTATCAGTATAATGATTTATGCCTTTGTTATCCATATGCGGCTTGTTCCTGGATTAAGAAGTCGTCTAGCGTTTAATATTGCTTCAATTCTCGCTTTTGGCAGTATTATGATGACTTATTTTGGTGTGAACTTCTACCTTGCTGGATTGCATTCGTACGCCAAGGATGATCAAGAAATAAGTGTTACTTATATTCTTATTAGTCTATTGATTCTTACAACAATCAGTGTTTTTGCTTATATAAAACACCGTAAGTTTTACTCAAAAAAAGTTAGCTAATTTTATTTTTGATTTTATTGAAAAAGATTTCTTTATAATCAGAAATAACCATATCAGCTAAAGCATAATCTTGATTTTTTGAATGCTCACTTTTGTAGGCTACACAATAAATTCCTGCACGTTTTGCAGCTTTGATACCATTGGTTGAATCTTCTATCACAAAACATTCATTTGGCAAAACATTAGCCGCTTTAGCTGCATTAATAAAAATTTCTGGGTGTGGTTTTGAGGCTTTAAGGTCTGCACCACTAAGTTTATTTGGAAAAAAACGGTCTAAGTTAAAGCGTTTCATCACATTATTTATCGTAAACATGGAAGCAGAGGAGGCCACAACTAATGTCAAACCATGATCAAAATAGTCGTTGATTAATTCTTCAACCCCATCCAATAATTTCAAATCCTCATCATCAAAAAAGAGTTTGGTAAAATAATTACGTTTTATTTTCACCAATTCTTGGGGGTCTTGCACAAGATTAAAATGTGTACAAAGTTGCTTACATATTCCATAAGTGGATTGACCAGTGAAACCCTCATACATATCTGAAGAAACGTCTATTCCAACTTTTTTAAACATTTTGTGATACGCTTTGTAGTGTAGCGGTTCTGTGTCTACAATTACACCGTCCATATCAAACAAAACAGCTTTGAGCATAATTCAATTTTTTTTGCGAATATAATTGTTCAATTTTTATTTTTTTTCAATTTATTGAACAATTAAAATTATTTTTTTTTATTTTTAAACTTTAAAACTAATGCTTCAATGAAATTTGTAAAACTATTAGGAATTACCAACACTCTTTTACTTTTGTTGTGCGTTCTAATTATAATTGTCTCTGAATATTTGTTTTTTTCAGGATATGAATTACACGGAATTTTTGTAGGGATCTGGGCGCCTATGCTTGTGGGTCTAATGATATTTTTTAAACTCTTTCGCCTTGAACGCTAACGACATCGTATTATATTTTTCCATTTTTGTTTCTGTTTGCGTTGCAATATGGGCTTTTGTTCTTATCAAACAATTTAACGACTTAGATAATAAATAGCGTTTAACAAACTCTTTTAATGTCAAAACAAAAAATAGGTCAAAATACCATTTGCACCCATACAGGTGCTGTAGATGATCCTCTTTTCCAAGGGGCGGTTTCTCCTATATATCTTTCCACATCTTATGGTTTTTTGGATCAAGAAACAAAGCGCTATCCACGCTATTTTAATACGCCAAATCAGGAACATTTGAGTAAAAAAATTGCCGCACTTGAAGATACAGAAGCAGGAATGCTATTTTCATCAGGTTTAGCGGCAGTATCTGCTGTAATGCTTACCTTTTTAAAATCTGGCGATCATGCTGTTGTCCAAAATGATATTTACGGAGGAACACGCAATTTTATTGAATCTCATTTTAAGTCATATGGTATTCAATACACTTTTACTAAAGATTTATCAATCAATTCTTTTGAAGAATGTATTCAAAAAAATACCAAACTAATTTATATTGAAACGCCATCAAATCCACTCCTTAAATTAGTTGATTTGTTTGCCATAGCAAAACTGGCTAAGTCTCATAATATTGTTTCAGCAATTGACAACACTTTTGCAACACCCATTGTTCAAAAACCACACACGCTTGGTATTGATGTGATCATTCATTCTGCTACAAAATATTTTGGAGGACATAGTGATATTAGCGCTGGTGCAATTGCTTCTACTCAAAAGAATGTTGATAAAATCTGGAATTTGGCAAAGGATTTTGGAGGCAATCTTAGTGATTTTTCGGTTTGGATGCTAGAAAGAAGTATGAAAACTTTAGCCATACGAGTGAAAGCTCAACAAAAGAATGCCAAAAAAGTGGCTCGATTTTTAGAAAAACATTCGGGTATTGATAATGTGTATTATCCTGGCTTAAAATCACATTTGCATTATCAATTGGCAAAAACTCAAATGAAAGGTTTTGGTGCAATGCTATCATTTGAATTGTCAAATGAGTATGATACAGTCTTATTTCTTAAATCACTTAAATTAATAAAACCATCGATGAGTTTGGCTGGCGTAGAAAGCACAATGATTTTGCCTGCTATAGCATCTCATGCCTTACTTTCAGAATCAGACCGGCTTGCACAGGGGATAACAGATCAATTGATTCGTTTTTCTGTTGGAATTGAATCTAAAAAGGATTTAATTTACGATATTAAGCAAGCTTTGAGTTTAAGTAAAAAACAATAGCATCATGAAAGTAGATATTCTTGCATTTGGGGCACATCCAGACGATGTCGAATTGTCCTGTGGTGGAACACTCCATAAAGCCATTCTTGAGGGAAAAACGGTTGGAATAATTGATCTTACTCGTGGAGAACTTGGTACAAGAGGTACCGCAGAAATTCGAAAAGTAGAGGCAAGTGAAGCTGCCAAAATTTTAGGTGTATCTTTTAGAGAAAATTTAGGATTTCCAGATGGTTTTGTATTCAACACCAAAGAAAACCAATTAGAAATTATCAAAAAAATTAGGGCATACCAGCCAGATATCGTTTTTTGTAATGCTATAGACGACCGCCATACCGATCATGCCAAATCAAGTGCTTTGGTGCGCGAAGCCTGTTTCTTAAGCGGATTGACAAAAATTAACACAAAAAACGAAAAAGGAGAGGAGCATATTTCGTGGCGTCCCAATGCTGTGTATAGTTATATCCAATGGAAAAATAACACACCAGATTTTGTGGTTGATATAAGTTCTACTATAGATGTCAAAATGGCCGCAGTGGCCGCCTACAAGTCTCAATTCTTTGATCCCAAAAGTACTGAGCCGGAAACGCCTATTTCAAGTCAAAACTTTATTGAAAGTATTAGATATAGAGCTGCTGATCTTGGTCGCCTGGTTTTTACTGATTATGCAGAGGGATTTACAACTGACAGACTTTTGGCAGTAGATTCTGTATTTGATTTAAAATAAATTAAAAAAAAATCTTTGTGCAAAAAATATAAATGAACTACATTTGCACACGCATTTTTACATGCTAAACGGTGGTTGTAGCTCAGTTGGTTAGAGCGCCTGATTGTGGTTCAGGAGGTCGTCGGTTCGAGACCGATCTTCCACCCATTAAAAGTCCTTTCTTTTGAGAGGGCTTTTTTTATTGGCTCTCACCATCTCTAACCACGTTTCGAAAAGCACCTAAAAGCACTTCACGACTTTCATTTTAAACATCTTAAAGAACACCTCAAATGTACTAAAAACTGACAGACATTTGACAGACATTGGCTTTTAGTTGTTTTCTCAACACGCTTTGTTCCAAAGCTACTGCGCTAAGATGTATCAAACTTGGACTAATACTTTGAAATATTTTT
>CAXPPN010000024.1:0-99863 GCA_964219345.1 Aeromicrobium sp. | reverse complement strand
CCCCCTCATTGACAATAACCTCAGAAATTGAACTCGTGGTTTCACATCCCGATGCCTCTGTAGTGACAACAACATAATAATTAAATGTTCCTACAACATCCGTTGGTGGTGTAAAAGTTGAACTTGTAACATTTGTATCTGAGCTGAGTACAATAGTTGGGTTTGAGCTTTCAAACCATTCAAATGTATAAGTTCCAGTACCTCCACTGGCTGAACTCACTAAATCTTCTGGTGTAGTATTCTCACAAATCGTTTGGGTTGGTAATGGATTGACTAAAACAGGATCATTTACAACCTCAACAGTAGCCAAATCACTTGATGTTTGATTACAACCAGTTGTTGAATCCAAAAATTGAATGACAACAAGAAAGGAGAATGTACCAGCTGTATCCATAATACCAGGATCATAACTGCTAGAATTTTCTCCCATAATCGGTTGAAGAATACCTGTACTATTATCGTACCACTGATAACTTGGTGTCCCTGTACCTCCAGTGTAGGTTGTTGTAATAGGATCAATTGTTCCGCCAACGCAAATAGGTGGTGGATCCGATGAAATAATAGCAACTGGATCTTGTACAACTGTAATTGTATGAAGCGTTGGTGGACCATCGCAAATAATATTTTCTGTTGTTGCCACAACTTCAATAACAATATCTATTGATGTTGATCCATTTATTATTGAAGCTGAAAGGCTTGGAATTTCGTTAGAGGAATTTACAGTACCAGATGTTGTAGTGATACCACTTAATCCAGAAATATCACTAGTAATTTCCCATGAAAACGTAACATTTTGAGTAAGAGAAGATGCAATAAATGGTAAAGATGTTCCACCCGAACAAATTTCTTGAGCATCTAAATCTAGTTCAGTTACAGGGCTTGGATTTATTGTAATGCTAAAGACTTGAGAATCACCATCACAACCATTAAAACTCGGAGTGAATTGGTATTCTAGAGTAAATGGATCTGTTCCATTGTTAGTTATTGATGAACTTGAAAAAAGTTGAGTATTATCTGTAGGATATCCTGTAATTGTAGATGGAATGGATGAAGTATTTAATAGTTCCCAATCAAAAACAGTTCCTGAAACATCACTATTGAGTATTGGGGCATCAAATGCTGTTTCACTACAAATTATTTGAGGAGTAATTGCATCCATTATCGGTCGCGGATCGATATTTAATGTATAGGTAAAAGGTGTTCCTGGGCAATCATCAAAAACAGGGGTTATTACATATTCAATGGCCGCGGAGGTCGTTGAGGTTATGGTTATATCCATAATAGGCAAGTTTCCTTGACCATTAGAAATTAGACCTATTGTACCAGATGGGACAGTGGCTGTTTGTAGCGCCCAATCAAATGTTGTTGATGTTTCTAATGCGGGGTTGGTAAGTGTCCAAATAACTTCAGATGATGTGTCCTCAGAACATAGCGTTTGGTTTGTTTCGCTATTTGCAATTTCTACATCAGGATTTACATAAATTGTATAAATAAAAGGTGTACCCTCACATCCATATGCAGTTGGAATAACTTCATAAACCACTTCCTCAATATCATTGCCAGTATTGTTAATTGTCATCAACGGTAAATCACCACTGCCAGAGCCCGTTAAATGTCCCGTGAGTCCAGCGTTGGCAGAAACAAAATTCCAAACAAAGGTTGTTGGTTCGCCGTTAGTGATGGAACTTTGCCATGTGACAACTGAAGTATTCCCATCTGAACAAATAGTTTGACTTGATTCTGGGTTAGTAATTTCAGGTGTTGGATTTACAGTAATTGTAAAATCTACAGGAGTTCCTGGACAGCTTACACCTGCGCTTTCAAAATAGGGAGTAACTGTTATTGTTGCCACTACAGGATCATTGAGAAGATTTTCCGCTATAAAGCTATCAATTGGTCCATTTCCGCTAGCTGCAAGTCCAATAGAGGATGTATCATTTACCCATGAATATGAAGAAGTCCCTGAAAATTCTGAAACTGAAATCAAATAACTATTTAAATCATCTAAAGTCTGAGCAGTGGCTGCATTGGAAGTTCGGTCTTCATTATCAATAAACTGAACAGATGCATCATAAACCGCTAACCCTATCAATGTACTAACGTTTGGAGTCGTCCCGCCAGCTATTGTATAAGTTTGGTTATTGCCATAATTAAAGGAATAATTTACCAAGTCATCAAAAACAAAACCAATTACCTCCAATTCATTGTTTTGTACATTCTCTCTAAAATTGATTATAGCACCAAAAGTTTCTGAACTGCCGTCAGTAAAATTAATAGTAACAATTCCTGAAATATCGTTACCTTGATCTAAATCAAATAAACCATTTCCATCAGTATCTTCTTGTGTAAAGCTAATATTAAGAATACCTAAAGTTTCAAATGTTAAAATATTATTCGATTGATTAGTATTTGAACCAACTGTACCTAAATACCCTTGATTAAATGTTAGAAATATAGTATCAACACCACTTGGTGTGGTTTGACTACCACCAATATTCCCGAGATTAATTGAAGTAAAGTTAATAACATCTGTAGAAGCGCCATTGCAAACCACCTGATCATCTGGCTGGTTGACTTGAGCCGGAGGATTAACTGTAATTATATATTCAACCACTTCTCCATTACAGCCTGCAGTTGAACCCGTTTGAGCTTGTGTAGTAAACACTAAATTTATTGGGGTTGGTGGATTAGAAGTGTTTGTCAGAGTAAATGAAGGTATTTCAGTTGTACCACTAGTTTGTGTTATTCCAGAAACATCTGGGTATAGTGTTGGATCTATACTCCAGGAAATATTTACATTATTAGTTGGTGATGATAAATTAACAGGAATTGACGTATAACCATTACAAACTCCCTGATTAGAAATATCAAAAATTACTGTTGGTGCTGGGTCTACAGTCACAGAAAAGGGGACTGTATTTCCTAAACATCCATCATAAAATACACTTAAATTATAAGTCAATGTAAATGTAGTATCCCCAGAATTTTGAATCACTGAGCCTGTAAGCTCTCCAGTTCCGTTTGGAGATGGATAGCCCGAAATTTCAGCAGGTATATTGGTGGATGTAAGCTCCCATGAGTATGTTACTCCAGAAACATCAGAATTATATATAGGTGTAGCAAAAGCAGTACCACCACAAATTGTTTGATTTAAAACATTATCCATTATTGGCTCTGGATTCACCACAACTGTAATTGTAAATGGATCACCCTCACAATTGCCCTGAACACCTGAAGTAGGTACAACTGTATAAACCACTGTCTGTGGAATATTTGAAGTATTTGTTAGAGTTTGACCTATACTCGTTTGAGGCGTTGATTGATCTGAATCACCAATCACCTCTCCACTTGAATCAACTACAGTCCAAGTGTAGGTAGTCCCCGATGGAACAATGTCTGCACCGCTTACTCCCCCTCCGTTTGTTGGCGTTTCACTAAAACTATTTCCAGAACATATTGCAGGCAGGGTTATATCTTCTATGCTTGGTTTTGGATTGACATCAACCGTTACTGTAAATGGATCACCCTCACACAATCCATCTGTGCCAGATGTTGGAATAACAGTATATATAACTGTCTGAACTGTATTTGTAGTATTTATTAATTGTTGACTAATTGCAGTCTGAGGAGATGACTCTGATGTATCACCTGTCACATTAGCATTATCTGCAACAGTCCAAACATAAGTTGTTCCAGATGGAACAATAGTATTTGGCGGAGCATTTGTTGGATTTATCACAAAAGTCTCTTCTGAACATATTGCTGTAGTTTGATTTGGTATCACTGGAGTGGGATTCACAGTAAAAATAAAATCTGTTGGATTCCCTGTACAATTACCAACAGTTGGAGTAACAGTGATTGTGAGATTGTTGGTAACATTCGATGGTGGAGAATTTATCAAAGTCATTATTGGAATTCCATTACTAAAGTCTATGCCTTCGTAACCACTTATCTCAGCATCTGCTGTTATGGTGTACGAATATGTAGCTGACGGCATATCAGAATTATAAACCACTTCTTGAGTCTGATCACCAGAACATAATTCTTGCAACAAATTATTATTTTCAATAATCGGGGTTTGTTCGTAGGTAAATGTAAAAGTAGAATTATCAGAACCAGGGCAGGAAACTCCATTGACAGAGACTGTCAACTGATAGATGCCAAAAGTACAAAACTTAATAATCGGGTATTTTGAATCTTGGCTAGTTCCATTTTCAAAAGTGTAATCAACACCTAATACACCTCCAGAAATTGTCCAATTGTAAAGTGGATCTTGGCTAGAATTAAAATTGTATGTTGGAGAAAGTAAAGGGTCACTAAAGTCTAAAGTATAACAATCAGTATTTTCATTAATAGTCTCACAGATGTCTAGAGATGATGGTATAAAGTCTACCGTTGGAACATCTAAAACTGTAATAGGTTTGGTAATTGAATCTTGGTCGCAATTATTACTTGCATTAAGGGTAACTTGATATGTACCTGGCTCATTAAAAATCACATCTGGACTGATAGAATCTTCGTCGGTGTTATTTACAAATTGATAAGCAGTGCTAGAAACTGGAGAAATAGACCATAAAAAACTATCATTTTGACAATCAATACTAAGTGTATTAGTTAGATTATCAAAATTAACTGTATCTAATATACATATTTCAATTGGCTCTGGGATGGCATTCCCTTCATTATCTAAAAACTGGAAATTAGCCTCTATATTCGAGGATTGAACACTTACTGTTTGTGTTGGAGTTTGGGATTGAATTTGACAAAGATCTTCATTGTATGCAATTAAATAAATCTCCCAACAGCCAGCAGTAACATTTGATGCTGGAATTACTAAATCATCGCCTACTAACCAAGATTCAAGCTGTGGAATAGAATTTACAAGAATAAAATCTGAGCTACCTGGCTCTTTTACATACCAATCAAAAAAAGCATCATCTAAACAAGTTCCTGCAAGACCCCATTGCCCAAGAGTTGAAGTATTTGTTGCTATAATAGGAGATGTTTCACATTGCTCGTCTGACACAGTGAAGCTCGCTTCAGGCCCATCACTAACATTAACTTCTTTGATTGCCCCTAAACCATTGATCGAAAAATCATCACAACTTTCCGAAGAACTTGTTCTAAACTTGTTGAACAACTGTTTTTCTATAATGAAATTTGACCCCGACTCCCCTTGACTACTTTCACAAGAAACTTGTCCGTAAATATGCTCAACTTCGCTGTTATGCATCAATTCCGCGTGAGTGAAATATTCTATTGGGGAGTTATCACCAAAATTAAAACTGTAATATGAGCTAACATAATTCCTTGCGATGCCCGCACTAGTATTATCAATTGAAAAAATAACCTGTTCGCCTAAACATATCGTTTCTGAAGTTGTATTCCCTAAGTTAGTGTTATTACTATGCCAAAGAAAAATAACAGAGTAAACAGAAGATATTCCATCTGAATTAGTTTCTTTAATTTCTAAATTGTACGTACCTATTGGCAACCCGTTATTATTTAGCTCATCGGAAACAGTTACTCTAGAAATGCCAAACCCAATATTATCAATGGACAAAGATTGTGAATAAACTCCTCCGTTTGTAATATCAAATAAATAGGCCGAATAATTACTGCCTGTGTTAGCCTCAAAGTTAAAATCTGGAACTGTTGACGGATTAACATTTGTATCTGTTGTTAGTGCACCATAACTTCTATTCAAACTCCCAGCATATGGAGTAGCTGAATTTGAGCTAACATTATAACCATCTCCATCAATACAATGGAAAAAATTGTTACTTATGGAAGAAATTCCTGAACTAATGTCTACGTAGTCAACAAAAGAACCTGCGGATATTGTAAAAGGAGATGACGGATTTGATTCAATTGAATTATAAACACCTGTTGAAACGAATCCCTGGCTAGCTACAACCCTTAACCTGTAATTACTTCCAGGAGGGGTATCTGCAGGGATAACACCATTAATCAATGGCACATAAAAGTCATAAATCTCAGTTAAAATGTTACCTCCAAAATTTCCAGAACTATCACTCAGCTCTAATAAAAATTTATTATTATCAGAAACATCAGTACCCAGTCCACCAGGATCATCCATCCTGTAAATACCAATTGGATTTATATGAACAGAAACTCCAGAGCCGGGAGCATAATTGGATGTTGAATCAAATCCAATAAATTCGATTTCAGCTACATCTTGTTGAGAAAAACCTAACCAACAGAATGAAAAAAATAATAATACAAGTGATTTTAATTTCATTTGGTTATTTGTATTAACGGTTTTGAATCTGCAATAAAGTAGAGATCGCATGTAAGTTTGATTTGTTTAAAAATAATAAAAAAATAATTAACAGAATTTAATAAATCAAATACATTTTAGATTTTTCATTCCATTTGGCTTGACTTTGATAATCAACAAAATATATCAACAAATCTGCTTGGCTTTTGTAGTCAACAAAAAAAATTGTTTTATCTGACTGGCTTTTATAGTCAACAAAATACCATAATCCTTGATTGCCTTTTGCTTGACTTTGATAATCTACTTTGTAAACATTAAGATCAGCTTGACTTTGATAATCAACAACAAATACTTTGATATCAGCCTGACTCGCATAGTCTACACTGAAAATTTTTTGGGCGACTGCCAATTTTGAAACTAAAAATATTAAAACAATTATTTGAATTCTTAAAAACATCCCTGTTGAAATATAATTCAATAAAAGTAAATTAAATTCTGTAAAAAATTAGTACATTTTTGGTACATTTAGTAGAAGGAGTAACTAAATCTATTTGACGATAAACTTTGACTGATAATTGCCTTTGGTGGTTTCCAAATTTAGAATATATAGCCCAGAAGGAAAACTTGAAACATCTATTGTTTTGGATGTACTGGAATATATCATTTTTTGTCCCAATTGACTGTATATTAGTAATTTAAATTCAATATCATCTAATCCACTTATAGTAATGGTTCTATTGGTAATGGTTGGTGAGATATGGATAGAGACTTCATTTTCAACTGTAGTAGAAAGCGTTCCCCAAGAATCAACTGCGGCTGGACCATTCCAAATCAGTGTCGCCAAGTAGGGGTTATCAATAAAAGGGTTTCTATTACCTTGATAAGAAGAAATTACATCATTTCTTGTAAGTTCTAAAGCTGAAACAGGATCTTCCTCGTTCCACTCCAAAAACACATCTGGCATGTCGCCATTAGGAGAATAATTGACACTACCTGTTGCAGAATCTATGGCTTGGCACTGTGAGGGATAGCGTAAATACATGTACATAATTATTCTTGCAACATCGCCTTTCCATTCATCGCCAGGAAAAAAATAATCTCCATTTACGATTTTTGAATCCTCTCCTGAATCATCAATAAATAACCGATTGCTACGTTGTGTATTTTTTTGTGAATCCGCTGCACGAAGATTGTGGGCATCTGTTCCAGAACCTGGTTCATTAGTAATCAAACTTGGGTTTGCTAATGATTTTGCAAAGACATGCTCTCTATTCCATAGTCCTAAACAAGAGCTTGAATGACAAGTATCAAAAGCATTTCGAGTTCGATCCGTTATATAAGTTCCATCATTGTCATCAAACCCATATATTAGTAACACGTTTTCAGAATTTGGATTTTCTAAATCACTAATTCTTAGAATGTCCCATGTATCTGTACTTGACGAAGTGTAGGGAATATCTGTGATGTGTGTGTCGATTATTAGGTTTGAAAGTTGAGTTTTTAAAGCATTACCTTGTTGAGAAAAATCTATGGATGAATAGTAATCTGGGGTTTGAGCTGTTATAAAGTTAAATGCAATAAAAATTACCAAAAACAGCTTGGTGCAATTCAATTTAAACATAAAAAAGTTAATCTGGTTTGGTGACAAATTTACAAAATAAATAATTGTATTGATTGAAAAATTCTATTTTTGCAACAATTAAATCAATGACAATGACATTACTACTTATGGCCGCTGGAAGCGGGAGTCGCTATGGAAAACTAAAACAGTTCGATGATCTTGGGCCTGCAGGAGAATTTTTGATGGAATTTAGCATTTTTGATGCCTTAAAAAATGGGTTTAACCATATTGTAGTCATTACCAAACAAGAAAATCAAGAATTTCTTAGACAACATCTTTCAAAACGCATTGGAACTGCTATACAATTAGATGTTCTTGTTCAAAAGATTGAAGATATTCCAGATGGGATAGAGATTTCGAAAGAAAGAAAAAAACCATGGGGAACTGCTCATGCGGTTTGGACAGCAAGACATGTTATCAAAACTCCTTTTGTGATTATCAACGCTGACGACTATTATGGCCGAGAAGCATTTGAGGGAGCAGCAAATTTTATTCAAAATCAAAAAAACAATGCTATTTTTGCTCTAGTTGGATATCAACTTAAGGATACATTATCGGAATTTGGTTCTGTGTCCAGGGGAGTTTGTACTGTAAAAAATAATAGCTTAAACTCAATTATTGAACGCACCAAGATTTCTAAAAGTAATGGTGTTATTAAAGATCAAGATTCTGGAATAACTTTAGATTCAAATGCAACTGTATCTATGAATTTTTGGATTTGTACGCCAAAAATTTTCGATTACACAGGTCCATATTTTGAAGCCTTTTTGTCAAATACTGATAATCATGAGAAAAATGAAATATACCTACCTTTTGTGGCTCAAGAAATGATGCAAAATGGTCATATTTCTGTTGAAGTTATTAACACAAAAAGTCAATGGTTTGGTGTGACCTATTATGAAGATAAAGAGGTAGCCGTGAATACTTTAGCTCAGTTGACCGAAGCAAAAAAGTATCCAAGTCCCTTGTGGAGCTAAGTTATTTTTGAATTTCCTTTCCTTCAAATTTCCATTGTGAAAAGCCTCCTTTTAGGTCATATATTTTTTCAAAACCTTTAGCCGCTAGTTTTGATGCACATTTGGCACTTCGACCGCCTGATTTACAATAAACTATTATTGGTTTGGATTTATCTAATTTTTCAATATTCGCATCAAAATTTGCATCCCAAAAATCAATATTTTGTGCATTTGGTACATGACCCTCAACAAATTCTGAGGGTGTACGCACATCAACCAATTGCATGCCATCCAAGTTTACAAGTTCTTGCATTTCTTCTACAGTAATGAGCTTTAGGCTTTGAGACTTGCTTTCTTTGCAATTAAATAAAAAACAGATACAAAATGTTAATAATAAAGTGTGTGTTTTCATATATTTTAAATTTTTAGTAGTCCACTTCACCTGTCCATTGCGAAAAACCACCTTCTAGATTGTATGTGTTTTCAAATCCCAATTGTTGCATTACTGCGCAAGCTTGGGCACTACGACCTCCAGCCTTGCAATACACAAAATAATGCAGGGTTTTATCTAATTTTTCGAGTTCATCAATAAACGCTTGTCCTTTGTAAATGTCAAGGTTAAAAGAGTTGGGAATTTTCCCTTCATCCACTTCTAGTTCTGTACGAACATCTAGTATTTTGGAGTTTGTAGTCTTAGAAAGTTCATCATACCACTGCTTTTGTGTTAAGTTTTTCATTATTTGAGTAAATTAATTTTAAATTTTAATAGAGCATCCTATAGCTTTTGTTTTTGCAACAGTAACCTCTTTGCCAATCAGCAATTCTTCTACTGCATTTTCTACATACTTTACTTTTACCATTGAAACGCTCTTATAATTATCGTCAATTGCACCTATGTAGCGAATGATATTTTTAGTATTTGACTTTTGTAATATATAAACATGAGGTGTTTTTGTAGCACCGTATTGTGGAAAAATGGATTGCTCTCTATCAATTAAATATGGAAAAGTAAAGCCTTTTTCTATTGCGCGCTTTTTCATAGCTTCCAATGAATCACCAGGTTTAATTTTTGTGTTATTTGGCATTATACCAATCACTGGATAGCCCATTGGGGCATATTTTTTATTTAAGGCCTCTATTCGATCTTCATATGCAACTGCATAGGGGCAAGTATTACATGTAAATATTAAAATAAAACCCTTTGCTTCTGAAAAATTAGAAAGTGAAATAAAATTACCATCAATATTTTCAAGTTTAAAATCTGTTGCAACATCGCCAATATTATAGCCGTTTTGTGCTGAAAGTGTTGTTGATAATAATAATGTTAAAAAAAATAACTTGAGGTTTTTCATTGTCTTATTTTAAAAATTTTTCTACTTCGATAGCTAATTCATCATAGGTAAATGATTGTGGATAAAATTGACGGTTTTTACTATTGTAAATCAATGTTACCGGAATGGCACCATCCCAATTTGAGTCAATTTTTGGAATCCAAGAATTCATATCTACATCATCCAAAACGATAACTTTAGATTTTAATTGTCCTTTTTCAAAAAAAGGAATTAATTTGGTTTCATACTGACTTGGAAAATCCAAACTAATTAGGATAACCTCTACATCTTTTTTATATTTTTCTTGAATTTGCTCAAAATAAGGCAATTCTTTTATGCAAGGCGCACACCAGGTAGCCCAGAAATTTATAACATAAGTTTTGTTGTTCTTTTGATGTAAAAATTTTTTAATACCCTGAAAATCATACACTTCAAGTTTGTTCTGGTTAGGTGAACAACCTAAAACAAATAATGTTAGAATAAAATATATGAATGATCTCATCAAAAATTAACAAAATATTAAGCGCTAAATTACAATTTTTAAAATTAAATTTAGAACTTTGTAAATCACACATTAAATTCAAAACTATGAGATTATTTAAACTATTTTTTGTTGCTTTTATTTCTTTAACACTTTTCGCATTTACAACTCAAATCACTAAAGAAGTCAATACAGAAAGTAGTGTTGTAAAATGGACTGGCTACAAAGTTACAGGACAGCATGAAGGCACTATAATGATAAAAAAAGGATCACTTACTTTTAAAAATAACGTGCTTGTTGGTGGAAAATTCGTCATTGATATGAGCACAATAAATACTACAGATTTAGAAGGCGATTACAAAAAGAAGTTAGATGGACACCTAAAGGATGATGATTTCTTTGGTGTTGAAAAGCATAAAACAGCAAGTTTGGTTTTTACTTCACTTAAACAAAACGGTACAAATTATATAGTAAACGCTGATTTAACAATCAAAGGTATTACAAACAAAGTGAAATTCAAGATGCAAGTTTTAGAAAATTCTGCTATTGCTGATTTGAAAATTGATCGCACTAAGTATGACATAAAATATGGATCTGCTAGCTTTTTTGATGACTTAAAAGATCGTGCTATTTATGACGAATTTGACCTTAACGTTAATCTATCATTTTAATTAAAAAAATATTTGTAGACTAAGAAAAGTAACTTATATTTGAATTTCAAAATGAATAGAAAAAATCAAAATACATGGTGGTGGACAACTCGATCTCAAAAGTCGTGAATCACCTCGTATATTAAAATATCAAGGCTTGTCTTTCACGACAAGCCTTTTTTTTATGATGAAAAAAACATACAAAATAAAGACGCATTACAAAAAAATACTAGCAGATACACTCTCGCCAGTAAGTATTTATTTGAAAATAAGGGATAAATTTCCAAATAGCATGCTCTTAGAAAGTAGTGACTATCACGGAAATGATAATAGTTTTTCTTATATATGTTGCAACCCAATGGCCTCTATCAAAATTCATGGAAATACTTTAACAAAAGTGTTTCCCGATTCAACGAAAGAAAGTTACAGGGTTGAAAACAATGAAGTTACTAGCGAAATAAATCAATTTACAACACAATTTGAAATAGAAAATGATGAAGATTTCAAGTTTATAAACAATGGTCTTTTTGGATATACTTCATATGATGCGGTAAAGTATTTTGAAACCATTGATATCGCATCCAAAGAAAATTCTATAGAAATCCCTGAAATACAATATGCTGTTTATCAGAACATTATTGCTGTTAATCACTTCAAAAATGAAGCTTATATTTTTTCTCATTGTTATGAAAAAGAAAGCAATATAAATGAATTACATCATATCATTACAATGGATCGTTTTGCATTATATGATTTTGAAACCATCAATAAAATTGATTCAAACCTATCCGATGAAGAGTTTAAAAAACATGTAGAAATTGCAAAAACACATTGTCAGCGTGGTGATGTTTTTCAGTTGGTATTATCAAGAAAATTTCAACAAGATTTCAAAGGTGATGATTTTAATGTCTACCGCGCCTTGCGTAGCATTAACCCATCTCCCTATTTGTTTTATTTCGATTATGGAAATTTCAAAATTTTTGGAAGCTCACCAGAGGCACAACTTGTTGTAAAAAACAAAAAAGCAGAAATTCACCCCATTGCAGGAACTTTTGCTCGTACAGGAGATGATATGAAAGACACTGAATTGGCGCAAAAATTAGTAAAAGATGAAAAGGAAAACAGTGAACATGTGATGCTAGTTGACTTGGCTAGAAACGACCTCAGTAGGCATTGTACAGATGTAACTGTTGAAAATTATAGAGAAATACAATTTTTTTCGCATGTGATACATTTAGTAAGTAAAGTCATTGGAACAGTACGAGAAAAAACATCAACCATTCAAATTGTAGCTGACACTTTTCCCGCTGGAACACTATCGGGAGCACCAAAATATAAAGCTATGGAGCTTATTGAAAAATACGAAAAAACTAGTCGTGGGTTTTATGGTGGTGCTATTGGGTTTATGGATTTTAAGGGCAATTATAATCACGCGATTATGATTCGAACATTTTTGAGCAAAAATCAACAATTGCATTGGCAAGCAGGAGCTGGAATCGTATCAAAATCGAACTCTGACAACGAATTACAAGAAGTATATAACAAACTTGGGGCACTTACAAAAGCCATTAAACTTGCAGAAAACATTTAGCATGAAAAATATTTTAGTTATTGATAATTACGATAGTTTTACCTATAATTTGGTTCATTATTTGCAAGATTTGAATTGCGAAGTTAGCGTTGTTCGAAACGATCAACTTCAATTGGAAGATGTAGAGCCATTTGAAAAAATTGTTCTCTCTCCTGGACCAGGAATTCCAGATGAAGCAGGCCTTTTAAAATCCATTATTAAAACCTATGCTTCTACAAAAAGTATCTTAGGTGTATGTCTTGGAATGCAGGCCATTGGCGAAGTATTTGGGGCAACACTTGAAAACTTAGACACCGTTTATCATGGTATTCAGACTAAAGTAAACATCACTTCTAAAGACGAAATTCTGTTTAAGGGATTACCTCCAGCCATTGATGTTGGACGTTATCACTCTTGGGTTGTAAAAGGCGAGCTTCCAACATGTTTAGAAATTACAAGTGTTGATGAAAACCAACAAATTATGGCACTTCGCCACAAAGAATTTGATGTCAAAGGAGTTCAGTTTCATCCAGAATCTGTATTAACACCCAACGGAAAAACAATGCTAAAAAATTGGATTAATTCATAAGTTATGAAAGTACTTTTAAATCGACTTATAAACCACGAAAGCATAAGCGCCAATGAAGCGAAGCAAATTTTAATTAGCATCTCCAAAGGCGATTATAATCAGGCACAAATTGCATCTTTTCTTACAGTCTATATGATGCGAAGCATAACTGTAGCAGAACTTCAAGGATTTCGAGACGCTTTGCTAGAACTTTGTATTGCGGTAGATTTGAAAGACTATAACCCTATTGATTTGTGTGGCACTGGAGGAGATGGGAAAAATACATTCAATATTTCTACATTATCTTCTTTTGTAACTGCTGGAGCTGGTGTGGCTGTAGCTAAACATGGTAACTATGGTGTTTCATCGGCCTGCGGATCTTCCAATGTATTGGAAGCTATAGGTATTACCTTTTCAAATGATGCAAACCACCTCAAACGTGCCATTGAAACGGCAAACATTTGTGTACTACACGCACCTCTATTTCATCCAGCAATGAAAAACGTTGCACCAATTCGAAAAGCATTGGGTATCAAAACGTTTTTTAATATGTTGGGACCAATGGTCAATCCATCATTTCCAAAGCATCAAATGGTAGGGGTTTTTAATCTTGAATTATTACGCCTTTACAATTATTTGTATCAACAAACTGACAAAAATTACAGTATTGTTCATGACTTAGGGGGTTACGATGAATTGTCACTAACAAACAATGCAAAAATTGCTTCAAACCATTCAGAATTGATGTTTTCTCCAAACAGCTTAGGGCTCAAAAATATAACCCCTAACGCTATTTTTGGGGGAAACACCGTTGAAGAAGCAACTAAAATTTTTGAAAAAATTATTTCTGGTAATGGCACAGAAGCACAAAATAATGTGGTTTGCGCTAATGCAGGATTGGCCATTGCGACTGCGAAACAAATATCGCATGAAGATGGTTTTGAAATGGCAAAAGAAAGTCTGTTGAGCGGCAAAGCCAAGAAATGTTTAAACCAATTAATTGCAGTTTAACATGAGTATATTAGAACGCATTATTGCAGATAAAATAAAGGAAGTTGAGCTCAAAAAATCAATAATACCTATAGCTCAATTGGAGCAATCCATTCTTTTTGATAGACCAAAAAACTCACTAAAAAAACGACTGTTAGAAAGTAAATCTGGAATTATTGCAGAGCACAAACGTCGATCGCCGTCAAAAGCTGTCATTAATCAAAGTTTAAATATTCAGGACGTAGCCAAAGGCTATCAAACTGCTGGAGTTTGTGGAATGTCTGTACTTACAGACACCAAATATTTTGGAGGAAATTTAGAAGACTTACTCTTGGCACGTGCAAGTTGCAATTTGCCACTTTTACGAAAAGATTTCATTATTGATCCTTATCAAATTTTTGAAGCAAAAGCCTATGGTGCAGATGTTATTTTACTCATTGCTGCGGTGCTGACAAGAAATGAAATTGAAAACCTATCAAAAATTGCTAAGCAATTAAACTTAGAAATTCTTTTGGAAATTCATAATGATGAAGAATTGCAAAAAGCACTAATGCCAAGTTTGGACATGATTGGGGTCAACAATAGAAATCTAAAAACTTTTGAAGTGGATTTGAAACACAGTAAAGATTTGAGCCACTCCATTCCAAATGAATTTATAAAAGTATCTGAAAGCGGCATCAGCTCTACTGAAGCCATAAAAGCACTACAACCCTTTGGTTTTCAGGGATTTTTGATTGGTGAAAATTTTATGAAAACAAATGATCCAGGTAAAAGTGCAACAAAATTTATAAAAACCCTAGAAGCATGAAACTGAAAGTATGCGGCATGAAATATCAAGACAATATTTTGAAGGTCTCTGCCCTCAAACCTGATTATATAGGTTTTATATTTTATGAAAAATCTCCACGTTTTGTTTCAGAATCTATCTCCGAAATACCAAAAAACATAAAAAAAGTTGGAGTTTTTGTCAATGCATCCATTTATACAATCACAAACACCATTAATAAATTTGGTCTAAACGTGGTACAGCTCCACGGCGATGAAACTGCAGAATTCTGTAAAAAAATTAGAACTAAAAATATAGAAATTATAAAAGTATTTTCTGTTAAAAACAACTTCAACTTTAAAAAATTAAAGCCCTTTGAAGACCATGTTGATTATTTCTTATTTGATACAAAAGGTCCAAATCCTGGTGGCAATGGCTACTGTTTTGATTGGAGTATTTTAAAAAATTACGATTCAAAAACACCCTATTTTTTAAGTGGTGGAATTGGATTAGAAGAAATTGAAACCCTAAATGAATTTAAAAATAGTGTTGCTGCAAAGCAATGCTATGCTATTGATGTCAATAGTAAATTTGAAATAAAACCTGCTTTAAAAGATAGTATTAAACTTAAAAAATTTATTGAAAGACTATGAGTTATCACGTGGACAAAAAAGGATATTACGGTCAATTTGGAGGGGCATTTATTCCAGAAATGCTCTACCCAAATATTGAGGAATTACAACAAAAATATTTGAGCATCATGGCTGAGCCAGATTTCAAATCAGAATTTGAGCAACTCTTAAAAGATTATGTTGGTCGACCTACACCACTTTATTTTGCAAAGCGTTTTTCTAAAAAATACAATACAAAAATATATTTCAAACGAGAGGATTTGTGTCACACTGGAGCCCATAAAGTCAACAATACAATTGGACAAATTTTGATGGCCAAACGCCTTGGAAAGACACGAATTATCGCAGAAACTGGTGCTGGTCAACATGGAGTAGCCACCGCTACAGTATGCGCTTTGGCAGGGTTAGAATGTATTGTTTATATGGGTGAAATTGACATTGCACGTCAAGCGCCAAATGTTGCGCGAATGAAAATGTTAGGTGCAGAAGTTCGCCCAGCAACTTCGGGAAGTCGTACTCTAAAAGATGCCACAAATGAAGCGATTAGAGATTGGATTAATAATCCAGAAGACACACATTACATTATTGGAAGTGCGGTGGGACCTCATCCCTACCCCGATATGGTATCGCGTTTTCAATCGGTTGTTTCAGAAGAAATCAAATGGCAATTGAACGTGGCCGAAGGTACTGAAAATCCAGATTATGTGGTGGCATGTGTTGGTGGTGGTAGCAATGCTGCTGGTGCTTATTATCATTTTTTGGATGATGAACGTGTGGGGCTTATTGCAGTAGAGGCCGCTGGAAAGGGTGTTGAAACTGGCGAAAGTGCTGCCACTTCAATTTTAGGAAAAGAAGGCATTATTCACGGAAGTAAAACGCTTTTGATGCAAACAAAAGATGGGCAAATTACAGAACCCTATTCTATCTCAGCAGGTTTAGACTACCCTGGTGTTGGTCCGATGCATGCGCATTTATATACTTCAAAACGGGCGGAATTTATTCCCGTTACAGACGACGAAGCCATGACGGCTGGACTAACCCTGTCGCAATTGGAGGGCATTATTCCTGCAATAGAAACCGCTCATGCCTTTGCCATTTTTGAAAACAAAGCCTTTAAACCTAATGATATTGTTGTGGTGTGTCTATCAGGACGTGGAGACAAAGACCTCAACACATATATTGATTATTTTAAATTATAAGCTCGATGAACAGAATTCAAAAGAAATTAAAAGAAGATAAGAAACTGCTTTCCATATATTTTTCTGCAGGGTACCCAGCACTTAATGATACTGTTGAAATTATAAAAAAATTAGAAAACAGTGGTGTCGATATAATTGAAATTGGACTCCCTTTTAGTGATCCTTTGGCCGATGGGCCAACCATTCAAGAAAGCTCAACACAAGCACTAAAAAATGGAATGCACACAGAATTGATTTTTGAGCAACTTAAAGACATTCGAAAATCTGTTTCTATTCCTTTGATTTTGATGGGCTATTTTAACCCCATGTTGCAATATGGTGTAGAGGCATTTTGTCGAAAATGCAAAGAAATTGGTATAGACGGTTTTATCATCCCTGATCTCCCAGCAGACGTCTATCACGAACAGTACAAAGAAATTTTTGAAAAATATGAACTTTTAAATATTTTTCTGATTACGCCACAAACTTCTGATGAAAGAATCCGTTATATAGACACCATTTCAGAGGGCTTTATTTATATGGTAAGTAGTGCAAGTACAACAGGTGCAAAAAGTGGGTTTGGTGATATTCAACAAAACTATTTTAAACGCATTTCAGATTTAAACTTAAAAAACCCACAAATTGTAGGTTTTGGAATTTCCAATAAAGAGACCTTTTTGCAGGCCACAACCTACGCCAAAGGCGCTATTATTGGAAGTGCATTTATTAAGCATTTGACCCATAGAGGTGTAGAACATATTGATGAATTTATTGATGATATTTTGAAGTAATTTTAGTAATTTTGAGGCAACCCAAATCATATTACTATGAAATTAAAACTATTTATTCTCATATTTTTTCCTTTATTTTCAATTGTAAAACCAATACCCCGTTGCGGCCAACAATCAGTGTAAATCCATATGATTTTATAACTTCACCTTTAACGATAAATATAAACTCTATTGGGGTTTGGAGTGCACATGAAGGTGAATTGGGAATTATTCAACTCATCGATTCTGATGGAAAAGAAATGGCCTACGGCATTATGTCAGCTACTGAAGAATGGATGAAGTCTGGACCTGTACAATTTAAAACAACTATAGTATTTGATGCAAAAGAAGTAGAAAAAGGAACACTAATTATCCATAACAATCAAGGAGATGGAAGTGGTGATGAAGCTGGAGAATCACATCAATTTGAAGTACCAATTCGCTTTAAACCTTAGCGTGTAAATACCAATTTATTTTCTGTGGATAAATTGGCATCAAAAGCATAACGCTCTGCGTTAAATGTTTTGAGATCATCTACCGTTTGTGCATTGGTTTCTACAATATGACGGGTCATTAGTCCACGTGCTAGTTTTGAAAAAATAGCAATGGTTTTATATTGGCCATTTTTGTATTCTTTAAAATCTACATGAACTAAGGGCGATTTTAAAACTTTGGTATCAATAGCTTTAAAATATTCTTGACTGGCAAGATTAACTAACAATTCGCCGTCTTGCATTTCATCATTCAGTGCAGTTGTAACTTTTTGACGCCAAAATTCATACAAGTTTTTGTGCTTTCCAACAGGGAATTTTGTTCCCATTTCCAAACGATAAGGTTGAATCAAATCCATTGGTTTTAGCAAACCATAAAGCCCCGAAATAACACGAACAGTATGTTGTAAAATATCTAATTTTTCTTCTGAAATGGAATAAGCATCTATACCTTTATACACATCACCACTAAACGCATAAATGGCCTGACGAGCATTGTTGGGGGTGAATGGCAAAGACCACTCTTGATTACGATTATAATTGAGTTCTCCAAGTTTTTCTGAAATATGCATCAAATCAGAAAGTGCCTTTGGCGATTTCTTTTTTAAAAGTCCATTCAAGTGTTTGGCTTCTTCCAAAAAACAACTTTTGGAGTTAAAACCAGTAGGTAATTCACTTTCATAATTTAAAGATTTGGCTGGAGAAATAACAAGTTTCATAGCGCATAATGTTTGTCTTTCAAAAATAACAACAAATTTTAGAAGATAAAAACCCTAGAACTCAATCTTATTGATACAATCATCAACAAAACAAATGGTACACTCTATTGAACGTGTTTGGCATAGTCGCGCCATTTTTGAATGCAGTGTTCTATATCAGAGGGCAAATCACAAGAAAACGACATAAATGCTTCTGTTTTTGGATGAACAAAACCCAGAGTTTTGGCATGTAATGCTTGGCGTGGCAAAATTTTAAAACAATTGTCTACAAATTGTTTGTATTTGGTAAAGGTGGTACCTTTCAATATTTTTTCGCCGCCATAGCGTTCATCATTAAACAATGTATGGCCAATGTGTTTCATGTGTACCCGAATTTGGTGAGTACGACCTGTTTCAAGTTTGCATCGTACAAGAGTAACATAACCCAAACGTTCCAAAACCTCAAAATGAGTAATCGCAGGTTTTCCTTTATCGGCTTCATCGCCTTCAAAAACCGTATTTTGAAGTCTGTTTTTGGGGTGGCGACCTATATTTCCATCTATACTACCTTTGTCTTCTTCAATATTACCCCACACCAAGGCAGTATATGATCGTTCACTTGTTTTGGCTTTAAATTGTGCCGACAAATGCGTCATAGCGTGTTCTGTTTTAGCAACAACCAAAAGCCCACTTGTATCTTTGTCGATGCGATGAACCAGTCCAGGACGATTGCTACTGTTGTTGGGCAAATGTTCAAAATGAAAAAGAAGGGCATTAATTAATGTTCCAGAATAATTACCATGTCCAGGGTGTACTACCATACCTGCAGGTTTATTCACTACCAATAAGGCATCATCTTCATAAATAATATCTAAAGGAATATCTTCTGGGACTAATAAATACTCGTTTGGAGGATGCTCAAACAATACACGAATTTGATCGTTTGGTTTTACCTTGTAATTTGATTTTACAGCAGCACCATTCACAAAAATATGTCCAGATTTTGCAGCCGCTTGAATCTTGTTTCGAGTTGCGTTTTCAACAAAATTCATCAAATATTTATCAATCCGTAGCGGTTGTTGGCCTTTATCAACCGTAAAAGCAAAATGCTCAAATAGGTCTTCTGTATCTTCCGAATATGAGGGTATATATTCCATTTATCTACGAATGCCATTTCCAAGAACCAAATCGATGGTTGATGTTTTTCTAATCATATCACCTGGATTAAGTTTTCGCCCTCTAAAACGGAGTTCAATGACCTCATCCTTTCCAAGGTCATTCACATAAATTAATTCGCCTACTTTAAAGCCCAATGCTTCCAAAGTCGGACGTGTTTGACGGAGTGTATTACGGATGACATTGGGCACCAGCACATTTCTATAATCTGAAGGGTTTAAAATCAAATATATTTTTCTGTTTTCTTTGACTTTGGCCCCGGCCAATGGTTCTTGTTCTATTACAGCTCCCGAGGGATATTTTGGGTTGTAGTTGGACGAATCTTGAACTTGTGTTCTAAGATCAAAATTATCTAGTGTAATTTCAGCATCATTTAGAGATAAACCGACCAAATTGGGGACTTCTACAAATGCGCCATGGTTGGTGTAGGATTTTAACCATTTAAGCGTTAAAAATGCAAAAATAATACAAGCCACAATAGCCAAGCCAAGTTGTCTGACTAATGATCTACTAAATAAAAACTTTAAAAAATTCATGGGTCTAATTTTAGCAAAGCTAAACATTTTTTTGAGAGAAATTGATTCGTATATTTTAGATTGTATAAGTTTATTTAAAAATAAAAAATGAAATCCCTAAAAAATGATATTTTTACAGCATAAATTCAATTTATGACACAAAACATTGCCATCATCATGGGTGGGTTTTCTAGCGAAGCCGCCATTTCTATAAAAAGTGGACAGGTAGTTTTTCAACATCTTCCAAAACAGCTATATACGGCCTATTGCATCCATATCTCCAAAGAAAAGTGGGTGTATGTTGCAGCTGATGGAAAGGAATTTTTGGTAAACACAAACGATTTTTCAATCGTTATTGATGGTAAAACCATTCATTTTGACTGTGTTTTTAATGCCATTCATGGGGCGCCTGGCGAAGATGGATTTATGCAAGCGTATTTTGAATTATTGGATATCCCACATACAAGCTGTGGGATGTATCAAGCGGCACTAACGTTCAACAAAAGAGATTGCCTTAATGTACTCAAGGCCTATGACATCCCTACCGCAATTTCATACCCACTAAACAAGGGCGATAACGTCAATGCCAAAGCCATATTAGATCGTGTGGGATTGCCTTGTTTTGTAAAAGCCAACCGCGCAGGCAGTAGTTTTGGCATCACCAAAGTACATCAAATAGAAGACCTTCAGTCGGCAATAGACATTGCTTTTGAGCATGACGATGAATTGATTATTGAGTCGTTTTTGGACGGAACGGAAGTTTCGGTGGGTGTACTTCGCTACAAAGGTGAAGTGCTGGTTTTGCCCATCACAGAAATTGTTTCAGAAAATGATTTTTTTGATTACGAGGCTAAATATTTGGGGAAATCAGAAGAAATTACACCTGCTCGTCTTTCTAAAATTCAAGAAGAAAATGTGAAAAAAATGGCAAAAAGCATTTATGAGATCCTAAAAATGGACGGATTTTCTAGAAGTGAATTTATTTTTAAAGGTGATATTCCTTACTTTTTAGAAATGAATACCATTCCGGGGCTTACCGAGGAAAGTATTCTACCTCAGCAAGCGGCTTGTGCAGGCATAAGCCTATCAGAGCTGTTTACAAATGCTATTGAAGAAGCAATGGCTAAAAATGCTTAACTTTACCGTATGAAACATCCGTAACCAAAAATTATTAAAATAGAACAATGATGGTATAGATGTTCCATGTGACCACAAAAAAACAATAAAGATAAACACATGAAACGTGCAATTTTTCCAGGATCTTTTGACCCCATTACTTTGGGGCATTGCGATATTATTACTCGTGGAATTCCTCTTTTTGATGAAATCATTATTGCCATTGGCGAAAATTCGGCCAAAACCTATATGTTTTCATTGGAAGAACGTAAATCTTTTATTGAAAAAACATTTGAAGGCCATTCAAAAATTAAAGTTATGACCTATTCAGGTTTGACTACTGATTTTTGCAAAGAAATTAATGCCGATTTTATACTAAGAGGTCTAAGAAATCCCGCCGATTTTGAATTTGAAAAAGCTATTGCGCATACCAACCGCAATATTGGAGACATTGAAACTGTTTTTCTGCTGACTTCTGCAGAAACCTCTTTTATATCTTCTTCAATTGTACGTGAAATCATTCACTACGATGGAGATTATAAAAAAATGGTGCCTCCAGCAGTTTACTCAAAATAATTTATAACGAATATTCTGAAAGCCCTTTAGTAAATGCTTCTGGATTTTCTGCCAAATGATAGCGTGGATCATCAATGGCTTCAATAATGACCTCCTTAAAAAGTGGACTAGATTTATACAAAAGCACTTTACAATCTTGACTTAAATGTTTGAGTTTGATTGTTTTTCCTGCACTGTTATATTTATTCACCAAATTAAAAATCGCTTCAATGGCAGAATGATCACTAACTCTAGATTCGACAAAATCAATTTCTACAACATTAGGGTCATTTTTGACATCAAATTTTTGGTTAAAGGCAGTTATGCTACCAAAGAATAATGGCCCCCATATTTCATAAATTTTTGTACCATCTGGTTTAATGCGTTTTCGCGCGCGAATACGTTTTGCATTTTCCCAAGAAAAGACTAAAGCACTCACAATTACACCTGAGATTACAGCAATTGCTAAATCAAAAAATACGGTTACCGTGGATACTAAAATCAAAACAAAGACATCGGCTACAGGAATTTTATTCATAATTCTAAAACTAGACCATGCAAATGTGCCAATAACCACCATAAACATAACCCCAACAAGAGCAGCAATGGGAACTTGTTCTATAAGATTTGAAGCAAACAAAATAAAAACCAATAAGGCGGCAGCAGCTACAATTCCAGAAAGTCGACCTCTTCCACCACCTTTAATATTGATAATGGATTGTCCAATCATGGCGCAACCTCCCATTCCGCCAAAAAGTCCAGTAACAACATTGGCGCTGCCTTGAGCGATACATTCTTTGTTGGAATTTCCACGAGTTTCTGTAAGTTCATCAATTAGGTTTAGCGTCATTAAAGATTCAATAAGTCCAATGGCAGCAAGAATCACAGCATATGGGCCAATAAAACGTAGTGTTTCAAAATTGAATGGAATGACTTCAAAAATAGCCCCTTGACATTGAGGGAGACCACCGTTTAGGCCTTCTCCTCCTGCCTCTCTAATAAAACTTCCAACTGTGGCTACATCTAAATTTCCAAAAATAACAAGCATTGAAACTACCAAAATAGCAATGAGTGCTTCAGGCAGTTTTTTTGTCAATTTTGGGAGTCCAAACATAATCCCCATTGTAAGAGCTACAAGTCCTATCATTGTCCAAAGTTCTTGACCTTGCATCCAAACAAGACCATCAACTCCCGCAGTTTTAAACATTCCTAATTGAGAAATAAAAATCACAATGGCAAGTCCATTAACAAAGCCCATCATTACAGGATGAGGAATCAGTCTAACAAATTTTCCTAATTTCATTACACCAGCAAGAATTTGAATAAAACCCATCAAAATAACGGTCAAAAACAAATAATATAAGCCTAAATTTTCTGTGAATTCACCCATGGCATTACCTTGAGCAACCAAACTTACCATCACAACGGCCAATGCGCCTGTAGCACCACTAATCATACCTGGGCGTCCACCAAAAATTGAGGTGATTAAACCAACCATAAAAGCAGCATACAAGCCTACCAAAGGATCGACCCCTGCAACAAATGCAAAAGCAACAGCTTCTGGCACCAAAGCCAAAGCCACAGTTAGACCACTTAAAATATCATTTTTTGCATTTGCCGAACGCTTGCGAATAAATTCTCTCATCTTAATAAAAATTAAGCGGCAAAAATAAGGCAATAAATAGGATTAGAAAGAACTAAAGAAGAATTTCTTTTTTAAATGAGTGCTTCGATGTTAGCATAAATATTCTTTCTGACTTTTTTTAGTTTTTTTGGACCTACCCATTTTACTTTGGTGATCCCCTCTTTCTTTTGGGGTTTAAAATCGCCAATATAATCTGAAAACATTTCAAACCAGTAGGTTTTTTTGATGAAATATTGCTCATTTCTTTTGAAGATATGATACGTAATTTCGAGTGGTTTTGTAATTGAAAGCCCCTCTACACCGGTTTCCTCTTCAACTTCACGAAGTGCAGTTTGGTCAATAGTTTCTTTTTGTTCCGCTTTTCCTTTGGGCAAATCCCATTTTCCATTGCGAAAAATAAACAAAATTTTGCCGTCTGAATTGACAACCTTTCCTCCTCCAGCTACAATATTTGGTAGAAGACGTAAAAACTTCTTTAGCAAAACTTCTTCATTATCACCAATTAATCTAATGGACTTGTATTTTTCTTTTTTTAAATGGTGAAGTACCTTGTTGATATCAACAGTATCAATTAAATAATTTTTAAAATCTGATTCAGATTCTACCTTTGTAGTCAGTACTATTGGTTTATTACCAACAAAAATTTTTTGCATTGTTAATTAAAAACAAGTTAATCTAAAGTAAATGTAGTATTTTTTAATAATTTTGACACATGATTTTTGATAAAAATACCGCCAAAAAAACCGCTGAAGTATTACTTCATATTAATGCTATAAAATTAAATCCTAAAACACCATTTAACTGGGCATCTGGCTGGAAATCACCTATCTATTGCGACAATAGAATGGTACTTTCATATCCAGCCATTAGAAACTACATCAAAAGTGAAATGGCAAAAAAACTTGAAAATACTTTCGGAAAACCTGATGTTATTGCAGGGGTTGCCACCGGTGCTATTGGCATAGGCGCTTTGGTTGCAGAAGAACTTGGTTTGCCTTTTGTTTATGTGCGGCCAGAGCCAAAAAAACATGGCCGAAAAAACCAAATTGAAGGCCATCTTGAAAAGGGGCAAAATGTAGTGGTTGTTGAAGATTTAATCAGTACTGGAAAAAGCAGTTTGGCAGCCGTTGATGCTCTAAAATCTGCTGGTGCAACAGTCAAAGGAATGGTGGCTATTTTTAGTTATGGTTTTGAAGTTTCCAAAAAGAATTTTGATGAAAACAAACTCGACTTGTACACGTTGAGTAATTATGAAAATTTGCTAGAACAAGCTTTGGACACTAACTTTATCAATGAAAAAGAATCAAATATGCTTTCTCAGTGGAATGCAAACCCCTCTGAATGGTCATAAAAAAACCTAATCATGAATTTAGAATCACCAAAAATAACCGTCTCAAAATCTGTTGAAAACGTATATGATTTTCTTTCAGATGTGAAAAATTTTGAAACTTTAATGCCTGATAATATCAGTAAATTTGAATTACTAGATGATGATAAATTTATTTTTGCACTAAGTGGAATGCCTGAAATTGTTTTACAAAAAGAAGATGAAAATCCGCCAAATTGTATCAGGCTAGGTGCAGCAGGTGGAAAATTAGATTTCTCGCTTCAAGCCCATATTTCTGCAGTTAATGACAACGAAAGTGAAGTTCAAATTAATTTTAATGGAGACTTTAATCCGATGATGGCGATGATGATTAAAGGGCCTATTTCAAAATTTATTGAAACCCTAGCAGTCAATATTCCAAAAGCAGTTTAGTACAGCAATTTTATTGATTTTAAATCAAATTCTTCAATAAAATTTTCGGTTTTAACCATCAGTTTTCCTCGTTGAGAAACTCCTTTTATTATTCCAGAAAATAAATCACCATTAAGGCTAACAAAAGTAGAAGGTTTGTCTTTTCTAAAAAGTATACTCTCATATGTTGTCCAGAGTTCAGCAGTGTTTTTTATGGAAAAATAGTATTTAAAATTATCCAATAATTTATGCAACAATTCGTCCAAATCGTAGTGAATACCAGTTATGTTTTGTAAAGAGGATGCAGAAGGTAAATCTTTGAACGTTGTTTGATTAATATTCAAACCAATTCCAATTATAGCTTTATCAATAGTATTTTTTTTTAATATTAGTTCAATAAGAACGCCGCCAATTTTTTTGTCATGTGACAAAATGTCGTTTGGCCATTTTATAGAAAGTTTAGGAATTTTAAATGCTTGAAGCGTCTTAAAAACGGCTAAGGAAACAACAATATTTAGCAAAAATTGATGTTGAGGATTTAAATCAATTTCTTTTTTTAAAATACTGATTATCAAGTTTTTATCTTTTTCAGATTGCCAAATTGTTGCTCTTTGTCCTCGCCCTTTTGCTTGATATCTTGCCGTTACAACAGCAAAATCTTCCAATGAAATTTGACCAATCAAATCATGTAAATACTGATTTGTGGAATCAATGGCATTGAGTTTGATAATTTGCATGTGTAAATTTATAATTAAATTATAATATTATTAAGAGAATAAAAAGTAATTAGACCCAAAAAAATAATAAATTTGCAATGTAATTCGAATATATGATAAAACACACTTCTGACCCAGACCAACTCATCGCCTTAATAATTGATGGCATTGAGGATGTAAAAGGCCAAAACATTAGCATATTAGATTTAAGAAGTATAGAAAACACAGTATGTGACTACTTCGTTATTTGCGATGGAAATTCTAATACACAAGTGAATGCGATTGTCAATTCGATACAAAAAAAAGTCAGTAAAGCTGCTCACGAAAAGCCTTATCAAATAGAAGGAACAGAAAACGCAGAGTGGATTTTGATGGATTACATCAATGTGGTTATTCATGTGTTTCAAAAACATAAAAGAGAATATTATGACATTGAAAACCTTTGGGGCGATGCAAAAATTACTGAAATAGAAACAAGCTACTAAAACATTTTTATATGTCAAAAGACAAAAATCCAAAGAATTTTAAGTTTAACGCCTATTGGGTGTATGGAATCGTTATTGGTTTATTCCTAGTATTTAACATATTTTCAGGTGGATTTGGCACATCAAATGGAGTCACCACAACACCATCTAAGTTTTTTAAATTTCTTAAAGATGGAGATGTTCAAAAAGTTGAAATCGTAAATAAGCGTGAAGCTTTGGTTTACCTGAACGATAAAGCAGCAAAAAAACAAATCCACAGTAAAACTCAAACGCAAAATCTTATTCCAATAGGGACTTCACCAAATTATAAGTTTGAATTTGGAGATGTGCAATTGTTTCAAAAACAACTGGAAGACACTATTCTTGAGCAAGACTTAGACACAGAATTGAACTTTAGAACAGAAACCAATGCTTTTGGAGACCTTTTATTGTCCATTATTCCATTTGTGCTCATCATTGGAATATGGATTTTTATTATGCGTAGAATGTCTGGCGGAGGTGGTCCAGGTGGAGGCGGACAGATTTTCAATATTGGGAAATCCAAAGCAAAACTATTTGATGAAAAACTTGAAACAAAAACTACATTTGAAGACGTAGCAGGATTGGAAGGTGCAAAAGAAGAGGTTCAAGAAATTGTAGATTTTCTTAAAAACCCAGAGAAATATACAGCTTTAGGAGGTAAAATACCAAAAGGCGCATTGCTTGTTGGCCCTCCAGGAACTGGAAAAACCTTGCTTGCAAAAGCCGTTGCTGGTGAAGCAAAAGCACCATTTTTCTCTCTATCGGGGTCAGATTTTGTTGAAATGTTTGTTGGTGTAGGGGCTTCTAGAGTTCGTGACTTATTTAAGCAAGCCAAAGAAAAATCACCTTCAATTATTTTTATTGATGAAATTGATGCTATTGGTCGCGCTCGCGGAAAAAGTAATTTCTCTGGTTCAAATGACGAACGAGAAAATACATTGAATCAGCTTTTAACAGAAATGGATGGTTTTGGATCCAACACAAATGTAATAGTACTAGCCGCTACAAACAGAGCAGATGTTTTGGACAAAGCATTGATGCGTGCAGGACGTTTTGATCGTCAAATCTATGTTGATTTACCCGATATTAGAGAGCGTAGAGAAATTTTTGAAGTACATCTAAAACCTTTGAAAAAAGCTAAAGATTTAGATACTGATTTCTTATCAAAACAAACTCCAGGATTTTCTGGCGCTGATATTGCAAACGTCTGTAACGAAGCCGCGCTTATTGCTGCTAGAAACAACAAAAAAGCTGTTGAAAAACAGGATTTTCTTGATGCTGTAGATCGAATAATCGGAGGATTAGAAAAGAAAAATAAAATTATTACTCCAGAAGAGAAAAAAGCAGTTGCCTTTCATGAGGCTGGTCATGCCACAGTTAGTTGGATGCTAGAACATGCTGCTCCACTAGTCAAAGTGACAATTGTTCCAAGAGGGCGATCTCTGGGCGCTGCATGGTATTTGCCTGAAGAACGCCTTATTGTACGACCAGAACAAATGCTGGATGAAATGTGTGCAGCACTTGGAGGTAGAGCCGCAGAAAAAGTAATTTTTGATAAAATATCAACCGGAGCTTTAAGCGATTTGGAAAAAGTTACCAAACAAGCACGTGCTATGGTAACTGTTTATGGCCTGAGTGACAAAGTTGGAAACCTAACGTATTATGACTCCTCTGGTCAGAATGAATATGGGTTTACGAAACCTTACAGTGAACAAACTGCTGAGCTTATTGATAAAGAAATTTCAGATATCATAGAAGAGCAATACCAGCGAGCTATTGATTTACTTGAAAAAAACAAAGATAAACTCATTGAGTTGGCCGAAGTATTGCTAAAAGATGAGGTGATCTTTAAAGATAATTTAGAAGCTATTTTTGGAAAAAGACCTTTTGACGATAAAAAAGAAGAAGCAACTCAAGAAAAAAATAGCGAGGAAGAGGAATAAAAAAATCGTATTTTTTTAAACTAAAGGCATTTTAAATTTTTTATATTTGAAACTCAGATAATCAACAGCCTTAGTTCAATCAATGAGTGTATTTCGAAAAATATTTGGTTCAATTTCTAAATCAGATAAAGAGCACCAAAAAAACAAGGACGAGAACAAGTTTTTACCAAAAAAAGACACTCCTATTGATGAATCTTTTACTATCAACTTTAATGAAAACGGAGGTAAATTTCTTTATTGCGAAAACATCAATGAAGTTTATGACTTTCTTCAACAAATATTAGAAGAAAATAACTGGAAAGAAAAATCTGCTTTACTATTAAATAACAAACTCAAAAAAAAATTTAAAGACTTTGATTGGAACACGACCGATGTCATAAATGAGGGTCATTTTCTATTTACTACTTGTGAGTATCTGATTGCAAATGACGGTTCTATTTTGATTTCATCAAATCAAATTGCAGAAAAAAAACTAAATGAATTACCCAAAAATTTTATTGTTTTTGCCACAACGAGTCAAATTGTCAAAACCATTGGGGAAGGTCTCCATGGCATAAAAGCAAAAAACAAAAAAAATATTCCTACAAACATTACAACCATTAAACATTTTAAAGCCGCTGAGGATGATAATTTTTTAAGTTACGGTAGTAGCTCCAAAAATTTATACCTTCTGTTGCTTGAAGATTTATAACGTTATTTTGAAGGAACTTTTTACAAGAATAGTATTTGGAGCATTATTTGTAAGCATTTTAGTATGTTCTGCACAATTGCAATTTGTACTCATCGCTTTACTTTTTGTTTTTGGGATATTATGTTTGTTTGAGTTCAACAAATTAATTGAACAACGCAACATTATTTCATACCTAATTTTTTCAATTTTATTTGGCACTTTTGCTTTTTGGGATATTATTACCAATTCGGTTAATGGCTTGAACGAGGCCACTCAAATTCTACTAACAGTTACTATTTTTGTTTTGCTTTTTTTAATACGAGATTTATTTTCTAGCAAAAGCTTACCAAAGCTGCTCACCAATCGCTATATCAATACTACATTTTACATCAGTGCAGGTATAGTATTTTTGTTACTTATCGCTAATAATTTTGGACAATATAGTCCAGAAAACATCATTGGTGTTTTTGCGCTCATTTGGATTAATGATAGCTTTGCATATATTATTGGTAAAAATTTTGGAAAACAAAAATTATTTGAAAGCGTTTCGCCAAAAAAAACAATAGAAGGTTTTCTTGGTGGTATGATTTTTACGGCAACTGGAAGCTACTTTATTTCAGAAACTACTGATATTCTACTCTTTTCAAACTGGTTGATTCTAGGGGTTATAGTAAGTGTTTTTGGAACTTTAGGCGACCTTATTGAATCCAAATACAAACGCCAAGCTGGAGTAAAAGACAGCGGTAACCTTTTGCCAGGACATGGTGGTCTTTTGGACCGTCTGGACAGCGCAATATTTGTTGCACCATTTATTTATTTATTTTTAAGATTATTACATTATGTTTCATAAAGAAGGCCAAAAAATTATTGTAATCACTCTGCTTATTGTGGGGGGATTATTTTTATTAGTTGATAACATCGAAATCCCATGGTTGGTAAAAACTCTGCAAATTACATTATTGGCTTTCTTAATTTTGATTTTGCAATTTTTTAGAAATCCTAAAAGATATACGAAACACAACGATGCACATCTCATTTCACCAGTAGATGGAAAAGTAGTGGTTATTGAAGAAGTAGAAGAAACAGAATACTTTAAAGACAAGCGCCTTCAAGTTAGTGTTTTTATGTCGCCCATTAATGTTCATGTAACACGCTATCCCATTGGAGGAAAAGTACTTTTTAGCAAATACCATCCTGGAAAATATCTGGTAGCATGGCATCCAAAAGCAAGCGAGGAAAATGAACGTACAACAGTAGTTGTAGAGAACAAAGTGTTTGGAAAAGTACTCTACAGACAAATTGCCGGTGCATTGGCACGAAGAATTGTTAATTATGCTCAAAAAGACCAAAATGTAGTTCAAGGTAGTGATGCAGGATTTATAAAATTTGGTTCTAGAGTAGATTTATTTTTACCTTTGAATACCAAACTTAAAGTAGAGCTAAACCAAAAAGTAAAAGGCGGTGAGAGTATCATTGCAGAACTTTAAGATGATAAATGACGATTTAGATAAAGAATTTCAAGCTGCTGTAGAAAGTATCAACAATCATGAGGAACCGTTTCCGGCAGATACACTTTTAAAATTGTATGCATTTTACAAAAAGGCGACCAACGACTACTCACGTCCAAAAAGCGGTAAAGCCATCATCAATGCATTTAAAACAAATGCGCTTTTTCAGGTAGAAGATATCACTCAAAATGAAGCCAAAAAACGTTATATAGAATTGGCTAAAGACTATTTAATTTACAGAAAATAAGTTTATTTTAGGTTTTTTAGACTCGCTTCAATAGTTTCAATTTTGGCTAAAGCATCGGCCTCTTTTTTCTTTTCGCTTGCGACCACTTGTTCTGGAGCATTGGAAACAAAACGTTCGTTTGAAAGTTTTTTTCGCACCGAATTCAAAAATCCTTTAGTGTATTCCAATTCCTCTTCAAGTTTTGAAACCTCGGCCTCTAAATCGATAGCAATATCTGCAACCATAAAATATTCATTGGATTTTACACGAAATGAAAATGCTTTATCAACATTTGAATCTGTATACTTAATTGTAGAAATATTACCAAGTTTTGAAATTAAATCATCAAAAGTCTTAGAATTCTCATCATTATTAATGACATGAAGTTCTACAGCAGTTTTAAATGGAATTTGTTTTTCCTTTCTCAAATTTCTTATACCTGAAATCACTTCCGAAGCAAATTCAAATTCTTCTAATAGTGAAGTGTTAATAGGTTCTGAACTTGGCCAACAAGAAACAATGAGCGCTTGCTCTTGAGTACGTTCCTTCAAATAATGCCAAATTTCTTCGGTTAAGAATGGCATAAAAGGGTGTAGAATTTTTAAATTTTGTTCCAAAATATCCACAACCTGATGATATGTTTTTCGATCAATTGCTTCACCATATGCGGGTTTAATCATTTCTAATAACCAGGAACAAAAATCATCCCATACCAATTTGTAAACAGACATCAGTGCATCGCTCAAACGGTATTTACCAAAGTGATCTTCGATTTCGCTAAGTACTTTTTGAAACTTTGAAGCATACCAATCTAAAGCAGTTTTTGCATATTTGGGTTGCTCAATATCATTAACTTCCCAACCTTGAATTAGACGAAACGCATTCCAAATTTTATTTCCAAATCCTTTTCCTTGCTGACAAAGTGCTTCGTCAAACAACAAATCGTTCCCAGCAGCAGAACTCAATAAAAGCCCTACGCGAACACCGTCGGCTCCAAATTGTTCTATTAATTGTAATGCATCTGGTGAATTACCTAAAGATTTACTCATTTTTCGGCGTTGTTTGTCGCGCACCAAACCTGTTAAATAAACATTTTCAAAAGGTTTTTTATCTTTAAACTGAAATCCAGCAACAATCATTCTTGCTACCCAAAAGAATAAAATATCTGGTCCTGTAACCAAATCATTTGTTGGATAATAATAATTAATTTCCTCATTTTCTGGATTTCTTATACCGTCAAAAACTGAAATTGGCCATAACCAAGACGAAAACCATGTGTCCAAAACATCTGAATCTTGTTTTAAATCATCAAGCTGAATGGCAGAATTTTGTGATTTATTTTGAGCCAATTTGAGTGCTTCCTCTTTTGTTTTGGCAACTACAAAATCATCTTTACCATCCCCAAAATAATAGGCTGGAATTTGTTGTCCCCAAAATAATTGTCTAGAAATATTCCAATCGCGAATGTTTTCCATCCAATGGCGGTAGGTGTTATTGAATTTTTTTGGAAATAATTTTACAGTTTCATCATTCAAAACAGCGTCCAAAGCAGGTTTTGCCAAGTCTTCCATTTTTAAAAACCATTGGTCTGATAGGCGTGGTTCTATAACAACTTTTGTACGCTCCGAAGTACCAACCTTATGTGTGTGTTGTTCTGTTTTTATCAAAAATCCTTTGGCTTCTAGTTCTTTTGAAATTTCTTTACGAACTACAAAACGATCTTTGCCTTCATAATGTAAGCCATAGCTATTTAGTGTTGCATCTGCATTAAAAATATCAATAACCTCCAATTGGTGTTTGTCTCCCAATACCTTATCATTTTCGTCATGTGCAGGGGTAACTTTTAAACAACCTGTTCCAAACTCCATATCAACATATTCGTCCTCAATAATTGGAATGACTCTATTACACAAAGGAACAATTGCTTTTTTACCTTTTAAATGAGAAAAACGTTCATCATTTGGATTGATACATATTGCTGAGTCACCCAAAATAGTTTCTGGTCGTGTGGTGGCAATAGTGAGTCTTTCATCGCTACCTTCAATGGCGTATTCAATATAATAAAGATTCCCTTGACGCTCTTCATAAATAACTTCTTCATCAGAGAGGGTTGTTTGTGCTTTTGGATCCCAATTTACCATGCGGTATCCTCTGTATATAAGTCCTTTATTAAATAAATCTACAAATACAGAGATCACCGATTCACTCATGTCATCGTCTAGCGTAAATTTTGTACGTTCCCAGTCGCATGAACACCCAAGTTTTTTTAATTGATTTAGAATTACCCCACCATATTCGTTGGTCCAGTCCCAAGCATGACTCATAAATTCTTCTCTGGATAAATCATTTTTATTAATCCCTTGCTCTTTAAGTTTTGCAACAACTTTGGCTTCAGTTGCAATTGAGGCATGATCGGTACCAGGCACCCAGCAGGCATTTCTGCCCATAAGTCGTGCACGTCTAATCAAAACATCCTGAATGGTATTATTTAGCATATGCCCCATATGCAGTACTCCAGTTACATTTGGTGGTGGAATAACTATGGTATAGGGCGTTCTGTCATCTGGTTTTGAATGAAAATATTGGTGCTTCATCCAATAGTCATACCACTTCTGCTCTACCTGTTGTGCATCATATTTTGATGGGATACTCATATTTTTGGAACGATTTTTGTCTTAAAGTCTACAAAAGTACTCATATTTTGGGTTCTTTAAAATTAAATAAACTAGAATTATATGAGTACAATTTTTGATTTTATAAAAAAGTCTCTAAATTTACAATTCAACTAAAATTTCACTACCATGAAAAAACTATTCACATTATTACTACTTAGCGTTTTTGCTTTGCAAACCTATGCACAAGAAAAAACTGCAAAAATTGAATTTGAATCCAAGGTAATTGACTACGGAACAATTGAAAAAGGCGCAGATGGCGTTCGTGTTTTTAAGTTTACAAATACTGGAGACGCCCCCTTAATAGTGTCTAAAGTAAAATCAAGTTGTGGCTGTACAGTTCCAAAAAAACCTGAAGGCCCAATTTTACCAGGTGAATCTGGAGAAATTCAAGTTAAATACGACACCAATAGAGTTAATCCTATACGAAAAACTATTACCGTTACTTCAAATGCGGATACGCCTACTGTTGCTCTTAAAATTAAAGGGACTGTTATTGACCCCAACAAAACAACTAGTGTGATGAAATCCACTAAAAAAAGTGTTGTAGAACAATAAGACATTAACTTATCTCAGCATTAAAAAGCATCTTTTTCTAAGATGCTTTTTTTTATATAAATGATATCATATTTATAAAATTGTATAATTAAATTTGATTAGATTTTATTTTCCCTGAACTTTAAATAAATTTGTACATTAAACTTCAATAGAAATTGATATGCCAAAAATCTCAAATAAAGGCCTTAATATGCCTGCCTCACCTATCCGAAAGCTAGTTCCATATGCCGAATTCGCTAAGTCGGAAGGCACACATGTGTATCATTTAAATATTGGACAGCCAGATATTGTAACACCAAAAGTGGCATTAGAAGCTGTAAAAAACAACAACCTTAATGTTTTGGCGTACAGTCGATCAGAAGGCTCTGAGACCTACAGACAGAAATTGGCACGCTACTACAAACAACATCATATTGAAGTAAACGCTGATGACATTATTATAACCACAGGCGGTAGCGAAGCATTGCTTTTTACTTTTGGTAGCATTATGGATCCAGATGATGAAATTATTATTCCAGAACCATTTTATGCCAACTATAATGGTTTTTCTGCTGCACAAGGTGTTAATGTTATTCCTGTTGTTTCTGAAATTGATTCAAATTTTGCACTTCCAGCTATTAAGACTTTTGAAGCACTTATCACATCAAAAACAAAAGCAATTCTTATATGTAATCCTGGAAATCCTACAGGCTATTTATACAGTAAAAAAGAGATTTTACAACTTACAAAATTAGTCCAAAAACATGATTTGTTTTTAATCGCTGATGAAGTATATAGAGAATTCACATACGATGGTCACAAACACCACTCTATTATGTCCATCGAAGGCTTAGAAGATCATGCAATAATGATAGATTCTGTTTCTAAACGATATAGCATGTGTGGTGCCCGAATTGGATGTATGGTAACAAAAAATAAAAGTGTTCGTGACACTGCTCTAAAATTTGCTCAGGCTCGACTCTCTCCTCCTACATATGCACAAATTGCAAGCGAAGCAGCTCTAGACACTCCAAATTCGTATTTTGAAAATGTTATTGAAGAATATGTAGAACGCAGAAATGTTTTAATTCAAGAACTTCAAAATATTGAAGGTGTAAAAGTTGCAACACCAAAAGGCGCATTCTATTGTATTGTAGAACTCCCCATTCCAAACGCCGATACTTTTGCGCAATGGCTCCTAGAAAAATTTAGAGTTGACAATGCAACCATAATGGTTGCACCAGCAGCAGGTTTTTATACCACAAAAGGATTAGGAAAAAATCAAGTACGAATTGCTTATGTACTTAAAAAAGAAGATTTAATTGCCTCTGTTAATATTCTCAAAAAAGGACTTGAAGCATTTAAAAAACTAGGATGATTCAACAACACGTTTCACTAAAACCTTATAATACCTTTGACATAGACGTTAAGGCAGAATTTTTTGTTTCTGTAAAAACCCTAGAAGATTTAATTGCTGTTTTAAAGACAAATCCCAAAAAACTCTTAGTTATTGGCGGTGGTAGCAATATGCTCTTAACCAAAGACATCGAAGGTCTTGTGGTTCATTTGGATTTAAAGGGTATAGAAACAGGTGCAAAAAGTAAAAAAACTACTAGAGTAAAAGTTGAAGCGGGTGAAAATTGGCACGATTTTGTGCTTTGGTCTTTACAACAAAATTTAGGCGGACTGGAAAATCTATCGCTAATTCCAGGAAATGTTGGGACTGCACCCATTCAAAATATTGGTGCCTACGGCGTGGAACTTAAAGATACTTTTGTTGATTGCGAAGCGCTCAATTTACATACGCTAGAGATTGAAACTTTTTCGAAAGCAGACTGTAAATTTGATTATAGAAATTCTATTTTTAAGTCTGAGGTCAAAGGGCAATATATCATTGTATCTGTGACCTTTGAACTCACTCATACAGAACACAATCTCAAAACTAGCTACGGTGCCATTGGTGAGGAGTTAAAAAAAATGAATGTAAAAAGTCCAACAATTAAAGATGTTTCAAAAGCTGTAATTGCAATACGTCAATCCAAACTTCCTGACCCAAAACGTCTTGGAAACAGTGGGAGTTTTTTTAAAAATCCTGTAGTAACAGTATCAAAATTTAAGGAATTAGAATCGCAATTCCCAAACATACCACACTACCCTGTTTCAGAACAAGAAATAAAAATTCCAGCAGGTTGGCTCATTGAAACAGCAGGATTTAAGGGCAAAAATTTTGGAAACTATGGTGTTCACAAAAATCAAGCCCTAGTTCTTGTCAATTATGGAGGAGCCAAAGGCAAAGATATTCTAAATCTCTCACAAACTATTCAAAAAGCTATTGATACCATCTTTGGTATTCCTTTGGAAGCAGAAGTAAATATTTTGTGATTTTTTTATATCCTAATCAAATCACTTTTTACTTGCCTTACAAATTAGCCCAGCAACAATAGCCCCAGCTATTGGAGCCAACCAAAACAACCAAAGTTGTGCAGGATAATCACCACCTGCAAAAAGTGCTTGACTTGTTGAACGTGCTGGGTTTACAGAAGTATTTGAAATAGGAATACTGATCAAATGAATCAATGTAAGTCCTAAACCAATAGCAATAGGTGCAAATTTACTAGGGGCATCTTTACTTGTACTTCCTAAAATGATAAACAGAAAAAATGCTGTTAAAACAAACTCAGCAACTAAAACAGAGAACATAGAAAATCCACCTGGCGAAAGCACACCATAGCCATTGGAAGCGAATCCACCAACCGTTTCAAAACCTGGTTTTCCACTAAGGATCAAAAACAAAGTTCCAGCAGCTACAAGAGCACCTATAAGTTGTGCCAAAACATAGCCCAACAAATTTTTACCTTCAAATCGACCTGCTGCCCAAAGTCCAAAAGAAACGGCAGGATTAAAATGTGCACCCGAAATATGCCCAACGGCGTATGCCATCGTCAAAACAGTAAGTCCAAAGGCAAGTGCAACCCCTAGAAACCCAATACCTAACTCTGGGTAAGCGGCGGAGAAAACAGCGCTTCCACAACCTCCAAATACGAGCCAAAATGTTCCAAAAAATTCTGCAAAAAGTTTTTTAATGATAAATATATTTATTGTTTCCTATAGTGTATGACACATATTTTTCAAAAAAGTCACATTTTTTACCCTATTTTTTTATTTTAATTTAGTTGTATCTTTGTACAAATCATTTTTATAATATGAAACTACTTTTGATAACCCTTGCATTGTTGGGACTTGGAATTGCAGGAATTTCACTTAAAATATGGGCCAAAAAAGATGGTGAATTTAGTGGAACTTGCGCCAGTCAAAACCCAATGTTGAATACAGAAGGTGAAGCCTGTGGCTTTTGTGGAAAAACCCCCGATCAATTTGGGGATTGCGACAACAACGAAAAATAATAACCCCAAAAAAATGTTTTTGACCGTTTTACTATATGTTTTTATAGCAGTAGTTTTTATTGAAATTATTTTCTTCTGTTCTGCTGTATTGAGTTTCAAAAATGTTTCTGACTCGCCAGAAACTTCAAATTCTCAGTTATCTCTTATTTTATATACGAAAAATCAAGCAGCGCTTTTAAAAAAACAACTGCCAATTTTTTTAAAACAAAAACATAAAAATTTTGAAATTGTTTTAATCAATCATGCATCAACAGATGAATCTTTGGAGGTCATGGAAGATTTTCAAAAGAAAAACCCCACTTTAAAAATAATTGATGTTAAAAACAATGAAGCCTTTTGGGCGAGCAAAAAATACGCGCTTACTCTTGGAATAAAAGCAGCTACTCACGAAAATTTGGTGCTAAGCTCTGTCAATTTTGAGCCTCAATCCAGATCATGGCTTCAGCATATGGCTGCAGCATCTATGAAAAAATCAATGGCGATTGGTTATGTAAAATATACCCATTACAATTATTTTTATCGTTTTTTTGATTTCTTACGTACTATAAAAAACTATACTTTAGGTAAAATAGGAGTCTATTACAGTGGAACATCTGCAAATGTGAGTTACTCTAAAGAACTTTTTTTTAGTTCCAATGGTTTTGTACAACATATGGAAATTTCATTTGGCGAAACCACATTGTTTGCTAATGATGTTGCTAAAAAATCGAACACCACTTTTTGTTTGCATAAAGATAGCTTTGTTACTCCAGTACAAAAAACAAACTTTAAAGAATGTTTCCTAAAGCAAGCAAAAAATGATTTAAAGCTAAGACATTGTAAACCGTCTGCTCAAATCGCCAATGCCATTTTATTTTTAAGTCATTTTACATTTTATCTTTTAGCGCCTTTTTTATTGTTTTTCAGTACAGCAGAACTTGAAATGGTTATCATATCATTAATTGTTGGACGCTATTTGATTCAATATATTTGTTATGGTATTATTGCTAAAAAATTACAAGATTTAAAACTTATTATTGCATTACCATTGTTTGAAGTTTTTAAGCTTGTTACACAATTTCTTATATTTATATCGAGTTTAAATTCAAAACGACTGTATTGGAACTGAGCGAAGCCATCATAAAAGCCAAAGAAAATAACCAAATGGCCTTCAATTTTTTATTGGAAACCTTTTGGAATGATGTTTTTGGATTTATGCTCATACGTACCCAAAACGAAAATGATGCAGAAGACATTACCATTGAAACTTTTTTTAAAGCTTTTGATAAAATCAATTCTTTTGATCCAAAATTCAAATTTAAAACTTGGTTGATTACCATTGCAAAAAATACACATTTAGACAGTTTAAGAAAACAAAAAAACACACTTACAAATCAAACGACAGAAGAAGATGAAAATCGTGTGTATTGGATTCAAGATGATGCCCCATCTGCTGAAGATAAACTCATTACAGAACAAAATTTGGCAGAACTTCTAAAAGATATTAAAAAGCTAAAACCACATCATCAAGAGATTATTCAATTGCGCTATTTTCAAGAACAAAGTTACCAAGAAATAGCAAAAACAATCAATATCCCCATTAACAATGTTAAGGTAAAACTGCTTCGAGCTAGAAAACTTTTAGCCTGTATTATTCGTTCCAAAACATGATAAAGTTCTTACAAAAACTAGGCCCTGGACTTTTGTTTGCTGGTGCAGCCATTGGCGTATCACATTTGGTACAATCTACAAAAGCTGGTGCTAATTTTGGATTTGGATTGCTATGGGCATTGCTTTTAATCAACCTCATCAAATATCCCTTTTTTCAATTTGGCCCTCGATATGCAACAGCAACCGGTGAGAGCCTTCTTGATGGCTACAAAAAATTAGGAAAAAATGTACTTAAAGTCTACGCCCTACTAACGTTTGCTACCATGTTTACCATCCAAACTGCAGTCACCATTGTTACTGCAGGGATAGCCTCATCGCTTTTTGGTGCTCATATTAGTATGGAGATTTGGACCATCATTATTTTATCCATATGCTTTGGACTCCTTTTGGTTGGTAAATATGCATTATTGGATAAAATGATGAAAATTATAATTATCATCCTGAGTGTTTCTACACTTTTTGCTGTTATTACTGTATTTTACAATTCTGAGGCTAATTCTAATTGGACACAAATACTTCCAAAAACTGACGCTGAAATCATTTTTCTCATTGCATTTATGGGGTGGATGCCAGCACCACTTGATGTTTCGATTTGGCACTCGCTTTGGGCCATTCAAAAGAGAAAAGAACTAAAAGTATTTAGTCCAAAAACTGCGCTAATGGATTTTAATATTGGTTATTTGGGCACTATTGTTTTGGGAATTGGTTTTTTGATGCTTGGCGGACTTGTAATGTTTGGAACAGGAAAAACATTCAGTAACAATGGTAGTGAATTTTCTATTCAACTCATCCAAATGTATACTCAAAACTTAGGGGATTGGAGCTATATTATTATAGGTCTTGCAGCACTTACAACCATGTTTAGTACGACTCTAACCACTCTAGACGCTTCGCCAAGAGCCATGAATAAAACTATGGAATTGATCTTAGAAAAACCTCTTAAAAATGGCTATACCTCCTGGTTGATTTTACTTATTATTGGAACAATTTTCATTTTCATTTTCTTTTTATCAGAAATGGGGACTTTAATAAAAATTGCCACCATTTTATCATTTCTTACAGCACCCTTTTATGCCATAATGAATTATATTCTCATATGTAGTAAACACACACCAAAGCCTTGGAAACCCTCAAAAGTAATGCATTTGTTGAGTATTCTTGGAATTCTATTTCTGATAGGATTTAACATTTGGTATCTTAGTATTTTGTGATTTTTTTTATGGAATACTTTGTATCTTTGCTGTTCAAATTAAAAGCATGTCCACAGACACACTTACAAAACCACAAGAACGTCAAGCAAAACCAAAATGGCTACGTGTAAAATTACCTACTGGTAAAAAATACACCGAACTTCGAGGACTTGTTGACAAATACAAACTCAATACGATTTGTACTTCTGGCAGCTGTCCAAATATGGGAGAATGTTGGGGTGAAGGTACGGCAACCTTTATGATTCTTGGAAATATTTGTACACGATCGTGTGGATTTTGTGGGGTAAAAACAGGGCGTCCAGAATCTGTAGATTGGGATGAACCTGAAAAAGTGGCGCGCTCAATAAAAATTATGGGCATCAAGCATGCTGTACTTACCAGTGTAGATCGAGATGATTTAAAAGACATGGGAAGCATTATGTGGGCAGAAACTGTAAAGGCTGTTCGCCGTATGAACCCAAATACAACATTGGAAACCTTAATCCCTGATTTTCAAGGTATTGAAAAGCATATAGACCGTATTATTGATGTTGCGCCAGAAGTCGTTTCACACAATATGGAAACTGTTCGTCGACTAACAAGAGCGGTACGTATCCAAGCCAAATATGACCAAAGTTTAGAAGTACTAAATTATTTGAAAAATCAAGGACAACGCCGCACAAAAACAGGTATTATGCTTGGACTTGGGGAAACTCGTGAGGAAGTGATAGAAACTCTACATGACTTAAAAAAAGTAAATGTTGATGTTGTGACTATTGGTCAATACCTTCAACCTAGCAAAAAACATCTTCCAGTAAAAGAATTTATCACTCCAGATCAATTCAAGGAATATGAAGAAATTGGGTTGGATTTAGGATTCCGTCATGTAGAAAGTAGTGCGCTTGTGAGATCTTCATACAAAGCACAAAAACATATTAATTAAATGATTCGGGTTGGAATCAACGGATTTGGACGTATCGGAAGACGTGTATTTCGTTTACTTCTTGAACATAACGACATTCAAGTCGTCGCTATAAATGATTTGGCAGATGCCAAAACATTGGCCCATTTGCTCAAATATGATAGTATTCACGGAAAACTCGATGCAAGGGTTTCAGATAACGAAGAACATATTATTATCAATAATTTAACGATTGCGCTTTCAAATAAAAATCATCCAAAATCAATTGATTGGACAAATCATAAGGTTGATGTTGTTGTAGAAGCCACAGGTAAATTCAAAACAAAAACAGATTTAGAGTACCACATAAAGAACGGTGCTAAAAAAGTAATTTTGAGTGTTCCACCAACGGAAACCGATATCAAAACCATTGTACTAGGCGTAAACGAACACATTATTACTAAAGATGACCATATCCTTTCAAATGCCTCTTGTACAACCAATAATGCTGCGCCCATGCTAGCGGTAATTAATGATTTGTGTGGTATAGATCAGGCCTATATTACTACGGTACATTCGTACACCACAGATCAAAGTTTGCACGACCAACCCCATCAAGATTTAAGACGTGCACGAGCAGCTGGGCAATCCATTGTACCAACAACAACAGGTGCTGCAAAAGCCTTGACTAAAATTTTCCCTGAACTTGCTCATACCATTGGAGGTTGTGGGATTCGTGTTCCTGTCATAAATGGATCTCTTACAGACATTACTTTTAATGTCAAAAAAGAGACGACTGTTGAAGAAATAAATAACACTTTTGAAAAAGCAGCTCAAACAAATTTCAAAGGAATTTTGGAATACACAACAGACCCTATCGTGTCAATCGATGTAATAGGCAATCCTCACTCCTGTATTTTTGATGCACAAATGACTTCTGTTTTGGGAAAAATGGTTAAAATTATTGGCTGGTACGACAACGAGACTGGTTATTCTTCTAGAATTATTGACTTGATTAGAACACTGAACTAATCAAGAATTTTTAATAAAATCCTTTACTATTTTTTCTAATGTACTCATATCATAAACTTGTGTTGTGATAGGTAAATAATACAGCGCTTTATGTTGCAATGATTGGAGTCTTGAAAAATCTTTTTCTGTAGTGAGTACAAAAGATTTTGAACTAATTTCTTTTAATTCTTTCTCTGAAAACTCATGATGATCATCATATTCAAGATGTTCAAAATTAAGGTTTAGACGTTTTAAATAAGTAACCAAAGGCTTGGCATTGGCAATTCCAGTAACTAATGTAAAATTTTTGGTTTTTAATTCTTCCAAAAGAATTAAATCTGTTTTTGATACAATTTCATTTGAATAAACAATAGAGCTAAAAAACAATTTTTGATTTGGGTGAAGCGCTAATCGTTCTGCTATATTTGCTTTTTCAATTGAATTTAAATCATTTGGAGATTTCGTAACAATAACGACCTGAGCGCGTTGTGCTCCAAATCGTGGTTCACGAAGATTTCCAGAGGGCAAAACACTATCATCACAAAATAAATTATCATAAGCTGTCAATAAAATTGATAGTCCTGGTTTTACTTTTCTATGCTGAAAAGCATCATCAAGCAAAATAACATCTGGTGGCAAATTGAGGTGTAAAAGGCAATCTATTCCTCGCTGACGATTTGCGTCAACAGCGACAGTGACATTTGGAAATTTTTGTGCAATTTGATAAGGCTCATCTCCCAAAATTTTTGCTATAGAAGTGTTCTTGGCCAATACAAATCCTTTAGATTGTCGGCCATAACCACGACTTAAAACCGCAACATTATAATCCTTTTGAAGCAGTTGAATCAGGGTTTCAATCATGGGAGTTTTTCCAGTTCCACCCACAGAAAGATTTCCTACACAAATAATGGAAGTTTTATATGATTTTGATTTAAAAATTCCAAAATCAAAACATTTATTGCGAAGAAAAACAACACTATAATACAGTGGATTGAGTGGAAATAATATTTTTCTTAAAAGCTTCATCACAACGAAAGTAATTATTTTATCTTTGATGTTAAACAAAATCTTATGATAGTTCAAGACATCATCAATCAGCTCGAAGAACTTGCACCCTTGACCTATGCCGAAGAATTTGATAACGTTGGCCTTTTGGTTGGCGATAATAATGCTAAAGTTACTGGCGTATTAATCACGTTGGATACACTTCCAGAAGTTGTAGAGGAAGCCATCGCAGAGGACTGTAATTTGATTATTAGTTTTCATCCTATTATTTTCAAAGGGTTAAAATCCATTACAGGCAATTCTTATGTAGAGCGTGTGGTACAAAAAGCCATCAAAAATGACATTACTATTTTTGCCATACATACCGCTTTGGATAATGCATATGATGGTGTCAATGCAGAACTCTGCAACAGATTAGAATTAAAAAATAAATCCATTTTGATGCCACAATCTGGAACCATCAAAAAACTAACTACTTTTGTTCCAAAATCAGACATAGAAGCTGTCCAAAAAGCACTTTTTGAAGCTGGTGGTGGTGCCATTGGAAATTACGAAAATTGTAGTTTTAGTAGTGAGGGTATTGGTACGTTTAAAGGCAACGAAGTCTCCAACCCTGTCATTGGAAAACCACACGAATTTAAGCAGTTAGGAGAAATAAAATTAGATATTGTTTTTGCCAAACATTTGGAGTCTAATATTCTAAACAATCTATTTCAAACACACCCCTATGAAGAGGTTGCTTATGAGATCTCGACTTTGGAAAACAAAAATCAACACATTGGAATGGGAATGATAGGCACTTTAGAAACCCCAATGGAGGAGAATGCTTTTTTGGAATACGTTAAAGAAAAAATGAAGAGTAGCGTCATTAGACATTCAAAACTATTAAATAAAAACATCAAAAAGGTTGCTGTTTTGGGTGGATCGGGGAGTTTTGCTATCGCTGCAGCAAAAGCTGCTGGAGCAGATGCTTTTGTAACTTCTGATCTGAAATATCATGATTTTTTTGCTGCAGAAAACCAGATTTTATTGATGGATATAGGCCATTATGAGAGCGAACAATACACAAAAAATCTTTTAGCGACCTATCTTACAAAAAAAATTCCTAATTTTGCAGTCCTTTTATCAAAGATCAATACAAACCCGGTAAAGTATAAATAAACATGGCTAAGAAAAAAGAGCTAACTGTTGAAGAACGATTAAGAGCACTGTACGATTTGCAACTCATAGACTCTAGAGTAGACGAAATCCGTAACGTTCGAGGAGAATTACCTCTTGAAGTACGCGATTTGGAAGACGAAGTTGAAGGATTCAAACTACGACTTCAAAAACTAGAAGATAGTCTTACAGATATTGATAACCAGATTAAGGCGAAGAAAAACCTTATTGAAGAATCAAAAGTTCTCATCAAAAAATACAACGAACAACAAAAGAATGTTCGCAACAATAGAGAGTTTAATTCTTTGGCAAAAGAAGTTGAATTTCAAGAACTAGAAATCCAATTGGCCGAAAAGCACATCAAAGAATTTAAAGCTCAAATTGAACAAAAAAAGGAAGTGATTGAGGGCACTAAAGAACGTTTAAAAGAACGTGAAGAACACCTAAAGCACAAAAAAGGCGATTTGGACGCTATTCTTGCAGAAACTGAAAAAGAAGAAAAAGTACTTTTAGAAAAATCTGAAGAATACAAAACAAAAATTGAAGACCGTTTGGCAAAAGCATACACAAAAATCCGTAGTAATGTTAAAAACGGATTGGCCGTTGTACCCATTGAAAGAGGTGCTTCTGGAGGCTCATATTTTACCATTCCACCACAAGTACAAATGGAAATTGCTTCTCGCAAAAAAATCATTACAGACGAACACAGTGGTCGTATTTTGGTCGATTCTACATTAGCCGAAGAGCAAAAAGTAAAAATGGAAAAGTTATTTTCTACTATGTAATAAATAACCCTACACATACCAAAAACCCTCACCAAACGTGAGGGTTTTTTTGTGCTATGCTTCTTTTTGCTTTAAAAATTTTTATACATTTGAAGTGAATAGCACCCAAATCTATTCTTCAAAAACATGAATGACCTAAATCATACATATACTACATATCGAATTCAGACCAAAGTAAAAACTAGCGGATCACTATTTCGAATCGTTTTTTGAATATTTTGACATTATTGCAAAACGCCCTTTTTCCTTTGAATCTGTAGATTACATAAAAAAAGGATATCGGCGTTGTGCATGTGGAGTTGATAGTATTTACTACAGAATCAATCAAAATATTGTGGAAATAATGGCTATTGTTGGAAGACAAGACTTGAATGAAAAATTGTAACTGATAAAAACTATTGGCAACAATTAAAATCGTCGATATATAAGATTTTTAACCAAAATTTCACAAAATACCATTGGTGGATGCTTAATTTTACCCCAAACATATGCACCATGAAAAACATCTTTTTACTCCTTCCCCTACTCTTTTGTAGTCCTGTAAGTTGTCAAAACAACAACGCACAAAACACCAAACAACAAGCGGTTATCAATGCCAAGCCCATTGAAGTTCCACTAAAAAATAGCATTGCTAAGGCTTATTTTGCCGGTGGGTGTTTTTGGTGTGTCGAAGCCGTTTACGAAAGTGTATATGGTGTTCAAGAAGCCATTAGTGGTTATGCGGGTGGGTTTACCGACAACCCCACCTACGAACTCAGCAATACTGGCCGAACTGGTCATGCCGAAGCTGTAGAAGTTCTTTACAATCCATCTGTGGTGTCTTTTTCAACTTTGGTGGATGTATATTTTGGTTCTCAAAATGTGTCGCAAGTTAATGGTCAGGGTCCAGACAGAGGCTCGCAATATCGTTCGATTATTTTTTATCAAAATCAAGAACAAAAAGCAATTATCTTAAAGAAAATAGCAAAAATTGAAAAAACAGAAAATACAACCGTAGCCGCAGAGGTTTACCCATTTCAAAAATTTTGGAAAGCCGAAAACTATCACCAAAACTATGAGCGCTTGCACCCCAATAATCCTTATGTTCGTAATGTTTCTATTCCAAGATTAAAACGTTTTAAAGCAAAATTTCCGCATTTATTAAAAGAAAACCACTGATTTTCACAACTCTAACTCAATTTTATAATCGGCTAAAATTACCTACATTTGAGTACACTCAAAACAAATTGTCTTGCTGGTATTTAAATCACATCTAGAATTTGCTCAGCAAATGGATCAAAATGATCCATTGGCATCATACATAAATGCATTTCATATTCCAAAAGAAGATAATGGAAAAAACTGGTTGTATTTTACAGGAAATTCTCTTGGACTGCAACCAAAATCCACAAAATTGGCCATAGATCAAGAGCTCAACGACTGGGCCAAACTTGGTGTTGAAGGTCATTTTGAAGCCAAAAATCCATGGATGCCCTATCATGAATTTCTTACAGAAAGTATGGCTAAAATTGTGGGCGCAAAACCCATTGAAGTTGTGGTGATGAATACCCTCACAACAAATCTTCACTTGTTGATGGTTTCATTTTATAATCCTACACCAAAACGCTGTAAAATATTAATTGAAAGTGATGCTTTTCCATCAGATCGATATGCCGTACAAACACAATTGGAATTTCATGGTTTTGATGCCAATGAATGTCTTGTAGAATGGCACCCTAGAAAAGGTGAAACTTTATTAAGAATTGAAGATTTAGAACATATTCTTGAGGAACAAGGCGACGAGATTGCACTTCTTCTGATTGGCGGTGTCAATTATTATACAGGACAATACTTGAATTTAAAAGAAATTGCAAAACTTGGCCATGCCAAGGGTTGTAAAGTAGGTATTGATTTAGCACACGGTGTAGGCAATATTCAACCAGAACTACATGATTCTGGAGTAGATTTTGCGGCATGGTGTACGTATAAATACCTAAATTCTGGCCCTGGAAGTTTGGGCGGAATATTTGTGCACGAACGCTACGCGAATGATAAAACATTAAAACGTTTTGCTGGCTGGTGGAGTCAAAACAAAACAACCCGATTCAATATGCGACAACCTTTAGATATTACACCTGGAGCAGAGGGCTGGCAATTGAGTAACCCTCCAATTCTATCAATGGCAGCAATTAAAGCCTCATTAGATTTGTTTAATGAAGTAGGCATGACTGCATTACGCCAAAAATCCTTAAAACTTACAGCTTATTTGGAGTTTCTGATTAACGAAATAAATCACCCTCACATTAATATCATCACACCAAGCAACCCTAATGAACGTGGATGTCAACTCTCTATTCAAGTAAAAAATGCTGACAAAACACTTCATAAACAACTCATTGAAAACCATGTGATTACAGACTGGAGAGAACCCGATGTGATTCGATGTGCTCCTGTTCCTTTTTACAATTCATTTGAAGATGTCTTTCGCATGGTTGAAATCCTAAAAAATCTACTCAAATGAAACAAAAAGAAACTATTTTAATTATTGGAGCTGGGCTGTGTGGTTCTCTTTTGGCATTACGTCTAGGACAAAGAGGATACAACGTCCGTGTTATGGAGCTTAGACCAGACCTAAGAAAAGTTGATATCAGCGCTGGACGGTCTATCAATTTGGCCTTTTCCAACAGAGGCATCAAAGCCATGAAAATGGTTGGTTTGGAAGATAAAGTCATGAAACTTTGTATTCCAATGCATGGCCGTATGTTACATGATAGAGAGGGTAAAACAAAACTCTCTAGGTACAGCGGGCGCGAAGACGAATACATAAATTCGATATCAAGAGAGCTGCTTACTGCGCTTCTAATGGATGAGGCCGAAGCACTTGAAAATGTAAAAATTGAATTCAATAGTAAATGTAATGCTGTTGATTTTGAAAATAACACTGCCAATTTCATCAATACTGAAAATGGACAAACTTTTGACTGCACCGCAGACCTTATTTTTGGAACCGATGGAGCAGGTTCAGCACTGCGAAAAAGTTACTTTTTGGAACGTAAGTTTTTATTTAGTTTTTCTCAAAATTTTCTAACACATTGCTATAAAGAATTGACTATTCCTCCCTCTAAAGATGGTGCGTTTAGAGCATTTAAAAACGCACTTCACATTTGGCCAAGAGGTGAGTATATGATTATAGCATTACCAAATTTGGATGGAAGTTTTACCGTAACTCTATTTTTGGCTTACGAAGGTGGAACCTACAACTTCAACAATCTGACAACCAAAGAAAAAGTATTGAATTTCTTTAAAAATGAATTTCCAGATGCTTTAGAGTTGATGCCAAATTTGGCATCAGAATTTTTTGAAAATCCAACAGCACCACTAGGCACTGTAAAATGTTTTCCATGGCAATTTAAAGGCAAAAACCTGTTACTCGGAGATGCAGCACATGCTATTGTACCTTTTTATGGTCAAGGGATGAATGCTTCCTTTGAGGATGTTGTAGAATTTGATACTTTTTTAGAGCAGCATGATGGCAACTGGGAAAAAACATTTAAAGCCTTTCAACAAAAGCGAAAAATAGACGCAGACGGTATTGCAGACTTGGCTATTGATAATTTCCACGAAATGAAAGACCATGTCGCAAATGCCCTTTTTCAGAAAAAACGTGCCTTAGAAATGACTTTAGAAACAGAACTCCCAAACGATTACTTTTCTAAATATTCAATGGTTACTTTTAGGGAAGATATGGGCTATCACGAGGCCATGATTAGAGGAAGAGCACAAGATAAGGCCATATTAAATATGATTAATGATGAGGGGATCGACCAAAACATATCCATTTCATCGCTTTATGAAAAAATTAAAAAAGAAACCAATTCCATTTTGGAAGATGATAAGATTGCTAAAACCTTAAATCATTAACTGTAAAATTTTAAATTATGAGTAAAACAGTCACACCAAGAGGCGCCTATCCACACACAAAACGTGTAGGTGATTTTATTTTTGTTTCTGGAACAAGTTCTAGACGAGCAGACAATAGTATTGCAGGGGCAGAGCAAATAGACAGTATGGGCACAAAAAAATTGGATGTGGCCGTTCAAACCCGAGAAGTACTTCAAAACATTGATAAAAATTTAGCTAAAGAGGGAGCATCATTAGCAGATGTGGTAGATGTGACCTCATTTTTGGTTAATATGAATGATTTTGCAGATTATAACAAGGCCTATGCAGAGTTTTTTGATACTGATACAGGACCAACAAGAACTACCGTAGCAGTACATCAACTTCCACACCCCGACCTAGTGATTGAAATAAAAGTAGTAGCTTATAAAAAACAGTAATGATTACCATAAAAAATTACATCAACGGAACCTATTACGAGTCCTCAAACAACGAATGGTTAGAGGCCATAGACCCGAGTACTGGTGTAGTGTATGGTAAACTACCCAATTCGACTGATAAAGATGTTGAAGAGGCCTATAAAGCGGCCAATAATGCATTTGCTTCGTGGTCCAAAACATCGGTCGAACAGCGTAGTGAAATTCTTTATAAAATAGCCGATTTGATTGTATCAAAATTAGATACATTGGCGGTTGCCGAGAGCATGGATAATGGCAAACCATTAAGTTTAGCCAAAAAAGTGGATATCCCTAGAGCAGCACTTAATTTTAGGTTTTTCAGCCAAGCAATAACACAGTTTTATAGCGAAAGTCACGAACAAATTTCACAAAAAAACATCAATTTTACCTTACGCCAACCCATTGGTGTAGTGGGTTGTATTTCACCTTGGAACTTACCTCTTTACCTCTTTACATGGAAAATAGCACCAGCACTAGCCGCAGGAAACTGCGTAGTGGCCAAGCCTAGTGAAGTTACCCCTTATACTGCTTTTTTGTTGGCAGAAATATGCACCAAAGCAGGACTTCCAAAAGGGGTTCTAAATATTGTTCATGGAATGGGCACCACAACAGGTCAGGCCATTGTGGAGCATCCAAACATCAAAGCAATTTCATTTACCGGAGGAACAAAAACAGGTGCACATATTGCTAAAACAGCAGCGCCACTTTTTAAAAAATTATCTCTCGAATTGGGAGGGAAAAATCCTAATATCATATTTGCAGATTGTGATTATAAGAAAATGCTTTCAACTACCGTTAAATCTTCGTTTGCAAATCAAGGACAAATTTGTCTTTGTGGAAGTCGGATTTTTGTAGAAGCGTCGATTTATGAGCAATTTAAAAATGATTTTATTGAAAAAGTAAAACAATTAAAAGTAGGTCTACCATCAGAAAAAAACATTGATATTGGTGCATTAGTCTCCAAACCTCATCTAGACAAAGTTTTGAGCTATATAGAACAAGTAAAACAAGAGAATGCAACTGTTTTGTATGGAGGTGAGCGTGTTTCTGTTGAAAATGGAAAAAATGGATACTATATGCAGCCTACAGTTATTGAAGTTTCATCTAATGACTGTGTATTAAATCAAGAAGAAATTTTTGGACCAGTGGTTACTTTGATGCCGTTCAAAGGAGACACAGAAGCTCTAAAACTAGCTAATAATGTAAAATATGGTCTGTCCGCTACAGTTTGGACCAATAATCTAAAACGAAGTCTCTATTTTTCAGAGCAATTGCAAACAGGAATTGTATGGATCAATACATGGCTGCAACGCGATTTGCGTACCCCTTTTGGAGGTGCAAAATCATCTGGGGTTGGATGTGAAGGTGGTTTTGAAGTCTTACGCTTTTTTACGGAAGCAAAAAATGTATGTATTAATTATGAATAAGATGATATGGAGTTAAATTTAAATAACAAATCGGCGTTAGTTTGTGGAAGTACTCAAGGGATTGGGCATGCTACTGCTGTTGCACTAGCCAGTGAAGGTACACGTGTTACGCTTGTGGCTCGTAACGAAGAAAAACTCAAAAAAATAGTATCCGAATTACCAAAAACTGCGGCTCATGATTATATAGTTGCCGATTTTTCAAATCCTGAAGAACTAAAAATAAATGTTGAAAAATATTTAAACTCACATAAAGGATTTCATATTCTTATCAATAATACCGGAGGACCTCGAAGTGGTGCTATTTTAGAGGCGACTTTAGAACAATTTGAATCTGCATTTACACAACATTTAAAATGCAATCATATTTTGACACAACTTGTTGTTCCTTTTATGAAATCTGAGAAATATGGACGCATTATTAATGTGATTTCAACTTCTGTAAAAGAACCTATCGAAGGTTTGGGGGTAAGCAATACTATTCGCAATGCCGTTGGAAATTGGAGTAAAACACTTTCATTCGAATTGGGGGCTTTTGGAATTACAGTCAATAATGTATTACCTGGATTTACAGAGACTGAACGATTGAACGAAATTATTGAAGTCAAAGCAAAAAAAGCCAATGTTTCATTTAAAGAAATGGAACGTATTATGAAAACATATACCCCTGCTAAACGCTTTGCAAAACCAGAAGAAACTGCCAATACTATTGTGTTTTTGGCCAGTGAAGCTGCAGGCTATATCAATGGAATAAATATTCCAGTTGATGGTGGACGAACAAAATCTTTGTAACTTTATAGCAATAACAACAAAAAAAAGAATACCATGAGTACGCTAGTATCCCCACTTAATTTTAGGGCTTGGATTGAAGAAAATCGTGATCTATTAAAGCCCCCTGTTGGTAACAAATGTGTTTGGAAAGACGGTGAATTTATTGTGATGGTTGTTGGAGGACCAAACAATAGAAAAGATTATCATTACAATGAAACACCTGAATTTTTCTATCAAATTGAAGGTGATATTATTTTGAAAATAATTGAAAATGGTGCATCAAAAGATGTGCATATCAAAGAAGGTGACATCTATTTACTACCTGCAAAAGTACCACACTCACCTCAACGAGGCGCCAATACTGTTGGACTGGTCATTGAATATCCAAGAGCAGAAGGCGTTCAAGATGCGTTGGAATGGTATTGTGAGCAATGTAGTCATCAGCTTTATAGAGAACCATTTACACTACAAAATATTGAAACAGATATGCCGGCAATTTTTGACCGCTATTATTCCGATACCGAAAAATGTACTTGCGATAAATGCGGTGCAAAAATGGAAGCTCCAAATAATTTATAAATCACAAAAATGAAACGTAAACTGCGCATCAACGGACACTCACACTTGCTTCCATATCCAGAGGAAATCCCTCAATTTATGAAAGACAAAGAAATTTTTTGGGTTGATGACGAAAGAAAATATATGCTTCAAAAAGGTTGGAGTCGTCCAGTAACCCATTCTAGTTTTTTTCTTGATGAAAAACTAGATTGGATGGAGAAAAATAAAATTGATCATGCCGTTGTACTGAATCTCTCTCAATTGTATGGGAATGGATTACGTCTCGAGATGATGAAAAAAGCCTTGCGTTTTCAAAATGATTTTAATGCTAAAATTCAACAAAAGCATGGCAAAAAGTTTACTTGTGGTTTTGTTGTCCATCCAGGATTTATTCATGGCGCCTTATGGGAAATTGAACGATGTGTTGAAGAATTAGACCTAAAAGTACTGTGCCTGCCTACACATTTTATGGATAGTATTGGCCAATGGCGAAGTGTTTTTGATAGAGAAAATGACGCTATTTTTGAATTGGCAAACAAATATAATTTAGCCATTGAAGTACACCCCTACGATGGCGATAAAATGATTAAACTTGAAAATACCTCATGGCGTTTTCATTTGATTTGGATGTTGGCTCAATGTGGAGACGCTTATCATTTTTATACCTTAAACGGAATGCAAGAACGTTTTCCGAACATTAGAACCTGTTTTGCACACGGTGGACAAATGGCACAAATGAATCTTGGAAGACGTATACAAGGATTTGATGGACGCCCCGATTTATTTGATGGAAAAACGCATCCACGAAAAGCTGTTGGACACCCAAATATATATTTTGACACTTTGGTTCACGATACAGATTCTTTTAATTTGATGCTCAAAAGACAAGGAAGCAATCAAATCATTATGGGACTAGACGACCCCTACCCGCTTGGGGAAATGGAAAGTGAGGCACAATCATCTTACCCAGGAAAATTATTGGATCTAGCAAAAGAAAGAAACATCATTAATCAAGAACAATATGATGAAATTTGGGAAGACAATGTGTTGCGATGGTTGTTTGGTAATGATCAGAAAAAAATTGAAGAATTTACACAGAAAATTTTAGGATAATGCATTTCATTTCAGATGAATTAGATGATTATGTTGTTCAACATTCAGCAGATGAACCAGAACTTTTACAGGCATTAACTCGTGAAACATACCAAAAAATATTACAACCTCGAATGCTTAGTGGTCACTATCAAGGTCGTGTTTTAAGTATGCTATCTAAACTTATTCGCCCAAAAACAATTCTAGAATTGGGAACATTTACAGGGTATTCTGCACTTTGTTTGGCCGAAGGACTTCAAAATGATGGCGTGCTACATACGATTGATATCAATGAAGAATTGGTAGATTTTCAAAGAAAGTATTTTGATCGGTCGAAGTATGGTACTCAAATTCATCAACATTTGGGGCCTGCTTTGGAAATTATTCCAACATTGGACACAACTTTCGATTTGGTATTTATGGACGCAGATAAGCCCAATTATATTAATTATTTTCATCAAATTATAGATCAACTAAACCCTGGAGGTGTTATTCTTTCTGATAACGTATTGTGGAGTGGAAAAGTCATTGAGGCCATAGATGAAAATGACGCATCAACAAAAATTGTTTTGGAATACAATCGCCTTTTAAAAGAAGATCATCGCTTGGAAACAGTGCTGCTCCCCATACGTGATGGATTGACTGTAAGCGTGAAAAAATAAGTTATAATTTTCGACGAACTGAACCTGTTAGGTCCTCTATTTCTTCTTTAACTTTATTGATTTCTTCATTGATATCTTTAGTCAAATCGGTGTCTATACCTTGCTTTTCTGCACTGCGTTGGATTTCAGTTTTTATATCATTTGAAGCATTTTTTAGGGTGCGCATGCCTTTACCCAACCCTTTTGCAATGTCGGGGATTTTATCGGCACCAAAAACCATAATCACAATAAAAAGAATGAAAACAATTTCGGTACTACTAATAAACAATGGCAGAGCATTCATAATGGTACAAAGATAGGAAGTATTCCTTTAATTTTCTGATAAATTGTTGGCTTTGAATTCCTTTAGTTTTTCTTGTAAAAACTGAAGAATTTGCACATCGCTCCTATTGGCGCAGCGTTGCTGAAAATTGGGATCATCAGCACAGAAATAATAAAATTGTGGCACAAGTTCTTCTGAAAGATTCTCTATTTTAAATAGTTCTGGACCTACAACTTCTTTAATGTGTGTGAGTATATTTCTTTCTTTTTCAATCTTGACCGCTTGTTTTAATTTTTTTGTACGACCTGTAATTTTATTTAAAAATTTATTGAGGTTAAGCATCGCATATGGAAAGCCTAGGTATACCATTTTTCCAGCATCTGCCTCATATAGTCTACTTTCAATTTGTGTTTTTCTTGTACCAGTATATCCTGGAATACCCACATCATAAAAATCTAAAGGACGTTCGGCATCAGAATTAGTAATATCTGAATTTAAATCTCCTGTTAATATTTTTCCAACTGTAACCTCATCTAGCTCAGTCACACTGTCTTCCAAGCGCACTTCTATAAAACTATCTTTAAGAATATTTGGAGTTATTACCACAATTTTTGGAGTATATTGTATTGATGAAAAATATAATGAATCGGATAATTTTGCTTGAATTATAAACCCCCCACTTTTGTCGGTAGTAGCGTAACGATACGACGTTTTATTGATGATATGAATACCTTCTACATTTCCATCTGCTTTTACAATTCCTGAAAATTCACGTGTTTGAGCTTGAATCAAAGTGAAGAAAAAAAGTAAAACAATAGAACTAAAATATTTGAAAAATAATGTCAAAAGGATTCATTTAATTTTGTATAAATTTACAAAAGAAAAAATCGTTGTGCCAATAAAATCATTTTAATGAAAAAACTAATCATTGCTAGTACTTCTACAATTTATGGAAGTGGTTATTTAGATTACCTTTTGGAGAAATTGACACTCTTTTTTCAATCCACTGAAACTATTCTTTTTATTCCCTATGCTCGGCCAAGTGGTTTGAGTCACGATGCATATACTGAAATTGTTCAAAAAGCATTTCAAAAAATTGATAAAAATATCGTTGGAATTCATCAATTTGAAAACCCTAAAAAAGCACTTTTAGAAGCCAAAGGCATTTTTGTTGGAGGAGGGAATAGTTTTGTATTGCTCGATGAATTGTATAAAAATGATGTTTTTGATACCTTAAAATCGGTAATTCAATCTGGAACACCATACTTGGGAACAAGTGCTGGTAGTAATATTTGTGGTCAAACGATGGGGACTTCCAACGATATGCCAATTGTACACCCTCCTAGTTTTGATGCACTAAGTATCATTCCATTCAATATCAATCCGCACTACCTAGACCCAAACCCAAACAGCAAACACATGGGAGAAACAAGAGAGACTCGCATTAAAGAGTTTCATTTTTTCAATACACAAGCAGTGGTTGGGCTTAGAGAAGGTAGCTTCTTGGAAGTCTCTGACGAGCGTATAACACTTAAGGGACCTTTGAAAGCAAGAATTTTTGAACAAAAAAAAGAAGCCTACGAAGTAGAATCTGGAACAGATCTTAGTTTATTACGCTAAAATTTAAAGCGATTTTAAAAAATGATATCCCAATTTTTTATAGTTTTTTCTATCATAAAAATCATGTGATTTTTCATTTTCTATATACGTATTGAGTTCAATAGTTTCATAGCCTTTTGATGCTGTATAATTTTCTATCCAAGTCAACAACTGACTTCCAATGCCTTGATTCCTTAAAGACTTTTCTATAAAAACATGGTCAATTTCTACGCTTCGTCCCGAATAATGACGCGTACAAAACCACATTCCAGCAACTCCCACAAGGACTTCATCTTTAAAAACCCCTACACATTCATAATTTTGAGTTACCATTTCTTGAAATCGCTCTAAAAGAAGCGCATCAGAAATAGATTCTTTTGCCATTTTCTTCACTAAAGGCACTACCAAATGAATATTTTTTGGGACAATAATTTTAAATTGCATATGGTCTCATTTATAAAAAACCAAAAATACAATTAAATTTTTTGTGACTTTTTAAAATAAATTGTGTCTAATCTAATGACGAAAAACACAAAATTATGCTTAGAGGCGGAAGAAAAATTAGATTAATTATTGGAGCTGGACTGGTTTTGTTTGCAGTTCTAAAATATTGTTCAAGCGCAGAAATTAACCCATATACCAATGAAAAACAGCACATTGGATTGAGTGAAACCGAAGAAATTGCAATGGGATTGAATGCTGCACCACAAATGGCTCATCAGCATGGTGGGCTTCATCCAGACACGCAATATCAAGACGCAGTGGATCGTGTTGGAAAAAAATTAGTAAACAATAGTATTGCAAAAGATAGCAACTATAAATTTGATTTTCATTTATTGGCCGATGAACGTACTATAAATGCCTTTGCACTTCCAGGTGGTCAAATTTTTATTACCTACGCACTATTTTCAAAACTCGAAAATATTGATCAATTGGCAGGTATTATTGGACATGAAATTGGACATGTATTGGGGCGACACTCTGCAGAACGTATTGCCAAAGATGGACTTACGCAAGGTATTTTAAGCGGTGTGGCCGTGGGTGTCGATCCTTCAGCTGCTCAAGTAGCGGCAGCAGTTGCACAACTTATTAATATGAAATATGGTCGAGACGATGAACTTCAGAGTGATGATCTTGGGGTACAGTTTATGATTCAAGCGGGTTATAACCCTGAAGCACTTATTGGAGTCATGAAAATTTTAAAAGATGCCGCTGGCCCCAACAGAGCACCAGAATTTCAGAGTACACATCCAGATCCAGAAAATCGGATTGAAAAAATAAGACAAGCCATAGAAAAATATCAATAATAACAGATTAAAGTTACACCAAACTATCTTGTTTTAAAACTCAAAAACTTCTTATCTTTGTGACTTAACCAACACTAATGAATAAGAAAGTAATTTTAATGATTTTGGACGGTTGGGGAACTTCTCCCGACCCAAAAGTATCGGCTATTGACCACGCAAATACACCTTTTATAGATGGATTATACAACAACTTTGCTCACGCAAGTCTAAGAACAGATGGGCTTCACGTTGGCCTCCCCGAAGGACAAATGGGGAATAGCGAAGTTGGTCATATGAATCTTGGTGCTGGACGAATTGTTTATCAAGATTTAGCAAAAATTAATTTAGCTGTCACAAATAAAACTTTGGGTAATGAAACGGTTTTGAAAGATGCTATTGCTTATGCAAAAGCACAAAATAAACCTATCCATTTATTGGGCTTATTAAGTGATGGCGGTGTACATTCTCACATCAATCACCTATTTGGAATCATTGAGAATTTAGAAGAAAACAAAATAGAAAAAGGATTTGTTCATGCTTTTACAGATGGTAGAGATGTAGATCCAAAATCAGGGTTTGGTTTTATAACCGAGTTAGAATCACGTCTAGAAAAATCGTCTGTACAATTGGCTACAGTAACTGGACGCTACTATGCAATGGATAGAGATAAGCGTTGGGAACGCACACAACTTGCTTATGAAGCACTTGTAAATGGTAAAGGAGAATATTCAAAAAATGTGACCTCTAGCATTCAAAATAGTTATGATGAAGACATAACCGATGAGTTTCTTAAACCTATAATTGTTACCAATAATGATGAACCTGTTGCGACCATCAATGATGGAGATGTGGTGTTGTTTTTTAATTTTAGAACAGATCGTGGTCGTCAATTAACTGAGGTTTTAAGTCAAAAAGATTTTCATGAATATAATATGCATGCTTTAGATTTGAAGTATGTGACCATGACAAATTATGATGATAATTTCAAGAATATTGATGTTATTTTCAACAAAGAAAACCTGAACGAGACCTTAGGAGAAGTTCTTGAAGCTCATGGAAAAACACAACTTCGGATTGCAGAAACTGAAAAATATCCACATGTTACTTTTTTCTTTTCAGGGGGTAGAGAAACACCTTTTAAGGGTGAAGAACGCATTTTAAAAAATTCTCCAAAAGTGGCCACATATGACCTTAAACCCGAAATGAGTGCTTATGAACTACGTGATGCACTTATCCCTGTTTTGAAAGCAGAAAAAACTGATTTTGTTTGCTTAAATTTTGCCAATGGAGATATGGTTGGTCATACAGGTGTTATGGAAGCTGCCATTAAAGCTTGTGAGGCCGTAGATGAATGTGTGAAAGATGTGGTCAATACCGCTTTAAAACACCAATATACCACCCTACTTATTGCGGATCATGGAAACTGTGAAACAATGATCAATCCAGACGGATCACCACATACTGCACACACGACTAATCCTGTGCCAATCATACTGATTGATAATGATTTAGATCAAATTCAAAATGGAATTTTAGGCGATATCGCACCTACAATTTTAAAATTAATTGGTATTGATAAACCAGCTGCTATGAGCCAAAAATCATTGGTTTAAAACTGCATAAATTTTAGAATCAAACTAAAGTTTTTAAGTATCTTTGTGGTTTCTATGAAGATGCTAAATTTAAAGACTGCTGAAGAAATTGAATGCATTCGCGAGAGCGCACTGATTGTGTCAAAAACTCTTGGAATGCTTGCAAAAGAAGTTCGTCCTGGAGTTACAACACTTCAACTCGATGCTTTAGCAGAAACTTTTATAAGAGACCACGGAGCCATTCCAGGATTTTTGGGGTTATATGATTTCCCTAATACACTTTGTATGAGTCCAAACGAGCAAGTCGTTCATGGTATTCCAAACGATACCCCCCTTAAAGAAGGTGATATCATTTCAATTGATTGTGGCGCACTAAAAAATGAATTTTATGGCGACCATGCCTACACATTTGCTGTAGGAGAAATCTCTGTTGAAACACAAAAATTGTTGGAGGTAACAAAGGCATCACTTTATGAAGGAATTAGAGCATTCAAAAAAAATAACCGTGTTGGAGATGTTGGTTATGCCATTCAAAATTATTGTGAATCTTTTGGTTATGGTGTTGTAAGAGAGCTAGTAGGACATGGTTTGGGGCGTGTTATGCACGAAGAACCAGAAATGCCTAACTATGGAAAAAGAGGTCGTGGAAAAAAGTTTTTGGATGGAATGGTTGTTGCCATTGAACCTATGATTAACATGGGAACACATCGCATAAAACATCACAACGATGGATGGACCATTACAACAAAAGACAATTTGCCAAGCGCACATTTTGAACATAATATTGCACTAGTCGACGGAAAACCCGAACTCCTTTCAACATTTGCCTACATTAATGAAGCACTTGGTATTGAAACTGATGAAGAATTAGAATTTAGATTATAGTTTTATTATAAAAAATTATACGATGAAGCCTATCCAATATGTTGAAAATGAACTAATTGATTTGAGACAACAAATTAATCAGCATCCACTCTACAAAACTCTTGAAACTATTGATGACATCAAAACATTTATGGAAATTCATGTTTTTGCTGTGTGGGATTTTATGTCATTGCTTAAAGCACTTCAAAATCATTTGACCACAACTTGTATTCCATGGACTCCAAAAGGACATGGAGAGGCTGCACGTTTTATTAATGAAATTGTGATGGGAGAAGAAAGCGATGTCAATGAACTTGGCGAGGCAAAGAGTCATTATGAAATGTATATGGATGCCATGGATCAAATTCAGGCAGATCCTTCAGGTATTAAATCATTTTTATACAGCTTATCTCAAGGTAATGATATCAATACAGCTTTGGAAAATCAACAAATTGATACGGAAATTTGCAAGTTCATCAACTTTACTTTTGATGTGATTAAAACTCAAAAACCACATTGTATTGCTTCTGCTTTTACCTTTGGTAGAGAGGATGTTATTCCAGATATGTTCTTAAAAATTATACAACAGTCCAAAACAAGTGAAAAAGACAATCGCTACAGCAAACTACTGTATTACTTACAAAGACACATAGAAATTGATGGCGACGAGCATGGCCCAATTTCATTGCAAATGGTTGAAACACTTTGTGGAAATGATACTGAAAAATGGAACGAAGTTCTTAAAACTGCAAAACAAGCATTAGAACACCGATTAATGCTTTGGAATCATATTTACAAAAGTATTTTGAAAGACAAAGAAGCTGCACTTATTAGTTAGACTAAAACCCATTAAAGGATTTATATTCTAATTCTTTATTTTCATTTTCAAAAATGATATAAACTTTCAATTCAAGGTGATTGCTTAAAAAATTGGATAATTCTTCTAAATTCATAGTCTGAAGTGCTGTTGCATAGGCATCAGCAGCCATACAATTTTCGGCAATCACAGAAATGCTCAAAATATTTGATCGGCTAGGATAACCTGTTTTGGCATCAATAATGTGCGTGTAGCGCCGTCCATTTTCATCAACTTTATATTTTCTATATGTTCCTGATGTGGCCATTGCCTTATTGTTGAGTTCAACACTATTGAGAAAAGGAAAATCACTCTCTATGTTTGGGTTTTGTATACCAATTTTCCAAGGGGTTCCTTTTGAAGAATTTATCCCTTTACAAACAATTTCTCCACCAATTTCAACCAAAAAATTTGAAACACTATTAGACTCTAAAAAATACCCTATTTGATCAACACCATATCCTTTTGCAATGGCATTAAAATCAATTTTAGTAGCGCTTGGCTTTTTGATTTGAAATCCTTCTACAGAAACTTTATTGAGGCCAACAGACTGCATTAGATTTTTTATTTTTACACTGTCAAGTTGTTCAATTTTTCCCTCAGGACCAAAATCCCACGCATTGACAACCGCCCCAATAGTGGGATCAAAACGACCGCTAGTTTCATCAAAAACTCGTTTTGAAGTCTCAAAAACTGTTTTGAAGTGAGTGTCAATTTTAGTTATTCTATTGTTATTGACTTCAGAAATTATAGAGTTGGGAATATATGTAGACATTGAATGATTAATGTCATTAAAAATCTGCTCGAATTCCTGCTGAAAATCTTCATTACTGTCGTATATAATACTATATGTTGTTCCAAAAACACCACCAGAATTACGCTGCTGTTTGACGCTATTTGTACAAGAAAGCAACCCTAAAAAAATAAATAAAACTATTTTTTTCATGTTGTTATAATTAGTTCATATTGGTTTCAATGACTTGAATACCATTGTATTCCATCAAGTAGTCTTGATTAAGATACACTGGTAAATCCTTGCCGTTGGGATTTCCTACAGCTACCCCAGCATAGAGCACTTTTGCATCTTTTTCGAAAGCATGTTTTTTGAATGTTTCCATCCAAACAACATCATAATTGTTAGGGTTTTCTGGTAATTTTACCACACGGACGATCACAAAAAAATATTGGTTGTTTTTATCAATACATACAAATTGTGGATGTTTTTTTAAATTACTATTAATGGCTACAAATTCGAATCCTCTAGCCTCTAAATCCTTACCAACATGGTTCATTGCTAAGTTATGAAGTTCTTGTTCTGTGAGTGGCTTTGACATATTACAAAAATACAAAAAGCCCAACATTTCTGTTGAGCTTTTTTAGTGAATATAAAGATAATTTATTTTATCCTCCAAAATCATCAAATCGGATGTGTTCGTCTGGAATTCCAAAGTCTTCACCCATTTTTTGAACCGCTTTATTCATTAGTGGAGGGCCACAGAAATAGAGCTCAATGTCTTCTGGAGCTTCGTGATGATTTAAATAATTATCGATTACACAATTGTGAATAAATCCAATAAAACCATCTCCTGGTGCATCTATATTTTCTTTGACTTTCCAATTGTCTTCTTCTAATGGCTCAGAAAGTGCTAAGTAGAATTTGAAATTAGGAAATTCTTTTTCTAATTGATTAAAATGATCTAAATAGAATAATTCTCTTTTTGAACGACCTCCATACCAGTATGTCACTTTTCGTCCTGTTTTTAAGGTTTTGAACAAGTGATACAAATGTGAACGCATTGGTGCCATTCCAGCACCCCCGCCAACATAAAGCATTTCTGATTCACTCTCGTTGATAAAGAATTCTCCATAAGGTCCAGAAATGGTAACTTTATCACCAGGCTTTTGAGCAAATATATAAGATGAGGCTACTCCAGGATTAACATCCATCCATCCATTTTTTGAGCGATCCCATGGTGGGGTTGCAATACGGACATTAAGCATGATTTCCCGTCCTTCTGCTGGGTAAGATGCCATTGAATAGGCACGCTCTACCGTTTCAGTATTTTTCATTGTTAGAGGCCACAATCCAAATTTGTCCCATTCGGCTTGGAATTTTTTTGGATCATCGTGCTCCTCTGGATGCGCTGTGATATCTATATCTTTATAATTAATTTCGCAAGCTGGGATTTCAATTTGAATATATCCACCAGCTTTATAGCCCATATCTTCTGGAATTTCAACAACAAATTCCTTGATAAAAGAGGCTACATTATAGTTTCTAACAACAGTAGCTTCCCATTTTTTTATCCCAAAAACTTCTTCTGGAATGGTAATTTCCATGTCTTGTTTTACTTTTACTTGACAAGATAATCGGGCACCGCTTTGCAATTCTTTTCTAGAAAAATGAGGTGTTTCTGTTGGTAGGGCTTCTCCACCACCTGAGAGTACATGACATTCACATTGAATACAGGTTCCTCCACCTCCACAAGCAGATGGCAAAAATATTTTCTGATTCCCAAGTGTAGATAACAGTGTTCCTCCAGATGACACTTCAATTTCTCTTTCGCCATTGATCAAGATTTTTACAGGCCCTGAAGGAGATAATTTTTGTTTTACAAAAAGAAGTACACTTACAAGTATTAGTGAAATTACTAAGAATGCTACGACAGTAGCTATGACAGTTCCGGTTGTTCCAGCAGCTAAAATAATCATGTTAGTTATCTGATTTAGTAATGGTTACAATTTCTTTTTCTTTTTCAATTACAGGCTCTAGGTTTTCTATTTTGACTGTTTCATTAACTTGAGTCGCTTCTTTTGGAGCTTCATCTCCACCTGTTAGCATGCCTCCAAAACTAAGGAAACCTATTCCCATTAGACCCGTAACTATAAAGGTAATTCCAAGTCCTCTTAGTGGCCCAGGAACATTTGAGTATCTGATTTTTTCGCGAATCGAAGCAATGGCTAAAATGGCCAAAAACCATCCTATACCAGATGAAATTCCATAATTAACAGCTAGTCCAAAGGTTTCTATTTCTCGAGATTGCATAAACAATGAACCTCCTAAAATGGCACAGTTTACTGCAATTAATGGCAAGAATATTCCAAGAGAATTGTACAAAGATGGTGAGAATTTTTCTACTATAATTTCAACCAATTGTACCATTGTTGCAATTGTTGCAATAAACATGATGAAAGAAAGAAAACCTAAATCGTAATCTGCAAACTCTTCACCTAACCATGATAACGCTCCTGGCTGTAGCAAATATTGATCTAACAACCAGTTTAAAGGTACTGTAATTGCTAATACAAAAATGACTGCAGCACCCAAGCCAACTGCAGTGGATACTTTTTTTGATACAGCTAAATATGAGCACATGCCCAAAAAAACTGCAAACACCATATTATCAATAAAAATGGATTTAAAAAATAATTCGATGTGTTCTATCATTGTTTTTTATTTTATTTTTTTAATAGATTTAATCTTCAATTAAGGCTTTATTTCTACTACGTTGTACCCAAATGATGAGTCCAACAATTATAAGTGCCATTGGAGGCATAAGCATAAATCCATTGTTTTCATAACCAATAGAATATAGACCAGTTTTTTCGATTGGATCTCCAAGAACAGGAATCCCAAATAATGTTCCAGAGCCTAATAGTTCTCTAAAAAATCCAACTACCAATAGAATTACAGCATAACCTAAAGCATTACCAACACCATCTAAAAATGCTCTCCATGGACCATTTCCAAGTGCAAAAGCTTCAAAGCGTCCCATAATAATACAGTTGGTTATAATTAATCCTACAAAAACAGATAATGTTTTGCTTAATTCGTAGGCAAAAGCTTTTAAAACTTGATCAACAATAATTACCAGTGAAGCAACGACAATGAGTTGAACTATAATTCTAATTTTTGAAGGAATAATATTTCGTATCAATGAAATTACTACATTTCCTATACCTAATACAAAAAGTACTGCAATTCCCATCACCAAGGAGGCTTTTAACTCTGCTGTAATTGCTAATGCAGAACAGATTCCTAAAACTTGTATTGTGATTGGGTTGTTATCTGCTAAGGGGTCTGTTATTAACTTAGCGTCTTTTTTTGATAGTAGTCCCATAATTAGTTGGTTTGATTTTTTAAGTTCTTGAAAAATGGTAAATACAATTTTAAATCTGACTTAATCATTGCTGAAACACCATCACCTGTAATGGTTGCTCCTGCAAGTGCATCAACTTCATAATCGTCTTTGATTAAATTTTTAGGGTCATTGTTGCCTTTAGCTACAGTTATGCCTTTGAATTCTCCAGATTCAGTAAGCAGTTTTTCACCATAAAAGTCGTCCATAAAATAACGTTGCTTAATATTGGCACCAAGTCCCGGTGTTTCTCCTTTGTGATCAAAATACGCCCCTTGAATTACCATATCCTTGTCCATTGCGATATACCCCCATATGGCATCCCACAATCCTTTTCCACGAATAGGTGCTATATAAAATGTTTGTCCATCTTTCTCTCCAATAAAAAGTGGTAAATCTCTTGTTTGACCGTTTTTTGCTTTGGCTTGTTCTTTTTTAACATCAATAAGGTATGCTTCATTGTTTTCAACAGCATTGCCATTGGCATCCAAAACCAACTGTTTTGAAATATATTTAGAAAATTCTGATGCCACTTTGTCTGTGCCTATGAAAACAATATCATTAGCACCATTATCATTAACCCCCATAGCATACAGTATATTTTGTTGTTTTTCCATACGCTCATTTTCTTTAATGTTTGGCTTTAGAGAAGATGCTGTAAAAGCTAAAAGCGATCCCACAATAACGACCATTCCTATGGCAAAGAGTATGGTATATTTATTTGATTCTGTATTGGTACTCATAATATTATGCCGTTTTTACTTTTAAACGTTTCATTCTTTTCTTTACGTTGCCTTGAACTACGTAGTGATCAATTGTTGGTGCAAAAACATTCATTAGCAAAATTGCCAAGAATACACCCTCTGGATAAGCTGGGTTAAAAACTCGAATCATTATCGAAATAAACCCAATGAGGAATCCATAAATCCACTTCCCTTTGTTGGTTTGTGCTGCTGTTACAGGGTCTGTTGCCATATAAACTGCTCCAAATAGGATGCTTCCAATTATAAGGTGTTGCCAAAATGGAACACTCATCAATCCATAAAATTTACTTGAAGAAGTTATAATACCTGCATCCACAACCCCATTAAAGATAAGCCCCATTGCTAGTGCTCCTAAAATAGTACTTAACATAATTCGCCAACTTCCAACTTTTGTGAAAATGAGGAATAGGGCTCCAAAAATGATTAGCACTTTAGAAGTCTCTCCTATAGATCCTGGAATTAGTCCATAAAACATATCGGCAAGACTGTATACAACATCTTGACTTTGAGCATAGCTTCCCAAAATAGTTTCCCCAGAAATTGCATCTGCAGTTCCGGCACGTTCTACTGCACCGTGTACCCAAACTTTATCACCACTCATCCATGTTGGATAAGCAAAAAATAGAAAGGCTCGAACAGTGAGAGCAGGATTTAAAATATTCATTCCTGTTCCTCCAAAAACTTCTTTACCAATAACAACTCCAAAGGCAACAGCTACTGCTAACATCCACAAAGGTAAATCTACTGGTACAATGAGTGGTACAAGCATTCCTGTTACCAAATACCCTTCTTCAACTTCGTGGCCTTTGATTACAGCAAATATAAATTCAATAAGTAAGCCTACACCATATGAAACTACAACGAGTGGCAACACTTTCCATATTCCAATAACCAGGTTATCCCAAGTCCAAAATATTGATCCCAAAAATCCTTCGGCGGCTTCTATTGTTCCTAGTGCAAGATGGTGTTGGTAACCTGCATTAAACATTCCAAAAATTAAACAAGGTACCATTGCCATTATCACTGTGTTCATGGTACGCTTCAAATCATCGGCAGCCTTGATGTGTGTACCGTTATGAGTGGTTTCATTTGGCAAATATAAAAAGGTATGAATGGCATTAAAAGCAGGTGCCATTTTTGTGCCTTTATATTTTTCTTTAAGATTGTGTAAGTTTGATTTTAAACCCATGTGCTATCTATTTTTCACTTTAGTTTGAAAATGAATAATTATCCTATTTCTTTTATCATTAAATCTAATCCTTCTCTAATTATTTTTTGATGTGGTTGTTTTGAAACACAAACAAATTCTGTTAATGCAAAATCTTCTGGTGCAACCTCATACATTCCTAATGCTTCCATTTCATCAAGATCTTTATACATACATGCTTTAAGAATTTGCATTGGATATATATCTAAAGGAAATACTTCTTCATAGGACCCTGTAATCACAAAAGCCCTATGTTCTCCATTAGTATTTGTGTTCAAGTCGAATTTTTTATTTGGTGTTAACCACGAAAAGGTCAATGCTCTTGACGTAGAAATTTTGTTAAAAACGGGCTTATTCCAACCAAAGAATTCGTAATCGTCACCTTCTGGGATTACCGAAATTACATCGCTGTAATAATCCAAATGGCCATCTGGTTTTACTTCTTTTCCAGTTAAAACATTCCCAGAAATGATACGGGCGTGAGCATCTTTTTGTAGGCCTCGATCATAAATCATTGTTGCTACTTCACTTCCAATTCTTGTTGTCAAATAGCGTGGTTGCTCAATTTGGGAGCCAACCAAAGCAATAGTTCGCTCTGCATTGAACTTCCCTGTTAAAAGCAACTCCCCAATAATTACTAAATCTTGAGGCGTTACTGTCCAAACTGTTTCGCCTTTATTTATAGGGTCAATTTTATTGATTAAAGTTCCTACATTTCCAGAGGGATGTGGGCCAGAAACTCTGTGCGTTGAAATATCTTCTAAATTTGTAAATGGCGAATGTGCATCCTTTGAAACTCCAACATGTATTGCTCCATCCGTTAGCTTGGACAGTGCAGACACTGCGGCTTGCAATTCAGATTCTTTTCCTTTGAGTGTAAAATTATAGTCCGCTGCTAGCGGTGCTGTAGCATGAGCCGAAACAAAAATTGATTTTGGTGTACGACTTGGATCAGCAATCACATCATATGGACGTTGCTTTACAAATGGCCAGCATCCAGAACCAAGCAAAAGTGCTTTAATATCCTCTGCTTTTGCTTTGCCAAGGTTCAATTTTTTGTGTTCAACAAATGTTAAATCTTTATCAGCTTTAATTTTTATTTCCAAAATACGGCGTTTTTCGCCTCGTGAGATTTCAATAATTTCACCAGAAACTGGAGAAACAAATTTGATTTCTTCATTGGATTTGTCAAAAAATAAAGGCTCACCTGCTTCTACTTTTTGATTTACTTTTACTAATAATTTTGGTATTACACCGTGGAAGTCTTCAGGTCGAATCGTATAAAAGTTACTTTTTATGGCGTTGGTTTTGGTCAGCGCAGCTTCTCCTACTAATTTGATGTCCAGACCTTTTTTTATTCGAATGTCGTTTGACATATATTTTGTTATTGAAATTTGTATCTAAAAATCGAGCAAATTTACAAATTAAAAGTGCATTCATCACAACATTTAAATGGATTTTTTTTGTTAAATTTTAGATTTTAATAAAGCAGCAATTTTTACTTATATTTATGCACTAAAATTTATGTATGCTCAAATCCTTTCGTATAATTTTTTTCTACATTACTCTACTCTTTGCATGCTGTATTTTAACAGGCCAAGTTGAAGAAGTTGACCCCCCTAGTGACATCAAAACAATTACATTTGGAAGTCAAAAAGACATTTCTATCCTTCCCATTATAAACTTGAATGAGCGCATTTATTTAGAATTTGATGTACTCAACAATCTTGAAGAAGATTTTTATTATGTTATCGAACATTTTGATTACAAATGGACACCTTCTCGTTTGATGAAATCAGAATATCTTGATGGCATGGATAACCTAAGAATTTTTAATTATGAAAATTCATTTAACACCTATCAAATTTATTCTCATTACAGGTTGCAAATTCCAAACCCACAAACACGACTAAAAGTTTCTGGAAATTATCTTATCAAAATTTTTGATGAAAACGATGATTTAGTTTTTAGTAGAAAATTCATGATAATGGAACAACAAGTTGGTGTTGGAGTTCAAATTAAAAGATCCAGAAATGTAGCGCTAATAAATGAGGCACAGACTGTAGACTTTAGCATAAAATCAAATAATTTGAATTTAAACAACCCTACAGAAACTGTAAAAACCGTCATAGTGCAAAACAACAATCTAAAAACTGCAATTTATGACTTAAAACCTCAGTATACTTTAGGCAATGAATTGGTATATAGGTACAATGACAACTCCTTATTTTGGGGTGGAAATGAATATTTGTTTTTTGAAAACAAAGATGTCCGTATGGCAAACTTAGGTATTCAATACATTGATTTACAAGACCTTTATCATAGTTACCTTTATACGGATATTGATAGAAGTTCAAGAAAATACACCTATAATCCCGATATTAATGGTGGGTTTAAGATCACTGTTTTGGACCGTCAAGATCCTAGTATTGAAGCCGATTACACTTATGTTCATTTTTCATTACTTGCTGAAGAATTTTTGAACCAATCCGTTTATGTTTATGGAGGATTCAACAACTTTAGTATCAGTGACGACAACAAAATGATATTTAATGTAGAGAAAGGGATTTACGAACTATCAATGCTTTTGAAACAAGGTTTTTATAACTACAAATATGTTGTTGTAGATGATGGCAACACGCTGTTTGAAGGTGCTGTTAGTGGTAATTTTGATGAAACAGAAAACAATTATAAAGTCATTGTTTATTATAGAGATTTAGGTGCGCGTTACGATAAAATTATCGGATTAGGGGAAGCTAATTCTATTCAAATCACAAATTAATTTAAATGAACCTCAAAATATGGTACATCAAATCACAAATGGCATAAAAGTATCTGTAGAAACACATTTTGAAGGTACTTTTTACAATAAAGAAATTATTCAATTTGCTTTCAGTTATGTGGTAAAAATTAAAAATGAACGTCAAAATCCGGTACAACTTCTTTCAAGAACTTGGCATATTTGTGATGCTTTAAATTCAAAAGAAAAAGTGGAAGGGGACGGAGTTGTAGGTGATCAACCGATTATTCAACCCAATGAGTCGTATATTTATAACTCGGGGTGTACATTAAAATCTCCTTTTGGTTCAATGAAAGGCACCTACACTATGGTAGACCTTTCTGTAAATGAGACATTTAAAGCAAATATTCCAACCTTCAAGCTTTGTACAGAATTTACTCAAAATTAATCTTATATCATACACAAAAATTCCATCATAAATCGTAATTTTACTGTCTAATATTATCTTAATACTACACCTATGGGAAAAGGATTTTTTAGGGTTCCAGTAGCAAAAAACGAACCCGTTTTATCATATGCACCTGGTACTAAAGAACGTGAAAATGTACTGCAAGCCTACAAGTCAATGTATAACTCAAAAATTGAAGTTCCTCTTTACATTAATGGAGAACATATAAAATCTGGAGACACTCAAACCATGAGTCCTCCGCATGATCATCAACATAGTGTTGGGACATACCATACCGCCAATAAAAAACATGTAGAATTAGCAATTTCTACTGCTTTAGAAGCCAGAAAAACATGGGCTAACTTGCCTTGGGAACAACGTGCGGGTATTTTTCTTCGTGCAGCTGAATTGATAGCTGGCCCGTATAGAGCAAAAATAAATGCAGCCACAATGATGGCACAATCAAAAACTGTACATCAAGCTGAAATTGATGCCTCATGTGAGTTTATTGACTTTTTGAGATTCAATGTACAGTTTATGACAGAAATTTATGCTGATCAACCAAAAAGTACAAGTGATGCTTGGAATAGAATTGAATATCGCCCGCTAGAAGGATTCACTTATGCTGTAACGCCATTTAACTTTACTGCAATAGCTGGAAATCTTCCAGCGTGTATGGCATTAATGGGTAATGTTGTAGTTTGGAAGCCAAGTGATAGTCAGGTGTATTCTGCAAAAGTAATAATGGATGTTTTTAATGAGGCAGGAATTCCTGCTGGTGTTATTAATGTTGTTTTTGGCGATCCAGTAATGATTACTGATACTGTTCTTTCTAGCCCTGATTTCTCGGGTCTTCATTTTACTGGTTCTACATTTGTATTTAAAGAATTATGGAAACAAATAGGTACTCATATTCATAACTATAAAACCTACCCAAGAATTGTGGGTGAAACAGGTGGAAAAGACTTTATTGTAGCTCATCAATCTGCTAATCCAAAACAAGTTGCAACAGGGATTGTAAGAGGAGCATTCGAATTTCAAGGGCAAAAATGTAGTGCTGCTTCGCGCGCCTACATTCCAGAAAGTCTATGGCCAGAGGTCAAATCTTTTCTTTTGGAAGATATTGCATCAATAAAAATAGGAAGCCCAGAGGATTTATCAAACTTTATGACTGCCGTCATTCATGAAGGGTCTTTCGATAAAATTGCAAAATATATAGACGCTGCAAAAAACAGTTCTGATGCAGAAATAATTACAGGCGGAGGCTATGACAAAAGCAAGGGGTATTTTATAGAACCCACTGTTATTTTGACAACAAATCCAAAGTATGAAACTATGTGTACGGAACTTTTTGGGCCAGTGATTACGATTTATATATATAAAGACAAAGACTATGCTAAAACCTTAACATTGGTAGACGAAACTAGCGAGTACGCACTTACTGGTGCTATTTTCTCTACAGATCGTTATGCCGCCAATCAAGCCACAGAAGCTTTGGTAAATGCAGCAGGTAATTTTTATATAAATGATAAGCCAACAGGTGCTGTAGTCGGTCAACAACCTTTTGGTGGTGCTAGAGCTTCTGGAACTAATGATAAAGCCGGTTCGGCACAGAATCTATTACGTTGGGTTTCGCTTCGAATGATTAAAGAAACTTTTGTCTCTCCAGAAGATTATAGATATCCTTTTTTAGACTAAATTATTTTTATGGAATAATATAAATATTTCTATAATTCTTCAAAGGTTTGAGATTCACCAAAATTGGCAACACGAACATTCATAGCCGTGTTAGAAGAATTTGTTACAAATGCAACCACAGTCATATTTTCATTATTAGTAATATTTGCAGGAATTGGTAATGAGAAATTAGTCTCATAAACATTGTTTGCTAACAACTCTGACGATGGTATTTGGTTGCCTAACAAGTTTGTTAATGATGCTCTTAAAACATGATTGTGTTCAAAATTAGAAATAACACTTCCTCCGCCATAGTAGCTAGTATAATTAGTTTGATTAAATATTAAACCATCTTCCAAAACATAAACAACAAGTTTTAGGTTAGATTCTGAAAACTCTCCTCCAAACTTAACTTTAACATCAATATTCATTGTGTTGTCATTTAAACTTGGGGTTATGGCTAAACCGACATCTGATTCATCAGAAATTAAATTAAGAACTTGATTAATATTATTAGGTTCCGGGGAATTCCATTCATTTGTTCGATTAATCATCCCTGTAGGATATCCTTGAAGACCAATTAAATCCTCTAAAGCGCCTGCAGGATAATTGTAAGGATCATAATAACCACTGCTTGGATCTGTACTGCCTCTGTGAATTGCTACCACAACAGCTTCTGAAGTTTGCTGTTTAACTAATTCAATTGCATGTGAAATTCGAGGACAATACCCACACCAAGTCCCTGTGTAATCTTCAATTAAAACATTTTGATTAAATTTTATTGGAGAAGGCAATACACTAATTTCATACTCAGGTGACGAAAAGCTTTCATAATCTGCAGTAAATCTGAAAACTCCCTCACTATGAGTGTTGTATATATTTCCTGCCAATTCAGTGCCTCCAACCACGGTAATGGAAGATTGATTTGTTAAGTTTTCATCATTATCCCCTGAAACAAAAAATTCAACTTCATCACCAATAAAATATGTTTCCGAATTTGAACTCAATGAAATACTTGAAATTGGTTCCATTACATTTGTATTCCCATTTGTTGAACCAGATGATTCATCATCTCCACAAGAACTAAAACAAAAAAACACAAACAAAGACAAAAGCGGAAGGTTTAAAAAATATTTCATAATGTATTTCAATATTTATTTTTTATTAAAAATAATTAATAATTTACACAAACTTAATTAGTTTAATTTTTTTTTAAATAAAATGAACAAAATATTTTTTCTTATATCATTATTTATAGGCCCTTATACATTTTCGCAAGAACTCCCATCAACAGTATTGAAAGATATGGATGGATCAAGCATTAATTTGCAAATGTTTACAGAAAGTGAAAATATAGTTGTTCTTAGTTTTTGGGCTACGTGGTGTGTTCCTTGTATAAATGAATTAGATGCCATTAGTGAAGCTTATGAAGAATGGGTGGATGAAACTCAAGTAAAACTCATTGCGATTGCTACAGACGACACAAGAACAAAAAAAAGAATTCGTCCTTTGGTAAATGGAAAAGGTTGGGAATATTTAGTGCTTTATGACGACAATCAAAGCTTAAAACGTGCGCTAAACATTACATCATTACCCCACACTTTAGTTTTAAAAAACAATAAAATCATTCATCGCAGAACTGGATACATTCCAGGAATTGAAGATGAACTCTATAAAGTTATCAAAGAAAATTCAAATTAACTTAAATTATTTATTTTGAAAAAAATTATACTATTTTTTATTTTAATGCAACCCCTGTCATCAATATACAGTCAAATCATTGATGGTTTGAGTGTTGGTTTTGAAAGTAATTCTGCATGGTATAATGATGATAAAAAAACTGGAGCATTTAATGATCAAATTAATAATGATCAAGATAAGCACCTGAGGATCAATAATTACCTAAAATTTGATTACAATTTTCTTTCAAAATTTACGGCTTCAGTTCAAGTTGAGTCTTATGAACCTTTTGCATTATTAAACTATTCAACTAATTTAAATGGTACAAATTTAGGGACATATTCGCTAATGTATAATAGCCAAAAAATAAATGCCACTGTTGGTCATTTTTATGAACAGTTTGGAAGTGGTATGATTTTACGAAATTGGGAGGATCGACAACTCGGAATTAATAATTCTTTGTTTGGCAGTAAAATAAACTACAGGCTCCTAGATTTTGCTGATTTGACGGCTATTTATGGAGCTCAACGTGTCGGTTTTAAAACTTCAGACGCAAAAATATTTGGATTCAATTCTGAATTTCAATTAGACTCTGTATTTAAATGGAATGATACAGCATTGTGTGTAGGATTTAGTTATGTGGGCAGAGAACAAAACATAGATTTTGAAACACCAAATTTTGAAGCTTTGACTAATGCATATTCAGTAAGATTGGATTATAGTCATGGAAATATTTATTCAAGTGCAGAATATGTATTAAAAAGTAATGATGCAGTTGTACAATCAAATCAAATATCTAACGAATTCATTAAGCCCGGAAGTGGATTTTTGTTTAATGCTGGTTATTCAAAAAAAGGGTTTGGATTAGATGCAACTTTCAGACGTTTGGAAAACATGAGCTTTTCATCGGACAGAAAAAATTCTGGAAATGTTTTCTTCGAAAATGTTATCAATTATACACCAGGACTTACAAAACAACATGACTACCTTTTGACAAATATTTTTGTTTATCAAGCACAGTCTTCTGTGTCATTTTTAGATCCAGAATTGATGGTTGCTGGAGAAATCGGAGGTCAGATAGATTTATTTTATAACATCAAAAAAGAAACGGTATTTGGAGGTAAATATGGAACTAAAATTGCTTTTAATGCATCTTATTGGGCTGGATTAAAAGGTGATTTCAGTTATACAAATCAAGATTATAACACAAAAATGTTTGGATTTGGAGATAAATATTTTTCGGATATAAGTTTAGAAGTTAGAAAAAAATGGAGTTCAAAATGGAATTCCATTTTTTATGTTGTAAATCAATTCTACAACAAAAAATACATTGAAGGTAATTTTGGAGCAAAACCAATCAATGCAAATATTGTTGTTTTAGAGTCCACTCATAAACTTGGTAATGGTAAATCTGTTAGATTAGAAGGACAAAAGTTATGGTCAGACTCAAAATCTCACGATTGGACTGGAGGGACATTAGAGTTTAATTTTAATTCAAAATTTTCTATTTACATTAACAACATATATAACAGCGGAGATGATCCATCAACAGAAAACACCCACTACTACAATGCAGGTGGAAGTTTGACTAAAGGGGCTACTAGAATAGCTCTTAACTATGGAAGACAGCGCGCAGGACTAATTTGTGTAGGCGGAGTATGCCGATTTGTTCCTGAAGCTACTGGACTTACTGCAAGTATTACAATAGCTTTTTAAGTAAATATGATTATAATCTAAAAAGGTAAATGAACTACCTTTTTTGTTTCAAAAAAATCTTCCTCAAAAAAATTCTGGATATTATAGATAGAAGTATTATTAAAGGAAGATAGTTCTTCTTTGAGATCGCCCCCTTTGAGGTATAAAATTCCGTTTGAAAGTGGGTGTATTTGTTCTTTTTTGATTTTATTTTTTATCCATTTTACAAAACTGGGCATCGTAGTTACAGCGCGACTCACAACAAAGTCGAAATGCCCTTGAACAGCTTCAGCCCGGATGTGCTCGTAGGTTACATTTTTAAGTTGAATCGCTTGTGATACTGCTGCAACAACTTTTATTTTTTTTTGAATACTATCAACTAAATGAAATCTGGTTTTTGGAAATAAAATTGCTAGAGGTATTCCTGGAAAACCTCCTCCTGTTCCAACATCCAAAATCTTTGCATTGGGATGAAATTCTATGACTTTTGCAATAGCTAATGAATGTAAAATATGCTTTAGATATAAAGACTGTATATCTTTGCGTGAAATGACATTAATTTTGGAATTCCAATCCTCATACAAACCCTGTAATGCATCAAATTGTTGTTTTTGAACATCCGATAGTTCGGGGAAATATTTTAGAATTACATCCATAAAAAAATAAATTTGAGCAAAAATAGTTATAAATCTATTATAAAGTTTGAAAGTCATCTTTTGAAATTGAATTATTAATTATATTTGAACTTATATTTAAATCTATTATGATGAACAAGACTACTTTAAAATTTTCTAGAAAAGACCCCGCAAATTTTTTTAGAACACTAAACTCAAGAGTTAACAACTATTTTAAGGAAAATAACATAAGTCGTACTGGAAATTGGCAATTGTGGATAAAGACAATTGTAATGTTTAGTATTTTTTTAGTCCCCTATTTTCTTATTCTTACTATTGAAATGCCAGGATGGTTGCAAATTTTATTTACAGTGGTTATGGGTATTGGAATGGCAGGTGTTGGAATGAATGTGATGCACGATGGAAACCATGGTGCTTTTTCAAACAAATCTTGGATCAACGACCTTATGGGAAGTAGTATATATATCCTTGCAGGAAATGTATACAATTGGAAAGTACAGCATAATGTTCTTCATCATACGTATACCAATGTTCATGGTCATGATGAAGATTTGAACGCAGGTCGTATCCTTAGATTTACAAAACATGCCGAATGGAAATGGTATCATAAGTTTCAACACTATTACTCTATACTTTTGTATGGACTTCTTACTATCAATTGGGCAATTACAACTGATTTTTTACAAATGAAACGCTATATGAAACGAAAACTAGCATACGGGAAATTACCAAACCCGTTTGTTAATTGGAGTACACTCGTGCTGTCAAAAATTATATACCTCACCATGTGGATAATTTTACCAATGCTCATTTTAGATCTTTCATGGTGGAAAATTTTAATTGGTTTTTTTGTGATGCACTACACGGCAGGGCTAATTCTTAGTGTTGTGTTTCAATTGGCACACGTTATGGAAGAAGCAGAAATGCCTATTCCTGAAAAAGACGGAAGTCTAAAAAACACATGGGCTATTCATCAACTAAAAACAACCGTAAATTTTTCTCCAAAAAATAAATTAATCAATTGGTTTACAGGAGGCTTAAACCATCAAGTAGAGCATCATATTTTTCCAAATATTTCGCATATCCATTATGGTAAAATTGCAGAAATTGTTAAAAAAACAGCAAAAGAATTTAATTTGCCCTACAACGAATATAAAACTACAAGAAAAGCAATAATCGCTCATTTCAATTATTTAAGACTGATGGGCATGAAACCAAAATTACAAGCATAAATTACTTTAAATGAATCAATTACTTTCAGAAAGAATTTTAAATATGGCTACCTCAGCGACTCTTGCCATGGCAGCCAAAGCACGTGAACTTAGAGCAGAAGGAAAAGATATTATAGGGCTAAGTCTGGGAGAGCCAGACTTCAACACACCAGATTTTATTAAATCTGCTGCAAAACAAGCCATTGATGATAATTACAATTCATATACACCAGTAGATGGGTATGCTGAGCTTAAACAGGCTATTATTACAAAATTCAAACGTGATAATAATTTAACCTATACTCCGAGTCAAATTATTGTATCAACAGGTGCAAAACAATGTCTAGCAAATGTTGCTTTAGTGCTGCTTAATAAAGGGGATGAAGTCATTCTACCATGTCCATATTGGGTAAGTTATTCTGATATTGTAAAGCTTTCTGAAGGAACTCCAGTAGAAGTAAAAACATCAATAGACAAGGACTTCAAGATGACACCAGCACAACTTGAAGCCGCCATTACGCCCAAAACAAAAATGATTTGGTTCAGTTCACCATGTAATCCAAGTGGATCTGTATATAGCAGGGAAGAGTTAAGGGCACTTGCTGATGTCCTTCAAAAACACCCTCAAATTTATGTGGTTTCAGATGAAATTTACGAGCATATTAATTTTGGAAATGGACATGCTAGTATGGCTGAATTTGAAGATATGTACGACAGGACAATTACTGTAAACGGTGTATCCAAAGCATTTGCGATGACCGGGTGGAGAATTGGATTTTTAGGCGCTCCAGAAAAAATTGCAAGAGCTTGTAATAAAATGCAAGGTCAAATTACAAGTGGAGCAAACTGTATTGCTCAGCGTGCTGTAATTACAGCTTTGGAAGCATCACCATCCAAAGTACAATATATGATTGATGAGTTCAAAGTTCGTCGCAATCTAATTTTAAAACTTTTGGGGGATATTTATGGTTTTTCATGCAATACTCCAGAAGGTGCTTTTTATGTATTTCCTGATGTATCAGCATTATTTGGGAAAACATTTAAAGGAAAACAAATAAACAATGCTACAGAATTGTCACTTTACCTTTTGGAAGAAGCACTTGTGGCAACTGTTACAGGCGAAGCTTTTGGAAATCCAAATTGTATAAGAATATCTTATGCAGCATCTCAAGATCAAATTATTGAGGCTGTTCAACGCATCAAAAATGCGTTATCAAATTAAATTTATTTAGGATTTTCTCCAGAAAAATGGAGTTAATAAGATTAAAACTGTAAAGAGTTCCAATCGTCCAATAAGCATAAGAAACGCTGCCCACCACTTCCCTATTTGTGGCATTTCATAAAAGTTATATGCTGGGCCAAATTCACCAAGTGCTGGGCCTACATTTCCCAAACTCGATGCTGCAACACCAATAGCGGATTCAAAATCTAGACCAACGAAGGCAAAACCAAGTGCACCTATTATAAAAGACAGCATGTAAAGCATAAAAAAACCTAAAACATTAAAAACGATGTCTCCAGATATTGTTTTTGAATTGTATCGAACAGGAAGTACAGCGTTGGGATGAAGTGATCTTTTAAATTCTAAAAATCCATTACGAATAAGAACTAAATGGCGTACAACTTTTACTCCACCAGATGTACTTCCAGAAGACCCTCCTAAAAACATCAAACCAAAGAAAAACACCACTAAAAAATGTGGCCAAACCATAAAATCGGCAGTCACAAAACCTGTTGTTGTTACAATAGCTACAACCTGAAAAAGCGCATGGCGAATGGTAGCTTCTATTTCTCCAAAAATCAATGGATGATTGAACGAAGATGAAGAAGAAAACACAGAATTATAATAAATTACTACTGCTGTGATCATTGTAAAAACAAGTATAAATTTTACATATAACTTAAACTCTTCATCTTTAAATATTCTTGAAAAATTGGCTTTGAATCCAAAATAACTCAATACAAAATTTGTACCCGCCAAAAACATAAAAAGTACTACAATATATTGAATCAAAGGAGTGTCATTCCAGTGTGCCAAACTTGCGTTTTTAGTCGAAAACCCACCTGTAGAAAGCGTACTCATGGAATGATTTAGCGCATCAAAAAAGGACATTCCAGCTAATTTTAAAAAAATTGTTTCAGCGGCTGTGTAACCAAAATAAATAAGCCATAATCGTTTTGCTGTATCAGTAATTCTTGGGTGAAGCTTATCTGTACCAGGACCTGGTGCTTCTGCAGCAAAAAGCTGCATACCTCCAATCCCCAATAGAGGTAAAATGGCAATAGCCAGAACAATAATCCCCATACCACCAATCCAATGCGTTAAGCTTCGCCAAAACAAAATCCCTTCTGGCAAAGTTTCTATATCGTTGAGAATTGTAGAACCTGTTGTGGTGTATCCCGAAATGGTTTCAAAAAAAGCATTTGTAAAGTTTGTAATAGACCCCGTCAAAATATAGGGTAATGTTCCAGACAAAGCCATCACAATCCAACCAAAAGAAACGACAATATATCCTTGGCGTTTAGTCATTTCTTTGGAATGATTTTTTGTTGAAATCATCAGTAAAAATCCAATGAGTAATGTCGAAATTCCAGAAAAAAATAAAGGTTGGGTTACACCATCTTTATAAAGAAAACTCAACAGTGATGCCAACAACATAAAACCGCCATTAAACATCAGCAAAAGACCAAAAAAGTGAAAGATTATTTTATTGTATTGTTTCATACCAATAACTTAGAAGAAAAGGCTTTCTACCTTTTTGATTGCTTTTGGAAGACAACAAACAACCACACGGTCACCGGGTTCAATTTTAAAATCTCCCAAGGCAATATTTCCTTCTTCGTTTCTAATTACACCACCAATAATGGCTGCTCTAGGAAAGTCAATTTCTTTGATGTATTGGTGACAAATTTTTGATGTTGGTTTTACAATAAATTCCAACAATTCTGCCTCCATATTTGTGAGTTTGGTCATTGCTACAACTTCACCCTTACGAACATATCTGAAAATACTATTAGCCGCCAAGAGTTTTTTATTTATAAGAGTGTCTACTCCAATGGAATGTGATAAAGCAAAATAGTCCATATTTTCCACTAGTGCTATAGTCTTTTTTACGCCTTTGGATTTGGCTACTAAACAAGACATAATATTCGTTTCAGAATTTCCAGTAACAGATATAAAGGCATCCATATTACTGAAATTTTCTTCATCCAAAACCTCAATATTTCTACCGTCCCCATTAATTACAAGGGCATCTGAAAGCTCATCGGCAAGTTCATTAGCGCGATCTTTTGATTTTTCAACAACTTTTATATTGAAATTGCTATTTGCTAATTCATTAGCGGTAATCGAACCAATTTGTCCACCACCAAGAATCATGACATCCTTAATTTGTGTTTTTCGTTTTCCTATAAGTTTACACAATTCCTCATCACCTCCTTTTGAGGTAATAAATACCACTCGGTCACCTTCTTTAAAGATGGTATCTCCTCTTGGAATTATGGTAACATGTGATCCAAATCGTTGTATTGCTATTGGAATAAAATGTATATCTGAAAGTAGTTGTGCCGCTAATTTTACAGATTTATTAATAATTTTTGCATCTGCAGAGAGTGTTAATCCCAACATTGTTAATGCTCCCTCCTCAAACTCGTAAGTATCATTGAAAACAGACTGACTCAAAAGCAATTCAATTTCTGAAGCCGCTAACGATTCAGGAGAAATAAGTTCGTCTATACCTAATGTCTTAAAACCTATTTCATCTTTGTAATCTATAAATTCTGTATTTGAAATACGTGCAATAGTACGTTTTGCACCCAATTGTTTTGCTAAAACACAAGACGTAATATTTGACGTTTGAGATGAAGTTACAGAAACAAATAAATCTGCATTAGTAATATTGGATTCTTTTAGCACAGAAACAGAAGTGATATCTCCTTTGACCACCTTGATATCCAAGTGCGTTTCTGCATATGTAAGGCGATCTTTGTCTAAATCAATTAGGGTAATTTCTTGAGACTCATACGACAAAAGTTTTGCCAAGTGAAATCCGACTTCTCCAGCGCCGGCTATAATAATCTTCATTAATTATCAATTAAAGAGCAGTGCAAATATAAGTTATTTTTAGGGATTTGTCTATGAATTGCATTTCTTTGCATGGCGAAAACAACTCATTTTCAATTTGTTCAGATGTCCAAAAAAATAACACCTTATAAAAATAGTTCACTTTCCAAAAAGGAACAAATCACCAAAATGTTTGATAACATTTCCAAAGAATACGATGATTTAAACCGTGTAATTTCATTTGGAATTGATATCAAATGGCGCAATAAAGTTGTACAACTTGTGGCAAATAAAAATCCTGAGTCGATTTTGGATATTGCTACTGGTACTGGCGATTTGGCAATTAATTTGACTCAAAGTTCGGCAAAAAAAATAATTGGTTTGGATATCAGTGAAGGGATGTTGGACGTAGGGCGAAAAAAAATTAATGCAAAAAAACTAAATAATACCATTGAAATGATTGTAGGCGATTCCGAAAACCTTCCTTTTGATGACAATAGCTTTGATGCTATCACGGTTGCATTTGGTGTTCGCAATTTTGAACACTTGGAAGTTGGATTAAAAGAAATTTTAAGAGTTTTGAAGCCTAATGGAATATTTGTGGTGCTTGAAACTTCTGTTCCTACAAAATTTCCTTTCCGACAAGGGTATTTTTTATATACCAAAATATTATTACCAGCCATTGGAAAGCTATTTTCTAGAGATAAGAAAGCGTACAGCTATTTGAGTTCGTCAGCAGCAAAATTCCCATATGGCGATGCATTCAACAATATTTTAAAGAAAACAGGGTTTATATCAACAACAGCGCTACCTCAAACATTTGGAGTTGCTACAATATATACTGCTTCAAAAAAATGAAAATAAAATTTCTTTTTTCTATTCTACTGATAAGCATGTTTGTGTTTCAATCTGAGGCACAACTGTTTACAAAAGAACGCCTACTGAATAATGAAAATTTTGATAAGCCCCCACTATCTTATGGCTATTATTTAGGATTCAATCTTTATGATTTTAATATTGATTACAATAAAAATGTAAAAGATATACAGGTGCTAAAAGCTGTTGGCTTTAATGTTGGCCTAATTGGTAATATTAGAATTAACGATTATTTCGATATTCGCTTTGAACCTGGTTTGGTCATGTCTAACAGAACATTAAGTTATAGTAGTAGTTATTTTGATGGCGTATCTTATGTAGAAAAAGATCTCGAACGTGAATTGCGTTCAACATATATACATCTTCCATTACTCATAAAAATATCTACAAAACGAGTAAACAACATAAAACCATTTATTGTTGGTGGAGTTTCAACTGCTCTAAATTTATCTAGTAATCAAGATAATCCTGATGATAATAGTAAGGGTAATTTTAGAATGATAAAAAACAATCTATTTTATGAATTAGGTCTTGGAATTGACATCTATTTTACTTGGTTTAAATTTACACCTTCGATTCGAGGAATTTTCTCATTAAAAGACGAACACGTAAAAGATTTTGATCCTAATAGTCCTTGGACAAGCAACATTGAACAGATGCAAACCCGTGGGTTTTTCATCAACTTTACTTTTCAATAGACTGCCTTCTAAATTCACTTAAAATAATTGAAGCCGCGTTAGCAACATTCAAGCTTTCTGTTTTTTTGAGTGGACCAAATCTTGGAATTGTTAGTTTTGTTTTTAGCAATGATGCTACATTTTTTGAAATTCCATTAGCTTCGTTACCCAAGACCAAAATACCAGAATTTGGAAGTTTTTCTTCATAAATAGAATGCCCTTGCATAAATGTGCCAATCGTATTTTGTGCTTTAAACAAAATTGACTCCAAATCAACATATGTGATATTAACTCGAGTGTGGGACCCCATAGCGGCTTGCACAACTTTTGGGTTGTAGCAGTCTACAGTTGAAAGACTACAGACTAAATCTTTTATGCCAAACCAGTCGCATAGCCGTATAATTGTTCCCAAATTCCCAGGATTGTTCAAATCATCAAGTGCTAGAATCAAATTATTAAAATCAATCGGATTTGATTCAGGGATTCGAAAGGTTGCCAAAACAGTATTTGGGGTTGTTAGTGTACTTATTTTTGATAATTCTTTGTCAGAAATATGAATAAAAGCGTCTGTAAATTCTGAATATTTAAGGTCTGTTGAAAAGATTTCTACAAGCTCGTAATTAGAATCTAAAAATTCTTTAACGACCTTAACGCCCTCAGCCACAAACAACTGCTCTTGTGTACGGTGCTTTTTTTTACTCAAACTAAGGATTCGCTTGGATTGGTTTTTAGTTAACATCTAAAAAATGTACATTTGATTTAAATTCATTTAGAGTATAAATCTAAATCTTATTTACGTCTTGTTGAAGGATTCGCTTAAAAAAATATTTTTTATTTGTTTAATTGCATACATTTGCAGCAGTTGTAATGCTGTAAAGAGAGTTGCTGACAACGATCATTTACTGGTAGAAAACTCTTTTATTGTAAATGGAAAACCCAATACATCAGAGGCACTTTCTAAACTCTCTTTTCAGAATAAAAACACCACAATTTTGGGGTTTCCCCTCAGGCTACATATTTACAACTTAGCGCGCCCAAGTAAAGATTCTATTTTTGAAGCATGGTTAAATAAACGTCCAAAACGTAAACAAAGACTCATCAATAAATTTTCAAAAAAACAATTAAATCAAATTAAAAAATCTTCATTAGGTTTTAATGGATGGTTAAAAAAAACTGGAGAAGCTCCCACTATATTGGATAGTTTGAAAATTAAAAAAACGAAGCTCAATCTGGAACGTTATTATTTTTCGAAAGGATGGTTTGATAGAAAAATTGATTACACTGTTGACACTTTGGGCAACAAGCGTGCAACTTTGAGTTATAATATTGAAACAGGACTGCCTTATAATATTCGTAATATAACTAAGGAAATTGAAACTCCAATTTTGGATACACTTTATGAAAAAGTAAAAACAGAATCGGCCATAAAAAAAGAAAAACAATTTGACATCGTAAACTTTAAAGAAGAACGCAATCGCCTCACGAGTCACTTTAGAAACTCTGGAGTTTATCATTTTTCACAAGATTATGTAAGTTTCGAAAATGATACCATCAATACAAACCATAATGTTGATGTCAAAATAAATATTCCCAATAGAGTCATTAGAACCCAAGATTCTACAAATCGAGAACCTTTCAAAATATATCGTATTAAGGAGGTCAATATTTTTACGGATGCGAGTTTTAAAAATCGGAATAATTCAACTCCAAAAAAAACAGCTACGTTCAATAATTTTAATTTTTACAATTACGATGCTTTAAAATACCGGCCAAAAGCAATTACAAATGCTGTTTTAATTAATAAAGGTGATTTATATAGCGATTTAGATAAAACTCGAACTTACAGTTATTTAAGCCAACTCAATGCATTTAAATATCCAAATATTGAATATGTTGAGAACGTTTTGGATACAACACTTACTGCAAATATTTATCTCAATCCTAGAAAAAAATATGGATTGGGCTTTGATGTTAATGTTTCACAAAGTAACATTCAAAAAATTGGATTTTCTTTTTCTACAGGTTTGGTGATTAGAAATATTTTTAGAGGTGCAGAAACACTAGAAATCTCTGCTTTGGGAGCTATTGGAGCTTCAAAAGATGGGGCAAAATCTGAAGATCAATTTTTTGATATTAATGAACTTGGAGCAGATATAAAACTTAATATTCCAAGGTTATTTTTTCCATTCAACACTGAAAAAATCATTCCAAAATACATGTCTCCAACAACACAGTTGAGTACCGGATTTACAAGTCAAAAAAATATTGGATTGGACAAACGAACACTCAATGGACGACTCAGCTACAATTGGTTTCCTAAAAAGACAACCACCAACACCCTCGATCTATTGAACTTACAATATGTAAGAAATCTAAATCCTGGAAATTACTTTAATGTCTACCAAAATTCTTTTAATCGACTAGAAACTATTGCAATTGACAGTTACTCTACCCCAACCGAATATCTTATTTCTAATGCAGATGGATCGAGTTCACTTGATATTTCAAGAGCCGATGATTTTATAGAAACTGTAAGTTCAGATTCCAATTTCCTTGCTTCCAATCCATCTGAATATCAAACCGTTAGAAATATTAGAGAGAGAAAGAATAGACTGATTCAGAACAACTTTATTTTGGCTAGTAATTTCAGTCTCACCAAAGATACTCGAGAAAATAATTTCGATAGTGACTTTTCAATTTTTCGCTTGAAACTTGAACTAGCAGGTAATTTACTCAATGGTGCTGCAGATTTATTGGATTTGAAAAAAAATGAAAACGGAGAGTTTGAAGTGAATGATGTTGCATTTTCTCAATATGCAAAAACAGAAATTGACTACATTAAACTCTGGAACTTGGGACGTAGTAATGTTCTTGCACTAAGAAGCTTTGTAGGTATAGCACTTCCTATAGGCAATTCTAAAACTATTCCTTTTTCAAAAAGTTTTTTTGCAGGTGGAGCTAACGATAACCGTGCATGGACTGCCTATAATCTTGGACCGGGAAGATCAGACAACAATAATGAATTTAATGAAGCAAATCTTAAAATTGCATTCAGTTTAGAACACCGCTACAACTTATTTGGAAACCTCAATGGCGCATTTTTTGTAGATGCAGGAAATATTTGGAATGTATTGGATGATGTAGAAAATCCAAAAGCTACTTTTGATAGTTTTGATTCACTCAAAGATATTGCTGTGGGTGCTGGAATTGGATTACGATATGACTTTGGTTTTTTTATTCTTAGACTTGACACTGGTTTTAAGGCCTACAACCCGACTTATTCAATAAATAACCGCTGGTTTAAAGATTTCAACTTTAGTAATGCAGTCTATAACTTTGGTATCAACTATCCTTTTTAGAAGTCTTTGTTGTCCTCAAACGTTTTCGTATAAATTTGGGCATAAGTCATGTTAAAATTTTAACATATAGTGATTAATTTTAGTACTTTTGACCCCGAAAATAAAAAAACTATTATGAGTCATTCAATTAAACCAGGCGTTGCTACTGGTCGCGAAGTTCAAGAGATTTTTAAACTAGCTAAAGAAAAAGGATTTGCTTTACCAGCAGTTAATGTAATTGGATCTAACACAATTAATGGTGTTTTAGAAACTGCCAAAGCACTCAATGCACCAGTAATAATTCAATTTTCCAACGGAGGTGCACAATTTAATGCTGGAAAAGGGCTTTCAAATGAAGATCAAAAAGCTGCTATTGCCGGATCTATTGCTGGAGCAAAACATGTTCATCAAATGGCAGAAGCCTATGGCGTTCCTGTAATTCTTCATACCGACCATTGTGCAAAAAAATTATTGCCTTGGATTGATGGTTTGCTTGAAGCAAGTGAAAAACATTTTGCTGAAACTGGGAAATCTCTCTACAGCTCACACATGATTGACCTTTCTGAAGAACCCCTTGAAGAAAATATTGAAATCTGTAAACACTATTTGGAACGCATGTCCAAAATGGGAATGACCCTAGAAATTGAACTAGGTATAACTGGTGGCGAGGAAGATGGAGTAGATAATAGCGATGTTGATGTTTCAAAACTATATACTCAACCAGAAGAAGTTGCTTATGCTTATGAAGAGCTAAGCAAAGTAAGTGATCAATTTACAATTGCAGCAGCATTTGGAAATGTTCATGGTGTTTACAAACCTGGAAATGTAAAATTGACTCCAAAAATTCTAAAAAATTCGCAAGAATTTATTAAAGAAAAATACAATGTTCCTGCCAACCATATAGACTTTGTTTTTCATGGTGGTTCTGGTTCTACAGTTGAAGAAATAAGAGAATCCATCGGCTATGGCGTTATCAAAATGAATATCGATACTGATATGCAATATGCATTTATGAGTGGAGTTCGAGATGATTTTAAAGCTAATGCAGACTATTTGGCTTCTCAAATTGGTAACCCCGATGGCGAAGACGTTCCAAACAAAAAATACTACGACCCAAGACGTTGGTTAAGACAAGGCGAAAATGCTTTTGTAGCACGTCTAAAGAAAGCTTTTGAGGATCTTAACAACGTAGATACATTGTAAAAAAATTGTTAGATTTGTGTTTCATTCTAATCAATTAGACAAAAATGGCGTGGTTCAAAAGAACAGATAAAGGAATTCAAACTCCAACAGAAGCAAAACGCGATACTCCAAAAGGATTATGGTATAAATCCCCGACTGGAAAAATCGTTGAAACTGAAGAATTAGAAAGAAACTTTTTTGTAAGTCCAGAAGATGGATATCATGTACGAATTGGAAGTGCAGAATATTTCCAAATTTTGTTTGACGATAATAAATTCAAGGAATTAGATTCTAAAATAACCTCGAAAGACCCAATTAAATTTTCTGATAATAAAACATACACCGATCGCTTAAAAGCCGCTCAAGAAAAAACCAAACTTAAAGACGCTGTACGAACAGCTGTGGGTAAATCAAAAGGCAAAGACTTAGTGGTAGCATGTATGGATTTTAGTTTTATTGGAGGATCGATGGGAAGCGTTGTTGGTGAAAAAATTGCACGTGCTGCAGACTATGCCCTCAAGAAAAAACTACCTTTTATGATTATTTCAAAATCTGGAGGGGCACGTATGATGGAGGCCGCACTTTCGCTAATGCAATTGGCAAAAACCTCAGCAAAATTGGCACAACTAGCCGATGCTGGTATTCCATATATTTCGTTATGTACTGATCCAACAACTGGAGGAACAACCGCCTCTTTTGCCATGTTGGGCGATATCAACATCAGTGAACCAGGAGCCCTTATTGGTTTCGCAGGTCCACGTGTTGTTCGTGATACTACCGGAAAAGAACTTCCAGATGGATTTCAAACTGCAGAATTTGTTTTAGAACATGGCTTTTTGGATTTTATTACACACCGTAATGTTCTAAAAGATAAAGTCAATCAATATATTGATTTGATTTTAAATCAGCCGTTAAGAGCATAATTTATATAAAATTATTCTTTTATTAATCAATTTTCTTATATTTGCCGCCTGATTATGAGCGTCATAATTATTGCATAAAAATTATTTAAACAAATATTGGAATGTACTTAACAAAAGAAATTAAAGAGGAAATCTTTACAAAACACGGAAAAGATGCCAAAGACACCGGTTCTGCCGAAGGTCAAATTGCATTATTTACACATCGAATCAATCACTTAACAGAACACCTAAAGCAAAATCGAAAAGATTTTAATACCGAGCGTTCATTAGTAAAGCTAGTAGGAAAACGTCGTTCTCTTTTGGATTATCTTAAAAATAAAGATATCCTTAGATACCGTGCGATTGTAAAAGAGCTAGGATTAAGAAAATAAATATTCAAAAAGAGGCTGTATGCCTCTTTTTTGTTTTTATGTGTATTTTTACACAAATTATAGAAGAAGCTAATTAAAGTTTTTCATTGGTCACAACCACACAACAACAACACAACACCAATGTTTAATTAGAATTAAAAAATATGATTCAAAAAGTTTTTAGAGAGGTCATAGACCTTGGCGATGGTAGAGAAATTTCTATCGAAACCGGAAAATTGGCTAAACAAGCCCATGGCTCTGTTGTAGTACAATCCGGAAAATGTATGTTGCTTTGTACTGTTGTATCCAACTACAAAGCAGCCGATGTTGATTTTTTACCGTTAACGGTAGATTATCGCGAAAAATTTGCAGCAGCTGGTCGTTATCCAGGTGGTTTTTTTAAGCGTGAAGCACGACCAAGTGATGGAGAAATCCTAACAATGCGTTTAGTAGACCGCGTACTGCGTCCATTATTTCCAAAAGATTATCACTCAGAAACACAAGTTATGATTCAATTGATGTCTCATGATGAAGATGTTATGCCCGATGCTATGGCAGGATTGGCCGCCTCGGCAGCCATTCAACTCTCTGATTTCCCATTTGAATGTGCTATTTCTGAAGTTAGAGTTGCACGTGTTAATGGTGAATTTATCATCAACCCAACAAGAGCACAACTTGATGAATCCGACATCGATATGATGATTGGTGCTTCTGCAGATTCAGTAATGATGGTTGAAGGGGAAATGGATGAAATTTCTGAAGAAGAAATGACTGAAGCCATCAAATTTGCACATGAAGCTATTAAAATACAATGTGCTGCTCAAGAACGATTGGCTGAAGCTTTCGGCAAAAAAGAAGTTCGTGAGTATGAGCCAGAGAGAGAAGACGCCGAGCTTGAAAGCAAAATTCGTGAAATGGCCTATGATAAAGTCTATGCCATTGCCAAAGCAGGCTCTGCAAAACACGAAAGAAGTACAGCATTTGGAGAAATTAAAGAAGAGATTATCGCTACATTTTCTGAAGAAGAACATGAAGATTATGGAAATTTAATATCAAAATATTATTACAAAGCAGAAAAAGCAGCTGTAAGAGATTTAACATTAAACGAAGGGCTTCGTTTGGATGGACGAAAAACAGACGAAATCAGACCAATATGGTGTGAAGTAGATTATTTACCATCAACACATGGATCGTCTATTTTTACAAGAGGAGAAACTCAAGCACTAGCCACAGTAACTCTTGGTACTTCTCGCGATGCCAATCAAATTGACATGCCATCTCATGAAGGAGAAGAGCGTTTTTATTTACATTACAACTTCCCTCCTTTCTCAACTGGTGAAGCACGACCAATTCGTGGAACATCTAGAAGAGAAATTGGACATGGAAACTTGGCACAACGTGCACTAAAAGGTATGGTGCCTGAAGATTGCCCATACACAGTACGTGTAGTAAGTGAAGTGTTGGAAAGTAATGGATCGTCTTCTATGGCCACTGTATGTTCTGGAACAATGGCGCTTATGGACGCTGGTGTTCAACTTAAAAAACCTGTTTCAGGAATCGCAATGGGATTAATTTCTGACGCAGACTCTGGAAAGTACGCTGTTTTATCGGATATTTTAGGAGATGAAGATCACCTTGGAGATATGGACTTCAAAGTTACAGGTACTGCAGATGGAATTACAGCATGCCAGATGGATATTAAAGTAAAAGGACTTTCTTATGAAATTTTAGTCAATGCACTAAAACAAGCTCGTGATGGACGTCTGCATATCCTTGAAAAGTTAACCGATACTATTTCTGCACCAGCTGAAGACGTTAAAGCTCATGCACCAAAAATGGTAACTCGTGTTATTCCAAATGAATACATTGGAGCACTTATTGGACCTGGTGGAAAAGTCATTCAAGAACTTCAAAAAGAAACAGGAACTACAATTGTTATCAATGAAGACCCTGTGACAGAAGAAGGTATTGTTGAAATTCTTGGTACAGATCAAGATGGTATCGATACTGTTTTAGCAAAAATTGACGCACTCTTATTTAAACCAGAAGTCGGCAGTATTTATGAAGTAAAAGTTATCAAAATGCTTGATTTTGGGGCTGTAGTAGAATATACTGAAGCTCCTGGAAATGAAGTATTACTTCATGTGAGTGAATTAGCTTGGGAACGTACAGAAAATGTGTCTGACGTAGTTAATATGGGAGATATTTTTGATGTCAAATACTTTGGAGTAGATTCAAGAACACGTAAAGAAAAAGTTTCACGTAAAGCAATCTTGCCAAAACCTGAAGGCTATGTTGAACGTCCACCAAGAGACAGAAAACATAACAACAAAGGTCGCGACAATCGTAGAAATGATAGAAAACGAGATTAGTAATAAAGCTAATTATCTATATATAAAAAAAGCCGTTTTAAAAATAAAACGGTTTTTTTTGTAACCTTTTTTATTGTTTACACGTATAACATAATGAAGCCAAATAATTTTTTAAAAAAATCGCAAGCATGAGACAACTCAAAATTACAAAACAAGTTACTAACAGAGAAACTGCGTCGTTGGACAAGTACCTACAAGAAATTGGTAAGGTTGATTTAATTACTGCCGATGAAGAAGTAGAATTGGCACAGCGCATCAAAGCTGGTGATCAAATCGCTTTAGAAAAATTAACCAAAGCCAATCTTCGTTTTGTTGTTTCTGTTGCTAAACAATATCAAAATCAAGGACTTACACTTCCAGATTTAATTAATGAAGGAAATTTAGGACTGATTAAAGCTGCTCAACGTTTTGATGAAACTCGTGGTTTTAAGTTTATTTCTTATGCCGTTTGGTGGATTCGTCAATCCATTTTGCAAGCGCTTGCAGAACAATCTCGTATTGTTCGTTTACCATTAAATAAAATTGGTTCTATCAATAAAATCAATAAAACGTACGCCTTTTTAGAGCAGTCGCACGAGCGTCCACCAAGTGCCGAAGAAATTGCAAAAGAACTTGATATGACCATTAATGATGTTAAAGAATCTATGAAAAATTCTGGGCGTCATGTTTCAATGGATGCACCATTGGTGGAAGGAGAAGATTCAAACCTTTATGATGTTTTGCGTTCTGGAGAATCTCCAAATCCCGACAAAGAACTTTTGCTTGAATCTTTAAGAACAGAAATTGAGCGTTCATTGGAAACCCTTACTCCACGAGAAGCTGATGTTATTCGTCTGTATTTTGGACTTGGGAATCAGCACCCAATGACTTTAGAAGAAATTGGTGAAACTTTTGACCTTACAAGAGAACGTGTACGTCAAATCAAAGAAAAAGCAATTCGAAGATTGAAACACACTTCAAGAAGTAAAATTTTAAAAACCTATTTAGGTTAAAAAACAAAACCCTTGCTGTTGGCAGGGGTTTATTTTTATATTATTTTTGTATTAAACTAAATGTATGAGTTCTTCGCTAATAGCACCTTCAATTCTTGCCGCAGATTTTGCAAATCTACAACGTGATATAGAAATGGTAAATACCAGTCAAGCAGATTGGTTTCATATTGATATCATGGACGGTGTATTTGTTCCTAATATTTCTTTTGGAATGCCTGTTTTAAAGTCAATAACAAAACATGCAAAAAAAACAGTTGATGTTCATTTAATGATTGTAGACCCCGATCGTTATATCAAAACATTTGCAGAGCTTGGAAGTGATATTCTTACAGTACATTACGAAGCTTGTACGCATTTACACCGTACACTCCAAGCCATAAAAAAAGAAGGGATGAAGGCAGGTGTTGCGCTCAATCCTCATACAAACATCAATGTTTTAGAAGATACTATTCAAGATATTGATTTGGTCTGTATTATGAGTGTAAATCCAGGTTTTGGTGGTCAAAGCTTTATTGAAAATACTTACGAAAAAGTGAAACAACTCAAAGCACTAATAACCTCTAAAGACGCTTCTACAAAAATTGAAATTGATGGTGGTGTGACTTCTACAAACGCTAAGGCATTGAAAGATGCAGGAGCTGATGTATTGGTAGCAGGTAGCTTTGTTTTTAAAAGTGAAAATCCATCAAAAACGATAGAAGAATTAAAACATGTAACTGCTTAATTCTTAACCTATAACCTCTTTTAAATAGGCATAATAATCTCCTTTGAGATTAGCAATACGTTTTGCCAATTCAGTTTTGGAAATCCAACCCATTTGTAGAGCAATTTCTTCTGGACATGCTACTTTTTGACCTGTACGTTTTTCAATTGCTTTTACAAATTCTGTAGCTTCCGAAAGTGCTTCATGAGTTCCAGTATCAAGCCACGCAAAACCCCGTTTTAGGACTTCCATTTTTAATTGATTCTGCTGTAAATAATTAACATTTACAGACGTAATTTCAAGCTCTCCACGATCTGAAGGTTTTATTTTTTTTGCAATATTCACCACAGAATTAGGATAAAAATACAGCCCAACAACGGCATAATTTGATTTTGGAGTTTTTGGTTTCTCTTCAATACTTACAACATTTTGATCTAAATCAAATTCAGCAACACCGTAGCGCTCTGGATCTTTGACATAACTTCCAAAAACAACTGCTTTTTGAGATTTTTCTACTGTTTTAACCGCAGATTTCAAAAGCTGATCTAAACCTACGCCATAAAAAATATTATCACCCAAAACCATACAAACATCATCATCACCTATAAAGGATTCTCCAATAATAAATGCTTGAGCTAAACCATCTGGTGAGGGTTGTTCCTTATAAGATAATTGTAATCCAAAATTGGAGCCATCACCTAAAAGACGTTCAAAATTTGGCAAATCATGTGGTGTAGAAATAATCAAAATTTCTCGAATCCCAGCATGCATCAAAACAGATAATGGGTAATATATCATGGGTTTATCATATACAGGGAGCATTTGCTTACTGACACTCAAAGTAAGAGGATGCAAACGGGTTCCTGAACCACCTGCTAGTACAATTCCTTTCATCTATTTATTTTTTTTATAATTTTTATAACTTCCAGAACGCACATGCTCCAACCAAGACGTATTTTTAAGGTACCAATCAATAGTTTTGGACAACCCTTCTTCAAAAATAACAGAGGGAGTCCAACCTAAATTATTTTGGATTTTGGAAGCATCAATCGCATAGCGCAAATCATGTCCTGGACGGTCTTTTACAAAAGTAATAAGATTTGAAGACGTTCCTTCTGATTGCCCCATTTGTTGATCCATTTGTTTACATAATTCCTTGACCAAATCAATATTTTTCCATTCATTAAACCCTCCTATGTTATAGGTTTCATGATTTTTCCCTTGATGAAAAACCATATCAATGGCTCGGGCATGATCTACAACATACAACCAATCGCGAGTGTAGTTGCCATCGCCATAAACTGGCAATGGTTTCTTTTCTAAAATATTATTTATGAATAGTGGAATTAATTTTTCTGGAAATTGATTTGGCCCATAATTGTTAGAACAATTTGAAATCACATATGGTAATCCATAAGTTTCGCCGTAGGCACGCACAAAATGGTCTGAACTGGCTTTTGAAGCAGAATATGGTGAATTGGGATCATAGGGTGTTGTTTCAAGAAAAAGTCCATCTTCTACTAAAGTTCCATAAACTTCGTCGGTGCTCACGTGATAAAAGCGATGTGATTCCCAAGAATTTCCCCACAAAGATTTAAAAGCATTGAGCAAAATCATTGTCCCTAGAATATTTGTTTTGGCAAAAGCCAAAGGGTCATTGATAGAACGATCTACATGAGATTCTGCTGCTAAGTGAATAACATCAGTAAAGTTATAGTGTTCAAAAGACTGATGAATAAAATTTTCATCTGTTATATCACCTTTTAAAAATGTATAATTAGGCTCATTTTCAATATCTGTTAAATTCTCTAGATTCCCAGCATAGGTAAGGGCATCCATATTGTAAATATGATATTTTGGGTATTGATTGACAAACAATCGTACAACGTGGGCGCCAATAAACCCTGCGCCTCCTGTTATTAGTATTTTTTTCATTTATAATAAGATTTATACCATTGATAAAAAGTATTTATCCCTGTTTTTAATGGAGTTTTAGGTTGAAATCCATAATCTTTCATAAACGCATTTGTACATGCCCATGTATGATGAGCATCGCCAGGCTGAAGCGATTGAAGTTTAAGTTTTGATTTCAATCCTGTTATTATTTCAATTTCCTGTATCAAATCTAATAACTTAACAGGAGTATTGTTCCCAATATTATAAATTTTATACAGATTTTTATTATTTGATTTATTTGATAGTGTTAGTTCTAAGCTTTTAATAATGTCGTCAATATAAGTAAAATCACGCATATGGTTTCCATGATTAAATATATTTAAAGGTTTTCGTTTTAATAGCGCATTTGTAAAAATAAATAGTGCCATATCGGGTCGACCCCAAGGACCATATACTGTAAAAAACCGCAAACCAATGGTTTCAATTCCATACAAATGACTGTAGGTATGTGCCATGAGTTCATTCGTTTTTTTGGAAACAGCATACATACTTAAAGGGTGATCTACTTTAGCTGTTTCTTGAAAGGGTACTTCGGGTGTATTACCATAAACACTTGAACTGCTTGCATACACTAATCTTGGAATTTTATATTTACGACAACATTCTAATACATTCAAAAATCCAACAATATTACTATCCAAATACACATTTGAATCCTCTAATGATGAACGAACAAAAGCTTGAGCAGCAAGATGACAAACTAGGTCAAATTTATAAGTTTTAAAAATTAGATTTAAGGCATTCGTATCTTCTATATTTGTACGAATAAAAGTAAACGAAGAATTTTTTAAATTACTTTTGGAAGTATTGTTCCACTTGGATGCTTCGTTGCGTTTAATCCCTAAAACTTCGAGTCTATTATATTTTAAATTTATATCGTAATAATCGTTGATGTTATCAATTCCAATAACAGAATGCCCTAGTTCAGAAAGGTGTTTACTTAAATGAAATCCAATAAAGCCTGCAGCACCTGTAACTAAAATTGTTTTAGTATTCATGGCTTATGAGAAATTACTGCCCAATCCCTTTATATGAAAACCCAATAGCTTCTAGCTCCTGTTTATCTAGTAAATTTCGGCCATCAAAAATATAGGCAGGTTTACTCATGCTGTCGTATATTTTTTTCCAATCATAAGTTTTAAACTCATCCCATTCTGTAATGACAGCTAACGCATGAGCACCTTCAACGGCTTTGTATGGGTCATTTTTAGAAGATAAATAGTTTTCATTTTCAGATTCTGATCTTGAATTCAAATAATTTAAATCTGATTGCATTTGAAGTGCAGAAACTTTTGGATCATAAACTTGAATATTGGCATGCTCATCGATTAGTTTATCGGCTATATAAATAGCTGCGGACTCTCGTGTATCATTTGTGTCCTTTTTAAATGCCCAGCCAAAAAAGGCAATTTTTTTATCGGCTACAGTTCCATACAATGCTTTTACGATTTGATCGGCAAAGCGTTTTCTCTGATGATTATTCATAATAATCACTTGCTCCCAATAATCTGCAGCTTCATTTAATCCTAAAGATTTACAGATGTAAACTAGGTTTAGAATATCTTTTTGAAAACAAGAACCTCCGAATCCAACAGATGCTTTTAAAAATTTAGGTCCTATTCTAGAGTCTGTTCCAATGGCATTGGCGACTTCATTTATATTTGCTCCTGTTTTTTCGCAAAGTTCTGTTAAGGCATTAATGGACGACACACGTTGCGCTAAAAATGCATTTGCTGTTAATTTTGAAAGCTCTGAAGACCACAAATTGGTTGTAATAATTTGATTTTCTGGAACCCAAGCTGCATAAATATTTTTTAGAACCTCAATAGCTTCTTGTCCTGTTTTTGTTGGTTCTCCACCTATAAGTACGCGATCTGGTGCTTCTAGGTCTTGAATTGCTGTTCCTTCTGCCAAAAATTCTGGATTGGATAAAATTTCAAAATGGATGCCATTTCCTGTATTGTCTAAAATATCTTTTATAGCTTCTGCTGTTTTTACTGGAAGTGTTGATTTTTCTACAATAATTTTATTGGATGTTGAAACTTTTGCAATTTGACGTGCACACAGCTCCACATATTGAAGGTCTGCAGCCATTCCTTTTCCTGCACCATAGGTTTTTGTTGGAGTATTAACAGAAATAAAAATCATTTCGGCAGCATCAATAGCTTTATCAACTTCAGTAGAGAAAAACAAATTTCGACCACGGGCTTCTTCAACTACTTTGTCCAAACCAGGCTCGAAAATTGGAAGTTGTGATAAATCTTCACTATTCCAAGCAGCAATTCGATTGGTATTAACATCAACAACAGTAACTTTTATATGTGGGTTTTTCTGAGCAATAACAGACATTGTTGGTCCTCCAACATAGCCTGCTCCAATACAACAAATTGAATTTATCTTCATTAATTCTATTTTTTACCTAGTAATAAACTTTGTGCAAGATATATGTTTAGACAGATATGGCAAAATTACATCATATAAATCAAAACATAAAAAAGGGAACTACATCGCTGCAATTCCCTTTGTGACCCTAACTTATGGAAGTTCGAACTTTTTAGAGATTATATTAATTTAATTACATAATTTCATTTAAGAAAAATCCGTTAGGATTTTAAAAAAACTAATCAATCCAACCCCCAATGTTTTCGCGAAGCTCAGCCCCATAACCTTTTACTTTAGCTTTTAAAGCATCTGAACTATTTCCAACTACAAGAACTCGCTCTAAACTAAAAATTGTCATGAATTTTTCAGCAAATTCACTTGATTCAAAATTATTAAGGTGGTAAACAAAATCTGCAGAATCATAATACTTCTCTACTAAGTTTACATGCTTTCCATCAGCAGAAATAAAGTATCCAAAATCATATGTATTTGGCTCAGTTTCTCTAACGAATTTTGTAAAGCTTTTCATAAATTCTTTAACGTCATTTTTGGTAAAACCAGAATTAACTTTCAATTCTGCTAAGCCCATAACTTTAGTTGATGAATTATTAACTCCTTCAAATGCATCAATTTCTTTTTGTAAAGCTGATGGGTCCATGTAACGCCATACTTTAGCAATTTTGTCGCCTTCCCACAAACTTACACAATGAAATGGAATGGTTGTCTTGGCGCCTGTAAAATTGCCTATACCAGACCACATGGACCAAAAAACTGTATAGACATCCCCATTGGCGTCTGTATATGTTTTTATGTTGTCTGTGGTGCATTTAATTTCACTAAATAAATTATGTGTAAATTTATCTGCCTCAATTAAACCCATGTTTCCACCTGGATTTGAGACAGTTTCTCCATTTTTTTGATTATTAGAAAACTGATCGTAGAGTTCTAAATCTTCTGCAAATAATTGTTCTGCTACACTTGAATCGTTATTCATATAAGCATCAATGTGACTCTTAATTTTTAAAGACTTGGCGTCCATAGACACCACTTTTTCACTACTCTTTGAGCACGCCAGCACTGTAATTGCAAGAACTGCCAATAATATTTGATTTTTCATTACAAGTTATTTAATAGTTTATAATTTAATTTTTCAATTTAGGTATGATTATTCTTCTTGACTCCACTTTCTTACTCCTGTAATTTTACCATTTCTGATGTAGTGTCGTTCATAGAATCTGTATTTTTCGGTTGTTCCATCCTTTTTGTAACGCTTCTCAGTAAATGGGAACATAACAATTGTTAATTCTTTATCATAGGACGGAATGACAGGCATAACATCATAGACCCATCGGGTTATTGAGTCATAGGGCTCATGCATGGCTTGAATTAATTTTTTTCCGGTTTCTAAATCCATTACGACTTTTTCTAAACCTTTCTCAGGATAAAAAAAGATTGAATCTGTAAAATGTTCAGTTGACAGAAAATCCATATCTTTTCTCACAAAAGCATCAGAAAAATTAAGCGCTAATTGCCCAACTTCGTCACTCGCAAATATGTAAGTGGCACCAGCATTTGGTCCGCCTAGGATTTTTCCACCATTTGGTGCTGTAGTTACATCATTTGAGGCAGTTTCCGTACATCCAATCAAGAGTACTGAAAGAAAGGTTAGTAAGTTAATTGTTTTCATCTTATTTTAAATTGGTTTTAATTAGCAAGTTAAAAATAAAACTAATCAATTCAAAGCAAAGTCAAGTAATTGTATTAAACATTAATTTTAATTTATTTTTTTACATTTTTCATCAATGAATTTTTGAATTTCTTATTGGTCTTGTTCAGATTGATTTTCATTTTTTTTGAGAAATTTGAAGAGCTAAGTTAAAATCATCGCAGACATATTTATTTTAATTAGCTCCCTTATTAGATAGCCACTGGACCATTATTCAATTAATTCAATGTATTCGTAATATCTTGTAAAGCTTCGGGATATTTCTCAACTTCCATGTTGTAAACTCCATTGACTAAATATGCAATTTTAATAAAATCATTAATTTTTAAAAAAAAATAATACATTGTATTGATTTTTAACTTTACTTTGTTGCACAATTGATGGATCATACATCTTTTGGCTGAACACTTTGAAAACTGTTTTTACGTTCGGTGCTCTGGGAATTAGGAAGTCAAACCCAGATTTGGTTTATCGTTTAAACCCCCGAAATTTAAAGCTAACTTCCGTTTTTTTGTTTTACCTCTACAATATAATTTGCTTTTTAATATTGCAAATTCGAATTTGAATTTCATTGATAATATTACTATTTAAAAATTAGCCCGTTCCGGCATACAGTAACTATTTTTTCTTTAAAATTCGATGAAAACAAAATATACAGATTTTATTAATCAAACTTTTGATTTTCCAAATCAAGAGTTTAATTTAAACGGAAATAACCTTGAGTTCCATAATATCGATTTGATGGAATTGGTTCATCAATTTGGCACTCCTCTGAGGTTTACATATTTACCTAAAATATCTGAGAATATAAATAAAGCTAAGCAATGGTTTTACAACGCAATGAATAAAAACAATTACGAGGGAAAGTATCACTATTGTTATTGCACCAAAAGCTCACATTTCAAGTTTGTTCTGGATGAAGTTCTCAAAAACGATGTTCACATTGAAACCTCCTCTGCATTTGACATAGATATTGTTGAAGCATTAAAAAAAGAAGGTAAAATTGAAAATAACACCTATGTAATCTGCAATGGATTCAAAAGAGAGAAATATATATCTAATATTGCAAAGCTTATAAATGATGGTCATAAAAATTGTATCCCAATAATAGACAATTATGAGGAATTACCTCTATTAATGAATGAAATCAAACATAAGTTCAAAGTAGGAATTCGAATTGCTTCTGAAGAGGAACCAAAATTTGCATTTTACACCTCTCGTTTAGGTATTGGATATAAAAATATCGTAGATTTT
>CAXPPN010000023.1:0-86988 GCA_964219345.1 Aeromicrobium sp. | reverse complement strand
TAGATTAAATGCAGAAAATGATCCGGCTGCTTAGGGGTTGCAAAAGCGCTATATACTGAATTGATTTCGTCAAAAGTACGGCCCAATATATTAGCAGTATGTGTCACTGCAATTTCCCGCTCTTTTTTACTTAGTTTTTTATTAGAAAGTATTGCTTTTTCAAGTTTTTGCCAATCTCGAGTGGTGTTACCTTTAGAGCCTATGAGGACTTGTTTAGCGATTTTATGTGATTCAATATATAGAAATGTCAAGTGAGTCAAAATATCATAGATCTCCGAACGCCCCCTTGTGATTTCAATATTCATTTGCTCAAAATCTATCCGATAGCAATCGCGTCGGCGTTTTGAGGGGACGATTACCTCAAAATGAGAGTCTCCAAACCCTTCAGCGCTAGTGAGATTTACATGTGAACATTGCTCAATTCCTATTGGTAAACGATCAACAACATACAAAAGCCCTTCTAACTCTGCTTTTTCATCTGCAATGGTTCCATAAATTTCTGGTCTTAACAACAAAAGCGCTTCTCTTAAAGTAGCCCCAGAAATTCCCATGGGTTTGTAAAAACCACGACTAAACAAATGGCGCATAGTAATATACATACGCTCAATCGCATGCGAACTTTCTTGTGCACGTGTCCTGTGAAGTTTATTATTTGTAGTGCTAGATGTCATCAGGGGCAAATATACATTATTTGATAAGATTTTGCTTCTTTAAACTATCTGCAATCTTTCGGTCATTTGCAAGGCGTGGCGTTTTGTTTTGTCCGCCTAATTTACCAATGGTTTTCATATATGTTTTAAATCCATCTTTTTTAACTTTCGTAATTTGAAGTTGCCTTAAAACTTTCCCTTGAATTAAGTCCTTGTAATAACTGTTTTGATTTTGAAGGGTTTCATCAATTTTTTTAATAAACTGATTAAAATCTTCTGGCTCTTTTTCAAACTCAATAAACCATTCGTGAAAAGGTAACCCTTCTTTTGGGTTAATTTCAGGAGCTACTGTGTATTCTGTAACTCTTGCACTTGTCCCTCTTACAGCCTCAATAAGTGCCTGATCTACTTCTTTAGCTATAACATGTTCTCCAAAAGCCGATATAAAATGTTTTATTCTTCCACTAACAATAATTCTAAATGGTGCTAGCGAAGTAAACTGCACTGTGTCGCCAATATTGTAAGCCCATAACCCCGCGTTAGTAGAAATTATAATGACATAATTCACCCCTATTTTTACGTCTTTTAGAGTTATTCGTTTGGGGTTGTCCTCAAAAAAGGTATTTGCCTCAATAAATTCATAAAAAATTCCTGAGTCCAACTGCAATAGCATCCCTTTTTTGTTTTGTTGATCTTGAAAGGCAAAAAAACCTTCACTTGCAGGATAAAGTTCTACACTATCTACTTTTCTTCCAATTAAGTTTTCAAATTTAGAACGATAGGGTTCAAAATTGACGCCGCCAAAAATAAAAAGATTAAAATTTTCAAAAATCTCACCAACCTTTTGTTTTCTCTCTTTCACCAGTTTCTCAAAATACATTTGTACCCAAGATGGAATTCCAGCAATAGCTGTCATGTTTTCTTTGAGGGTTTCTTGTACAATAGCATCCACTTTGGTTTCCCAGTCTTCTATACAGTTTGTTTCCCAACTAGGCATTCTATTTTTAAGCAAATATGAAGGAACATAATGTGCAGAAATCCCCGAAAGACGGCCGAGTTTGATACCATTTTTTTCGCTTAAAACTGGACTCCCCTGCAAAAAAATCCATTTCCCATCTACAAAATCGGAGTTACCTGTTTCATTGATATACATCAAAATAGCATTACGCGATGCTTCAACCTGTGCTTTTATAGATGGTGCGGTAATAGGAATGTATTTTGCTCCAGAAGTTGTCCCAGATGTTTTAGCAAAATAAAGTGGTGTTCCTGGCCACAAAATATCAGGCTTCCCTTCGACAACTTGATTAACATAAGATTTTAAATTTTCATAGTCTCTTACGGGTACTTTTTTTACAAAATCTTCATGATTATTAATACTGCTAAAATGATGATCCTTCCCAAATGTGGTGTGCTTTGCAGATTCAATCAGCGATTTAAAAACTTTATCTTGAGTTTCTATTGGTTTTGAGGCCCATGTATTAATTTTTTTGGTAACATGTGCGGCAAATATTTTGGCAAAAAAGGATTTAATTGATATCATATTTTAACTAAAAATCTATAAATGCGACAGGGTCTATGGGGTTGCCGTCATTCCAAAGCTCAAAATGCAAATGGGGGCCGGTACTAAATTCCCCTGTTGAACCTGATGTCGCAATAACCTCTCTCGCTTTTACTAAATCACCCTGTTCTTTGGTAAGATAGGAGTTGTGTTTGTACACAGAAAGCAATTGATTTCCATGATCTAAAATAATAACATAGCCAGAATCCGAAGTCCAAGAAGCAAGAATGACACGACCATCTGCAGCTGCTTTTATGGGTGTATTTTTTGGAACTACAATGTCTACAGCATAATGCTGTTCTTTAATATTAAATCCTGAACTTACCGTACCTTTTACAGGTGGAAAAAAGATAAAATTCTTTACTGACCGTGCAGATTCAAACAAATTGTATTTATCTTCATTGTCTACTTTTTCCCTCAAAATTGAATCCGCTTTTGAAGGGTTCAAATCTTCTGGGTTGACCTCAGCGGCCAATGCTGCGTATATAGAATCTTTATTTATCGTTTCCGAAGATACCTCACCACTTAAAACATCTTTTATTGAAGCCATATAAAGTTCATTCATACGGGTTACATTCAAAAGAGAATCTGTTTTTCGCTCCAAATCAATAGCTTGTTTTTGAAGCGTTGGAGAAGTATACCCTGGAATATATTCTCGAATTGGTGTAAATGCAATAAAAACAGTGGTAAAACCAATTAAAAGTAATGCCGATAATGACCCAAAAATGAAAACATTTAGGCGCGTTAGTTTCATGGCAAATCGCTCCTCAAAAGTGTCCTCGTTAAGAACAACCAATCGATATTTATGTAATAGCTTTTTGGTTAATTTCTTTTTTCTGGATTTCTCAGATGTTTTTAAATACTTCATCGAAACAAAATTAAATAAAAATTGTGCTATTGCTATAGTACTCCACCACTAATATTTTGATTTCGCATTTTAATTAATGGATAATTCTTAACTTTGTATCCAATAATACAAAAATTATGGAACTACATATATTACCTCTGGCTTTTGGCCCAATGCAAATTGTTCTAATTGTTCTTGTTGTTTTGTTGCTTTTTGGTGGTAAAAAAATTCCTGAACTCATGAAAGGTTTAGGGGGCGGCATCAAAGAATTTAAGAAAGCTAGCAAAGAAGACGAAGACAATAAAAAAGAGGAAGAAAAGAAATAAAAAAAAGCCCCAGAATTCTGGGATTTTTTATTGGATCGTAATAGACTTTATGATCGACTCTAGTTCAAAAATATAATCTCGTTTTGGTTCAGACGGTGTATAAACAAATCCCTCCGCTACCAACAGTCGGTTGTTCTTTGTGTCTTCAAAAGAAAAATTAACAAAAGGCCCTGACATAAATGCTCCTTCAACTTTCCATAAACTTCTAGTTTCTAAAACCTTTGTATTTGCAATTTCTGTAAAAAATGAAAATGGTGTATAGGCCGTTTCTGTGGTCATAAAATTACCCTCTACTGGCCCTGGAATGTGTTGCTTTGCAACAGAATCTCGAAGCTGAATAACACGTTGTGAAAATGCATCTATAGTTTTGAAATCTTGTAATGGAACACTATATATCAACAAGTTTATGATACCTGTTTTTGTATCTCTTCTAATCCAAAAAAAGTTGTCTTTGTTTTTAGCAATTCTATAAACAGATGGCACATTAAGTTTAATCCCTAAAGTCTTTTCTATAGCAGCTGTGTTGAATAAAGATTTTTTTATTCGTCGCTGTCTTTCTTTTAATTCTTGATTTTTAAATACACTAATAATTTTAGAGGAGTTTTGCTCAATTAATTCTGAAAGGACTTTTAGCGATGTTCCACTTACTACTATCATCTTTTGAGGTATCGCATAGGGATTAGTATAAAACTTAACCCCATCTGTTTTTGAAAGTTGTACTTTTAAGACGGTCCTATTCATTCGAACAAAGTCTGAAAAAACAGATTGTGGAACCTGTCGTAAATCAAATTGGGGTTCTACTTGTGGAAGTCCGTATATTTCTGAACCAATATGACGCCTAATGGCTTCTCCAACACTTGCGCCCCATAGATCATCGTCAACAACAACTAAAAGACTATTTATGTTTCCCGATGATTGTGGTTTATATACTTTTTTTGATGCCGTTTCATTACATGAAAAAAGAAACAACGTAAAGAGCATTATGTTTATGAAGGATTTCATATTAAGATTTTTTAGTCATAACCACTAATATCGTTCCATTTTACAAATTTAATATGGAAAAGTAATACTATTTTTTTAAATCTTGTGAAAAGAGTCCCTTTGATTGACATCAAAAATTGCTGTCTATCTTGAGGTTAGTTCTGTGGGTTTCTTGTAAAAATTGTCAATCGACTTCCGGCTTTAAGTTGGTCTGAACGTAGGCCATTCCATTTTTTTATTTGACTAATTTTTACACGGAACTTTTTAGCAATCTTTCCCAAATAATCCCCCGGCTGGACCTTGTATCTTATTTTAGTGTCTAATTTATAGAACTTTGGCAATGGTTTTTCACGACTGTCAAATTGTGTTTTGGCGTAAGCATAAACTTGCTCTTCATTACTCACAAAGGCACCAATAGTTTCAATAGGAAGTCTTAAAACATAATTTTTATTTTTTATAACTGGAATTATTCCAAGTTTATAGGATGGATTTAAAAATTCTAACGTCTCAAAATCAATATCAATAACTTCGCTCACTTGCTTTAGACTAATCATGTTTTTAACTTGTATAGTGTCTGTTTTTATTATTGGCATTTTATGTCTTGGAACGTCAAACCCGTGTTGTGAAGCATACTCAAATATATACATTGTTGCTAAAAAAGCTGGTAAATATCCTGCTGTTTCACTTGGCAGAAAAGGCCGAATGTTCCAATAGTTTTTATAACCACCAGAACGCCGAATTGCTTTTGTAACATTTCCTGGCCCTGAATTGTAGGCGGCAAGAGCCAAATCCCAATCATCAAAACTTTTATGTAAAGATTTTAGATATTTTGCCGCTGCAGTTGTAGAACGAACTGGATCACAACGTTCATCAACATAACTACTAACTTCTAAATCGTAATATTTTCCAGTTGAAAACATAAACTGCCATAGACCAGTTGCACCAACTGTAGATTTTGCGGATGGTTTTAATGCCGATTCAACAATAGCTAAATATTTGATTTCCAGTGGAATTCCTTCTCTATCAAAAATTTCTTCAAAAAGTGGAAAATAATACTGACTCAATTTCATAAGTCTTTCGTAAGGCCCCTTTCTTAGTTTAAGATAGTTTTTTATAAGTGTTTCTAGTGCGGGATTATAGCTTATATGAAATGGTGTTTTGGAATCAAGTTCTTGCAGTCTTGCGATTAGTGTATCCGAAGATAATTCTGGAAAATCTATATTTTCGAAAGTGTCTTCCTTTACGATTTTTGTGATAGAATCATACAATGAATCATCAAAAAATTCTGCCCGCCATTGGTTGTCAAAAAGTATTGCATTTTTATAATCTTGAAGTTCAATTACCGTTGTATCAATGATAATGTTTAAGTCTGCTTTTTCTGAAATTTGTGATTGTGAATAAGACAAATTTAATAACAGAAGAAAAATAAACGCGATTCCCTTTTTTGATATCATAGAGATGTTATTCGTTTATGGCTGCAATTCCAGGAAGTGTTTTGCCTTCCAGACTTTCCAACATAGCGCCACCACCAGTACTCACATAACTGACTTTGTTTTGAAATCCAAATTGCTTAACTGCAGCCACAGAATCGCCACCACCTACAAGAGAAAAAGCACCATTTTGTGTAACCTCTGCAATTGAATCTCCTAATGTTTTTGTGCCCGTAGAAAATGTGTCTAATTCAAAAACACCTAACGGACCATTCCATAAGATGGTTTTACATTGCTGAACAACATCATGGAAAATAGCCTTACTTTTTGGACCACAGTCCAAACCTTGCCATTCGGATGGAATAGCTGTTATGTCCACAACTTGTGTGTTTGCTGAATTGCTAAAATCATCTGCAGCTAAGACATCAACAGGGAGGTGAAGCTGGACGTTTTTTTCTTTTGCTAAACGTAAGATGTCTAATGCCAAATCCATTTTGTCATCCTCACAAATAGAGTCTCCTATTGCCCCACCTTGTGCTTTTATAAATGTGAATGACATTCCGCCTCCAATAATTAGATGATCAATCTTGTCTAAAATGTTTTCAATAATTGTGATTTTTGATGATACTTTTGCACCGCCCAAAATTGCTAATACTGGCTTTTCTCCAGACGTTAACACTTTGTCTATGCTAATAATTTCTTGTTCTAATAAATAACCAAAACATTTATTCCCTGGAAAAAATTGAGCAATTATACTCGTTGATGCATGAGCTCTATGTGCTGTCCCAAAAGCGTCATTTACGTAAATATCCCCTAGTTTTGATAATGCTTCGGCAAAGGCAACATCGCCTTGTTTTTCCTCATTGTAGTATCTGAGATTTTCTAATAAAAGAACTTGGCCTGGCTTTAGATCCTTTGCCTTTTGAGTGGCTTCGTCTCCAATACAATCCTCTGAAAATAAAACACTTACGCCTAAAATATTTTCAACTTTAGAAATAATGTTTTTTAATGAAAACTCGCTTTCTTTTGCTTTTGGCCGACCCAAATGCGACATAAGAATACAACTTCCACCGTCTTCCAAAACTTTGAGAATGGTATTTTTTGCAGACTGAATTCTCGTGTCATCAGTAACGTTCAAATTCTCATCGAGTGGAACATTAAAATCAACACGAATAAGGGCTTTTTTATCTTTAAAATTAAAATCTTTAAGTGTACTCATAAAGGATAATATTGTGATTGGTTATTTAAATTTTTCAAGGCCAAAGATACATATTTCAAAAGAGTAGATAAAATGATATTTTGTATGAAAAATTGAATGATATATTTCATTGATGAATGGCTATAAATCACTTCATTTGAATTAATTAAATTATATTTGTTAGATGACTTTTGAAGATATCATTGGGCAAAATCACCTAAAATCTTACTTGCAGAAAAATATTCTTTCTGGACGAATTCCACACGCTCAACTTTTTGTTGGTAAAGATGGCTTGGGGGCATTGCCAGTGGCGGTTGCATATGCCTCATTTTTAATCCAAAACGAAAATCCTAATCAAAAGGTTAATGCTTTAGAAAACCCTGACATTCACTACTTTTTTCCAGTAGTTAAAAAAGAACAATCGAGCTCAGTTTTTACTTCAAAAGACTACTTAAAAGAGTGGAGAGAGTTTATAAAAAGTAATCCCTATGGAAGCTTAAATGATTGGTACAGTTTTATGGGGGCCGGTAACAAGCAAGGGGTAATCGCTGTTGATGAAGCACAAGCCATCATTAAAACCTTAGCCATGAAATCCTTTGGTGGTGGGAACAAAATATTGATTATCTGGCATGCAGAAAAAATGACAACGGCCTGTGCTAATAAGCTTTTAAAATGGTTTGAAGAACCCAATCAAAAAACAAATATTATTTTGATTACCGAACAAGAAGATTCACTTTTGAAAACTATTCAATCGCGATGTCAATCCATACATATGCACCCCCTTTCTGAGTCACAAATTATTAATGCTTTGGTGCAATATAAAGGTATGGATGAGATTGCGGCAAAAAGAATTGCACAAAGAGCTGAAGGTAATTTAGATAGTGCTTATAAATTGATCAATCAAGAAGAAAACACCATTGAATTTGAAACATTATTTATAGATTGGGTAAGAACTGCTTTTCAAGCAAAAACAAATAAAAAATCTATAAATAAACTTATGGCTTGGAGCGAGGCTGTGGCTAAACTTGGTAGAGAAATGGAAAAACAATTTTTGTCCTATGGATTAGATTTCTTCCGTCAAGCTCTATTGGTCAATTATGGGGCAAACGGATTGGTGCATTTAGAAATTAGCGACAAGAGCTTTTCGTTAGAAAAATTTTCTAAGTTTATTGATGCACAAAATATTGAAAAGATTTGTAATGAAATAGAAAGTGCTATTTACCATATTGAGCGAAATGCCAATGGAAAAATTGTGCTTACCGATTTATCCATAAAGCTAACACGACTACTTCACCGAAAAGCATAGACATTATTTTTTTTACAAAAAACACATTATAGTTAAAATCTATTGTTTTTTATTTTTACAATATTTTTAATCTATTAAAAAAGTGTTTGTTTTAGCTGCTTATAGGGCTGTTTTTTTTTCTTGGTTGGGTTTGCTCGAAACAAAATAAAAAAGGGTGTAGCGAGGCTTAAATTAACTTTCTTTATGTTTTAGAACATAAATTAATGAAGAATACTCTCCTGTGCGTTTTGCTTTAAAGTTTGAAACAAAACCAATCCATAATGCATTTAGTGGTTTCATTTTTCCATATTTATATTTCGTAGACAAAAGGCCAACATAGTATGCATCAAATCGCATGGGGTGAGTAGCCTCTAGCTGAAATCCAAAGTCTGAAAAAAAACGAGACATGGAGTCTTGTGAAAAATGCCATAAGTGTCTGGGCACATCATATGCTGCCCAAAACTCACGATAATACTGCGCATCATAGCTTTTATAATTTGGGACTGCCACAATCAATCTTCCGTCTTCATTCAAAAGTTGTTTGAATTTTCTAATGTATAGTTCTGGGTTTTGGAGGTGCTCCAAAACGTGCCAAAGTGATATGATTGATAAAGTCTTGGGCTCAAGCTGATCAATGTAATCACTATCAAAAATTGAGTTTGGTAAAATAGAATTTGCCGCTTTTCGAGCATCTTCTGATGCCTCTATACCAATACTTTTCCAGCCAGACTTTATTGCGGCTCTAACAAAAAATCCGACGCCTGCGCCAAAATCAAGAAGTGTTTTGTCTTTGACAGGCAGTTTGGACAATAATTTAATTTTATAGCTTAGTGTGTAGTTTCTTACAATAAAATAAATCCAGTCAAAAAGATTACGTTTTTGCGTTACATGAGAAATATATTGTTTGCTTTTATAATATGATGAAAGCCTGTCTGACTTGGGCTGGGGTGTTGTTACCAACATGTCTGACTCAAGATTATAATACAATTTATAGCTTTCTCCGGTAACAGAAAAGTCTTTGGTGTTTAGAAATAATTTATTGCTTTTTTTCATGTGTTCCACGTGGAACAAAAATATAAAATATACTAATTAACGCCCCAAAAACACCAGTAAAACAGAAATATCATTTGGAGACACGCCACTAATTCTAGAGGCTTGAGCGACAGTAACAGGCTGGATTGAACTTAGCTTTTCTCGCCCTTCATAACTCATAGATTTAACTTGAGAGTAATCAAAATCTTTTGGAATTTTAACATACTCTAATCGTGTTAATTTATCAGCGTTATTTTTTTCTTTTTGAATATAGCCAGAATACTTTATTTGTATTTCCGCTTGTTCAATAACCTCATCGTCCAAATTTTCTTTTTGAATATAAGACTCTACAGCTTCAAACTTTCGAACGTCTTTAATGTTAATATTTGGTCTTGAAAATATTTTAAACATCTTATCAGATTGTTTAATAAGTGAGGAGCCCTTTGATTCCAATACTGGATTTGCTTCGGCTGGCTTAACGCTTTGTTTTTTGAAAAATGAAACAAATTCGTTTGACTGTTTAAGCTTTAGTTCCATCCGTTTTAAGCGTTCATCACTGGCAATCCCTAGCTTATGGCCCTTTGGTGTTAATCTTAAATCTGCATTATCTTGCCTAAGTAGTGTTCTATATTCTGCTCGAGATGTAAACATTCTATAAGGCTCTTCGGTTCCTTTAGTAATCAAATCGTCAACAAGAACACCAATATAAGCTTCATCTCTTCTAAGTATAAAGGCCTCTTTTTCTTGGACTTTTAAACTTGCATTAATTCCTGCCATAAGACCTTGAGAAGCCGCTTCTTCATAGCCAGTAGTGCCATTGATTTGCCCAGCAAAAAACAAACCGTGAACTAATTTTGTTTCTAAAGAATGTGTAAGTTGTGTAGGAGGGAAGTAGTCATATTCAATAGCGTATCCTGGTCGGAAAAACCTAACGTTTTCAAACCCTTTTACCGCCCTTAGAGCCCTGTATTGAATATTTTCTGGAAGTGACGTTGAAAATCCATTAATATAATATTCAACCGTATTCCATCCCTCTGGCTCAACAAAAATTTGGTGTCGTTCTTTATCAGAAAAACGGTTAATTTTATCTTCAATTGATGGGCAATATCTAGGACCAATACTTTGGATCCTACCATTGAACATTGGTGATCGATCAAACCCTTCTCTTAATAAGTCATGAACCTCAAGACTTGTATATGTCATATGACAGGAGCGTTGATTCTTTAGTGGAGTAGTAGTTCCCAAATACGAAAACTTGTGCGGTTTTACATCCCCAGGTTGCTCTATCATCTTTGAGAAATCAAGAGAGCGGCCGTCCACCCTTGGTGGTGTACCTGTTTTCATTCTGCCGGAATCAAATCCTATATCTATGAGTTGTTCTGTAATTCCTGTTGCTGCTTTTTCACCTGCTCTTCCTCCACCAAAATTCTTATCACCAATATGGATGAGTCCATTAAGAAAAGTGCCATTTGTAAGAATAACTGTTTTTGACTTAATCTCCAATCCCAAAGATGTTTTTACTCCAACCACCTTTTCTCCTTTTAGTAGGATGCCAACAACCATTTCTTGATAAAAATCTAAGTTGTTCGTTTGCTCCAATAGCATTCGCCAATCCTCTGCGAAGCGCATTCTATCACTTTGTACACGTGGACTCCACATCGCTGGCCCTTTAGATTTGTTGAGCATTTTAAATTGAATCGCAGAAGTGTCACTTACAATTCCACTATATCCGCCAAGAGCATCAATTTCACGAACGATTTGCCCTTTAGCAATTCCACCCATTGCAGGGTTACAAGACATCTGTGCAATATTTTGCAAATTCATGGTAATTAAAAGAGTTCTGCTCCCCATATTAGCAGCAGCAGCAGCAGCCTCACTTCCTGCATGACCCCCTCCAACAACAATGACATCATAAATACCCTCAAACATTCTTAGAAACTAATTATGTTCCACGTGGAACAATTTTGTGCAAATATACATTTATATGTTTAATTCCAACTGCGAAAGGTAATGGTCTTCTTTGCCTCGCATTTCTTCTTTTTCTTCTTTCGTGCTGTCCTTATACCCACAAAGATGCAATACTCCATGAGCCATGACTCGACAAAGCTCATTTATAGGGCTAACCTTGTGTGTTAAAGCATTATCTTGAATTCGCTCAATGGAAATACAAATATCTGAGTACACTTGACGACCTACGTTATAGTCAAATGTAATAATGTCGGTCAATGTGTCATGGTTCAAAAACTCAACATTTAATTTATGGAGATGGTTGTCGTCACAAAATAAAAAATTCAACTCCCCCTCAGTATATCCCTCTTCTGTCATAATTGATTTAAGCCAGCTTTTCAATTGAGTCACTGATGGTATTTTGAAAGTTGTTGTGTTGTTAAAATTAATCATTTTTTTTGTTGAAATAATCCTGAATTTTTTTCTTCATGTTTTGACGCAAAGGTAATACCTTTCTGTTTAAAATTTCCTCTGTTCCAAAAAGTCGTTTTATATCATCTTCCGGTATGGTGTTTGACTTTGAAAACTCTTTCTTATTAGACGATGATTGTCTTTTTGGAGACATCCCTTTTTTTAGTAATGCGTCCTCAAGCTTAAGAAATTCATATTTTAAGGCCTTCATTTTTGCTAATGCTTCCTTTGTAACACCTTGATTTACAATGAGTAGCTCTAATTCCTCAAGAGTATCTAAAGTAGATTTCCCCTTTCCCAGAAGACCTTCTTTTTTTAGTATATTTTCTAAGTTTTGCCTTATTTCTTGTTGCTGTTTGTACAGCTGAAACAACGCCTCGCTTGACTCTTCTGGGTCGCCATATTGATCTATTTCTGATTGACCCTCTGATGGTGATGAACCATCGGGTTTATTCCCTGTTGATTCTCCGGAGCTAGAATTTTCGTTCTTGCCATTTTCTCCTGACTGTTCTGAACTCCCTTGCTCTCGTTTTTCATTAGATTTTTCAGAACCTTCCTTTTTTCCATTCATCATTTGTTCTGCCTGCTTTTGTAAGTCTTCTTGACTCATAATAATATCTGGCAATTGCATATCGCCTTGACCTTGCCCCGGATTAGGTTGCATTTGCATTTCAAGATTATTTAACACATCACTAAGCAAATTTGCTAGATTATTAGTTGAAGTTACTGTATACTGCTGTGCCGATTTGGCTTCATAATCTCTACTTTCTGAAAGAGAGCTTAGGGTTTTGTCGATATTGTAATATACGTCCGATATTTCATCATTAATTTGTTGTGAAATCATTGGCTGGCGTAAAGAAACAACAAACAAGCTGTCATCAATATGTTCAAAATGAGTCCTTAGGTTCTTTTGCGTTTTTATAGTTTTAACGGAAGCGGGCTGCTTTATAAGGTTTTCTTGTTCAAAAGAAAAAATAAGAAGATTGTCAAGTATACGCCTTAACATTTCGATATCTTCTGTTAACTGCATCGATGACCCGCCTGACATAGCTTGAGCCAATTGAGCCGCTAGTTGTTTCATTTTTTGAGCCGCTTTCTTTTGGGCTTTGTTGGCCTTTTGTAATGAGTTTTTGGGGCTCTCTATAGATTTGGGTTTTTCAAATTCTTCTAAGTTCTCTATAGCTTCATTTTGATCGGACTGTATTGATAATTCTTCTTGTTTTGTGTCAGGAATTGCAATTGGTTTGCTTAAAGAATTGTTTTGCTTTCTAAGCTCATCTAATTCTTTTGAAATATTATTGAAGTTTTGGTTTAGTTTAGACTGTTCTTCACTTTTATTGTCTTTAGATTTTTCGGCTTGATGAGTTTGCTCTTGACTAAGATCTTCTAATTTACCTTTTAGCTGCTCTGCCTTTTTGGAAACATAATAGCGCTTGGTAAGTTCAAGCATTTGTTCTAAATTTTTCTGCCTGTTCTTACTTTGTTGTCCTAATTTTTGTAATTTGTCTAATAGTTCTTCTTGCTTCATTTTTTTTGCTAAGTCTTCCAGCTCCTTTAGTGTTTTTTCATTCTCTTCTAAACGTTTATTTTGTTCGTCTAAACGTTTAGACAAATTCTTTTTAAAAGTATCGGGTATTTCAGCTGGAAACTGTTCTAATGTTTTTTTCATTTGTTCATTAAAGCGTTTTATCATATCATCCTGATTCTTTTGACGCTTTATGATGTCTTGTGTTTTTTCCTGATCATTATAATTTAGGCGCTCTTTTTGAAGTTGTTGCTTTGTAAAATCATCAACTAATTCCTGTTGCTGCTCATATGTATTAAACGTGTTTTCTAAACCATCTACCAATTCTTTTTGTGAGTTGAGTTGTTCTTCTTTAAGAGCGTTTTCACTTTTCGACAAGTATGTAAAAGTCTTGGACCTTGATTTGTTTGGGCTAGGAAAAGGGTCATTGTCTATAACCTCAAAAAACAATTCATATGATGTGTCGGGTAAAAGGTCTAACCCCACAGGAAATCGATAGGTAAAATCAAACGTTTCATTAAAACTTATAGATTTTATAATCTTTAAATTCGTTTTGCCTACAGGATAATAGTGTACTTGTAATGATGATATACCATAATCATCACTGATCTGGCCATAAAAATAAAGCTCCTCCTCAATTGAGTTTGCAACACGTTGTTGAACATCAATTAGTGGCGGGCGGTCTTTTATAATTCGAGCTTCGTAGGAAAGTGTTTCAAAATTTTTTAATTGATCATTATTTGTATTGATATCATACATCAAATCGGTAAAAACCTGTTTTAATAATGTAAATTCATTAGCGTCTTTATTAAAATAAAAAACAGAATTTTGATTTACAAAAGTGACAGTATCGGTAGATTTAGTTAAAAATTTCCACGTTAATTTGGTGCCTTCTGGAATGGAGATGTTTCCAAAACTAGAAACAGTCTTGTCTTTTAATTTTGTATATGTGGGGTAATCGACTAATAAAGTTGAATTCAGAATTTTTGGCGCGCTCAAAACTTTTAATTCTAATAAATTTGAAATTACATTTTCTGATGAAACTTGAAACTGAATGTCTTTCTTTGGGTTTTGAAATTTAAATTGAAACCGCTGATTATTTATTCTTTTTAAAAAATAAGTTTGATTTTCAAAAGAAATTTTTACCTGTTCTGGTACCACATTACCTTCAACTCTGATATCCAAAACAAAAGATTGATTTTCAACAGCTTCTAAAGCGTTATTTGTTACAACAAATTGAAAAGGAGCAGGGGGGGTGTAGGTTGTTTTATAGTTAACAACACGATTTAAACTTTGCTTTAAGTTTGACTGACCTCCAGAAGCGTAAACAGCCCCAATAATCATTAGGGGTAGAACAGTGTATTTCAAATACTTTAAATTGTCTTTAAATTGTACCGCTTTTTTAAATGAAACACTACCAAACTCTTTCGTTTTTTGTTGAATACTCGCAACAATAAGCTCTGTTGTTGGGTGGCTATTAAGTTGTATAATGTTCAATAATTTATCGCTTATTTCAGGAAAAAAATCACCAATAATTTTTGCCGCTTCTTGATCGCTTATTCCAGATCGAATTTTCAAATACTTTAATAACGGGGCACATAGTAATTTGTAGAACAAAATCATTTCGAAAAAAACTAACAACCAAAAAACAATCGTTCTACCTGATGATGAAATCCAAAAAAAATATTCAATTGAAATCCAAAAAAGCGCATATAACAACCCAATTCCAAAAAACAGTAAAGCACCCTTTAAAAGAGCACTCAAATAATAGCGCTTAATAAATTGCTCTAATTTGGTTTTTATGTTGAAAAAATGATTCAATTCGTCTTTATTATAGGGTATAAATCTACAATAATAATTGAGATGTTTGTATGAGAAATAAAAGCACAAAAACCAAGGCTGTTTTTGTTTGGGTGTTCGCTTTAGTGAGTATATCTTTGCATCAAGACTAAATTCAATGGAAAATTCTATTCGCGTTCGTTTTGCGCCAAGTCCAACTGGGCCACTTCATGTTGGTGGAGTTCGCACCGCTCTTTTTAATTATCTCTTTGCTAAAAAGCATAAAGGTGCTTTTGTTTTACGTATAGAAGACACCGATCAAAATCGTTATGTTGCTGGTGCTGAACAATATATTATTGATGCGCTTAATTGGTGTCAAATACCATTTGATGAAGGACCAGGAAAAGATGCTGGTTTTGGACCATACAGACAAAGTGAAAGAAAAGAAATTTACAAAAAGTACATTGATATCCTCATCAAAAAAGGGAAAGCCTACTATGCTTTTGACACGCCTGAAGAGTTAGCAAAAGAAAGGGAAAACCACGAGAAAAAAGGGAAAACCTTTATTTACAACTGGCACAACAGAACAAGAGGAAGACTTATAAACTCTTTGATTTTATCTAAAAATGAAACGAAAGAAAGAATAGAAAGTGGAGCACCGTATGTTGTGCGATTTTTGATGCCTCAGGACAAAACAATAGTGATGAACGACATTGTAAGAGGACAAATTAGTGTTAAAAGTAACACACTAGACGATAAAGTTCTTTTCAAATCTGATGGTATGCCCACATATCATTTAGCGAATATTGTAGATGATCACCTGATGCAAATTTCTCATGTAATAAGAGGAGAAGAATGGCTGCCTTCTCTTGCGCTTCACCATCAACTTTATGAAGCTTTTGAATGGGACGCGCCTCAATTTGCACACCTTCCACTAATATTGAAGCCAACAGGAAAAGGGAAACTAAGCAAAAGAGATGGCGATAAACTTGGATTTCCTGTGTTTCCTTTAGAATGGAAAGACGAAAACACACATGCTATCGGCTATAAAGAAAGTGGATATCTTTCTGAAGCCGTCGTAAATTTTCTTGCTTTTTTGGGTTGGAATCCAGGAACAGAGCAAGAGGTTTTTAATCTACAAAATCTTACTCATGCATTTGATTTAAATCAAGTTAATAAATCGGGGGCACGTTTTGATCCTGATAAAATAAAGTGGTACAACCACACTTATATTCAAGAGTGTTCCAATGCAGAACTAGCAAAACAGCTGATTGCAGTTGATAATACATTAATAAATTTTGATTTAAATTATATTGAACTTGTTATTGGTCTCATTAAGGAGCGTGCACAACTTGTTCCTGAGCTTTTACAACTTGGTAAATATTTCTTTGAAGCGCCTGATGAGTATGATGAAAAATCATTAAAAAAAGCATGGAAAGAGGGCTCTGCAGAACTTTTGTCCGAGCTTGTTCATGTAATTGACAACGCAAATGATGAGACTGCAAATACCTTAAAAACTGATTTTTCTAATTGGATAAAAGAAAAAGAAGTTGGTTTTGGAAAAGTAATGATGCCTCTGAGAGTCGCGCTTGTTGGTGCCTTAGAGGGTGTGGATGTCTTTGATATTATTTTTTACATTGGAAAAAAAGAGTCAATACGTCGAATAAATAAACTTATTGAGCATCACTAAACAATAAGGCCGTCTGGTCTTTTAAATTTACTTACTTTTGTTCTCCTAAAAACAGCTAAAAACTGAATGAAAAACATAAGAAACTTTTGTATCATTGCGCATATTGACCATGGAAAAAGCACCTTGGCTGATCGTCTTTTGGATTTTACAGGAGCTGTAACTGAGCGAGAAAAGCAAAATCAACTCCTCGACAATATGGACCTTGAGCGCGAGCGTGGGATTACCATTAAATCTCATGCCATTCAAATGAAATATGAGTACAAAGAAGAACAATATATATTGAACCTTATTGATACTCCTGGACACGTTGATTTTAGCTATGAAGTTTCCCGTTCAATTGCAGCTTGTGAAGGCGCATTATTGGTTGTTGATGCCGCTCAAAGCATTCAAGCCCAGACCATTTCAAACCTATACCTAGCATTAGAAAATGACTTAGAAATCATTCCTGTTTTAAACAAGGTTGACCTACCAAGTGCCAACCCTGAAGAAGTTACTGATGATATTGTAGATCTTTTGGGGTGTGATGCCGATGAGGTAATTCCTGCGAGTGCGAAAACTGGTCTTGGTATTGAGTCGATTTTAGAGGCAATTATAAATATTATTCCTGCGCCAAAAGGAGATCCCGAAGCACCGCTTCAAGCCTTAGTGTTTGATTCTGTTTACAATTCTTTTAGAGGTGTTGAAACTTATTTTAAGGTAGTTAATGGGAGTATTAAAAAAAATCAATCTGTGAAGTTTATTGCCACAGGCAAAACATATAGTGCGGATGAAGTTGGAACACTCAACTTAACACAAACACCTAAACAAGAAATCAAGGTCGGTGATGTTGGATATCTAATTACTGGAATTAAAGACGCTCGCGAAGTTAAGGTTGGAGACACCATAACTGACGCTAAAAACCCAACTCAAGAGGCGGTCGATGGGTTTGAAGACGTAAAGCCAATGGTGTTTGCAGGAGTTTACCCTGTTGACACCGAAGAATATGAGGAACTTAGAGCCTCTATGGAGAAGCTGCAATTGAATGATGCGTCACTTGTTTTTCAAGCCGAAAGCTCAGCAGCTTTAGGTTTTGGATTTCGTTGTGGTTTTCTTGGAATGCTCCACTTAGAAATTGTTCAAGAAAGATTAGAACGAGAGTTTAATATGACAGTTATCACAACGGTTCCAAACGTATCTTATCATGCGTACACTCGAAAAAACCCTGATGAGATTATTTTATTAAACAACCCGTCAGATTTACCCGACCCGTCCACTCTAGATCGTATTGAAGAGCCTTACATCAAGGCAACAATCATTACCAAATCAGATTTTGTAGGAAATGTAATGTCGCTTTGTATAGAAAAAAGGGGGCAAATCACAAATCAAACATACCTTACCACCCAGCGCGTTGAATTATCTTTTGATATGCCTTTGGCAGAAATTGTATTTGATTTTTATGACCGATTAAAAACTGTTTCTAAAGGCTATGCTTCTTTTGACTACAGCCCAATAGGGATGCGTGTATCAAAACTGGTCCGTGTTGATGTTCTTCTCAATGGACAGTCTGTTGATGCGCTTTCTGCACTTATACATTTGGATAATGCCCAAAAAATTGGTCGTAAAATGTGTGGTAAGCTTAGGGCGTTGATTCCTAGACAACAATTTGATATTCCTATTCAAGCGGCTATTGGGGCTAAAATTATTTCAAGAGAAACTGTAAAAGCGGTTCGCAAAGACGTGACAGCTAAATGTTATGGCGGTGATATTTCAAGAAAACGAAAGCTTTTGGAAAATCAAAAGAAAGGGAAAAAAAGAATGAGACAAGTAGGAAGTGTAGAGATTCCTCAAGAAGCATTTATGGCGGTACTAAAGCTAAACGACTAAGCGCGATTTATAATATTTTGTATTTTCAAAGAAAGGGTTATCTTTAAAACCCTTAACAACTATACTTTGAGTACTACAAAATTTAAAAAAATAGGCATTGGTGTCGCATTTTCACCAAACCTAAAGGCCAATATTTTTGAGGCCTCAAGGCTTGCGCTTGTTATGGATAGCGAGCTTGTTCTTGTCCATGTTGGAGAAGAAAATGAAGAAAAAAAAGCGACAATTGATGACCACCTCGCTAGCTTTTCAAAAAGAAAACTAAAATATTCTATTCTTTTTCTTCCAGGCGCTCCTGTTGATATAATTCTTTCAGCCATCAAAAAACATGATATTGATTTAATGATTCTTGGTGCGCTTAAAAGAGAATCATTTTTTAAGTATTATCTAGGGTCTATTGCAAGAGAAATTACTCGTAAGGCAGATTGCTCTATTCTTTTGCTCATCAATCCTTCTGTTGATAGAGTTCCTTGCAAACACATTGTTGTCAATGGACTGAAAGATCCAAAAACAAAAGAAACAATTAATTATGCTTTTTATGTAGGTGAAAAACTAAATGCATCAAGGATTACCGTTGTTGAAGAGGTTGGTCAAGACGAAGTCAATATCAGGGTTGATGATGATAAAACATTGCGTCAATCTACAATTATTAGAGAACGCCTTATGAATAGAGAAAATATGCGTGTCAAAAAATTATTGGAAGAAGTGCCAGAGGAATTCTCTAATGGAATTTCTGTGAAGTCTCAACCAATATTTGGAAAAAGAGGGTATTCGATAGGACACTATGCTCAGGTGGTTCGGGCGGATTTATTGGTGATGAACGCCCCCATAAAAACTTCTTTTTGGGATCGTTTGTTTCCTCATGATATAGAACATATTTTAGGTGAACTGCCAACTGATGTACTTATAATTAGATGAGAGAAAAAAACAGTATAGCAACAAAAATAGCTGCAATTCCAAGAAACATATTCTCTGGTCTTGTTGTAAGTCTTATTGCTTTACCATTGAGTTTGGGTCTTGCTATGGCATGTGATGCTCCACCAATTGCAGGTGTTATTACTTCAATTGTAGGGGGGGTTATTGTTGCTATTTTTGGGGGGAGTTATGTCACTATTTCTGGCCCTGGTAAAGGTTTGGTGGGGGTGGTTTTAGTCGCGGTGTCAACCCTTGGGCTTACTACCACTTATGCCGCAATTATATGCTCAGGAATACTGCTTTTAATATTAGGGTTTTTGAGGCTTGGAAAACTCGCTGATTACTTTCCGGCTTCAGCAATCCAAGGTGTATTGGCGGCCATTGGGCTTATAATTCTTGGCAAACAGTTTCATATCATGCTGGGTAATAAAATTAGTAGAGACAATACAATTGACTACTTAATTGCAATCCCAAAAACAATTATGAAAGTATTTGAATATCAGGATGCTGGGTTGATTAATGCGGCGATTGCGGGTGTTTTAAGTTTAATCATCATGGTGTTCTATTCTAAAATACGCAACAAGTATCTACAATTAATTCCAGCCCCAATGTGGATTGTAATATGCTCTGTTGGGTTTAGTTATTATTGTGAATTTGTGTTGAAAATATCTAACCCCATTTCAGAGAAATACATGATCCCAAATATACCAAGCCTTTCTGAGGTAATAAACGACTTGCCATTGCCAAACTTTGGGGCGATCTACAATATAGAGTTTTGGGGCAGTGTTGTGGCGCTCACACTAATTGCAAGCATAGAATCATTGCTGAGCATAAAAGCTGTAGATAAACTTGACCCTAAAAAAAGACGTTCAAATGTAAATAAAGACATTAAAGCACTAGGACTAGCAACAACAATAAGTGGTTTGTTAGGTGGTCTAAATGTTGTAACTGTTATAGCGCCTAGTTCTGTGAATATTACAAACGGAGGAACTAATAGACTGGGGAATTTATTTCATGCCTTTTTTCTGATAATTTTTATCCTTCTGTTTAGCACCGAATTAACTCGAATACCTCTTTCTGCTTTGATGGCTATTTTAGTTTATACAGGTTATAAGCTTGCGGCACCGGAAATGATAAAACGTGTTTTTTTAATAGGTAAAGAGCAGCTAATTATTTTCTTATCAACATTGCTAGTAACACTAAAAATTGGGCTTATTTCTGGAATTGTTGCCGGCCTTATTACAACCTTTATTATTCATATTGTCGTGAACAACAGCTTAGGATTGTTTATTAAAAACATTGTAAAACCTAATGTTCTAATGTATAAAGAGGCAAATGGAAATTATTTTATCAGTGTAAAACATTTCTGTAGTTTTTTAAATTTCAACAGGCTAAAGGACAAATTGAGTGTTATTCCAGAGAAGAACGATGTTGTCATTGACTTTTCAATGTGTGGTTTTGTTGACCATTCTGTCATGGAAAATATAAATGACTATCAAGAGTTGTTTTACAAAAAAGGAGGAAATATTGAAGTTATTGGAATGGATATGCTTGGGGCAAAATCCGGGCACCCTTTTGCGCTTAGAAAGCTACTGCCATTATCAAGCTTAATAAAAAGCGGCTCTACAAAGCGGCAAAAAGATTTAGAAGAAGTGGGGTTGAGTTTTGGTCTTAATTTCAATTCGGAAAGAATTAAAAAGAATAATTTGCTTGAAAAATTTTCTTTTTTTAAAACAAAAAAAATTGAATATATCTTTAACAAACTTTCTCGGAAAGAGGATAATTTTTCTGTTTTTGATATAACATTTTCTGAAGGTGAAGCTATTGCAAAAGAAGTTGTGCGCTCAACAATGTTGCACATCAATTTGTCTAAAAACATTCCTAGTTTTACATTGACTAAAGAGGGGTTGTTGGAGCGTTTTTTTGCGCTTGCTGGACAAAAGGATATTGATATTCCCAACCAAAGTGATTTTTCGAGTCGCTTTTATTTAAGCGGAGACAAGACTAAAGAAATCCAAAACTTTTTTGATAATAAACTTGTTCGTTTTTTTGAAAGTAACAGCTACTACCATGTCGAATCTAACGGAAACGGATTGTTGATTTTCAATAAAGAACGAGTAGCAAGTATCAAAGAAATAAAGCAGCTTTTGGATTTTGGGGTACGTCTAGAAACTCAAATATTACAAAAATGAGACTATATCCATTGAATGTTGGTAACTTTAAGTTGGACGGTGGCGCAATGTTTGGTGTTGTCCCAAAAACCATTTGGTCTAAAACAAACCCTGCAGACCAAAACAACATGATTGATATTGCTGCTCGATGTTTGCTTATTGAAAACGGTGATCGCTTAATCTTAATTGATACAGGAATGGGCAACAAACAGACCAATAAATTTTTCAGTTATTATCACCGATGGGGAGATCAAGGTGTGGAGCAGGCTTTAGCAAAATATGGTTTTCATAAAGATGATGTCACAGATGTTTTCCTAACACATTTACATTTTGATCATTGTGGTGGTGGGGTTGAATGGAATTCAAATAAAACAGGATATCAACTCGCTTTCAAAAACGCAACCTATTGGAGTAATGAAGAGCATTGGTCTTGGGCAAAAACACCAAATAAACGCGAGAGAGCATCTTTTTTAATGGAAAATATTGAGCCCATTGAGCAATCTGGAAACCTAAAATACTTGAACTGTCCAAAAGAAAACACACAAAAAAACTCTCCTCTTGAGTTTGATGTGTTTTTTGCGGATGGACACACCGAAAAGCAAATGATTCCAATGATAAAATACAAAGGTAAAACCTTGTGCTTTATGGCTGATTTGTTGCCAACTGCAGGACATGTTTCGTTGCCTTTTATTATGGGATACGACACCCGCCCTTTGCTTACTCTACAAGAAAAAGAGGTTTTTCTTAACCTCGCTGCAAGTCAAAATTATTATTTATTTTTGGAGCATGATGCCAGAAATGAAATCATAACTGTCAAGCACACAGAAAAAGGTGTAAGACTAGATAAAACCCATTCTTTTAACTCTATATTCTAAACACTATGAAAAACTTAGCCTTAAGTTCCTCTTTAAAACACCTAGCTTTTGCGGGTACATTTGTATTGGCTAGCTGTGGTTCCACTGCGCCGTTACTCTCTACGCCTATTGAAAATATTGATCAAACACCTGTAAAGTTTTCCGAACTTACAGAAATTGAAAAAAAAGGTTGGAGCCATTTTGACTTAAAAAAAGACACCATACCTGGAGTTAGCTTAAACCTAGCTTATGAACAACTTGTAAAGCAGAATAGTAAAACTGTAATTGTTGCAGTAATAGACTCTGGTATAGATATCACACACGAAGACCTTAGAGACAATATTTGGGTAAATGATGATGAAATTCCAAATAATGGAATAGACGATGATAACAATGGTTATGTTGATGATGTTAATGGTTGGAATTTTCTTGGAGATGCCAATAATGAGCAGCTAGAGTTTGTTCGTCTTCTGGCAAGCAATAACACCTCTCACCCAAGATATAATGAAGCTCAAGAAACATATAATAAGGAAAGAAAAAAATATACTGAGCTAAAACAACAGTACAGTTCAATATTAGAGCAAATCAACACTTCAGAAAAAGCCGTTCTAAGTTTCCTCAAAAAAGACTCTTTTACTAAAGATGATATATATAATATAGACACAAAAGACCAAGCCTTGGGTCGCCACCTAAGCATCATAAAACAATCCTACGGTTTTGGCTACGACACTGTTGAGGACTTAAAAAAGGACCTCAATAGAGATTTAAAATCTTTTAACGAACGTCTTGATTACAGCCTGAACATTGATTTTGACGGCCGATCTATTGTAAATGATGACCCAAATGATTTGAATGATAGAAACTATGGAAACAATAATGTTATGCCAAAAGAAGGACGAAGCCACGGGACACATGTGTCTGGAATTATTGCGGCCACAAGAAACAATGGAATTGGGATTAACGGAGCCGCCAACAATGTAAAAATAATGGCAATCAGAAATACACCTAATGGTGACGAATATGACAAAGATGTGGCTCTGGGTGTATATTATGCTGTTGACAATGGTGCTAAGGTTATAAACATGAGTTTTGGAAAAGGTTTTTCAAACCATAGTGATTGGGTTAGAGATGCTATTGCATATGCTGCAAAAAAGAATGTTTTAATTGTTGCAGCTGCAGGTAATGATGGAAATAATTCCGATCAAATTGAAAATTACCCTAACGATCAAATTGGAACGGGTGAAGAAGTCTCTGATGCCTTTTTAAGGGTTGGCGCAACAACAAGCGATTACAGCTCTAGCTTGGTCGCTGGCTTTTCTAATTATGGGAAAAGCAGTGTAGATGTTTTTGCTCCTGGTACAGAAATATACTCAAGTTATCCAAAAAACAAATATGAATTTGCTCAAGGAACTTCTATGGCGTCACCGCTAGTTGCGGGTATCGCAGCACTTATATTTTCTCAATATCCAAAGTTGAGTGCAGCACAGGTAAAAACAATACTCATGGAGTCTGGTCTTCCAATACAGAAAAAGGTAAGCCTTGGAAACGGGTCTGCTGTAGAATTCAGTTCGCTTTGTAAATCTGGCAAATTGGTTAATGCATATAACGCTTTAATTATGGCGTCAAAATTATCTAAATAAAATTATAGAAATGAAAAATTTATTTGTCATAATAGTACTTAGCGTTTTTCATGTTGTAAATGGCCAAAGAAATACCAACGGGTATTGGCAACAACATGTAGATTATACAATGGAAGTTGAAATGGATGTTGAGAATTTTAATTATTCAGGAAAACAACAATTAATTTACACTAATAATTCTCCAGACACATTACAAAACGTGTTTTTCCATTTATATTTCAATGCTTTTCAGCCTGGAAGTGAAATGGACGTACGTTCCAGAACTATTGCAGATCCCGATAGTAGAGTAATGAACAGAATTCAAAATCTTGCACCGGAAAATCAAGGCTTTTTAAATGTTTTAAATTTAACTCAAGATGGAGAAAAACTAAAAACAACGCTTTCTGGAACTATTTTAGAAGTTGAACTAAAAAAACCTATTTTTTCTGGGGAACAGACAACTTTTGAGATGAATTTTGAGGGGCAAGCCCCCTTAAATGTTAGGCGTTCTGGAAAAAACAGTTCTGAAGGTGTGGTGCTTTCTATGGCACAGTGGTATCCAAAATTGGCAGAGTATGACTTTGAAGGTTGGCATGCGGATCCATACATCGGTCGAGAGTTTCATGGGGTGTGGGGTAATTTTGATTTAAAACTTACTATTGACAACAGTTATGTTGTTGGAGGAACAGGGTATTTACAAAATGAAAAGGTTATAAAAATTGTTCCTATAACAAAAAAGAAAAAAAGAAAAAAAAGAAATACTTGGCATTTTGTTGCGCCAAACGTTCATGACTTTACGTGGGCTGCTGATCCAGATTATATTCATGATAAATTACAAATAGAAAATGGGCCAATGCTTCATTTTTATTACAAAAGCACTATGGCTGAAGAATATCAAAAGCGCTGGCGTGATTTGCAGCCCATTACAGCAAAACTTATGGCATTTTTTAATGAGAATATTGGTGTTTATCCTTATAAACAATATTCTGTGATTCAAGGGGGAGATGGCGGTATGGAATATGGCATGTGTACATTAATTACAGGGGAGCGAAGCTTTGAAAGTTTAGTTGGGGTTACCTCACATGAATTGGCGCATACATGGTTTCAATTTTTGATGGCAACAAATGAAGGAAAACATCCCTGGATGGACGAAGGTTTTACTGAGTACATTTGCACAATGGCAGAGGTTGATGTGATGAATATTGATGAACAAAAATATTTTGAGAGAGCCTACAAGCGCTATGTTCGATATGCATTAAGTGGTTTTGAACAACCACAAAGCACACATGCAGATCGCTATGAATATAATGCTGCTTATAGCACCTCTTCTTATGTAAAAGGCGCTATTTTCTTAAGACAACTAAAATATATTATTGGAGAAAAAGCTTTTAGAAAAACACTCCATGACTATTTTAACTCTTGGTCTTTTAAGCACCCAACACCTAATGATTTTATTCGATGTGCGGAGAAAGCATCGGGTCTAGAATTGGACTGGTATCTAACAGATTGGACTAGAACAGATAATGTTATAGATTATGGTATAAAATCAGTAGAAAAAAAGGAACAGAATACCGAAATTGTAATTGAAAGAATAGGATTGGTTCCAATGCCTACAGAGCTAGAAATAGAATATGCTGATGGTGAAATTATGAAATATTATATACCATTACAGATGATGCGAGGAGAAAAACCTACAAACAAACCAATAATTGTACTAAAAGATTGGGCTTGGGCATACCCAACCTATTCATTTTCGTTGAACAACAATAAAGAAGTAAAAAAAATAACCCTTGACCCAGAACTAAAAGTTGCTGATATTAACCTCTACAATAATAGCTTGGTTTTAGAAAAAGAGTGAAAAGACTAAAAGGAAAAAAGCAAATTGAAATTTTATTTGAAGAGGGGCGCTCTATCAATGCGTTTCCGTTTAGACTTATTTTTCTTGAGAGCTCTGAAACTGCAATTGGAATATCGGTAGGAAAAAAGAACTTTAAATTGGCTGTTGATAGGAATAGAATAAAGCGACAGATGAGAGAGTCTGCAAAAAAAATTTTTGTGCCTCTACTAAACGAATCCAAAAACAACTATAATCTTATGTTGGTGTACATTGGCAAAGAAAAACCTGAACGGAGGCAAATGGTAAATAAGATAAAATTAGTTGCAGAAAAGTTTAAAGAAAGGGTTTTATGAAAAAGAAAAGGATAGTGTTCTCGTTGTTTTCTGTTGCATTGGCATTTACTCTTGTGGGGTTTCGTTTTGATTTCTTTGAAATTGCGAAACAAATAGAAATCTATAACACTCTTTTTAAAGAGATTAATATGAGCTATGTAGACAAAACAAACCCTGCAGAGCTTATGGAAAATTGTGTAGACCATATGCTCTCCAATCTTGACCCATACACAATATATAGCAGTGAACAAGACGTAGAAAACGCAAAAATTTACCGCTCTGGTCTTTACGTCGGTATTGGAGCAACAATGAAAATTATTGATAAGAAATTAATTATTGATGAGCCTTTAAAAGATTTTTCGGCAGATAAGGTTGGTTTAAAGTCAGGTGATGAAATCATTAAAATTAATGGAATCTTATTGTCAGAATCTTTCGGTCAAGCCGAGATGTTATTAAAAGGGAAGAAAAATTCAAAAGTTAATATAACTTACAAAAGAGGTTTAGAAGAAACAGAAGTAGAATTAATTCGTGGTGAAAAAAAACCAAAAGCCGTTCCCTTGTACAAATTGTTGGATAATCAAATCGGTTATATAGCACTAGACCGCTTTTCTAGAACATCAGCACAAGAGGTAGAATCAGCACTAAAATTTTTGCTCATAGATGAGGCCAAAGGATTAATTCTTGATTTAAGAAACAATCCTGGCGGATTACTTCAAGAAGCGATAAAAATAGTAAATCTGTTTGTGAAAAAAGACCAGCTTGTTGTTTCAACACGCTCTAATATTGAACAATATAACAACCAATTTTTTACACAAAAACAGCCTATTAGCGAAGACATTCCTCTTGTGGTGTTAGTTAATGAAAAAAGTGCGTCTGCAAGTGAAATTGTTGCTGGTGCTCTTCAAGATTTGGATCGAGCTGTAATTGTTGGTAAAAGAAGTTTTGGGAAAGGTCTTGTACAACAACCAAAACCGCTACCTTATGGGGCACAAATTAAAGTTACGATTTCTCGTTATTTTATTCCCTCTGGGCGCTGCATACAGGCAATAAATTATGGTGAGCGATCTAGTTCTGGAGAAGCAAAAAAAATAGAAGAAAAGAAAGCATTTAAAACAAAAAAAGGTAGAATTGTTTATGATGGAGGAGGAATAAATCCAGATGTAATAATAGGAAATATAGCCTCTTTTGATTTAATTTCTTCTCTAGAAAGAGAAAATTTTATCTTCAACTTTGTTAATGATTATTGTAGAAAAAATAAAGTAGAAAATTTATCAGATTTTGATTTAAACCCCATTGTTTTTAAAGATTTTAAAACATATTGTTTATTAGAGAATTTCTCTTTGGAAACAAATACAGAAGACGCTTTAGAAAACCTTTTTAATTACAGTAAAGAAGAAAATTTAGAAGGGTTACATACATCGCTTTTAGCGGTTAAGAAATCTCTAAAAGAAGAAAAGGTATTGGCTCTTGAGCAATCAAAAGAAATGATAAGTTGGAAGTTGTCAGAAGAAATTATAAAAAGGAACTTTTATAGAGAAGGAATGTATAAATATTCTCTTTTAAAAAACAAAACTATTTTGGAAGCCCAATCAATATTAAATGATCCCAGTCGGTATTATTCTATTTTGAAATAAATTAAATATATTTAAGCATGCAAAAATTGATTTTTATTTTCATGTTTAGTATAAATTATTTGATTGCTCAGTCAAATATTCAGCATGTGGTTTACTTTGAAACCGATAAATATATAGTACCTGAAACAGAAAAAAATAGAATTTTATTATTTATACAAAATCTTGATGTGGGTAAAATAAAAAGAATATCAATTTATGGGTTTTGTGATGATAGAGGATCTGACAATTATAACTTAATACTTTCTCAGAATAGGGCAAATGCGATAAAGAAAGTGTTTTCTACTGGCGGTATTAGTGAAAATCTAATTAGTAATGTAGACGGAAAGGGTGAGGTTTTATTAAAAATTGTGGACTCAGAAGATTTAAATATTATAAGGGGTTTAAATAGAAAAGTTGAAGTTAATGTAGAATATAATATTCCTAAAAAAGAAACATCTAAATTAGACGAGGGAAAAGAAATAATAGATAATAGAAAAAAACCTATTACTCTTGAAAGTAATCTTTTGGTGGGGGATAAAATTGTTCTAGATAAGATTCTATTTAGAACAGGATATAGTTATGTATTAAAAGAATCTATTCCTGTTCTGGAAAAAACAGCAAGGATATTAAGAGAAAAAAACAAAGTATATTTTACTATTCAAGGTCATGTTTGTTGCACTGCAAACGGAAGAGATGCTATTGATAGAGGAACAGGTCGAAGAAATTTATCTTTAGCAAGAGCGAGATATATTTATGAATACTTGATGAAAAATGGTGTTGCTAGAAAAAGAATGAAATATGTTGGCTTAAAACATAAATATCCTTTAGGGGGTGATCCAAAATTTGATAGACGAGTAGAAATAGAAATAATAAATATTATAGAATAAAATTTATTTTTTAAACATTGCTACATGAGGAATACCATCTTCTAGGTATTCTTTTCCACTTTCTAAAAATCCTAAATTATTGTAAAAGATTTTTAAATAGGTTTGAGCAGAGATTTTAATTTTTTTCTCTTTCATTTTTTCTGATATAGCAAGAATAGATGCTTTCATGAGCTCAGAACCGTAGTTATTGTCTCTTTCTTTTTTTGAGATTACAACCCTTCCTATACTCGCTTCTTTAAAATAATCTCCAGGCCAAAACAACCTTGTATAACCTATGATTTCTTCTGATTTTTTTAAAATAACATGTAGAGCTTTTTGATCTTTATCGTCAACGTCTTGATAAACACAATCTTGTTCCACAATAAAAACCTCTGCTCTTAAGCGTAAAATTTTATATAATTCTAATTTAGAAAGTTCTTCAAATGATTTAACAAAAATTGAAACCATTTTTAAATATTAATTACAACTTGGTATTTTATCCACACGTCTTTGATGTCTTCCTCCCTCAAAATCTGTATTAATAAAAGTATCTACCATTTTTATTATCTCTTGTTTGGTTGTATATCGAGCTGGAATACAAAGAATATTAGCATTATTGTGTTGTCGTATTAGTTCAACAATTTCATTTTTCCAACACAACCCTGCGCGAATACCTTGATATTTATTAGCAGTCATAGCAACACCATTAGCACTTCCACATAATAGAATACCAAAGTCAACTTTCTTATTTTCTACATCTTTTGCAACAGGGTGAACAAAATCAGGATAATCAACACTATCACTAGAATCTGTTCCATGGTTTTTAACTTCTATATTTTTTGAATTTAAAAATTCAATTATTTTAAATTTATGTTCTGTTCCGGCGTGGTCGTTTCCTATAGAAATTTTCATAAGCAAGTAGTGATTAATTGTATAAATGTAAACTTACAAAAAAATAAAAGTGTTTATACTTTTATTTATATCCTGTTGATAAAAAAAAATAGATTATGAAAAATAAATTTAATATGTATTAAATTATTTCTAACTAAAAAAAAATGTGACATATAAAAGTATACTTATCAATTTTAATCCCATATTTATTTAAATTATAAAGAGAAGTTATAAACATAAAAAAAGAGTTAAATATTTTAATTATCAGATTAAAAAGTAAAAATTATAAAAGTTATTATAGAAATTAACATCCTATTATAATAACTAAGATATTTTAAAAAATTATTAAAAAAAGTTTATTAATATATACAATGTGGATAAAGTTGATTTCTTTCTAAAAAAAGCATACTTTAAAATCGTAGATTTGTTGTTATCAAATAGCTGTAATGCCTAAAAAATCAAAAAAAAATAAAAATTTTAAAAAATATATTCCTCGAATTATATCAATTCTTCAAACATCCTCCGCTTTAAATTATAAACAAATCTCAATGAAACTTGGAATTCATAATCCAAGTAAAAGAGCAGAAGTTTTAGAGAGTTTACATTTTTTATTGATATCAAATCAAATAGAAGAAGTAAAAAGAGGTTTTTATACTGTTAAAACTAATGATAAATATTACAAGGGAATTTTCGATTTAAGCACCAATGGCTCAGGATATGTTACTTCAAAAGATTTTAAGGAGGATGTATATATTCCCTCTAATAAAACTATAGGATCTTTGTCGGGAGATGAAGTTGAGTTTTATGTGCATAAAAGAAAAAAAAGAGGTAGGTATGAAGGAGAAATTACTCAAGTTTTAAAACGACATAAAACAGAATTTGTAGGGATTATTCAGAGCAATAAAAACTTTGCCTTTGTAATACCTGATGACAGAAAAATGCCAGTAGATATTTATGTTCCTCTAAAGAAAATAAAAAATGCTAAAGAAGGACAGAAAGTTCTAGTTAAGGTTGTAGAATGGCAATCAAAAGCAGAATGTCCAACTGGAAAAGTCGTTGAAGTCTTAGGCGATGCAGGAGATCATCAAACAGAAATACACGCTATTTTAGCGGCATATGGTCTTCCTTATAAGTTTGAAAAAAATGTAGAAGATTTTGCAAATGCATTAGACACATCTATTACTAAGGAAGAGATAAATAAGCGTCGTGATATGCGGAATATATTAACCTTTACAATAGATCCAAAAGATGCAAAAGATTTTGATGATGCTTTGTCTTTTCAAATTCTAGAAAATGGAAATTTTGAGGTTGGAATTCATATTGCAGATGTATCTCATTATTTAAAAGAAGGTACTATTTTAGATGAAGAAGCATACCAACGCGCAACATCTGTATATCTTGTTGATAGAGTGGTTCCTATGTTGCCCGAAGTATTATCTAATAATGCTTGTTCATTACGACCTTTAGAAGAAAAATACACGTTTTCTGCAGTGTTTGAACTCAATGATAGGGCAGAACTTATTAATCAATGGTTTGGTAGAACAGTAACCTACAGCGATGCACGCTTCAGTTACGAGGAAGCCCAACATATTATTGAAAATAAAAATGTCGATATTCCAAAACACATTGCTTTAACTAGTAAAGCATATAAAACTACCCAACAAATAAAAGATGCTATCCTTCATTTAGATAAACTTGCTAAAATATTAAGAGACAAGAGGATGAATAATGGAGCAATCTCGTTTGATAAAGTAGAAGTTAAATTCAATTTATCATCATCTAATACTCCAGAAGGTGTTTATTTTAAAACCTCAAAAGACGCCAATAAGCTTATTGAGGAGTTTATGTTATTGGCTAATAAAAAAGTTGCAGAATTTATTGGCAAACAATCACCAAAGAAAACCTTTATTTATAGAATTCATGATGTTCCTGACCAACAAAAACTTGAAAGCTTACAGCGAGTTGTTTATCAGTTCGGTCATCAATTAAATTTAAAAAATCCAACCCAAATCAGTGCAGCTTTAAACAAATTATTAAGTAATGTAGTTGGGAAAAAAGAACAAAACTTAGTTGATACTCTAACCATCCGTTGTATGAGCAAGGCAGAATATTCTACGAATAATATTGGGCATTATGGTCTTTCGTTTGATTATTATAGCCACTTTACATCACCTATTCGTCGCTACCCTGATGTTATGGCACACCGTTTGTTACAGCACTATTTAGACGGAAATTCTTCTGTTTCTGAATCAAGTTTTGAAGAGAAGTGTAAACATTCCTCTGCAATGGAAAATTTAGCAACAAAAGCAGAAAGAGACTCCATAAAATATATGCAGATAAAATATATGCAGGACAAAAAAGATACTATCTTTATTGGGGTTATCTCTGGTGTTACAGAATGGGGTATGTATGTGGAAATTATAGAAAATAAATGTGAAGGTATGGTTAGAATTAGAGACATAAAAGGAGATTATTATACTTTCGACCAAGATAATTATGCGCTTGTTGGAGAGCGAACGAAAAACAAATATCAACTTGGTGATCAAGTTCAAGTTGAGGTCAAAAAAGCCGACTTAATAAAAAGACATTTAGACTTTAATTTAATATAATTTTTAAAAATGAAACATTTATATTTAATTGTGTTCTTTGTATGTGCACAAGTTTTTTCACAAGATTCTGTAACTAAAACCCTAGGAGAGTTTTCAGAACTAAAAGTATATGATTTAATAAATATAGAGCTTATAAAATCCGAAGAAAACAAAATTATTATTTCAGGAGATAATAAAAACGATGTGAGTGTTATTCAAAAAAATAACAAGCTCAAAATAAGAATGAAGCTAGACAAAATGTTTAATGGAAAAAACACCAACGTTAAACTTTATTATACCTCTATTGATGAAATCGATGCAAATGAGGGGGCAAATGTACACGTAAAAGGAAAAATAAAACAATATGAAATTATTTTAAGAGCTCAAGAGGGTGCACAAATTACAGCCACTGTCGACACAAAATTATTATCAGTAAAAAGTGTAACAGGAGGAGTTGTTACTACTACAGGGCAAACCTCAAAGCTAGATCTTTCGTTACGAACAGGAGGTGTTTACGAGGGCAGTAAAACAATAACCCAAAACTCATCTTTATTTATAAAAGCAGGAGGAGAAGCCTCAGTGAACACAACCAATGTTTTGAATGTAAAGATTTTTTCTGGGGGCGATGTTTTTGTTTATGGAACACCAAAACAATTAAAACAAAACAAAATGTTTGGAGGGAGAATTATTTTTAAAGATTAGTAAAAAGTGATTGAAGATATTCAAGCGGCTATTCCTTTAGGGTTTTTCCTGTCTTTTATGATAGGACCAGTCTTTTTTGTTCTTTTAGAAACAAGTATCGTTAAAGGATTTAGAGCTGCTGTTGCTTTTGATTTAGGAGTTATAATTGCAGATGTAATTTTTATTTTTCTCGCTTATTTTAGTAGTTATCAGCTTCTAGAAAATTTAAGCAACCAACCAGGACTTTATATCTTTGGCGGAACGCTTTTAGCTGTTTATGGTGTAATAATTTTTTCAAAGAAACCCAATAAACAAGACATAGAAACAAATTTTGAAACACCCAAAAACAATTATTTACAGTTGTTTTTAAAAGGTTTTTTTCTGAACTTTATAAATATAGGAGTTTTGGTTTTTTGGTTAGGAATTATAATTGTTGTGGGACCAAATTTGGAGGGAAATATAAACCGCTTTTTTGTGTTTTTTGGTGCTTTAATTAGTGCTTATTTCATTACTGACCTTATTAAAATTTTATTAGCCAAACGCTTAAAAGGCTATTTAACACCAGGAATAATAATTAACATAAAAAAAATATTAGGTGTTTTGTTGTTGATCTGTGGAATAACCCTTATAACAAAAGGATTTTTACCGAAAGACAAATTAAACCCAAAACATTTGATAGAAGATATAAGATAAAAAACCCCAACAATGTTGAGGTTTTATTCTGAGGCGTCTAGCGGATTCGAACCGCTGTAAAAGGTTTTGCAGACCTCTGCCTAGCCACTCGGCCAAGACGCCAAAAAGGAATGCAAATTTAAGTAAAAAAACAGGACACACAAGAGAATTAAATATTATTGCTTAAAAACAACGAAAACACAACACTTTATTGGGCACAAAAAAAAGCATACATTTTATTGTAAATCCTATTTCGGGTAAAGGAAAAAACAAGCTAGATTCTCATACTATTTCCTCTGTCTTAAATAGTAATGATTTTCATATTGTTATTAAAACCACAAAGCACGCCAAAAACGCAGCAGCCCTAACCAAAACTTCAATACTTGAAGGGGCAAACGCAATAATCGCTTGTGGAGGAGATGGAACCGTCAATGAAGTGGCCTCTCAACTTGTAGATTCTCCTGTATTATTAGGAATTATAAGACTTGGATCAGGTAATGGGCTTGCATCACATGTTGGAATATCACGTTCAATACGCGAAGCACTTGAGGTTATTAAACAATACCACAGCACAAAAATAGATGTTGGAACCGTAAACGACCACTTCTTTTTTAGCAACATGAGTTTAGGAATAGGCGCAAGAATTATTAATCATTACACTGGCTTCAAAAAACGCCAAATCATCTCTTATCTGCGCGCCTCTTTTAAAGCTCTTCTCTACAAATCACCTCCACAAATAATTGATTTACAAATTGACAATTTCAAAAAAACACTAGACCCTTTAGTATTATTTGTGTCAAATTCAAATGAAATGGGTTATAACTTATCCTTTACACCAAAAGCTTCACTTCAAGACGGAAAATTAGATGTTGTGTTTACAGAACAACTATCTTTTCTTGAAAAATTACTGTTTGCAACTCAACTTGTTTTTAACAAACACAAGAAGTATGATAAAGCAAAATACTTTCTTACTGATAATATGAAGGTTACCAACGAAACGCAAAAAGAATTTTTAGCCCAATTAGATGGGGAGTCTATAATTATTAAATCAAAAGAATTAAAAATTTCTATTAAAAAAGGGGCATTGAACATTCTTGTTCCGTAAATCTAAACACGATTTTGCTCCAAAACAACCGTAACTTTTTCCACATCTCCGCCAATAGGAGGGTTTAGTTTTGAGACTGAGACAGAAGCCCACTCAACTTCTTTGCAAGCACTAAAAATACGATCTAAAATTCGTTGAACAACGGCTTCTAGAAGCTTAGATGGTTTGCTCATCTCTTCTACAACAATTGCATTCAAAGTGACATAGTCAACAGTGTCAACTAGAGCATCTGTTTTTGCGGATTTAATAAGACAAGCCCTTACAGAAACATCTACTCTGTAGTTGCTTCCAATAATAGTCTCTTCTTCCAAACAACCATGGTAGGCATAAACTCTTATATTTTCAACCTTTATAATCCCCATTATTAATTTTTTAGTTTACAAAAGTAACATTTATACTAAAGATATATTAACAATCTTTTTAATTGATTAATTTTGTGGTTAGATTTTACTCAGAAGACAATTATCTATGGCGACAGAGAACAGTAAACCTTTAAATTTTATAGAACAAATTGTAGAAGACGATTTAAAAAACGGTCTGAGTAAAAAGGATTTACGTTTTCGTTTTCCGCCAGAGCCCAACGGCTATCTTCACATTGGACACACAAAAGCCATAGGAATAAGTTTTGGGTTAGGAGAAAAGTATGACGCTCCAGTTAACCTAAGATTTGATGACACCAATCCAACAAAAGAAGAGCAAGCTTATGTAGATGCCATCAAGGAGGATATTGCTTGGCTGGGTTATAAGTGGGAAGAAGAATGTTACTCATCAGATTATTTTGACCAACTTTTTGATTGGGCAGTTCTAATGATAAAAGACGGCAAAGCCTATGTTGATTCGCAATCAAGCGAAAGTATGGCAGAACAAAAAGGAACACCTACACAACCCGGCGTAGAAGGCCTATATCGCAATAGAACAATAGAACAAAACCTTGAGTTGTTTCAACAAATGCGTAATGGAGACTTTGATGCAGGAACTCATGTGCTTCGCGCCAAAATTGATATGAAACATACAAACATGTTGATGCGAGACCCCATCATGTATAGAATTTTACACGCCTCCCATCACAGAACAGGAACTAATTGGTGTATCTATCCAATGTATGATTGGACACATGGCGAAAGCGATTATATAGAACAAATTTCTCATTCTTTATGTTCTTTAGAATTCAAGCCTCATCGCGAACTATATAATTGGTTTAAAAATTGTGTTTATAATTATAGTGCCCATAAATACCCTAAACTCCCAAAGCAAAGAGAGTTTGCTCGATTAAACCTAAATTATACCATTATGAGTAAAAGAAAATTGCTCAGATTGGTGGAAGAAGGTGTCGTCTCTGGGTGGGACGACCCAAGAATGCCAACCATATCCGGTTTGCGCAGAAGAGGTTATACACCAAAGTCCATTAAAAAGTTTATCAATAGTGTAGGTGTTGCCAAACGAGACAATATTATTGATGTTTCGTTACTTGAATTTTGTGTTCGTGAAGACTTAAACAAAACCGCACCAAGAATTATGGCGGTTTTAAACCCAGTAAAATTGATAATAACAAATTATCAGACCGATAAAACAGAATTTCTTGAAGCAGAAAACAACCCTGAAGATCCAAAATCAGGAAGCAGAAAACTTCCGTTTTCTAAAACACTCTATATTGAACGAGACGATTTTAAAGAAGAAGCAAACAAAAAATATTTTCGCCTAACAATTGGAAAAGAAGTTCGTTTAAAAAATGCATACATTATAAAAGCAGAGTCTCTTATAAAAGATGGTCATGGGGAGATTCAAGAAATCCACTGTACTTATGATCCAAAAAGTTTAAGTGGAAGCGGAACTGAAGAAAGCCTTAGAAAAGTAAAAGGAACTCTACATTGGGTTTCTGTGGCTCATGCGATAGAAGCAGAAGTTAGGGAATATGACCGCCTATTTTCTCACGAAGCACCAGACAGTCAAGAGGAGGATTTTATGACATTTTTAAACCCACTATCTTTAAATCAAATAACAGCTTTTGTAGAGCCAAACATTTCAAATGTTCAACCCAATGATCACTTTCAGTTTCAGCGTTTGGGTTATTTTTGTGTAGACAAGGACAGTACAGACACAAAGGTGGTGTTTAATAAAACAGTAGGGCTTAGAGATAATTGGGCAAAACAAAAACCAAAAGCTGCGGTTTCCCAAAAACAATCCAATCCAAAACATGAGCGAAAGCCTATTGATGTTATTAAACAACTTGGTAAAAAATACACCAATTTATCAGAGGAAAAGCAGAAAAAGGTAAAAGCAGAAATCAAACACATATCTGCTCGTATTCTATATGAAGAATTGGAACCTCTTTTCGCTACAGCTACTAAAAAAACAGGCACACGAATTGCGGTGATGATTGTTTTAAAAGAACTTCTTAAAAAAGGCCAAGAAAGAAATCAGCAAATAAACGACTTTATAGAAAAAGCCTCAACAGATAGCAATAAGTTACTAGCCGAAGAGGCCTCAACGTTATAGATTTTATAGAAAAAAAGCTATTCTTAGCCCTTTTTCTTTTGATTTTTCATAGCCTCTCCTATTTGATTGCTTGCAGTAAAGCTCGCAACCATATCGTTTAGCATATTACTTCCAGCCTGAGGAGAGTTGGGCAACAAAATTAAGTTACTGTTTGATTCACCCCCAATAGATTGAAGCGTATCATAATGTTGTGTCACAACAATTAGTGCAGAAGCCTCTTGAGAGTTAATCCCTACTTTATTAAGCACCTCAACAGATTCTTCTAGACCACGAGCAATTTCACGTCTTTGATCAGCGATACCCTGTCCTTGAAGGCGCTTACTTTCAGCTTCAGCCTTTGCTTTTTCAACAATTAAAATTCTCGCAGCATCACCTTCAAATTGGGCCGCAATTTTTTCACGCTCTGAAGCATTAATTCTATTCATCGCCTCTTTTACCTGAGCATCTGGATCTATATCTGTTACAAGGGTTTTGATGATGTCATAACCATAGTCCATCATAGCTTCGTTTAACTCTGTCTTTACAGCAATAGCAATATCATCCTTTTTAACAAAAACATCGTCGAGTTTCATTTTTGGCACTTCGGCGCGGACAACATCAAACACATAAGAAGTAATCTGTTCGTGTGGATAATCTAATTTATAAAATGCTTCATAAACTTTTTCTCTAACCACTTTATATTGAACAGAGATTTTTAATCGAACAAATACATCATCTAAAGTTTTTGTTTCAACAATAACATCTAACTGTTGAATTTTTAAACTCAATCGCCCAGCGATTCTATCGACCAAAGGAATTTTGAGTTGAAGTCCAGAATGACGAATGCTTTGGAATTTTCCAAAACGCTCTATAATAGCAGCGGTTTGTTGTTTAACAACAAAAAACGCGGCAAAAAGAATGAGTGCGCCAAAAAAAAGAAAAGGGTACATAAAAAGTGACATAAGAAATTGATTTTAAATTTAATTAGGTATAAATATAGTAAAAATGGTGTTATTTTAATTACAAATAAGCGGGTGCTTTTTCAACAAGCTCTATTCCAGACTTTATGAGATGAGTGATTTCGGGTTTGATTTTTATCAAATTTTCTAGGTGGTTTTTTATTTTCAAACCCAATGGAGTATCATTTGTAAGTTCAAAAAGCTCTAAGGGTAATAGCCAATCATCAGGGTAATTTTCTTTTAGAGAAGAAAAAACAAGCTCTAAATTATCTTTTGAAAACCTACCATTTGTTCTACAGTCTCTTACGTTTTGGTAAAGGTTTTCCAGCACAATTTCTTTTTTTGTTTTCTTTACTTTGATTGTTTTAGTTTCAGAAACAGAGTAAAGGTTAGGGAATGAACTACTATCCGCGGCGCCAGCGAAAGCAGAGGTTATTTCGTTTCCAATAGCCATGTCAAAGACACCATATTCGGGCTTGAAAAGAACCTCTTCTCCATAAGTTACGGTGCAGTCTTTTAGTTGAATAACCATAATTTTTCCTTTAACATTTCGAATTCCAGTGATGTTTAACCCTTCTACTTTTACACCGCTTTCGAACTCAAAGGAAAGCCGTTGACCGTCATAAAGATTATACGCCTTTAAATCAACAGGTGTCATGTTTTCTATAGGCAGATTTACACTTTTCAGCATTCCAAGTGGCGAGCTATATCCGTGTTTATGTGTTTCTATTCCGTGTCCCACAAGCTCTTTATCGCGATAAGCTAAGGCTGTAGGCCCTTCAGTTTTAAAATAAACAACTTCTCTATCTTCATTTAATATTAGTTTTGTAAACACGCCAGAAATTTGAAGACCAGTGCTCAATTCTATAGTCCCAACAGCTCTAGAGTCAATAAGTTTTTGCAAACCTTTATATCCTCCTTTCCGAATACTTAATGTGTTCGCAAATTCTTCTAAAATTTCCATCAAATAAGCAAAATCTGGAGTCACATAAAGTTGAGGTTGTGGTTTTGTAATATCAAATCCTTTTTTGGCCACATCAATGGAATATGGAATTTTTTCAACCTCATTACTCATACACCACTCACTTTCACCAATGGAAGACAAAAGTCCAGCGCCATAAATTTTTGGGTTATCCATACTTCCCACCAGTCCATATTCTACACTCCACCATTGCATATTTCTTATTTGAGCCATTTCTGAGAATTCGTGATGTTGATTCTGTAGAATATTCACCTCTTTCTCAGCGGCCAAGATTTCGCTTTCTTCTATGCCAGGTGCCTCTTTTAAAATTGAGAGCTTTCGAACAGCTTCGTATAAATCAATATCATATTTAGAGAGAATTGCTTTTGCACCAATCTCGCCAAGACGCCTCAAAAATTCTGCATAATCTGGGCTGGCAATTATAGGGGCATGACCGGAAGCCTCATGTATAATATCAGGAGCAGGCGTGTATTCAATATGTTCTAATTGTCTGATGTCTGAAGCAATGACAAGAACTTTATTGGCTTGAAATTCCATAAAAGCATTTGGAGGAATAAAACCATCGACAGCAACAGCCGCCCAGCCGATTTCTTTCAGAATTCGATTCATACCATAAATACTAGGGATTGAATTAATATCAATTCCTGTTTTTTTTAACCCCTCAATATATGATTCATGTGCAACGTCTTTTAGGTGTACAATATTTTTTCGCATTACATATCTCCAAACCGCTTGATTGATTGGAGTATATTGTTCATAATCTTGAGGGACAATAAATTGTTTTAGGTGATATGGAAGTCTTTTTATAACTTCTTCAGAGTGATTTTTTATAGGCTCCATAGTGATATAATTTAAGTTCAAAACAATGTTTTGAAGTAAAATGATTGGGTTTCTGCTAATTTACTAAAATTTTTAGATATCTTTTTTAGCTAGCAGCAGCACACACTCTTTTGTTTTAATAGATGATGTGTGGTTAAAGCAGATGATTTCATTATCAGTTTCTGCCTCTATCAAAAAGTGTGTTCCTTGAAAATAGCAATCTCTAACTTCTGCTTTAATTGTTCCTTTTTCAGAAACTTTTATTTGGTGTGCATAAAAGATAGCGCCATCAATTATACAGTATTCTGAAAAAAAAGCCGCAAGCAAAGGGTTTTTAGGGTTTAAGTAAAGGTCTTTAGGGAAACCTTCAAGTAAGATTTTACCACGGTTTAAAACAATCATATTATCAGCAAAAGCCAAAACATCATTTTTGTCGTGAGTAGCCACAATACAGGCTATATTTTTAGCTTTCAAAAAATGAAATAAGTTTTTCCTTAACGATTGCTTTTTAAAATTGTCAATATGACTGAATGGTTCGTCTAGCAATAGAATTTCAGGTTGTTTAGCTAGAGCTTTTGCTAGAGCAACGCGCTGTTTTTGTCCACCGCTAAGATGTTTTACTTTTGTGGACTGATATTTTTCAAGTTCAACAACAGCAAGTAGTTCTTGGATGCGTTTTTCTTTTTCTTTTGGAAAGAAATTAGAAAGGTGTGTTCCAATGTTTTCACCAACGGTTGTGAAAGGCATTAAATCAAACTCTTGAGCAACGTACTTCATAAAGTTGTGGCCAACAATAAGTTTGTCTTTTGGGCCCAAAATAGGAGTTGAGTTCCATGAAATGGAGCCATTGTTTACATCAAACTCCCCGTAAATTAATTTTAATAATGTACTTTTTCCAGAACCACTTTCCCCCACAACAGCAAGATACTCCCCTGCTTGAACATTCAAAGAAATATTACTTAGTGTTATGCTATTATTATAGCAAAAATCAACGTTTTTAACAGAAAGCATTATGATGCTGGCGAAAACACATGTTCTACCATGTACTCAGCGATTTGAATGGCGTTTGTTGCAGCGCCTTTTCTTAGATTATCAGCAACAATCCACATGTTTAAAGTGTTAGGTATGCTTTCGTCTCGACGCAGTCGACCAACAAAAACATCATCTTTGTTATGAGCAAAAATAGGCATCGGATATGTATTGGTGTCAGGATTGTCTTGAACAGTAACACCAGGCATTTGACTCAGAATTTTTCTTACTTCACTCAATTCAAAATCTTCTTCAAATTCAACATTGACTGATTCTGAATGACCGCCAGCTGTTGGAATTCTTACAGCGGTTGCGGTAACAGCAAAAGAGTTGTCGTTAAGTATTTTTTGTGGCTCTTTGGCGAGCTTCATTTCTTCTTTTGTGTATCCATTATCTAGAAAAACATCACAATGTGGTAAAGCATTTTTGAAGATTTGATAAGGATATGCCATTTCATCACTCTTACCATGAATTTCATTTTCCATTTGTCGAACTGCTTTTACCCCAGTTCCTGAAACAGATTGATAAGTTGAGACAACAACACGCTTCATTTTATAGCGATTGTGTAAAGGCGCAAGAGCCATAACTAATTGAATTGTAGAACAGTTAGGGTTTGCAATAATTTTATCATCTGAAGTGATAACATTTGCATTAATTTCAGGAACCACAAGTTTTTTTGTAGGATCCATTCGCCAAGCAGAGGAATTATCGATGACAACACATCCAGCTTCAGCAAATTTTGGCGCCCAAGCAAGAGATGTATCACCCCCTGCAGAAAATATAGCAATTTCAGGCTTTAGAGACACAGCTTTATCGAGACCAACAATTTTGTAATCTTTCCCTTTGAACGTTACAATTTTTCCGACACTTCGTTCAGAAGCTACTGGAATTAATTCGGAAACAGGAAAGTTTCGTTCTTCCAACAATTTCATCATAATGGTACCTACCATTCCTGTTGCGCCAACTACTGCTATTTTCATTTTGTGACTTCTTAAAAATTAGAGCACAAAATTAATAAATAAGCGGGTACTTTTCCTTGATTTTTAAAAATAAAAAAGGGCGATTGTTTGCCCTTATTATAAAAAAACCTCTAATTTTTTAACAAATCTCTAATTTCAGACAAAAGTTCGTTGTCTGATGGTCCTGAAGGCGTCTCTTCTTCTTTTCGTTTTAAGGTGTTTATCCCCTTAATAACTAAGAACATCACAAAAGCTACAATTAAGAAGTCTATAACATAGGTAAGAAATTCACCCCACATAATTGCTGTCTCTCCTTCAATAACACCGTCACCATTAACAGTTCCGTCTTGAATTACATATTTTAGGTCTTTGAAATCTGACTTGAAAATTAGACCAATTAACGGCGAAACAATTCCACCAGTAAAACTGGTTACAACATCTTTGAATGCTGCCCCCATAACAAAAGCAACTGCGATATCGACCAGGTTGCCTTTCATTGCAAATTCTTTAAATTCTTTAAGCATAAATTTTAGATTTAGGTTAATACTTCTGCTAACTTATCTAAAATAAAAAAACTAAACAAATTATCCAGAAATGAAAACGCGTTTTACACGCTGAGAAATTCCTGTAAGAAGCTCATAAGAAATGGTGTTTCCGTTTATTGCGAATTCTTCGGCGGTTGTAATTTTATCAAAAAGAATAACTTCATCCCCTTCATTACAATCGATTTCTGAAACGTCAACCATAATCATATCCATACAAACATTTCCTATAATTGATGCTCTTTTCCCTTGAATATATACCGCCCCCGCCCCATTACCATATTGTCTGCCAATACCATCTGCGTGACCAATGGGCAAAGTTGCAATTTTTTTATTATGCTTAGCAATAAATGCCCTATTATATCCCACACTTTGACCTTTTTCAACAGTGTGAATTTGAGAAATAATTGTTTTGAGCGCTGCAACAGGTATAAATTTATGACTGTTATTTTTCATGTTGTCAAAACCATAAATTCCTATACCACAGCGAACCATGTCGAATTGAGCTTCTGGAAAGTTCAACACACCAGAAGTATTACAAAGATGCCGTATAAACGAATAACCACATAAAGATTGAAACGCCTCAGATATGTTATGAAAAAGATCAATTTGATTTAAAGAGAAATCTCGTTCTTTTTCATCCTCACTAGCGGCTAAGTGTGAGAAGACAGATTTTACATGAATAGAATGATTAGAAGTGATGACACCAACAACGTCCTCTATTTGTTTTTGTGCAAACCCAAGACGATTAAGACCAGTATTAAATTTGATATGTACAGGAAAATTTTCTTTTGAATTGGCATTTGCAACTTCAATAAAAGCTCTCAAAGTATTAAAACTATATAAACTTGGCTCGAGATTAAATTTTATAAGAAGCTCAAAATTTATAGGTTGAGGATGAAGAACAAGAATTGGTGTTTTTATACCCGATTTTCTCAACAACACTCCTTCATTGACGTAAGCTACCGCAAAATAATTAACCCCTAGCTCTTCTAAAAATTGAGCAATTTTTACAGCATCACTTCCATAAGCAAAAGCCTTAACCACAGCGAGCAACATGGTGTTTTTGTTAATTTTGGCACGGAGTATGTCAAAATTATTTTTTAGTGCAGAAAGATTGATTTCTAAAGTTGTTTCGCCCACCACAAGAGTTAATTTTTTTTCTTTTTAGCTTCTATATTTTCAGGGTCAAGAACGTCCAAGTCTTTAATTCTTTCCTTAGTCATGGCCTTGTAAAATGCACCTCGACTCAGAGGCTCATATTCTTTAACTTCTCCCAAAAGAACTAATTTATCATCACTTGACTTACGGAAACTATATTGTGCTAAATTTCCTGTTCTGGTGCATACAGCGTGTACTTTGGTTACATATTCTGCAGTGGCCATAAGATTTGGCATAGGCCCAAAGGGGTTGCCTTTAAAATCCATGTCTAGACCAGCAACAATAACGCGAACCCCCTTGTTGGCTAATGCATTACAAACACTTACAATTTCATCGTCAAAAAACTGAGCCTCGTCTATGCCAACCACATCGCACCCATCCGCCAAAAGAGGAATGTTGGAGGCCGCAGGGACAGGAGTAGATCTAATTTCATTGGCGTCATGAGAAACAACACGATCTTCATCATACCGAACATCTATTGCTGGCTTAAATATTTCAACTTTTTGTTTGGCAAACTGAGCGCGTTTTAGACGCCGAATTAATTCTTCAGTTTTTCCAGAAAACATTGAACCACAGATCACTTCGATCCATCCAAATTGTTCTTTAGCATTTACTGTATTTTCAAGAAACATTTTGTAATTTTAACGCAAGCAAATTATTTTATTTGCTTTTAATAAAGGTGATGTAAATTTACTAAAAATAAAAGCATAACACTAAAACTTATTTCAACGTATTAATTTTGTTTTGTAATGAAAAAGAAACTAGAGTCTGAACTTATAAGTATAGCACACAGGGTGCTAAAATTAACAGGTAAGGAAGATTTATCAAAAATGCATGAAGAAATAGCACAGTTATACCAAAAGATTTCTATTCTAAAATTCTTAGAAGAGCATTTTGAAGGTGAGCTACCAGATGATATTGATACAAGCGCTTCTTTTTTTGATGCCCTTGAAGGCGCTTTTAATAACAAAGTAACTGACTCAGTTGAGGTTGACGAGAAAGTTTTTGTCAATATTGACAATAACGAAGAGGAGGCCATAATGGAGCCTGCTATAGAAAAAATTAAAGATATTGTTGCTCAAATGCCTCAAGAAACTGCAGCTGTTGATGATTTGGTTGATGAATTAAATGAAAAACAAGAACCAGAACAAATAGAAGAAGATCTTTCTGCCTTGACACCAAATTACAATCAGCTTCCAATATTTGCACCACTAGAAGACGAAGTTATAGAGCCTGCTATTGAACAAGAAAAAGAATCACCATCAACAACGAAAACATCTTTAAACGATCAACTTAAAACTCCTGGTTTTCAAATTGGGCTCAACGATCGTCTTGCCTTTGTAAATCATTTGTTTGAAAACAATAATGAAGATTACGACCGAGTGATGTCTCAACTAACAACAATGGATTCTTTTGAAGAAATTTCAGATTTTATTGAAAACATCATCAAACCAGATTACAATAATTGGGATGGAAAAGAAGACTATGAAACCCGTTTTTTAGACACCATCTCTCAAAAATTTACGGCTTAGCAAAATAGGTTGCCGTATTGGAGCGCTTCTTAGCGCGCAAATTCTCTTTTCTTATTGTTTTTTGTGGACGAACCTTCATCGAGCTATTGCCTGATTTACCGTTTTCTTGTGTTCTCATAAACACAATATTATTGACGCCACGAAATTCGTAAGTTTTTCCAGAACCTGAATGGTATAGTCTTATCAGTTCGTCATTTATTACAGATAACTCAAAAAGGTCATCACCATAAAAATCATAGTCTAAAGTTAGTTTTTTTGTATCACCACCAGAAATATGTTCTACAATATATTCTCCTGTATAATCCCAATAAATATTATCGACATTACCAATATCTTCGTCCTCTGAACTTTTGAATAAATTATTGTTGTTTTCATTGAAAAAATAGAGGTAGTTTTCATTATCAAAATTAGTTTCATTACCCTCAGCACTTGTAAGTGTTTTTTCCCAAGACTTGTATTCTTGAAGAAAATAGTCCACATTTTCAAAAAACACCTTATCGTAGTCAAACTCGTTTCGTTGATATCCGTCTAAAAAATATGATGTGTTGTTGGATGGGTTATAAAGCTCAATTGAGGTTGCACTCTCTTGATATACTGCAAAACGTTGATGTCCATCGATATCATGATAAATATCCAAAATAATCCCACCGGTTTCATATTCGCCAACAGAAATTCCATAGCCATTTCCTTGTTCACCAAACCCAACCAAATTGTTATTTGCATATAAATTTCCGTTTAAAAATGATAGTGTGAATGCCATTTCAACAAATGCCGTTTGCCCATTACCACTAGTACTATTGAGATCAACATACCAAAGCTCATAGGTTCTTAAGAGTTGCTCTAGTGAAATATTGTTATTATTATTTGCGGGCACATGAAGATCGTTACGCTCACAAGACAAAAAAAGAAATAGAGAAAGAAAGGACAGAAAATAAAGTTTTAGCGTTTTCATCATGTATCAGATTTAAATTACTTATGTGGTTTCAAAATACGTGCCAAAAGAGTATGTTGCTGATATTCAATAGATTATAAGCATTAATTTTTTAGTACTTTTGTTCAGGTAAATTTTAAAAAATGGCATCACAATTAAAATATACAGTCTTTGGAAGCGGCAGCTGGGCAACAGCAATTGTAAAAATGTTGTGCGAGAAAACAGACTCTGTTGGTTGGTATATACGTAAACCTCAAACAATTGAGTACATAAAAAAAGAGCAACACAACCCCTCATATTTAAGCTCCGTTGAGTTTGATGTCAACCGACTTGTGTTGAGTGATGATATAAATAAAGTAGCGCGTTCAGCAGACGTGTTAGTCTTTGCGATTCCATCCGCATTTATTTATGAGCAACTCAATTTGTTAAATATAAATATTTCAGACAAAATAATTTTATCTGCCGTAAAAGGAATAGTTCCAGAAACAGGGCTTTTGGTTGGAGAGCATTTTCATCAAAACCTAGGCGTCCCATTTGATCAAGTTGCGGTTTTGGTGGGCCCATGTCATGCCGAAGAAGTGGCATTAGAGCGACTTTCGTATTTAACCATTGCCTGTACAAATAAAGATATAGCAAAGGCCATAGCAAATCAAATTTCTAATCATTATATAAATACAAAAATTCACGATGATGTTATTGGAGCAGAGTATGCAGCCATGTTGAAAAACATTTATGCTATAGCAGCAGGAATTGCTCATGGATTGGGGTATGGCGATAATTTTCAAAGTGTTTTGATGAGCAATGCTATTCGTGAAATGAAGCGTTTCATTAAGAAAGTATATAAGATGAAACGTAAAATCAATGAAACAGTCTATTTAGGTGATTTGTTGGTCACAGGGTATTCAACCTTTTCCCGAAATAGAATGTTTGGCAATATGATTGGTAAGGGCTACACAGTGAAGTCTGCACAAATGGAGATGAATATGGTTGCGGAAGGCTATTATGCGACGAAAAGTGCTTATAAAATTAATCAAAATTCTAAAAATTCTGCAAGAACTCCAATTATTGATATGGTATATCAGGTACTCTACAACAATAAGAACCCCAAACGTGCATTAAAGAAATTAACTGAAAATTTAGATTAACTAGTTTTTATTGAGCGGTACTATAAGGTGCTTTTAAATTGCTCCAAAAAACGTATGTCATTTTCACTTAATAAGCGAATATCATTGATTTGATGCAGCAACAAAGCGATACGATCTATCCCCATTCCAAAAGCAAACCCAGTATATTCTTTGGTGTCAATTCCACAATTTTCAAGGACATTTGGATCCACCATTCCACAACCCATAATTTCCAGCCAACCAGTTCCTTTTGTCATTTTATAATCAGTTTCAGTTTCAAGTCCCCAATATACATCCACTTCTGCGCTAGGCTCCGTAAAAGGAAAATAAGAGGGCCTAAGGCGAATTTTTGATTTACCAAAAAGTTCAGTTGTAAAATATTGGAGGGTTTGTTTCAAATCGGCAAAACTTACATTTTTATCTATGTACAAGCCTTCAACTTGATGGAAAAAGCAATGAGAACGCGCAGAAATTGCTTCGTTTCGATATACTCTTCCAGGTGAAATAGTTCGAATAGGAGGTCTGTTGTTTTCCATATAACGCACCTGAACGGAACTTGTATGAGTACGCAATAAGATATCAGGATTTGTTTGTACAAAAAAAGTGTCTTGCATATCTCTTGCAGGATGATGCTCTGGTAAATTTAAAGCCGTAAAATTGTGCCAATCATCTTCAATTTCTGGCCCTTCACTAACGTTAAATCCTATTCGAGAAAAGATGTCTATAATTTGATTTTTCACTAAAGAGATTGGGTGTCGACCACCAATGTTTGTTGGTTCACCAGGACGTGTCAAATCTCCCAGAGATGAAGCATTTGAATTGTTGCTTTCGAGGCTAGTTTTGAGAGAATTTACTTTTTCTTGCGCTGTAGACTTTAGCGTATTTATGGCTTGACCATAGGCTTTTTTTTGATCATTTGGCACCGATTTGAAGTCAGCAAACAAATCATTTAAAAGCCCTTTTTTGCCTAAAAACTTTATTCGAAAAGCCTCAAGTTCAGTAGCAGAGTTTGTTGTAAAACTATTGGCTTCGTCAATTAATTTTTGAATGCGGTCAATCATGGTTTTGAAATAAAAGCCAAATTTAAGAAATCTTATCTAATAAATTCGTGTTCGAGAAAATAGTTTACAATAGCTTCTTTCATTAAAACACTTTGTTCTCCTGCTTTTAAATTGGGCAATTGTGCCTTTATTTTATAGTGTGGCCATCCATCTTTATCAACAAAATCAAGCTCGTAATACCCATATGGCAACAAAAGTCTACAAATAGCAATATGCATTAAGTTGAGTTTTTCGTCTTTTTTGAAGCGGCGATGAAGCTGCCCAAGTTCTTGAACACCAATAAGATAAATAATTCCATCGAGGTCCAATGGTGCACCATCAGCAAAGCGTAGAGAGAGTTTTTCTACAAGTGTTTCCCAGCGTTTTTTTAGTTTTTCGTCTCTTGCCATAATTTATTTTGTAAATTTAGACTCAAATTTCTCATTAAAGAAATAATAACTCAAATTCTTTTTATGCCTGTTATTGATATTATCCTTGGAGCACTCATTATTTATGGAATTATTAAAGGTTTTTTCAAAGGCTTGTTTGTAGAGGTGGCCTCACTTTTGGCGTTAATGTTGGGGGTATATGGAGCGGTTCACTTTAGTAATTATGCCGCAGAATTTTTATCAAATTATGTGGACTGGTCAGGAAAAAAAATAAACATTTCCTCTTTTATAATCACTTTTGTTGTTATTGTTTTGGCGATATCTCTTGCTGGAAAGGCATTAACAAAACTTGCAAACTTTGCCGCTCTTGGTATCATTAATAAATTATTGGGTGCACTTTTTGGGGGGTTAAAAATTGCACTTACTCTTTCCGTTTTATTGCTTGTTTTTGATCGTTTCAATAATACGCTCTCATTGGTTTCAGAAGAAGAATTGGAAGATTCAATTTTATATAAACCAGTCGCATCTATAGCTCCAATGATTTTACCTCAATTTATTAATGAGGATAAGATACTGGAGATTCCAAAAACTAAAAATTCAGAACAAGAATAAAAAGCTATTTAGATAGGCTGCTTAAATAAGCTTTGAATGATTGATATATACGTTCCTCTGGAATAAAATCGGGAATTATATCAATGCGCTCCATCATGTATCTAGGCTGTTTTAGAAGCCCTACAAAAATCACATCTACGCCTTTAGCTTTTAAATCTTGAAGTGTATCTTCCATCACATACAAACCCGATTGATCCATATATTGCATTCTACTAAGTCGAATCACAACTGTTTTTGCTCCTTCGGGAATTTGCTTATATAATTGTTGAAATTCAGAAGTTGACCCAAAAAATAATGGTCCTTTGATGTGTTTTATAAAAACCTCTCCTTTTAAGTTTTTTGGAAAATCTATTTCATCTGGCCATGCTTCTTCCTTCAAAGTATCAAGCTCTGAGCGTTCAGCTGTAAGAACGCCAATAAGTTTCATAAACATTAAACACGAAATGAGTAGTCCAATCCCAACAGCAAAAATTAAATCCCAAAACGTTGATAAAATTAAAACAATTAATATGCTCTTTTTATAGTTTCTTTAAAATCCTCTAAAACAAGAATCCCTTCACCGGCTTCGTCTTTTAAAATATTTTCAAGAATAATTTCTTCTGCTTGTGGTTTAAACTGATTAACATATTCTAAATCTTCTTTTGGATTGTATCCCAAAGAGGGTAAGATTTGACTTAAAAGAATAATGACACCAATTGCTGTCATAAATCCAGAAACAACAGGGTACGGAATGTATTTTATATATTTTCCAAGTCCTAAAAAACCTAGGCCAATTTGCATTATTTCCGCCAATAAAAACACCATCAAAATGGATGGTAAAGCTTTTTCTACGTTGCCATCATTGGCAGCAACAATGCCAGCAATAATAACCATACTTACCGCTGTCATTGGTGCGGTTGGACCAGAGATTTGTGTGTTTGTTCCACCATAAAGTGCAGCAAAAAAACTTATAAAAATAGCACCATAAAGTCCAGCGCTTGGACCAAGACCAGAGGAAACGCCAAAGGCGAGTGCTAGTGGTAAAGCAACGATTCCTGCAGTGATACCGCCGAAGGCATCACCCTTAATGTTTGAGAATAGGTTGTTTGTGTTTTTCATGGAGTTTAGTTTAGGGCTTAAAAAATGTGTTTAAATAAAATGTATTGTGTTATACCATAAGTAAATAAAATTAGAATTCTTGGAGGGCATTATTTGAAACCCATCCAATATTTCCGTCTATGAGTTTAATTTTTAACCAGTTATTTTTGTATGATTCTATGATTTGTACTTTTGTACCTTCGTGTAAAACAAAAGCAGTTTCACTTCTAAGATTCGGCTCTGTTTTTACATTAATTTCTTGTGGGTAAATGATACCAAAACGCTCACTGTTTAAGACTATTTTTTTGTTGAGTAAAATAAAAGATATAATGAGTATTAGGATAGATAATACCCCCATTACAAAAAAGAGTCTTTTTGTTTTTGTATTATAAGAAAGGAAATATGCGATAAAAAACCCAACAAAAACACACATTAGAAATACACATAAAATTGCCCAGCCGTTAACACTAAATATTTGTGCTAATTTTTTATAAAATTTAGACACCCCTAACTCAGGGATTGCATTAAATTGATCGATAGTCATCTGTTGTGCAAAACCCAAATTGTTTTGAATGTCTTTATCGTTGGGGGATAGCTTTAATGCTTTCTCATAATAATAAATACTAGCTGCAATTTTGTTTAATTTATAATAACAATTAGCCATATTAAAATACAGCGCACTAGAGTGCAAATTATTTTCAAGTATGTTTTCATAAGCTAAAATTGCAGCATCATACTTTCCATTGTTATACAGCGAGTTAGCTTGATCAAACTGCAAATTATCCTGGGAATACCCAAGAGCTCCAATCAACCAAAAGGAAATAATAATTATATTTTTCATACTATTTTAGTTGTTTGTCAAGTGTGTTTATGGTTTCAACGGCTTTTTGATAATCACGCTCCATATCGGCGACGCCTAGTGGGGTGTATCGTGCAAGCTCACAAGATTTTAGAACGTCTAAAAATTGAGATGTTGCGTCTTTTTGAACCTCTTTTTTAGTTAAAAGCTGGTCAATTTTATCTTTGCTAAAATCACTAGTTTCTATTTTTAATTTAGATTTAAGATAGTTGTGTAAAGCTCGCTCCAAAGCCACATAAAACGCTTCTTTATTTCCTATTGCTTTCTTTGAAGAGCTTAGATATTTTCGCGCCAGCTTGTTCGTTTTTCGTATTTTATTACCTTCTATATCCAAAGCTCTTTTTCCACGATTTCGAGTGACGATAATGATTAGAGGGATGAGCAGTAGAGGCCCAAAAAATAGCCACCAAAACAATGGAGTATTATAAAATTTAGTTTTAGTTATTGGTTCTAAATTGCCATTGGATTTGAAAGAAGAAAATTGTTTTGATAAAGTGGTTACATTGGTTTTTTGCACTTTTTTTGTTACGGAATTTTCATTAGAGCTGAGTTCGGGGTCATCAGTTACTGTCACCACCAAGTCATTTGAAGTAAGCGTCTTATAGGTTTTTGTATTGAGATCAAAGTAAGAAAAAGACACCGTTGGAATCGGATATTGCCCTTGTGCATTTGGCACAACAGTATATGTGTCTGAAATGCTACCCCTCATACCAGAGAGATTGGTAGAAACTTTTTCAGAATGCTCTGGTTCATAGACTTCAAGCGCATTAGGAAGATTAGGTTTTGGAAGTTTAAATAATTTTAAATTTCCTTTTCCAGAGACTTCAAGTTTTAGATCAAAAGCTTCTGTTGCTTTCAATGTATTTTTATTTGAAGTCATATTAAACTCAAAGCTTCCAACAGCCCCAGAAAAATCGTCTGGCCTTCCATTACTTGGCAATGATTTGACATCAATTGTTCTTTTTCCAGCAGTAACAGTCCGATTTGTAGTGGTCATCATAAGACGACCAAAAATATCTCTTCTTTTAGAGGGCACCTCAACACTAACGTCTAAGGTAAGTGGTTCTATACTTAACTTTCCTGTTTTTTGTGGGTATAGCACTGTTTTTTTTAAAACAACATAGCGGTAGTTTTCTCCTTTATACTTACCCTCTTTGACATTTTGTCTGTTTACTTCAATGTTTTGACTCCAAAAATCGTTATATCTAGGACTGTCCAATTCAGACCAATTTCTTACTCCAGTGTTTTCTGCCACATAAAGTTTATAAATAACACTAACAGGCTCATTTAAATAGGGCTTTGTTGTTGAAACTTCAGCCACTAAATGGATGCTTTCTGAAGCAATATAATTTGGGTCATTTGGGTCTTTAGGAATTTCAACAGCAGCGGTGACTGTAATTTGTATTGGCGAAGTTTTATATGTGTTACCATCAATTTCAATGCTTGATTGTCCAATTGTAAAAGTTCCTCTTTTTGTGGGAGATAAGAAGTAGGTGTAGCTTTTTGAGAAAGAACGCACACCATTAATCCAAGAGTTGTTAATGGATTGACTTGGCCCACCAACAACCTTAAAATTTTCAAAACTTGGAGGTATAAAATTATCTCCGTCTTCATTCATAGTAAAGTCTATACGCAAACGTTCATTCACTCCAAGCTGTGTTTTACTTGTTTTTGCCTCGAATTTAACCTGAGACATGGCAAAACTCGATAGAAAAATCAATAATAAAAGCAATCTAAACTTCATAAATTACCAATCTTTATCTGTTTTTACTTGTACACCTTTTACTTTGGATGCATTCATTTTTTCTTGAACTTTATTTTCTTCATTATTCATAGCTTCAAGCAGGTTTTTGACTTGCTGAGGAGATAGTTTTCCTTGTTGGTTTTTATTTTTTTGATTAGGATTTTTTTGATCACCTTCTTGATCTTTGGGGTTTCCATTGTTATCCTTTTTGTCGGACCCTTCGTTCTCTTCTTTTTCGTCTCCGTCTTGATCTTTATTTTGTTCGTTTTTGTCCTGTTGTTTGTCGCTATCTTCTTTTTGGTCTTCCTTTTTATTTTCGTCCTTTTCTTTATCTTTTTTCTCGTCTTCACTCTCGCCACCGCCTTGTTCTTTGGCGCATTCTTTAGCAAGTGCTAAATTGTAGCGACTTTCTTCATCAGAGGGATTGTTTCTTAATGCATTTTTATAGGCTTCAACAGCTTCTCTACATTTTTTATTTTGCATTAAGGTGTTTCCAATATTATGAAATGCTTGGTGTTTTTCTTCTTTAGTGCCATTTTTTGTGGCTTCTATAAGTTTGGAAATGGCTTCGTCATAAAGCTCGGAACTGTAATATGCATTGCCTAGATTGTAAGCGCCTTTGGCATTTGTTTCTTTTTTTGATATTGCTTTTCTATAATATTTTTCCGCTTCAATAAAGTTCTCTTTTGATGCTAAATTTCCTTCATAAACAAGAGCATCGGACTCAACTTGAAGTTTATCTAATTCTTGAGCAAATGAAAAACTACAAGATAAAAGAACGAGCACAGTAAACCTGTACAAAGAGAAATTTATACAATAATAGCTCATATATTTTTTTGTACTTATTTTCATAGGTTTTCATTGAATAAGTTCAGGCGTTTTAGCCAAGCTGTTTTACGTTCTAGAAATAGGACGTCCAAAATTAAAAAGAAAAGTCCTAATCCCAAAAACCACTGAAATTGATCTTTAAATTCTGCAAATTCTTTGGCTTCAAATTCTTTTTTGTCCATTTTATTCAAAATCTCTCCAACAGTTTCTATTACATCACTTGTGTTTTTACCATCAACATATGTACCATTTGCTTCATCAGCAATTTCCGAAAGTGTTTTTTTATTCAATTTTGTAATTACAGTTGCATCATTTTGGTCTTTTTTATAGCTCATTACTATACCATTTCGTTTGATTGGAATAGGGCCTCCTTTTTCAGTGCCTACACCAATTGTAAATATTTTTATACCTTCTTTTGCAGCTGCTTCTGCCACATCAAGGCTTAAATTGTTGTGGTCTTCACCATCTGAAATGATAACTAAAACTCGATTTGTTTGTTCTTCGTCATTATAGTAACTCCTTGATAATTGTATGGCCTCATCAATTGCTGTTCCTTGCGATGAAAGCATATCGGTATTCATGTTTTGTAAAAACATTTTTGCAGCGGAATAATCTGTTGTAATTGGAAGTTGAGGGACTGCTTTTGCAGCATATGCAATTATTCCTACCCTGTCGCTTACAAGGTTATTGATGATTTGAGTTGTTAGTTGCTTTGCTTTTTCTAGTCTATTTGGCGCGATGTCTTCAGCTAGCATACTTTTCGAAACATCTATGGCAAAGACAATATCAACCCCTTCTCTTTTTACAGTTTGCAAGGAAGTCCCAATTTTTGGATTGACCAGTGCGATGATTAAGCATATAAAACCTAGAGAAAGTGTTATAAATTTTAAAACAGATTTAAACAAAGATTGATCTGGGCTAAGACGTTTTAGAAGCTTCAAATCTGAAAATTTACGCTTCGTTCTTTTTTTCCAAAGTTGTGTCCAAAGGAATAACAACAGCATTCCCAATTGAATCAATAAAAGCCAAAACCATATATCTTCTTCTAATTGAAACATAATTATATAAAACTTCTTAAAAAGGTGTGTCGAAGCAAAAACTCTAAAACCAATAAGCCTAGCGCCAAAAGCACTAAAGGGCGAAATTTTTCTTCGTAGTTATAATACTTAAATTCTTCTATTTCTGTTTTTTCAAGCTTATCGATTTCATCATAAATGTCTTCCAATTTTTTATTGTTTGTGGCGCGAAAATATTTTCCACCAGTTTCAGATGCAATTTCTTTTAATAGTTTTTCATCAATTTCAACTTGAATTCTCGAGTATTGAAATTTTCCATTATTTATTGCCACAGGAGAGAGTGCCATTCCGTTGCTCCCCAATCCAATAGTGTAAGTTTTTATGCCATATTCTACAGCAAGCTCGCTAGCGGTTTGTGGATCAATAAATCCAGAGTTATTGACACCATCTGTAAGTAAAATAATGATTCTGCTTTTTGCCTTACTTTCTTTTAAGCGATTGACGGCTGTAGCTAACCCCATGCCAATAGCGGTACCGCCTATTATGATGGTATTGTATTTTATATCTCTTAATGATTTGAGAATAATCCCTTTATCGCTTGTAACGGGAGTTCGTGTATAACTTTCCCCCGCATACTCTACTAGCCCAATTCTGTCATTGGGGCGTCTATTTATAAATTTACTGGCCACCTTTTTTAAGGCCTCTAGTCTATTGGGTTTTAAGTCTTTGGCAAGCATACTCGCCGAAACATCAATAGCCATTACGATGTCAATTCCACGAGTTGTTTTTGTTTTTGTTGAAACATCTACAGTTTGAGGTCTTGCCATTGCAACAATAATAAGCGTAAGTGCTAAAGCCCTTAGGACAAACAAACTGTGTTTTAAAATTGTCCAAAATTGATTTCCCTTCAAAAGGCCATCTGCAGTTGAGATTTCCAAAACGGCGGTTTGTTTTTTATGCTTTAAAATGTACCATAGCAAAAGCACAGGGATGACTAAAAGCAACCAAAGTAATTCTTTATGTGTGAATTCAATTCCTTCTAGCATCACTCTTGATTATCTTTTATCAATTCAACAGAATTTAAAATACGATTTGCCATTTCGGCGGCATAAATATCATCTGACTTCCAAACCAGTACCAACTGTTGAAGTACTTTTGAGGTAGAAAACCCTAGAATTATAAAGTTGCCTTCTGCAAATTCACCAGTATCAAAATTTAGAGATGTAGTGCCATACGTTTTTAAACCTTCCTGTCCATTTGGAGTTATAAACTGCTCTGTTCTTGGAATAAGATTAACAGCACCTTTTTTCTCAAGTAAAGAGAGCTCCTTATTGGCTACACCAACAAGATCTATCGCCTCTGAAGATGACTTATCAGGATTGTCATCTGAGCTTAAAACAGAGCTTTTTACAGTAATCTCTAAAGGGATTTTAGAGTTTTTAAAGCTAAAAATTTTAGTATTAAAATTGGCATTAAGACTATCTTTTTTTACAGGCATTTGCCGTTCTAAAACTTCGGGGGTTTGAACAATAATTCCAGGAGCCCCGTATTCGCTTCTTACCCAGTTTTTATTTTCTAAAAGTAATTTACTTGGGTGGCGTAACAACGTGTCTTTTGCTGTTGTAAATCCAGAATGTAATCCAAAACCAACAAAAAAAGCAATCAAAGCACCAACAATACAAAGCCCTATTATTTTTAATTTTCTACGTCTTTTTTTTCTCTCTATTTCTTTTTGATATTCTAAATCTTTTAATAAATCCTCCTCTGTAGGTTCTGGCAACCCCTCTTTCACTTGATCGATTTCTTTGTCAATAATCTGCTTGTCCATTCTAGCGATTTCAAAATCGGGCTTAGATTTTGCAAATTTTACAAGGTCAGCACGTTTTAAAATTTGTTGAATATTTTCAATGGTGATTTTTTTAATCAAAACATCTTTAGAGTCTTTAAGCAAATTTAGTCGAGTCACAAGCTCTTCTGTTGTGCTTTCAAGTGATTGGTCGTACACTTTTTCGTTGAGGTATTTTCTTAATATAAAAGTAAGATCGGAATAGTACTCTTTGATTTTTTGATTTTCAAAATAGACTTGCTCATCAAGTTTACTAAGCGCTAATTTTGCTTGTTTATAAGGTGGCAATGTAGCCACTCTTTCCTCTTCTGTTAATACTATTTTTCGAAAAAAGAACCAATATAAACCGCTAGCAATTACAAGAAATAAAAACACAAAACCCCACCAAAATTTTTCCCAAACCGACAATTGTTTTTCTACAACAATTAGAGGTTTAATATCATATAATTTTTGTTTTGTAGTATCGACAAGAACTGACCGAACAGTTATTTTAACAGAATCGGAGTACAAAGTTTGATCTCCAACTAATACTTTTTGTCTCGGTATGGTGTAGGCACCCGAATCAAATTGTGTAATACCATATTTTTTTATGAGCTTTAATCTAACATCATTTAAAACAGTATCAACAGGATAACTTTCAATGACCTCCATTGGTTGAAATGTTTGTCCCTCGGGGAATAATACAACTGCAGCACTGTCTACCTCAGTTTCAATAGTATACATCAGCTCTTCACCAATCTTAATAGAAGTAGAATCAATAGAAGTTTTAACTTGTGCATTACCAACAAAAGAATAAACTAAAAGCATACCCAAGAACAAAATCTTCTTATTCCATAATTTGATATGTTTTGTATTTATTATCATTTAAAAGTCTTATGCTCTTTGTTTGAAATAGCCCAATAATTTTTTTACATAACTTTCGTCCAGTCCACAATCAAGATAACCTGCCCCTGCTTTTTTACAACTGTCCTTGAAATATTCGACTTGTTTTTGGTAATTTTTAGCATAATTATTTCTTATTTTTCTTGAAGCTGTATTAATTAAAGATGAGCGCCCTGTTTCTTGATCGACCATTTGAACAACGCCTAAGTTTGGTATTTCAATTTCATTTTTATCAAAAATTCGAATACCAGTTATGTCATGTTTGCCAGAGGCAATTTTTAAGTTGTGTTGATAGTTTTCATCAATAAAATCAGAAAGCATAAAAACAATAGCTTTTTTCTTCATAACATTAGACAAAAACTTGAGTGCCTCAGCAATGTTTGTTTGCTTGTTTTGAGGTCTAAACTCCAATAATTCTCTAATGATTCGTAAGACATGAGAACGTCCTTTTTTTGGCGGAATATAAAGTTCAATTTCTCCTGAAAACAAAATGAGACCAATTTTATCGTTATTTTGTGTTGCAGAAAACGCTAGTGTTGCAGCAATTTCTGTGATGTATTCATTTTTAAATTGGCCATGAGTCCCAAAATTTTCAGAACCAGAGACATCAACCATTAGTATCATTGTTAGTTCGCGTTCTTCTTCAAAAACCTTTATAAAAGGCTCATTGTATCGAGCCGTCACATTCCAATCAATATTTCGAACATCATCTCCAAATTGATATTGTCGCACTTCCGAAAAAGTCATTCCTCGTCCTTTAAAAGTAGAATGATATTCTCCACCAAAAACATGATCGGACAACCGCCGTGTTTTGATTTCAATTTTACGTACTTTTTTTAGGAGCTCTTTCGTATCCATTAGAATTGTGACTGAGTTTTTTAAATGCTAATTTTTGAGTTAAACCTTGTTAAGGAACCTCAATAACATTAACGATTTTGTAGATGATATCTTCTGAGGTAATATTTTCGGCCTCTGCCTCATAAGTAATTCCTATTCGGTGGCGAAGCACATCCAAGACAACTGCACGCACATCTTCTGGGATGACATATCCACGACGTTTTATAAACGCATAACATTTTGCTGCAGTAGCCAAATTAATACTTCCTCTTGGTGATGCTCCAAAAGAAATTAGGGGTTTTATTTCTTCTAAATTATAGCGTTCTGGATAGCGTGTTGCGAAGATGATATCAAGAATATATTTTTCAATTTTTTCATCCATATAGACTTCACGAACTCCTTTTTGAGCCTCCAAAATTTGTTTGACACTGACTACGGGCTTAATTTTTTCAAAAGCTCCTTTTAGATTTGCTCTAACTATTAGTTGTTCGTCTTCTAATTTTGGATAATCAATTACTGTTTTTAACATAAAACGATCCACTTGGGCTTCAGGAAGAGGATATGTTCCTTCTTGTTCAACAGGGTTTTGAGTGGCCATTACCAAGAATGGTTTTTCCAAAATAAAAGTTTCATCACCAATGGTAACTTGTTTTTCTTGCATGGCTTCAAGCAGAGCCGATTGTACTTTTGCAGGAGCTCTGTTGATTTCATCAGCTAAGACAAAGTTGGCAAAAATAGGCCCTTTTTTGATATTGAAATCATTAGCCTTTATATTGTAAATAAGTGTTCCAACGACATCTGCAGGAAGTAAGTCTGGTGTAAATTGAATTCGACTGAAGATTCCAGAAACAGCTTGTGACAGGGTGTTAATGGCGAGTGTTTTGGCCAACCCAGGAACCCCTTCAAGTAAAATATGCCCTTGACCTAAAAGCCCAATTAGAAGGCGCTCAATCATGTGTTTTTGACCAACAATAACCTTATTGATTTCCAATGTAAGTAGGTCAATAAAAGCGCTTTGTTTTTCAATTTTTTCGTTTATCGATTTAATGTCAACGGTTTGTGCATTTTCTTCCATTATTCGGGCTCTATTAAATTGTTACTGCTAATTGCAATATGTTAAATTTATTCTGTTGAATCTGTTAATAATTGGTTAAAAATAAATATTTTTTTGAGAGATAAAAACCTTTTGTTTTTTAAATTTATTGTTAAAAAATATAATGCCAAAAAGTTTAAACTCAAAACTAATTGCTGGAACAATGTTTTGGGGTCAATGGGGGAAGGAATTAAGCACTCTAGAAATGTGTGATTTGATCACCCTTTTTTTTGAAAATGGCATAAGTACTTTTGACCATGCCGATATCTATGGAGGGTACACAATGGAGGCTGCTTTTGGACAAGCCTTCTCCAGAAGCTCATTACAAAGAGATCAAGTTCAATTTATTTCTAAATGTGGGATTCAATATATTAGTGAAAATAGAACTAATGACATCATTCATTATGATACTTCAAAGGCATATATCGTCGCCTCAGCTGAAGCGTCCTTAAAACACCTTAAAACAGATTACTTAGACGCGCTTTTAATTCACCGCCCCAGCCCCCTAATGCATCCAGAAGATGTAATGAGCGCTGCAGAAGATTTAAAGAAAGACGGTAAAATCTTAAGTTTTGGGGTATCAAATTTTTCGTCTTCACATATGGAGCTAATGATGTCTGAAGGCCTAATAGACATTAATCAAATTGAATTTTCAGTTGTACAACACGATGCTCTATTTGATGGGACTTTAGATAAAATATTACAACATAAAATTATACCTATGGCCTGGGGACCACTTCGGTCATATTTCAATTTAGAAGACGATGCTAAAAAACAACGCCTGAAAAAACAATTTTCGGAGCTTTCAACAAAATACAATTCAAGCGAAGATCAATTACTTTTGGCCTGGATTTTGAAACATCCTTCAAAAATTCATCCCATCATTGGAACAACAAAAAAGAATCGAATTCAATCTGCTATCCGAGCACTTTCTATAAAATTATCGACTGAAGATTGGTTCAAGATTCTAGTTGCGAGCCAGGGGCATAACGTTCCCTAAAATCTATTCATATGATTAATAAACGCTTATTGATAAAAAACTTACTCGCTCATAATGATGAAAATAGTTTTTATGATAAAAAGCGGCAAATTAATATTTCAGAAAAAGAAGGTAAAGCAAAATTTCTGAAGCATATTTGTGCACTTTCAAACAGTAATCCAAAGAACAATTCCTATATTATAATTGGTATAGATGATCCGTCAAATGAAATTATTGGTGTAGATTTTTTTGATGATAGTAAAATTCAGAATTTAATCAATGCATATCTAGAGCATCCTCCAGTAATTCAATATGAAAATATTCCTTTTCCTCATCTTTCAAACAACAAAGTAGTAGGGTTGGTTACAATTAGAGCAAAATCAACCAGTACAATTACAGCATTACGTAAGAATATTTGGAAATACTATGGAGGATCTGTTTTTTTTAGAGATGGTAGTATGAGCATGCCAAAGGTGTTTGATTTGCAGCTGAATGATAGTAACTCAAAAATTGTTGAAGCGATTGAGCAGCATGCCCAAAATAACATACAATATACCTTGGACGGCGTATTTGACTTTATGAACAACAGAAAAGACTACAGTCCTATGTATCATGTTTTTAAAGAATATTTTGTGATGTGTTGGTCGGGGCAAAAGAAAGTTGTAAAAAATCAAACCTTTTATTCTAGAGTTGATATTGAGCTTATCAATGAACAGGTACGTCTTTTTTATTCTACGCTTGATGAGGTTGAAATCAATTATGATGCTAATTGTTTTCAGATTGTTGAATATGTAAATTTTGGACTAAACGGACAAAACAAATATTTAAAACTTGAAGAAACAAGTATTACTTTTTTTGATAATGCTCAATACAATATTGAAACTAAGCTATTGTTTCAACCGCCAGTTTATGATAAAAAGACCCTCCATCACATCTATAACATCAACAATACTTTGTTGGAAAAATTAAAGACGCAAAAGATATTAAAAAAACACGAACAAGAGGATTTAAAAAATCTTCCTATCACATATTTAATTTGTCACTTCAATGGGTTCGATTTGGCGTTAAATCAGCTAGAAATGTCCAAAGCTTTATTGGCAAAATACAGCGAGGATACATACAGCTTATATAAAGAGGCTATGCGTATTTTACGAAAAGTAAAGTACAATTAAAAAAAAACCTACAATGGCAGGGTTTTTTTAATTTCATCTTTAGGATTTACTTATCTTCCACCATCCAATTCTTCCTGCCCTTTAGTAGTTTTTCCCATTTCCCTTCATAGGCCATTCTTGCTTGCTTTGGCCATGTTCCAGGATTGTGAGTTCTGTAGGCTTCGCCTGCATCGTCAAGTATAGATTGACATTTTTGAACACTACAGTTTGATAAAGATTTCCAAGTTTTAATATTATTTTTATGAAAAAGCTCCTGAATTTTTGGACCAATACCCTCGACAACGGTGAGATCATTTTCTTTGATATTTTTTCCAAATATGCTTTTTGCCAGACCACTATCAAAAGCGTATGCTGTTGATGTTGTTGGTGGTGGAGTAGCTGTTGATAGCGATTGCTTGTGTAGCGTCCTGTTTTTGTCTTTACAATCACTCAATTCTATTTCAAGAGCTATAATTTTTTCTTGCCATTCGTCACAATTTCCACAACCTCTTTTTCCAAATAATCTTCCTAATAGATATCCAAAAATTGCAGATAAAATTCCAACGCCAAAGTGGATTAATATACATGTATTCATAGTGTTTTATTTTTTTAATTAATTATTACTTCTGTTCTTCTGTTTTGGGCTTTTCCATTTTCGGTTTTGTTTGTTGCAATAGGATCAGTTTCACCTTTTGAAATTGTTTTAATCTTTGCCCTATCAACTTTATATTCTAGTAATTTTCTTTTAGTAAACTCAGCTCTTTTTTTGCCAAGCCTCATGTTACTTTCATCAGACCATGCACTATCGGTATGCCCCACAATAGTACAACTTGCATCATCTGTTAAGTTTAGATAATTAGCCAGAGCTTTTATTTTGTTTTGTATTCAAAACAGCGGATGATTTAGTTTTCGAAAAATGAATGAGCACAGGGTCTTTCATTATACTTTCTTTCATTGTGTTTTTCTGCTTAGACCTATCATTGAGATTTTTTACCATAAACTCATATGGCCCATAAAGAATATTGTTTTGATTTGGGATAAGAGTATTATCTTTTTTACCGAAAGTAGAAATCTGGCCAGCAGACAATCCATGTTCTATTAAGAATCTTTCTATAGCTTTTGCTCGAGCGATTCCTAAATTTTCAAAATTGGATGGATTGTTTTCATCCTCTTTAAAAAACCCTGTGATATTTATACTTTTGTCTTTGTTTTTGCTGAGATGTGTAATCATTTCTTTAACACAAGACAATAAATCTTCAGAAAGAGGCTGTACTATAGCATTGTTAGATGACATAAAATTAAAATTATCATTGCTACGTATGGTGATATCACCGTCTTCAAACTTGAACGGCAATGGAGCAGAGGCATTTCTTTTTGTAGTTTCATCCACGACAGCATTTTTGTGCAATCTTCATTGCAACAGAAATGCCAATGCAGAAAAAAACCAATGATTAGGGTTGCCAAAATCCCTAATTAGTAGATTGTTTTTTTACTCATGTATTTTAGTTATTAGTTTAAATAAGTGGCACAACATTGTGCTACCGTATGTGTTTAGACACATAAAACAAAAAAAAGTCACATTATAATGTGACTTTTTTAATAATAAATAAAACACCTTACTCGCTATAAATCAAATTTAATACCTTGAGCTAAAGGAAGATCTGTTGTATAATTTATAGTGTTAGTTTGTCTTCTCATATATATTTTCCAAGCATCACTTCCAGATTCTCTACCCCCGCCAGTATCTTTTTCGCCACCAAAAGCGCCACCAATTTCCGCTCCTGAAGTCCCAATATTTACATTTGCAATCCCACAGTCACTACCAGCATGAGATAAGAACAGCTCTGCTTCTCGAAGATTATTTGTCATTATGGCTGAAGATAACCCTTGAGCTACATTGTTTTGTGAAGCAATAGCATCTTCTATTGATCCAGAATATTTTAATAGGTAAAGGACAGGTGCAAAAGTTTCATGTTGAACAATTTTAAAACTATTTTTGGCCTCTGCAATGGCAGGCTTTACATAACAACCACTTTCGTAGCCTTCGCCTTGTAGTATGCCGCCTTCAACAATAATATTTCCACCTTCGGCAACTACAGCTTTTAATGCGTTTTGATAATTTTTTACGGCATCAGTATCAATGAGAGGGCCAACATGATTTTTTTGATCCAAGGGGTTTCCAATTCGAAGCTGTTTGTAGGCTTCTACCACAGCTGTTTTTACTTTATCATAGATAGACTCATGAATAATTAATCGGCGAGTAGATGTACAGCGCTGACCGGCAGTCCCTACAGCACCAAAAACAGCACCTATAACCGTCATTTTTATGTCAGCATCTGGGGTAACAATAATTGCATTATTACCACCTAATTCAAGGAGTGACTTTCCAAGGCGTTCACCCACAGTTTTTGCTACAATTCTTCCCATTCTTGTTGATCCTGTTGCAGAAATTAAAGGCACTCGCGTGTCTTTCGTTAAGAGTTCACCTACTTTATAATCACCATTTATTAAACAAGAAATTCCTTCTGGCAAGTTGTTTTTTGCAAAAACCTCGGCAGCAATTTTCTGGCAAGCTACCCCACATAATGGTGTCTTTTCTGAAGGCTTCCAAACACAAACATCACCACATATCCATGCTAATGCCGTGTTCCATGCCCATACAGCAACAGGAAAATTAAACGCAGAAATAATGCCTACTATTCCGAGAGGATGGTACTGTTCATACATTCTGTGTCCTGGTCGTTCAGAATGCATTGTTAATCCATGTAATTGACGTGAAAGCCCAACAGCAAAATCGCAGATATCTATCATTTCTTGTACCTCTCCTAATCCTTCTTGTAGACTTTTCCCCATTTCATAAGACACCAGTTTCCCCAGTGGAGATTTAAGTTCTCTTAAGCGTTCGCCAAATTGTCTAACGATTTCTCCACGTTGTGGAGCAGGTAAGATTCGCCACGTTTTAAAGGCTTCTGAAGCAGTTATCATAACATTTTCATATTGCTCTGCTGTGGTTTCAGATACAGTTCCTATTTGGCAACCATCAACAGGAGAAAAAGAAGCTATTGTATTTTTGGAGGAAAACCATTGACTTCCTGTTGAAGTACCAGAATTGTTGGCCTTAATATTTAAGGCTTGAAGGGTTTCTTTGATATTAATTGTTTGTGACATCTCTATTTTATTTTGGGTTATTTTTTTGTTTTTACCAGTTTACATAAGCGTTTTGACTTAATTGACTGTTATAATACTTTTTTATTCCAGTAACTTCTTTCCCTAACCATATCGGGCGCTCAAAATCTTCATTTTCGTTAGAAAGTTCAATCTCAGCAATAACAAGTCCGCTATTGTCTTTTAAAAATTCGTCCACTTCAAATGTATGATTTTTAAAAGGAATCAAATGTCTAATTTTAGTGACAACTCCTTCGCGGCAAAGCAACATCAATTGTTTTGCATCTTCAATATTGATTTCTTTTTCCCATTCATATCTAGAAGTGCCACTTTCAGAAGTTTGCCCTTTAATTGTAATATAAGCGTTTTGTTCACAAATACGAATTCGAACAGAACGTTTTGGATCTGAACTTAAATAACCTTGAGTTATTAATTGTTTTTTGATGAATTCGGATTTGTAGGTTTCGTTTTTAACTAAAAATTTACGTTCGATTTCTATCACAAAAAAATAAGGTATAAATTAGAAGCCTTAAATTTACACTATGTTGAGCGATTTACCAATTCGAAAAATTATACATGTCGATATGGATGCATTTTATGCCTCTGTTGAACAGATGGATAATCCTAAATTAAGAGGACTACCACTAGCTGTTGGTGGTGGTAAACAGCGCGGAGTGGTAAGTGCTGCAAGTTATGAGGCTCGAAAATTTGGTGTGCGTAGCGCTATGTCAGGAGTTTTAGCTGCTAAGCTATGTCCAGAACTTGTTTTTGTATCTCCGCGTTTTGATCGCTATAAAGAATTATCATCTAGAATAAGAAAAATATTTTTTGAATACTCAGAACTTGTAGAACCTCTTTCTTCAGATGAAGCTTATATTGATGTTACTGAAAATAAAAAGGGAATTCAAAGTGCTTCATTGATTGCAAAAGAAATAAGAGAAAAAATCAGAAAAGAGGTAGGGCTTACGGCTTCCGCAGGGATTTCTATAAATAAATTCATTGCTAAAGTGGCTAGTGATTACAATAAGCCAGACGGTCAAAAGACAGTACCTCCAGAAGAAGTTATACAATTTTTAGAACTTTTGGACATTCGAAAGTTTCATGGTATTGGAAAAGTAACAGCAAAGAAAATGTATGAACTAGGAATTTTTACCGGGCTCGATTTGAAACAAAAATCAGTCTCTTTTTTGGATAGACATTTTGGAAAATCGGGGAGCTATTATTATAATGTAGTTCGGGGTATTCATAATAGTTCTGTAAAGCCAAATCGTATTCGAAAATCACTTGCTGCAGAACGGACTTTTTCAAATAATTTATCGAGTGAGCTTTTTATTATTGATAAGTTAGACCAAATTGCAGAAGAAGTTTCAAAGCGCTTACATCAGCTAAAAATTGCAGGAAAAACGATTACTCTAAAAATAAAATACAGTGATTTTAAACTCCAAACAAGAAGCAAAACCTTGACTTATTATATATCTTCTAAGGATATAATTTTGGAACACACAAAAGAGTTGCTTTTTCAAGAAAGACTCCAAAATTCTGTACGTCTTGTTGGGATATCAATTTCTAATTTAAATAGCGAGGTTAAAACACCAATAATTTCAGATGATATATCAGTTCAGCTAAAATTTGAGTTTTAGCTGTTTGCTTTAACTTCTGTAACTCGTAGTGTATTTACCATTCCTTTTTCTTGAATTGGCATTGCAGCTAAACTTATGACCATATCTCCAGCTTCTAGATAACCCTTTTTAAGCGCAATCTTATTCACGTCTTCTACGGTTTCATCGGTAGATACAAATTTATCATAATAAAAAGCACGTACGCCCCACAACAAATTGAGTCGAGAAATAATTCTTTTATTTGATGAAAAAACAAGAATATGAGCTTTTGGTCTCCAAGCCGAAATTTGAAAAGCAGTATATCCACTATTTGTTAGAGTTGTGATGCCTCTAGCGTTGATTTCATTAGCCATATTTGCTGCATGGTAGCAAATAGACTTAGTTATGTATCGCTTTGTTTTGATGTGTGGATGTTTTTGAGGGACATGAATTAAATCTGATGTTTCTACAGATTTGATGATGTCCGACATTTTTTGAATGACTTGAACAGGGTACTGTCCAACAGAAGTTTCACCAGAAAGCATTACTGCGTCTGCGCCGTCCATAACAGAGTTGGCAACATCGTTGACTTCCGCTCTAGTTGGCGTTAGGCTAGTAATCATTGACTCCATCATTTGAGTTGCAATAATAACAGGGATTCTTGCACTTTTTGCCTTCAGAACCAACTGTTTTTGAATTAATGGCACTTCTTGTGCTGGGATTTCAACACCAAGATCGCCACGTGCAACCATGAGCCCATCGCAGTAAGCTACGATTTTATCAATATTTTCAACAGCTTCAGGTTTTTCTATTTTTGCAATAATGGGAATTTTATAGTCGCTATGTTCAGAAATAATTGCTTCAAGCTCCATTAAATCTTCTGGGTTGCGTACAAATGAAAGTGCAATCCAATCGACTTCTTGTTCAATAGCAAAGAGTGCATCTTTCTTGTCTTTTTCGGTTAGCGCTGGTTGAGAAATATTAGTATTTGGAAGATTTACCCCTTTTTTAGATTTTAGAGGCCCTCCTTGTATCACTTTAGCTTTGACTTCATCTTTATTGTTTGTGGACACAACTTCAAAAATTAGCTTACCATCATCTAACAAAATTTGCTCGCCAGGCTTAGTGTCCATAGGGAAGCGATCATACGTCATATATACACGTTCTTTTGTACCTTCAAATCGTGTTCCGGTTGCAAAAATAATCTCATCTCCCGGCGCTACTACAACATCATCTTTCATTACACCGACTCTTAATTTTGGACCTTGAAGATCCGCCAAAATTGCTGCATTATAACCATGCTCTTCGTTGATTTCACGAATAAAACGAACTCTTTTTTTTACTTCTTCATAGTCAGCATGAGAAAAGTTTATTCTAAAGACATTTACCCCAGAAGCAACCATTTTTAGCAACATTTCTTTTGAGTCTATGGCCGGGCCTAATGTGGCAACAATTTTGGTCTTTTTTCTTTTGTATGACATTAATTTAGTATTAAGTAATCTTTTGATTTTAGTTCTTCAACATTAATAGTATAGGTCATGTTTATGGCAGGGATTTTTTGTAGTTTTTGAGCTATTTTGACATCATCGCTATTACCACCACTTACTTTTAAAAAATATTCTACCTTTGGGTGTTCGTCAATTAAATAATGGGTAGTCCAGTTTTTCTCCGTTTGCTCTGAAAATAAGCCTAAATCTATTGAATTGTCTTCTAACAAACAGGTGTTTTTTATTAAATTCCAGGTGGTTTTCAAATTTGAGTTTTCCCATTCAAACAAAGAAAATGTAGCAACATTATCACTAAAGTCAACATCCTCTTTTGTGCGCTTTAGGTGTGTATTTAGAGCTTGATTTATATAAAAAGCAAGGCGGTAATCTTCTAAGTCACAATGGATGGCAAAAAGCGAATAATTAGCGTCCACAAAATCATCTAAAACAAGCTTATGTACTGCCATGGTTCAATTCAAAACTTTGCCGTAAATATAGAGATAAAACCGCAAATAGAACTTATTTAAGTGAGGACTAGGGGTTAAATTATTACGAAAACGATATCGTAAAATTATTATCTTTAGTAATTGCCTTACAATTGTATTTTGTCTTGAAGCGCAAAATACCCTCGTTGACTTACTTTTTCTTCGGCTTTTTTTCTTGATGTAGCACGGGCTTTTGCAATTATTTTACCATCAATTTCTAGTGTAACAGAGAAATGTTTTACTTCATCAACACCTTCGTCATGACAGCGCAAATATTTAATTCTTTTTTTCTCTTTTTGACACCATTCTACCATAAGACTTTTGTAGCTAATAACTTTGCCGTCTAGTTGGTCAATGTCTACGTGTGGGTCTATAACACTGTCAAAAATAAATTTTTCACTCACACTGTATCCACGATCTAAAAAAATAGCTCCAACAAGCGCTTCAAACAGATTACCGTGAATATTATCTCCAAATTTTGAGTTTTCCAATTTTGAATCTAAAAGAGCGATTAGTTGAAGTCCTTTACCTATTTTATTCAAATGTGAGCGACTTACAATTTTAGAACGCATTTTTGTAAGATATCCTTCGTTTGCATCAAGAATTGATACATAAAGATAGTGCGCTACAACAGCGCCCAAAATGGCATCACCAACATATTCTAGACGTTCGTAATTGAATGGATTGCCAATTTCATCTTTTTTGTTTGTAGAGCGGTGTGTAAAAGCTCTTTCGTAGTAGTGAATTTTTTTTGGTTTAAATCCTAATATTGGCTCTAGGGCGTTACTAAGTTTGTTGTTTTTTTTTTGGCGTAGTTTGAGTATGTTTTGAATATAGTTCAAAACCTACTCATCTAAAGTTTTAAAAACAACGCAAGCATTGTGACCTCCAAAACCAAAGGTGTTACTCATAGCAACGTTTACCGTTCTTTTTTGAGCTTTATTAAGGGTAAGATTTAAATTTGGATCAATATTTTCGTCCACCGTGGTGTGGTTAATTGTTGGTGGTACAATTCCATGTTGTATCGAAAGAATTGAAGCAATGGCTTCAATAGCCCCAGCAGCACCAAGCAGGTGTCCTGTCATGGATTTTGTAGAGTTGATATTAATGTTTTTAGCATGATCACCAAACACTCTAGTAATGGCTTTTAGTTCTGCAACATCACCCAGCGGTGTTGAGGTTCCATGAGTGTTGATTGCATCAATATCTTCAGGTTTTAGTCCAGCATTTGCTAGACAGTTTTTCATCACAGCAGTGACTCCAATGCCTTCTGGATGTGGTGCGGTCATATGGTATGCATCTGATGAAAGACCTCCACCGGCAAGTTCAGCATAAATTCTAGCACCCCTTGCTTTGGCGTGTTCGTATTCTTCCAAAACTAGCGCACCAGCACCTTCACCTAATACAAATCCATCACGTGTAGCGTCAAATGGTCTTGAAGCAGTTTCAGGGCTTTCGTTTCTTGTTGAAAGGGCATGCATTGCATTGAATCCACCCATTCCAGCTTCGTTAATTGTAGCTTCACTTCCTCCTGTTACAATAACATCACAATGACCTAACCTTATGTAATTTAAAGCATCAATGATTGCATTTGCAGATGAAGCACAAGCTGATACAGTTGTGTAGTTTGGCCCCATAAATCCATGTTTGATAGAGATATTGCCAGGGGCAATATCTGCAATCATTTTTGGAATAAAAAATGGATTGAAACGTGGTGTGCCGTTACCTGTTGCAAAATTAGCAACTTCTGTTTGAAAGGTATCAATACCACCAATTCCAGCACCCCAAATAACTCCAACACGAAATTTGTCAATTGTATCTAAGTCAAGTTTGGCATCTATGATGGCTTCGTCAGAAGCCACCATAGCATATTGCGCAAACTTATCGGTTTTTCTGGCTTCTTTTCGATCAAAAAAGTCAGAGACATTATAATTCTTTAGTTCACAAGCAAATTTTGTCTTGAAATGTTCCGTGTCAAAATACGTCACGGGAGCACAACCGCTTTTTCCTGCCACTAGGGCATTCCAATAGTCGTCTATATTATTACCTATAGGCGTTAGCGCACCAAGCCCAGTGACTACAACTCGCTTTAAGTTCATAAAAAATTATTAATAGATATTACTTTGCTGCTTCTATGTAAGAAATAGCCTGACCAACAGTTGCAATGTTTTCTGCTTGGTCATCTGGAATTTGAATATCAAATTCTTTTTCGAATTCCATTATTAGCTCTACAGTATCTAATGAATCGGCTCCTAGGTCATTTGTGAAGCTTGCTTCAGTTACTACTTCGTTTTCATCAACGCCCAATTTATCAACGATAATCGCTTTTACTCTTGATGCAATGTCTGACATAATAATTTATTTTTAAGTTTTAGTTAGGGTGCAAAAATAAAAAACTTTATTTTAAAAAGAATGAATACTCAAAAAATGTGCCGTATCTTTTTAAATATCAGAGAATGATCTAAAGATTTTGGGTGATATTAAATATTTTATTCCTTTTTTTGTAGTCATAAAAGTCATAAGATTTAGAAAATAATGAAAAAAATAGCTGTTTTTGCTTCAGGATCTGGGTCAAATGCCCAAAATATCATTGAATTTTTTCAAAAAGACTCCACTGCAAACGTGGTTTTGGTCCTTTCAAATAACCCAAGTGCATTGGTTTTGGAGCGCGCCAAAGCACTTGATGTTGATACTTTTATTTTCAATAAAACTCAACTTTTAGAGCCAAAGGGAGTTTTAAGTCAGCTGTTAGATTATAAAATAGATTTTATTGTATTGGCGGGGTTTTTATGGAAATTCCCAGAGCATATAATACATAGGTTTCAGCATGAAATTGTGAATATTCATCCTGCATTATTACCAAACTTTGGCGGAAAAGGGATGTATGGAATGCATGTACACAATGCTGTGGTTAAGGCAAAAGTTAAAGAAACGGGGATTACTATTCATCATGTTAATGCAAATTATGATGAAGGCGCTATTGTTTTTCAAGCCAAATGTACTGTTGATAAAGACGATACTCCCGAAGATGTTGCTAAAAAAATCCATCAACTCGAAATGGCGCACTTTCCTATTGTTATAAAAGATCTTTTAACAAAGAATGGCTAAATCAAACCAGAAATATTATACCGTTTGGAAGGGCCATCAAACAGGTGTTTTTGATACATGGACTGATTGTCAATTGCAAATTAAGAATTTTCAAGGGGCACAATACAAGTCTTTCTATTCTAAAGCATTGGCGCAAAAAGCATATAAGGAGAACTATGAAGATTATGTAGGCAAAAATAAAAATATAAAAGAAGCACTTACTGTTACTGAATTAAACAAAATAGGCCTTCCAAATTACAATTCTATTGCTGTAGATGCTGCTTCCAGCGGGAATCCTGGTGTGATGGAATATCGTGGTGTAGATACAAAAACAAAGACATTACTTTTTCATAAAGGACCATTTCAACAAGCCACTAATAATATTGGAGAATTTTTAGCTCTAGTACATGGATTAGCCTTATTAAAAAAAGAAAACAGCAACAAAATTTTGTATACAGACTCTAGAACTGCTATGAGTTGGGTTAAGAAAAAAAAGTGCAACACAAAATTGCAGCGAAGCACAGAAAATCAACCTCTTTTTGAGCTTGTCTCTCGAGCAGAAATGTGGTTAATAAACAATTCTTTTACAACAAAAATTGTTAAATGGGAAACCAAAGCATGGGGGGAAATCCCAGCAGATTTTGGGAGGAAATAGGCGATATTTTAGAAGTTTTTTTATTTCATTAACCTAGAAATTTCCGTAAATTTGCATTTTAAATTTCTAAGAAGCTTTCATGAGTAAATTATTGATTGTTGGGACTGTTGCATTTGACGCTATTGAAACACCCTTTGGCAAAACCGATAAAATTCTTGGAGGCTCTGCGCCCTACATTGGGCTTTCGGCTTCACAATTTAATGTAGAAAGTGCTATTGTATCAGTTGTAGGAGGTGATTTTCCAGATGAGTATTTGGAACTTTTAAGCCATCACAATATTGATATTTCTGCTGTAGAAATTATATCTACTGAGAAAACATTTTTTTGGAGTGGTCGTTATCACAACGACATGAACACTAGAGACACTTTGTCTACGGAGCTCAATGTTTTATCTAATTTTCAGCCAGTTGTACCTGATAATTTTAAAGATTCAAGTGTTGTTGTTCTAGGCAACTTACACCCCCTAGTTCAGTCTAGTGTTTTAGATCAAGTTGTAAATAAAAATGCATTGGTGATTCTAGACACCATGAATTTTTGGATGGACAATACTCTAGAAGATTTAATGCAAGTTATAAAAAGAGTTGATATCCTAACCATAAATGATGAAGAAGCAAGACAGTTGACTAATGAAAGTTCGTTGGTAGTAGCTGCACGAAAGATTTATGCGATGGGCCCAAAATATGTTGTTATAAAAAAGGGAGAACATGGCGCTTTATTGTTTAATGAAGAGAACGTATTTTTTGCACCTGCACTTCCTTTAGAAGAGGTTTTTGATCCAACAGGTGCTGGCGATACATTTGCAGGAGGATTTGCAGGATTTTTGACAAAAACAAATGATTTTTCTTTTGAAAACATGAAAAAAGCGGTGATATACGGCTCTGCATTGGCCTCTTTTTGTGTAGAAAAGTTTGGTACAGAAAGAATGTGTAATTTAGATTCAAAAGAAGTTTTTCGTCGCCTTCAATTATTTAAAAATTTAACCCAATTTGATATAGAACTTACCTAAAAAATGTACTATTTTAGAGCATAAATGTTAGATTTTAAAATACAAACCACCCACAACACCACCCTCACACATGAGTGATGCAATTAAACATGAGTGTGGCATAGCCCACATACGCCTTTTAAAACCCCTAGAGTATTACAAAGAAAAATACGGCACCGCTTTTTATGGCATCAATAAGATGTACCTAATCATGGAAAAGCAGCATAATCGTGGACAGGATGGCGCTGGTTTTGCGAGTATAAAATTGGACATGAATCCTGGGGAGCGCTACATAAGTCGAGTAAGATCTGTAGCACAGCAACCCATTCAAGATGTTTTTGGGCAGATTAATCAACGTATTAATGATGTATTGGAAAAAAATCCTGATTGTGTAAATGATATTACAACCCAAAAAAAGCTTGTTCCGTATCTAGGCGAAGTCATGTTAGGTCACGTACGCTATGGAACTTTTGGCAAAAACAGTGTTGAGAGTGTTCATCCTTTTTTAAGGCAAAACAATTGGATGCATCGCAATTTGATTCTTGCAGGAAATTTTAATATGACCAACGTACGACAATTGTTTAGCAATTTAGTAGAAATTGGCCAGCACCCAAAAGAATATAAAGATACAATTACAATCATGGAGAGAATAGGTCATTTTCTTGATGATGCGGTATCTAAAATGTATAAAAAACTTAAAAAAGAAGGGTACAACAAAATGGAGTGTTCGCCATTGATTGCAGAACGTTTAAGTATAAAAAAGATTTTAAAAAAATCTGCAAAAAATTGGGATGGTGGGTATGCCATGGCAGGAATGATTGGTCATGGTGATTCTTTTGTTTTACGCGATCCTGCAGGGATTCGACCAGCATATTACTACATCGATGATGAGGTTGTGGTAGTTGCTTCTGAGCGCCCTGTAATACAGACTGTTTTTAATGTGCCTTTTGAATCTGTAGAGGAGCTTCCACCAGGGCATGCTATAATTACTAAAAAGTCTGGTCAAACAAAAATCAGTAAAATTTTGGAACCAACAGCTCGCAAGGCCTGCTCTTTTGAGCGTATTTATTTTTCGAGAGGAAGCGATGCAGAAATTTATAAGGAACGTAAAATGCTAGGAAAATTGATTGTCCCTGAAGTTCTAAAGCATATTGATAACGATATAAAAAACACAGTATTTTCATTTATTCCAAATACTGCAGAAACTTCATTCTTTGGAATGGTTGAGTCTGTAGAAGCCTTTTTGAATGATACAAAAACAGAGAAGATATTAAAAGGGAAACGATCGTTGTCAGCAGAAAAAGTAACTCAAATATTATCCCAACATACCCGTATAGAGAAGATTGCTATTAAAGACGTTAAACTCCGGACTTTCATTACTGAAGACAGCAGTAGAGATGACTTGGTAGCACACGTATATGATATTACATATGGTGTAATTAAAAAAGAAGACAATCTTGTTATTATAGATGACAGCATTGTACGTGGGACAACACTAAAGAAGAGTATTCTTAAAATGCTAGATCGTCTTTCGCCAAAGAAAATTGTTGTAGTGTCATCTGCACCTCAAATACGCTATCCAGATTGCTATGGTATTGATATGGCAAATCTAGAAGGGCTTGTTGCTTTCCGTGCAGCACTGGCTTTGCTAAAAGATCAAAATAAAATGAATCTTGTTGAGGAGGTATATACTAAATGCAAGGCACAAGAAAATTTAAGTGATCATGAGGTAAAGAATTTTGTAAAAGAGATTTATGCCCCTTTTACGGCAGAACAAATTTCAGCTAAAATTTCAGAACTGTTGAGCGATAAAGAAATTAATGCAGAAGTTGTGATTATATTCCAAACGATAGAAAATTTACACAAGGCATGCCCTCAAAACTTAGGAGATTGGTATTTTACGGGCAATTATCCAACAGATGGAGGAAACAGAGTCGTAAATCAAGCTTTTATTAATTTTTATGAAGGGAAGAATGAGCGTGCTTACTAATAAAATGCAGTTCGTCTAAAAAAAACGCATTTCGTCTAAAAAACAATCACACTAACTAATTATAGTATATATTTGAATCACCATAACATAAGTAGGTTAAGTTCATGGTAGATTTGGGGCAAAAAAGGTGAACATCTGTTCACCTTTTTTATTTTACAATGTTTTGTAAGTTTTACTTTGCCGCTTCAAATCTTTTGGCAACTTCACTCCAATTGATAACATTAAAAAATGCATTGATATAATCTGGTCGTCTATTTTGATAATTTAAATAATAAGCATGTTCCCATACATCAAGCCCCAAAACAGGCGTGCCACCACAAGATACTCCAGGCATAAGTGGATTGTCTTGATTTGGTGTAGAACAAACCTCTACTTTTCCGCCTTTATGAACACAAAGCCAAGCCCATCCAGAACCGAATTGTGTAGCAGCCGCAGTAGAAAAAGCAGTTTTAAATGCATCGACAGATCCATAAGCATCTAAAATAGCATCTTTTAAATCTCCTGAAAGTTCTCCTTTGTCATTTGGATCCATAATGCTCCAAAATAAACTGTGATTATAAAAACCACCACCATTGTTTCGTACAGCGCCATTAGACATGTCTAGGTTTCCTAGAATAGATTCAATACTTTCATTTTCAAGTGCGGTTCCTTCAATTGCAGCATTCAATTTTGTAGTATATCCATTGTGATGTTTAGAATGATGTATTTCCATTGTTCTTGCATCAATGTGAGGCTCTAAAGCGTCATATGCATAGTTTAGTTTTGGTAATTCAAAAGCCATATGTATTTGTTTTTAGGTTTAAATAATTTATGTCAAATTTACAATTTTCAATCTATATTTAATGATGTATGTAATTAAGATTGTTTATTTTGGTATAAATTTAATTTAGTGTTAGCATCAAGCTTTAAGATATATAATGCCTCTGCAGGAAGCGGTAAGACATATACTTTAGTTAAAGATTATTTAAAAATTGTTTTGACCTCTAGTGCTTACTTGCCTCATCGTCATGTCCTTGCAATTACTTTTACCAATAAGGCTGTTGACGAAATGAAAAATCGAATTATAGCAGCCTTGTTACGTTTTTCATCGCCAAAAATTTTAAAGACAAAAGATGATTTATTTTCCGATTTAGTCAAAGAACTTGATAAGACTCCAAAATTTATTCATCAGAAATCGAAACACTTAATTCAGAAAATTTTACATAACTATGGAGGATTTGATGTTTCAACAATAGATAAATTCAATCAGCGTCTTATAAGAACATTTGCTTATGACTTGCATCTTCCTGTAAACTTTGAAGTTGAGCTAGATACTGATATGTTACTACAAAAAGCGGTAGATCAAGTGATTTCCAAAACGGGGAAAGAAGAAGCGCTTACACGTGTATTACTCGACTATGCCATTGAAAAATCAGACGATGATAAAAGTTGGGATATTACTCTAGACTTATTTAAATCTGCAAAGCTACTAACACAAGAAACCGCCCTTCCTTACTTAGAACTTTTGTCCAACCAAAAGCTAGAATCTTTTGATGCATTGAAAGCAAAAGTAAACAAGGAGTACAAAACCATTGAATATCAAGTAGCAGACGCAGCAACACAAATTTTAAAACTTATAAATGCAAATGGAATCAGTTTTACAGATTTCACAAGAGGCTCTCTTCCCAAACATTTTTCTTCCTTAGCGGCCAAAAAATTTGACATTAAATTTGATTCAGTTTGGCAAAAAAATATTGAAACAACGTCATTATATTCAAAAAAAACACCAGCTGATATTTGTCAAAAAATTGATGCTATGCGTCCAGATTTGGTGGCAGCATTCGAGAGTACAAAAAAAGCAGTTTATCTCTTGCGATACTTTAAGAATATAAAAAAGAATCTAACGCCGCTTTCAGTTTTAACGCTTATTCAAAATGAAATTAATATTATAAAAGAGTCTCAAAATCTCCTTTTGATTTCAGAATTTAATACCATAATAGGAAAGGAAATTAAAGAACAACCAGCACCTTTTATTTATGAGCGTATTGGCGAAAAGTTTAATCATTATTTTATTGACGAATTCCAAGACACATCAGAACTTCAATGGGCAAACTTAACCCCTTTGATGATTAATACACTTGCTTCAGAAAACGGTAGCATTTTGTTGGTAGGCGATGCAAAACAGTCAATTTATCGCTGGCGTGGAGGCAACCCCGAACAGTTTATCAACCTAAAAAACAATATCCACGATTTACCAGTTAAGGCTAGTGTTTCAGATTTACCAGTAAATTATAGAAGTACAAAGAAAGTTGTAAAATTTAATAATGATTTCTTTTCTTATTGCTCTAAAGTCATTTTTTCGGACATTTCCCATGGTAAACTTTATAAGGAGGCGACTCAAGATTTTCATAAAAAGAAAAAAGGCTATGTTCATCTTTCTTTTTTGGATTTTGAAAAAGGTGCAGATAAAAATTTACTTTACGCTGATGAAGTTTATAAAACAATTAAAAAACACAAGGCTTCAAGTCCCCTAGCGTCTTATAAAGATATTTGTGTATTGGTACGAAAACGAAAAGAAGGAGTGGCTGTTGCTAATCATTTAATTTCGAAAGGGCTTGATATTATTTCAAATGAAACATTATTAATTACAGAATCTAAAGAAGTCCAGCTGATAATTAATGTCTTTTCATATCTTCAGGATACTACTAATTCTGTTGCCAAATTGAATGTTTTGAATTATTTAATTGATAAATATAAAATTGAAGACGGACATCAATTTAGATTGAATTTTTTATCGTTAAATTCTTTTTCATTTTTTGCAGAACTAACTCAGTTAGACATTAATTTTGACCCTCGTGCTGCTATTCAATTCTCTGTGTATGAGCTTTCAGAATATATTGTAACAACATTTCATTTAGTTAAGGATACGAACGCACATGTTCAGTTTTTCTTGGATATAGTTTTTGAATTTTCTCAGAAACAGTCCTCCAATATATCACAGTTTCTGGTGTATTTTGAGCAAAAGAAAAGTTCTCTTAGTATAGTTTCTCCAAAAGGGATGGACGCGGTACAAATTATGACTGTACATAAATCTAAGGGTCTTGAATTTCCAGTTGTTATTTTTCCTTTTGCAGAGCTTGATATTTATAAAGAAATTGAGCCAAAAGAATGGATGCCTACTGCTCACTTACATGAAGATTTTCCGTTTTTTCTAATGAATTATAATAAAGATTTTAAACATTATAGCGCAGAGGGGGAAGCCAAATATATTGAACATCAGTCAAAATTAGAATTGGATAATATCAATTTACTCTATGTGACCTTAACACGAGCAGCAGAGCAGCTCTATATTATTGGAAATGCATCAGGAGCCTCCAAATCAGAAGATGATTTTAAAACCTATTCAGATTTATTGATAGGATTTCTTAAGGAAGAAGGCGAATGGGCTGAAGGTATTTTGTCTTACAGTTTTGGCGAGATAGAAGCCATTGATCAAGATGATGATCCAAAAATTCCTATAACACCACAAAAGAAATTTATTTCAACTCCAAAACATCAGTTGAATGTTTCAATGGCAACAAAGGCAGATTATTTTTGGGATACCACCCAAAGAGAGGCTATAGAAAAAGGAAATTTAATCCATTTTTTATTGTCAAAAGTGTATTTGCCATCAGACATTCAAATGGTGCTTAATACAGCAATGGATGAAGGGTTAATTTCTCAAGCACAAAGTAAGGAGCTTTGTCAAATTATGGAGTCTATAGTTTTTCATCCACAACTTAAATCTTATTTTAGCACAGATGTTGAGGTTTATAATGAGCGAGAAATTATGACGAGCACAGGTCAAATTATAATTCCAGACCGCTTGGTAATTACTCAGGCAAAATGTGCTGTAATAATAGATTATAAAACGGGAGTTTATAATGATAAACACCAGCAACAGTTAGAAAATTATGCATCAATTATTAAGCATATGGGCTATAAAATTGACAAAAAAATATTGGTTTATATTCACCCAGAGCTGAACCTAAAATTATTTACCTAAACGAATCTTATGTATAAAACCATAAAACAACACTTAAAACAAGAGCTTGAAAATATAAAAGAGCAAGGCTTATTTAAAGAGGAGCGCATCATTGTGTCTTCTCAAGGGGCTGAAATTACATTAGAAACAGGACAAACAGTTTTAAATTTTTGTGCTAATAATTATTTAGGCCTCGCCAATCATCCAGAAGTAATTCAGGCAGCAAAAGATACTATGGACACCCATGGATTTGGAATGGCTTCTGTTCGATTTATTTGTGGAACTCAAGACATTCATAAAAAGTTAGAACAAAAAATAGCCTCATTTTATCAAACAGAAGACACGATATTGTATGCTGCAGCTTTTGATGCCAATGGAGGCGTTTTTGAACCTCTACTTACTGATCAAGACGCTATAATTTCGGACAGTTTAAATCATGCTTCAATTATTGATGGAGTTCGCTTGTGTAAAGCAAAACGTTTCCGTTACAAAAATAACGATATGCAAGACTTGGAGGCACAACTAAAAGCCGCAAGTGACAGCGAGGCACGATTCAAAATTATAGTAACTGATGGTGTGTTTTCGATGGATGGTCTTGTAGCGCCTTTAGATAAGATTTGTGATTTAGCAGAAACATATGATGCTTTAGTAATGATTGATGAGTGTCATGCAGCAGGATTTATTGGAAAAACAGGCATAGGCACTTTAGAAGAGAAAAATGTTCTTGGTCGTATAGACATCATAACAGGAACATTGGGTAAGGCCCTTGGCGGTGGCATGGGCGGATACACAACAGGTAAAAAAGAAATAATAGAGATGCTTCGACAACGATCAAGGCCTTATTTATTTTCAAATTCTTTAGCCCCAGCATTGGTAGGGGCATCAATAAAAGTGTTTGATTTATTATCAAATGACACGAGTTTACGCGATAAATTAGAAGAAAACACAACCTATTTCAAAAAAAGCCTACAATCTCTTGGATTTGATATTATTGATGGAGATTCTGCAATCGTTCCAGTAATGTTGTATGATGCAAAATTGGCGCAAAAAATGGCGAATATGCTATTAGATGAAGGGATTTATGTTATAGGCTTTTTCTTCCCTGTTGTACCTAGAGAAAAAGCTAGAATTCGAGTCCAACTTTCGGCAGCTCATGAAAGACATCATTTAGACATCGCAATACAGGCTTTTAAAAAAGTTGGTGACGCCCTCAATATTATCTCATAACTTACTGATTATTAGTTTTTTTACTCAAAAAGCATAATTTATTAGCATTATATTTGTTTAGTGAATTTAACATGTTACTTTTGCATTGAATTTAACTTATAAAAAATTAAATAAATTATGAAAAATTTAAAAAGTTTAGCACTTACTTTTATGCTAATAATTTTTGTGGCAAATGTAAATGCACAAACCGAAGATAACCCATGGCAAATTTCTATAGGAATAAATGCAGTTGATGTTTATCCTGTTGGAGAGCCTTCTCCTCAAGGAGAATTTTTTGATGAGTTCTTCAATGCAACAGGCCACTGGAATATTTATCCATCAATAACTTCATTTGGTTTTAGCAAATACTTAGATGATAACTTCTCATTTGGTATTACAGGTTCTTTTAATACAATAGAAAAATGGGGATCTAATTATGCAACCAATGAAACTGTAAAGGTTAGCGAATTAAATTATTATGCTCTTGATGGAGTTGTAAAATATAGTTTATCAGAGATTTTAGGATTAGACAAAATTGAACCATTTGTTGGTTTAGGTGGTGGTTATTCTTGGCTTCAAGAAGGTCCTTACAATAATAATTCTGGAGGAGATTCAGACGCTAATATTGGTTTTGCAACAGCTAATGGTACTGTAGGTCTTTCATATTGGTTCTCTGACAATCTTGGTTTAACTTATCAATCGAGCTATAAGCATACTTTCCAAGATTATGGTACAACACATTTTCAACACTCTTTAGGTCTTTCATTGAATTTTGGAGGAACAGATACAGACGGTGATGGAATCTATGACAAAAAAGATGCATGTCCAGAAGTGCCAGGGTTAGAAGAATTTAACGGCTGCCCAGACACAGATGGTGATGGTATACAAGATTCAGAAGATACATGTCCAGACGTTGCTGGTTTAGCAGAATTCAATGGTTGTCCAGATACAGATGGCGATGGCATTTCTGACAATAAAGACAATTGTCCAGACGTTGCAGGTGTTGCTGCCCTAAACGGTTGCCCAGATGCAGACAACGATGGTGTTGCGGATGCTGAAGACAAATGCCCAACTGTTGCAGGAGATGCAGCAAACGGTGGATGTCCTTGGCCAGACACTGACGGCGATTCAGTTTTAGACAAAGACGATGAATGTCCAAATGAAGCTGGTACAGTTGCAAACAATGGTTGTCCTGAGGCACCAAATGAAGAAGTACAAGCTCAGTTGACTAGCTACGCAAGAACAATCAACTTTGATACAGGTAAATCTGACATTAAGGAAGCTGCAAACGAAACACTTCAAGCAATCGTGGCTATCCTTAAAGAATACCCAAAAGCAAATTTTGTTGTAGAAGGACATACAGACAGTACAGCATCAGAGAAATTTAATCAGAAACTTTCTGAGGCGAGAGCTGCAAAAGTTGTGTCTTACTTAACCGCTAACGGCGTTGACACTTCAAGATTGACATCAGTTGGATATGGTGAAACAGCACCAATTGCTTCAAATAACACAAAAGCAGGACGTGCAACTAACAGACGTGTTGAGGTAAAATTGGCGAATTAATTTTCTAAATCTCAAAAATAAATTTAAAAACGCTTCGCTTTTGCGAGGCGTTTTTTATTTTTAGGGTATGGGAAGCTTCATTTCAGACATATTCAAAGAACTGAAAAATCAAGAGAAAGATTTCTCAAGATTAACCTTTATACTTCCAAACAAACGTGCAGGCCTGTTTTTGAAGCAAGAATTATCAAATTATATTGATAAGGCTAGCTTTTTACCTGAAATATGCTCCATTGAATCGTTTATCGAAGAGCTTTCTCAATTAAGAAAAATAAGTTCAATAGAGCTTCTTTTCGAATTTTATAGTGTTTACAAAAGCCTCAACCCAAAGGACAAAGTAGAACCGTTTGATCAATTTTCAAAATGGGCTACTATTGTAGTACAGGATTTTAATGAAATTGACAGATACTTAGTTTCTCCATCAAAAATATTTGATTATATCAGTGAAGTTCAAAAAATGAACCATTGGTCTTTGGACCCCAATCCCACCAAAATGATAAAAGGGTACTTATATTTTTGGCAACAAATAAAAGAGTATTATTTCAGCTTCAACCAACAATTGACAGACAAAGGCGTTGGATATCAGGGTCTAATGTATAGAGCTGCTGTAGAAAACCTTGAAGATTATATTCAGAATACTCGTCGAGGCGAACATATATTTTTAGGGTTTAACGCCCTTAATTCTTCAGAATCTATCATTATTCAAGAGTTGTTACACCAACAGCGTGCACAAATTTATTGGGATATAGGCCACATTTTTTTAGATAGCCCTATTCATGATGCAGGGCATTTTATTCGGCAATACAAAAAGGAGTGGCGGTTTTTTAAAACACATAAATTTAATTGGGCTACAAAAAATTATCAAAGTCATAAAAAAATTCATATTACTGGTACCCCAAAAAACATTAGTCAGGTTAAATATATTGGAGAGCTTCTAGATGATTTATATAAAGAAAATGCTCTTGAAAACACCGCTTTAGTCCTAGCAGATGAGTCCTTACTCTTACCAATTTTAAATTCAATTCCAAAACAAATTGATAATATCAATATTACAATGGGCTTGCCACTACGTCAAATTCCATTTGCCTCTTTTATTGAACAATGGTTTCAACTTCACAAGACTTCTATTGGAACCTATAATCATAAAGATGTGATTGGGCTTTTATCACACCCTTTTATTGCACCATTTTTTTTAAATCACACCGTTGAACTCAATAGTGTTTTTAAGACCATTAAGCATCAGAACTATACGCTAGTTACTTTAAGCCAATTAATAGGTTTTGCCCCTGAATTAGAGTCAAGGTTTAAGCTTATTTTTGAGCCTTGGAATAACCAACCTAAACATGCTTTAAAACAACTAAAAACCTTAATTTTTGAGCTAAAGAAATCTTATGAAGCTCAAAAAGGGGAACAGTTTTTGCCCAAGGAATATTTACTAAGATTCTTAGAATTATTCAATCAGATTGAACATTTAGATGCAACGTATTCTTATATAAATTCTTTAAAGACACTTTATGGTTTGTATCAAGAATTATTAAATAAAGAAACTTTAGATTTTAAAGGAGAACCACTCAAAGGATTGCAAATTATGGGGATGTTGGAATCTCGTGTTTTAGATTTTGAAACGGTTATTTTAGTTTCTGTAAACGAAGGGATTATCCCTGCAGGGAAAACACAAAATTCTTTTATACCTTTTGATGTTAAGATAGAAAACCGCTTGCCAACTTATAAAGAAAAAGACGCAATATATACGTATCATTTCTACCGACTTTTGCAGCGCGCCAAAAATATTCATCTTGTTTACAACACAGAACCAGACGTACTGAATGGAGGTGAGCCAAGTCGATTTCTTGCGCAGCTACAATTTGAAGGGCTTCACAACCTTACACATCAAATTGTTGTCCCAAAAATTTCTATGCAAAATTTAAAACCGCAAGAAGTTATAAAAACGCCGCAAATTATAGAGCAATTAAAATCTATTGCAGTAGAGGGTTTTTCTCCCTCATCCCTGGGACAATACATAAGAAATCCTATTGATTTTTATAATTACAAGATTCTTGGGATAGAACAACCCAATGAATTAGAAGAAAGCATAGAAGCCAGTACTTTTGGGAGCGTGATTCATTTTACTTTAAAAGAATTTTACTCCAATTTTGTTGGCCATAAATTAGAGGTTTCTAAACTTGAAACCCTTAAACCAAAAATTCAAGACACAGTTTATCATTTTTTTAAAAAACTATATAAGAAAGGCGATCTTTCGATGGGTAAAAATTTTATAAGTTTTGAAATTGCAAAACGGTATATTCATAATTTTATAGATGAAGAAATTCGGTTTATAAAAGATGGTAACGAAGTCCTAATTCAATCTATTGAGGAAACTGTGGAATTTGATTTTCAATATCCTGAGTTTGAATTTCCGATAAAATTAAAAGGGAATGTCGATCGTATTGATATTTGCAATGGGGCTCAGCGCATTATTGACTATAAGACTTCAAAAGTTTCGCAAGTAGATTTGAATTTGATTGAATGGGATGAAATTACAAAAGATTACAAGAAACACAACAAGAGTTTTCAGGTTTTGATGTATGCCTATATTTTAAGCAAAAGCCAACCATTTGAGGGCCTAACTGTAGCTGGAATTTATTCATTTAAGAACCTCAAAGCAAGGGTTATAAATTTCACTAAAAAGAATAAACCAGGTTTGGGAGCTTCTAAGCAACAATATATCACATCAGAGGTTTTACAAGCTTTTGAAAATGAGTTGAAAAGCCTACTTTTCGAATTGTTTAATTCTAATATTTCATTTATTGAAAAAGAAGTATGATTGTAAAGACATTAAATAAAGAAATCAAAAGAGCAACAGACCGTTCTATTATATATGATTTGTTTTATAATGATGCTATACAAAAAGCGCCACTGATTATTTTTTGCCACGGTTACAAAGGTTTTAAAGATTGGGGCGCATGGAATTTATTGGCAGAAGCATTTGCTTTACAAGGTGTTGCTTTTTTAAAGTTCAATTTTTCTCACAATGGAGGAACTGTGACTCAGCCCATAGATTTTCCAGATTTGGGCGCTTTTGCAGAAAATAACTATTCAAAAGAGCTTGATGATTTAGATTGTATTATCGAAATGGTTTTTAATAGCTATAAAAGTCACATAGCATTAGATGTTGAAACCCTTATTTTGATGGGTCACAGCAGAGGTGGGGGAATTGTTACAATTAAAACATCAGAAGATTCTCGAGTAAAAAAACTAATCACCCTAGCAGGAGTAAGTGATTATAAATCAAGATTTCCACAAGGGGAAGCACTAAAAATCTGGCAGGAAAAAGGGGTGTATTTTATTGAAAACAGTCGAACAAAACAAAAAATGCCACACAACTATCAGTTTTATCAAGATTTTATAGCTAATGAAAATCGATTAAGTATAGAAAATGCGGCCACAAAAATTAGTATTCCACATCTAATTGTTCATGGAGAGTCAGATACTGCTGTGCCTTTTTTTGAAGCAACTCAATTGAATTTATGGAGCAAAACAAGTATCATTTATAAAGTTTCGGGGGGGAATCATGTTTTTGGCGCTAAACATCCGTGGGGGAAACCAGAAATTCCACGAGATTTGGAGCTTGTTTTTTCAGAAATATTGGATTTTATTAACAATTAGCTCTACTTCTTAAAAAAAATGTCATTTATCTGATAATTTTTTTGGTATTACCGAAGTAATTTTTGTAATTTGGACTAAAATAAAATTATATTATGGGATATTCATTTAAAAACAGCAAAGGAAAAACGTATTATTTACACACTAAAGACGTTGTCTTGAAAGGTGGAAGAAACCAAACAATTTATTATTTCGCAAAAGATGAGCGTTCAAACTCATGTGATCTTCCTGCTGGGAAAAAGATTGTTGAAAATGAAAAAACTGGTCTTCCATTTGTGAAGAAAGCATAATACGTTTTCCGAAAACAATTAAAAAACCCACTCAATGAGTGGGTTTTTTTATGGCTTACATCAGTTCATTGATGTAAAATTGATTTTTATTTTTTCTACATAGATCGAACAACAGGCGCTCCTAATATTCCACTGACACAATATTGCCCAGTCAAGTTTATAAGCTCTGCAAACATTTCTGTTCTTTGTTGTCCTAGTTGCATATGTGCTTGTGCGCCCTCGGGACCCTTATATATTTCTGTAATTCCATATAACGTGTGGCCTGTTTCTCCACTGGTTGAGTCTAGTGGATTGTTGAACTCTGGACTTTTCATTACAGCATAACATAGAATAATAGGCTCTACATCCCCATCGATATGATGTGTTTCACGCATAAATGATTCATGTGTGTTTAGAAAGGTTTCCATTCTTTCGGTGTCATTATTTGGCACTTTAAACGCCACATGAAACCCTACACATCCTGTTTTAATTTTCATAATATAAAGTTTAATTTTGGTTTCCAAATATACAGAAATTTACTTGCAAAATAAAACTAATAAAAACATCTAACGAACAATAAAATTACACCAACGCGATTTAAGAATAAGCTAAAATGCCAAATAAGCGCCATAATTTTGTAATACTATAAATAATTTAATTATAATTTAACAAATTTAAATTTTTTTAACTTTATTATTGTATAATATTTAAAAATAATTAATTATGGTTAAAGATTTCATATATAAATGGTACCCTGTTATTCTTGCATTCATATGCCTTGTTTATTCGGTATTATTAGGGTTTTTAGGTAAAGTTGAGGAGGCGCAATATTCAGCTCATTGGCCTGGGACAATTTTACTATTCGCAATAGCCATAAGACAAAGAAGAAAATAATGGACTTAGGTATTTTTATTATAGGGTTTATAATTTTTGTTGTTTATGTTTATTTTTTAGTTTGGAACATATTCTATGGTACAAAAAAACAAAGAGAAGAAAATAATTATAGCCAAGAAGTAGATAATATTGATAGCGACGGAATGGGGAACTTTAGTCGTTTCGGAAATTAAATCTCACCATCACTACTACAAGCGAAGATGAATAAAGCGGAGAGTAAAAGTGGTTTTTTCATAATTGAATTGTGTTATATTTCAAATTAAAAAAATTTAAGTTTTACCTATTTAAGAGGATTAGAAAAAGTAGAATTGAAGGAAGAAGATATGCCTATGGTTTAGTTACAGTCAGAGCT